>CAVXNX010000006.1:0-164742 GCA_963763215.1 uncultured Bacteroidales bacterium
AAGCTCACCTACGATCTTTTTAACAACCTTGGGATGGTTGGCCAGGGTGACAATGCCACGCTGCTGTTTTTTATTTTCCTGACCCGGCTGTTTAAAAACCCGCTGCATGCAATCGTGATGGGAAGCAGTGGCAGCGGGAAAACTCATTTGCTGCAGGGAGTAGCCAGCACGATACCCAGGCAGCACATCAATGTAACTACATCACTTAAGTGAAAACACGCTGTACTATACCCCGAAAGACTTTTTAAAGCACAAGATCCTCTTGCAGGAGGATCTGGACGGGGCGTATAATGCGCTACTTCCACTTCGTGAGCTGATGAGTAACCAGGAGATCAGCCGTTTTTCCACCAAGACCAACAGCAGGACCGGCGATAGCAAACAGGTGTACCTGCACGTGGAAGGTCCGGTATGTGTGGCAGGGGCTACGACAAAGGAAAGGGTATATGAGGATAATGCCAACCGAAGTTTTTTGCTTCAGATCCAGGAGGATCCACAGCATGAGGCCCAGGTGTTGGAATACCAGGGAAAAGTGGCCGCCGGACTGATTAATATAAGGCAGTACGAAAAAAACATTGATTTATTAAAGGCCTGTCAGCTGCAGTTGGAGCCGATGGAGGTAGTGATCCCTTTTGCTCCAAAGATTGGAGCTGCCGCCACATGTATTTAAAAAAATGCGCACCAAGAATCATTACCTGACCCTTATAAAAGCAATTACGTTGTGGAACCAGAAGCAGCGAAAGCGCATCAAGGATAATGATGGGAATATATTACTTGTCTCGACCCTTGAAGATGTGCGCTGGGCAAATAAATTAAGCCGGGAAAATCTTTTAAGAAAATCCGATGAATTATCAGGCAAGACCAGAAGCTTCTTTGAATCTTTAAAAACCTTTATAGCAGATACCAGCAGAAATGATGCGGCATTTTATGCCAAAGATATCCGCAAATACTTCCGGCTGCATCCGATGCAGATAAAGCGCTTTTTGGATGAGCTCGAGGGGCGTGGATTTATCAAATGCCGCAGCCGGCATATGAAAACGGGTAATGAATATGAAGTGCTTATATGGGATGATTACCAGCAGCTGCAACTTGGAGTTGATGCATTGGATCAGCTGCTAAAAGATCTTGAGTATGAAACCAGTAAAAGAGCTAAATCTTTGTAAATCTTTACTTTCACATACCTTCACATACTTTCACAAACTGCCTTGTGAAAGTCAGAGGGCCTACCAGCAAAGGGATACAGGGCAAATTAGAGTCACTTTCACAACCTTCACAAGGGGGACAAGCAGCATACCTTTTTTTTGAACTTTTCTTTTTTCAATTGAAAATAAAAATGATCACCGACTGGATATATAGCGAGGAATTTACAAGCCTGGAAACGGGCTTTTTAAAGTGGCTTGAGACCCTGAACTATAGCCCTTCTACCATTGCAACCCGCAGGCGAAATATCCGTGAGTTTTTGCTATACCTGGAGCGATGTGGTATCGAGGAGCATTGAAGATGCCACACAGTACAAAGTAGGTCGCTATGTGCGTTACCTGAAACGAAGGGAAAACAAGTTGTACGGCTCCGGGCTTATGAATGCATCGGTAAATGTCGGTATCAGCACGGTAAATAAGTTCTTTGAATACCTAAGCCAAAGCGGTATCTCCCATGTTCCGGATAAACTTGCTTATTTAAACGGGAATTACAAACCCATACAGGTGCTTACGAAAAAAGAGGTTGATCGGCTATATGCAGCAACCTACATAAAAAACCCGAAGGTAAAGCCAAAGAACAAGCCGATGGAAGAGGCGATCCAGATGCGAGACCGGGCGATGCTGGCGGTGTATTACGGATGTGGATTACGAAAAAGCGAGGGAACCGGGTTAAAGTCCCCGGATATCCAGGTAGAGCGAAAGATCGTGTTTGTAAGAGAGGGAAAGGGAAGCAAACAAAGAAACGTTCCGGTAACCGGAAATACCCTTACTATATCTTACAGAATACCTACAAAGAGGTCGAAAGATCCTCCTGGAGAGAAGCCCGAATCCCACATCCCCGGAAAGTTTTTTTATTAACCAGTACGGAGAGGCCTGCAGCGATCAGGCATTGTCGTTAAGACTGGATCTTTTGGTTAAAAACTCAGGTAGCAGCAGCCTGCAGGCAAAACGTCCCACGCTGCACACCCTTCGCCACTCCATTGCAACTCACCTGTTACAACAAGGAATGCAAATCGAGATGATCCAGCAGTTTTTGGGCCATGCCAGTTTAGAAAGCACCCAGCTATACACGCACATCGTAAATGAGCTATGACAGGGGGCTTTGATGCATACCGGGAAAAGAAAGGATACTCCAAAAAAAGCATCCGGGTGCAGGATAGTCACATCAGGCGGTTTAAATCCTGGTGTATTACCCAAAACATCGATCCGGAATGCATCACTTACAAACAGGCACTTGAGTTTATCGATAGTGAAAGAGCCAGGGGAATCCTAAACCAAAGTATCATAAGAGAGATCAACTCCATCAGGATCTATTTTGATTACCTGATGCAAAGCGGAAAGATCCAGCATAATGTGATCGCCAGGATCCGGATCCGGCAAAGGCAAAACAGAATCCTATACCGGTACGCTAAATCAACAGCAACTGGAAAAGATTTACCGGGATTATATGGACCTGCCGGAGTGGGAACACCGGACCAAAACAGCAAAGCGGCTACACCAAAGAAATGTTGTTATACTCGGTCTGCTGGTTTACCAGGGGATAACCAGCGGGGAGCTCGCCAAACTGGAAACATCCCATGTGAATCTAAACGAAGGAAAGATCTATATCCCAACGACCCGGAAAAGCAATGCCAGACATTTAAAACTGCAAGCCGGCCAGGTAATGGCCATGCAGGAGTATCTCGATAATTACCTGACTCGATCCGGTCAAACTGGGGAATCCTGGCTCTTTCCCGGCAAAAAGCACAGTGATATGGTTGCAGCTGTGATCAGACAAGTAAAGAAGATCCATCCGGAGGTGACAGATGCCCGGCAGATAAGATCGAGCGTAATTATGAACTGGCTAAAGATCAAACAACATCCGCCAGGTGCAGTATATGGCAGGTCACAAGAGCATCCGCAGTACCGAGCAGTATCGAAGTCAGGATCTGAGCAATTTAACCAGGCAGTTAGAGCTGTTCCATCCATTGGGCTAAGAAGATCCACAATATATCCCCGGGGCAAAAAATCCAGCCACTTTACAAAATGAAATGTTTATTTTTAGGGGTATTTTGTAAAGTTCCCCCTGTCTTTTTTGCCCCTCCGCTCGCCCCCCCTTCTGCAATTTTTTCTGTCATGCTTTTTGTCCTGCCCGCTTGCAGCACATTGCTTTTTCTTTTTCAATTGAAAAAACAAAAACAATCCTTAATCCCTGCATCCTTTCCATTAACGAGCACTCCCGCAAAAAAGAAAAAGCAAAGAGCTGCCCCAACCCACAAACAAAAAGGCCTGCCATAAAAAATTGCCCCAAGCTATATTAACATAATGCGGCATTATAGTACCCGCCCCACTCGAAGACTTTCCTTAACTACCCGGGTTTATTGCAGGGGCGGTTCCTATAATGCGACATTATGTTAAATAGCCGCGCAGCCCGCCCGCCGCTTCGAACCAGGCTCTTTCCTGAAACCGGGGAAAACCACTTCGAACCGGGCTCAATCCTCCGGTAAACCTCGATCAAAGCTCTGAAGGCTCATTTTAACCGCTTAGAGCAAAGGTAAAGCCACCGGCCTTTCCCCACGCAAGGTCAAGCCCAGGGGTTTTGAAGAAAAAATTTTATGTCGCATAAACCGGGAATTATCCAGGATCTGAAACTATCCACAGAAACGAAATCCGTAAAAATTTTTTCTCCAAAAACCTTGCCTGCCCCCGCTGGCTTTGGGGGTTGCCTAAGCGGTTAAAATGGCGGGGTCTGTCAAAACAAGCCGGTGTTTTTTCTTTTTCAATTGAAACTCCCGGAGGGAATTGAAAAGAATTTGAAAAAAGTTATTCAATTGAAAAAAAAAAATCACTATCTTAGATGTAAGTTCTTTGAATGAAAGCCGGTTCCTGGTCATTGAAAAGTTGGAGCAGGGAGGTTAAAACCGGGTTTACCGGTATACCTATTGCCTGAATAACCCGCTGATTTATACTGATCCGGATGGGGAGTTCTTTCTTGGAACTATTTTCACATTTGTAGGCGACTTGTTAAAAACTGCTTTTATTGATGGAGGATTGGATTTTTCAAGCAAAAAAGCAAGACAAAGCGCATGGAAAGACTTTGATCCTTCCGCCAGCTGGTCACCAACAAATAAAGCCTGGAAAATTGATATAGGTGGTTTCAAAGGAGGCTTCTGGAGAACTCTAAGTCGTTGGACATGGGAACTCCCTCAAACTTTAGTTGGAAAAATATATGGTCATTTTTCTAATATTGGTGGCAATGTCGAAAGTGTTGATTATTGGGGAGGGGCTACAATAATTAGAACAAATGGAGACTATATTCCTTTAACAAAATATAGTTTGGCATCAACACACGGTAGCTTTATCATCGGAAATAATACCATTTCAGCAGATCCAAATAATCCATTATTTCAGCATGAATATGGGCATTATATTCAAAGTCAATATGCAGGTTGGTTATATTATTCTAAATATGGGATACCGAGTGCCAATAGTAAAAGAGGGATGCCTCATTATATGAATCCTGCGGAGCAGGATGCCAATGTCAGAGCTTTCATTTATTTCAGTAAAAATGTAACTGGATTTAATTGGCAGGATGAATGGGGAATACAACATAGTAATTGGAATCGAGCAGAAAATCCTATAATAAATTATAATTGGACACTATCTTTTAACAATCCTATAAATCAAGGTGTATTAATAAAAAAGTTTTTAATAATAAATTGGTACGATAGCATGATGTTACCTCTTAACTTTACTATTATTGGTAACTTAATACCAGGATTCATTAATTCTCTTATTTATAATAGCCAATATTAATTTGAAATAAAATGAAAAGGTCAATGTTTTATTTTCTATTCATTATAATATTACACTGTTGTCCGGTAAAACTGAAAATTCCTTATAATATACACTTAATTGACTGATATTCAATACAGCATTTTTCATTTCTTAAAAGTAAGCCCCCCTTATTTCTGGAAATAAGGAATTTTCGAAATCATTCGCTCGCTGCTTAATGAGTCTCCTCCATGTTCCTTCCGGATCTTCCAGGAAGCTGTAAATATTGATATAATTCATTAACTGCTGCCTGATTACCGATACCATATTTGAAAAAGCCCAGGAACGTTTAACCCTGCTCTTTATAAGCGTAATCAACAGGTTTGCCAGCATGGCTGCCCATATCTGGATTTCAATGGCATTTTCATTGTCTCCCAAAAAATACTTGAGCGGGAAGTTCTGTTTCAGTTGTTTGAAAAGCAATTCAATTTGCCATCTCTGCTTATAAATCCTGGCAATTTTTTCTGCTGTCAGATCGAAGTTATTCGTGATGAATTCAAACACCCGTTTATTATCTGCATCCCAATAGATAATGCGTCTTGCCCGGTGTTGTTTCTTTTTGTTGCTGCCATAGTAAAGAGTGATCTCTTCATCTTTTTGGACAGCAGAATCGCTCTGAACATCAAAGTCTCTGGTCGATTTATAGACAGCCTTATCTTTTAACCGGGTAACATACCAAATCTGGTTTTCACTGAACTTCTCATACTGTGCATAGTCTACATATCCTCTGTCAAAAGTGATGATGGAACCTTTGGGCAACCTGTGAGCTTCTTCCAAAAAGAAATGATCATGCCTTGCAACTTCTGAATAGCGGATCAAATAAGGCACGTTCTCATCGGCTTTGATAATTGTATGAGCCTTTATACCACCTTTTCTTTTACCTTCTTTGGAGAGCCTGCCAACGCCCTGAAGGATCTCTTTGAAGAGGCTTATCGTGGTGGAATCCATAATATAAAGGCGCTTCATATCAGTATCTGTCAGGTGGCTGTCCGCTAAAAGTGGGGCACATTTTCGATAAACACTCGTATAGATATCCCCGAAAACCTTACTGCTTCGGCGTTTATTTGCCTCCGAAAATGTACTGCGTTTAACGATGTAACCTAACCCCAGGTGAGTCAGCTTATGGGCTTCACCCAATAAACCCCAAATGACTTCTCTGATAGACTGATAACCTTCAAAGGCAGCAAAGAGCATTACCACCAAATGGTTGTAAGTTGAAAACTTCTTAACATAACGGTCTGCCTGGTTTTCCATGGCTATCTTCCTGATTTTGCCTTTGTCCAGGAATTTTAAGAGTTGATTCAGAATCGGCTGTCCGGTAAAATTTGTACTTTTACTCATGGTTATTCTTTTTTGTTTAGCAACTACAAAGATAACCATTCGGGGTTGGTCTTAACTGACCAACCCTTTTTTACATGACCCTAAAATTTTTACCGGACACCAGTGATAATATTAATACTTGGTAGTACCTGTGAAGATAGAAATGTTAATTGTCACAGAAAAATCGAATTTTACAATAAGAGCGAAAAACCTGTATACATAATTTGGGCGAGTGAATACCCAGATACATTAACCTATATTAATAGTCCAAGTCCATCATTAAATCCTCAAATTTTCAAAGTGAGCAGTAATTCATATAATGATGCTGCTATGCATATTAGAGATTGCTGGGAGCTTTATTATGGAAATTTAATTCCTTCAGATACCTTGATGATTTATGTTTTTGATGCCGAAGTTATTGAAACCGTGCCATGGAGTACAATAACTCATGATAATTTAGTGCGAAAACGATATGATTTAAGTATGCAAGATCTTGAAGATATGGATTGGACTGTAACTTTTCCAGAATAAGCTTGATAAAGTTCATTGATCAAATCTTTAAGTTTACCATTGTTCAAATTATTATGTTTAAAAAATTTAGCAAGGTTCCGACGGAAATACCATAGCATTTACGTATATTGCTTCTCCGTAGGGATTGGTCGCCGTAAATATAAAAAAGACGAATTGCGCGGATAGTCTTTATTATATCCATACCGATTACCTGGGTTCAATCATGGCTTTAACGGATTCCGCCGGACAGGTTATACAGGAATATGCCTATGATGCCTTGGGAAGAAGAATGGACCCTGCGGACTGGAACAAGACGGAAGCCCGTACAGATTTATTGGTTGATCGTGGATATACCGGCCACGAGCACCTGGATCATTTCGGGCTGATCAATATGAAAGGAAGATTATACGATTCCGAAACCGGTCAGATGCTGAGCCCGGATCCCATTCTGGCTACAGGTTCGACCCAGGGGTTCAACCGGTATGCCTATGTTTTGAACAATCCTCTCAAATATACCGATCCCAGTGGTTACTATGCACGATTAACCGGATGGCAGGAAGACTTTGGGGGTGGCGGATTCAGTGAGTCCGTATTTAGTGATTGGTCAGAAAATTCATCTTCTACATCTTTTCATCCGAGTTCCTCTCAATTACCTATCCCGGCTCATTATGATCCTTCATCCTCAACTGGCTTCCGCAACAGTAATGGAAATGAAGTTTCATTTCAGGAGGCTCTTACTTCTGATTTAGAAATATATGGAGGTAGTTTAAATACCTTTAGAATCAAAAAGCGAAAAACGACTTTTGCAGCTGGAACGGATGGACTTGGTAGTTTTATTGAAATTGGTGACGGCAAAGGCCATTATATTCGGATTAATGAATTGGGCGTAATAACAGTAGTTAATAATAATGATTATGATGCACATGTTTATACTATGGATGAATGGATGAGTCTTGCCGCAAACGGAGGGGATGGATTCGGAAATGACTGGATAAATAATACTGGTAAATTAGTTGGAGGAGCAGGCCTAGCTACAAAAGGTAGAGAACTATTAGAATGGGAATATTTAAGTCAAGCCAGAATAAATAGGTCTATTGCTGGTGATTTTTCGAGAACAATTGAACATTCGCTTCCTGCAATTAGAACTACTGGAAAAGTACTTGGATATACGGGAGTTGTAATTTCAGGAGTTGATATGGCAGTTAATGGGGTCAATTTAAGTAACAGTCTTGACTTAGTTATGGGCAGTGTGGCATTTGTACCTGGAATTGGATGGGCAGTTTCTGGAACTTACTTTCTGGCAAATATTACAACACAAATAATAACAGGACAAAGCATTGGGGAACATATACAAGGGCTTTTTACTGATCCTAATTCTTCATACAAACCTTGGTAATAAATTAATTAATTTATAATGAGATTTTTAGATTATACCTTTTACAGAGTTTGTAATTTCTATAAAAAAAAGAAAGATTCTGAAGCAGAAATAACATCCATTTTAATCTTATCTATTCTTCAGTTTTTTACTATTTTCAACATATTTATTTTTGTTCGAATTTTTTGGGAATATTCTATTCCAACGAATTTTTCAATATATTGGTTTCTACCTCTTATTATATTGTTTCCAATAATAAATTGGAATAAATATGTTAAACCAAAGAAATACGTGGAATATAGGAGGCTTTGGAAAGATGAAGATTTCAAACATAAGAAAAGAAGAGGAGTATTAATTGTAATTTATCTTGCAATCTCCCTCTTAATACCTATAATTTATGGTTTCATTCGACATAACATAATGGAAGGAAAAAGTTTTTTAGGATAGTAGTCGGTAATTTCATTCTTTAAATTTATTTGATCTGAAGCCGCAAATAGCGGGGGTGATGATTTCAATACTGCATGGAATATCATGGTTGGTGGGGCTTCAACATTAGCTGATGTAACTAGCAATGGGTTACATAATAGTATCTATTGGGTGCAGAAAAATGGGAAAGTTACATTAGCAAAAAATATAGGAAATAATTATCTACTAAAAAGAAGCAACAGAATTGTGGGAGAAACTTTGCAAAATGGAAAATTTGTTGCAAAATCTTTAACGCAGTTAAATATTGCCTATTCGGCGACAGATTATGCACTTACATGGGCGACAACGGGTATGCCCACATTTGGTCAAGGAATGGACTTGTTTTTTACTTCTGTGGCAGCCATACCCGGTGCAGGATGGGCTGTTTCGGGTGGTTATTGGATAATAAGTGCAGGATCATATGCTTTTACTGGAAAATGGATGAGTGAGCATATGGATAATTGGGTTGAATAAAACGCCATACTGTTATGAAAATTTTTAATTATATATATTACCGAGTCACATCTTTTTATAAGCAATTTAAAGGGGGTGATGAATACTTTCTTATGGGTGTAATAATTGTTTCGATATTGCAATTTTTAAATTTAATTGTCCTATTAGCATTTTCCTCTCAATACTCTAGTATTATTAAAAGATTGTTTTTTAATTTAAAACATGAGAATAATAAAATATTTTTCTTACTGTTTGTAACAGTCCTATTAATTTACAATTATATTATTTACACTAAATATATGGATTATGACCAACTTGCATTAAAATGGAAGGTAAAATCAAATAAAGTTTATAGACGTTTTAATATGTATACAATTCTATACATTTTAGTAAGTATTATTTTACTTATTTTTTCAAGTAAATTTATTTTGATAAAAATATAGATAATGCCGCAAACGGAGGGGATGGTTTAAATACAGCTAACAATATAGCGGGAGGTGTAGGAGCTCTTGGAACAGGTTTAGGTATGGTTGATGGCACGTTTCGACTATCGAAAAGTGGTAGTTTTAGCCCAGGCTACTATGCGTCAGGATGGAGTACAGGAAACCAATATGTTAAGAATTTATACAGTGTTTCAAAAGTAGGGAATGGAGTATCTGCAGGTGCCAATGTTGTAACTACAGGTATTGCTTATTATCAAATAGCTAATGGAACACAACAACCGATTACATATGTTGATGCTGGAGTTGGTACAATGGGTATAATTGCTTCAGGAGCTTCATATTTTTACGGTGTTCAAATACCTGTTGTTGGTGAGTTTGTAGCGGTTTATGGAGTAACCAGAGTTACATGGGATGTGTTTTTTAACTTGGGTGCAAATTATGGACCTAGTAAATGGTATGGAACTGATGACACAAGATGGTTTAAATAAAATATAACATTGATATGAATAATTTTTATTATATGGTTTGGTCCGATGCTATATTAAGTTTTAAAAAGCATCACCCGAATAGACAAGATTGGAAATTTACCTTATTATTGTACATAACGTGGATACATGCAATAAACTGGTGGATAGTATTTATATGGCTAAAATTTTTTGACATACTTAATATTCCACTTATAAGCATTGATTTATTTCCTGGGAAATTATTAGATGATTTTTTTGCTTTTACCATTGAGTTTGCCTTGCCTTTTGGTATCATGAATTATTTTCTGATTTTTTACAATAACAGATATGAGAAGATTACACAAAAGTATAAGGATATTAAATTTAGATACGCTCCAATTTATTCTTTTACGATTGCACTATTAGCTTTTGCTTCTGCAATACTTTATGGAGCTCTAAGCTAGAATTAATGGAAATAATAGAAAAGCCTGTATCCTTCACTTGAAAACCATACCACTATTTCAGTTGAAAACCATACCACTTTAATGCAAGGTTAATAAGTATGTTCTATTTCAGTGGTGTCGGGTGGATAAAAATCTGGAGTAACAGAAAAAAAGGTTGGTCAGTTAAGACCAACCCCGAGTGGTTATCTTTGTGGTTGCAAAACTTGAAGGATGAACATATGCGCCTGGCAAATCCATCTTTCGTTCCATGATTCCGGCGGTTATCTTTGCCGGTAAAAAAAGTTCATGGCACACAGAAAGAATTTGATTCAGAAGATGCCATCAAGTAAGGTTGTATTAGGCCCAAATACAGTTTATTCGGATTCCTATAGAGTTAAAATAAAGGAGGATTTTTTCAATAAAGGTACTAATGAGCTCTATATCTTTTACTTATTAAAAATAAATAAAAAGAAATTTGATACGAATATTGCTAATGGCTTTTTGGAATCCTCGGCTCTGAGAATTTTTATTAAATAGTGTCAGAAAGAAAACTCATGTTTTTTAGCCGTGCTTGATAAGAAAACGTCAAGAGCAAGGCTTGCGATGACTGAAAAACAGGAGTTTACTATTCGTAAATGACTGTTTTGAAGTCGAGCATAACGCAGCTATTGGCGTTTTCTTGCAAGCACTAAATAGTAATGAATTACAATATGTAAGGATCAACCACTTCTAATTCCTGAATCTTATCAAAATCTTTGGTATTGCGGGTAATAAGGGAGAGATTGTTAACAATTGCGGTAGCTGCAATAATGGCATCAGGAAGTTTTGATTTGACTGTTTTCCGGATATCAACAGCCTTCACAATCACAGGTTCTTCGAGGGCAAAAACCTCAGAAGCATTTATAAATTCATTTAGGATAAGGGTTTGTTCCTGACTTGCACCCGGCCATGAAAGAAGTTCCATACGAGTAATCACCGATATTCTGGAATCAATCCCGTCCATAAGTTCACCGGCTTTATCTGGTAATTTATTATCCAGGTAATCAATAACAGCATTGGTATCGATCAGATATTCTTTTCCCATCCTTTACGAGAGTTTTTAACATCCTCCTGAAAATCCTGGTATTGATCCTGTGAAAGATTTAATTTACCCCTGAGCCTGGCAATCCCTTTGATTTTCGATCTTTCCTCAATAGGCAGAACGATAACTTCTACTTTGCTGGCTTTGAAATCTTTCGGAAGCTCAATCTTGAAGGAGTTATTTCTGACATGTACTATTTTTCTTATTGCTTCCATTTTTTTAGTTAATAATACTTTTCAGATAAAATAAGCCGATATTAATTTCCCAAATCTCTTTTACAAAGTTATTAAAAAATCCAGTATGTCAATGACACCTTCGATTAAAAGAAAATCACTATCTTAGATGTAAGTTCTTTGAATGGAAGCCGGATACTGGTCATTGAAAAGTTGGAGCAGGAAGGTTAAAACAGGGTTTACCGGTATACTTATTGCCTGAATAACTCGCTCGTCTATACTGATCCATCGGGAGAATTTATTTTTACCGCCTTAGCTGTTTTAAAAGGTCAACTGTGGGCTTTACCCATAACAATTGGAGCCGATTTAGGAGCCGTAACCGGTGGAATACGAGGCGCACAAGATCCTAATGTCGGTTTTTGGAAAGGAGCTGGAAGAGGTGCATTAGTTGGTGGTGTTGGAGGTGGTCTTTCAATAATTGGTGGTGCCGGGATGCCTTTTGCAACTAACCTGTTATTGGGGACTGCAGAAGGAGCTATTACCGGGGGCTTGATGCTGCACTCTGGGGTAATGACATTGGGAAAGGAATGTTATGGGGAGCCGCTGGTGGTGCTGTATTTACCACTCTTACCTCTGAGAATTTTAGAAAATGGAGAAAAGGAGAAAAATTTCTCACCAATGAAAATGTTTTCAATAACATGAAAACAAGGGGGATGGACAAACAAGGTATAGTGGATTATTTTGGGTTTGAAGGAAAATATATTGATGAAGAAGGAGTAAGTACGATTATAGAACTTGGATATCCATTTGAATATGCACCTGTATTTAATGGGGATCTAAGAAATTACATACAAGAATCATTAATCTATCCTGAAAGCGCAGTGAAAGACTCTATAGAAGGTAAGATTTATATTACATTTGAGGTTGACACACTGGGGTTTACATCGAGCTATAAAATTGAAAAAGGAATTAGAGAAGATTTAAACAAAGAAGCTATACGAGTTATAAAGGCATTACATTTTGAAAAACCAGCTTTCTATAATAAGAAACCAGTTAAATTTATAATGACATTGCCAATTGAGTTTCATTTATCAGATACAATTGATAGCGTACCAAAGGATGACTGTGACGAATAGAAATAACAGTCTCAGAACAATCCGGGGCTTTTTTATAACAATCCAGCTAAACGTAACAGTTCATCAAGTTCTTTATCAGAAATACTTTCCTTATCTGATTTATCGTAGATAGTAAGAAGGTAGGCCGTTTGGTTAATCACTTTTACACAGGTAATCACCCGGGAACCACCTGATTTACCTTTACCCTTGGAAGTTATTGCCATACGGACTTTGTAGCAATCTTTCCCGAGGGGTTCTCCTTGCAGGGGATTTTCCTGGAGAGAGGTGGTCAGTTTTTCCAGGTCCGATTTCAGGGATCGGTGCTTTTTTGCAATGCTCTTAATCTGCTTTTTAAAGCCATCGGTAACCAGGATCTTATAGCTCATTGAGGAAATCTTCAGCCGATTGAAGTTTTATTTTACCTTCCTGGTGCTGTTTAACCTGTTCCAGGGAGTGCTGCAGGTCATCAACAAAGCTTTTTTGCTTATCGGAAAGCTTCTGCACTTTTTTTATCCCCAGGTTTTTAATGAGCTCCATAAAGAATTCCACCTTACTGTCCGGTATGTCAATTACTATTCGCTGCATAGTTCTTATTTATTTAGTGGCGTAAGCCTGGCCGGTTTTAAAGTCCCGGATCAAAGCATCCATGACCATGTAAATTTGTTTTTTTGCATTCTCAGGCAACGAAGAAACCTCCTGGAATCTTCTAAGCATATCCTGGTTAATCTCAAATGTCGTTTTTCCTACCAGGAAATCAATTGAAACATTAAGGGCATCGGCGATGCGAATAATCACATCGATGGACGGTTTTACTTCGTCCCGCTCATACCTTCCTATCAGATCCCCTGAAGTTCCAGCTCTTTTCCCCAGCTCGCTTTGTGAAAGCTTTTTATCCTTTCTCAAGGTGGTAATATGTTGTCCTAAAGTCATACTTATATATCATTAAAATGACACAAAAATGTAGTTATCAACAAAAATAGCTGATAAAAATGTCATAAACAAGCAAAATTAATTACAGAAACGAAATTCGTAAATATTTTTTCTCCAGAAACCTTGCCTGCCCCCGATTCCTGTTGGGGCTGGCTTTGGGGGTTGCCTAAACGGTTAATAATGGCGGGGTCTGTCAAAACAAGCCGGTGTTTTTTTTCAACTGAAACTCCCGGAGGGAATTGAAAAGAATTTGAAAAAAGTTATTCAATTGAACACCGAAGGACTCACGGATTTTCCGGGGTTTTTTTACTTAAAGGGATTTACAATGGTAAGTTTCTTTTCGATCTTTTGACCATCCTGCAAATCCTCAGAGTAGAGTGTTTTGCAGTTACAGGAAAGTGCTGCGGCAACAATCAGGGAATCATAAAAGGAGTACTGGTATTTATCGGCAATACGGCAAGCGTGCTCAATGGTAGCGGGCTTGTTTACATATACGCTGAACCCGGAACTTATTTCTGAGAGAACGGGTTCAATTTCTTTCCAGGAAAGGTTGAACTTCTTTTTCAGGGTATTGGAGAGTTCCGTTAAGACCTGGGTGCTGATAAATGTGTCAGGGCTGTTGGCTATATCCAGGGATTTTTACTGTTTATCCGGCTCATCATTGGTATAGCAATAAATCAGGACATTGGTATCAATAAAACAATTAGCGCTCATTTGCCTGTTCCCTGTTAAATTTATAGCCTTTGGTATTTAGCCTGATTGCAGAAAAGCTCTTATGGCTTCTGCCGGAATAGATAATGTCTCCGGAAGGCTCATCCACGGCAAAGGCGATGACTTCCATTTTTTTCCCAATATACTTATCAGGAATGTTAAAGGAAAGTATGTTTTTATCGGGTGTTACTACAGTGCGTATCATGATCTGTTTTTTTAGAGTGAGGAAATGTTCTTAATTTTTACAGACTTAATCAGTCCGTCAATGGTATAGAGAATATGTTCCCTGTCATAATCATTTAGGGCTGAGATCTCATTTAAGCGGTTTAGCATTGTTGGATCCTTAAAGATATTTTTATCCTGGCTTTCACCTAAAAGGTAACCCACGGTTGTTTCCAGGATATTAGCTATTTTTTTTACCACATCAATAGATGGTTTTACCTCGTCACGCTCATACTTACCAATGATGGAGTGATGTGCTTCAATAAGTTTAGCCAGTTCATTCTGGGAAAGCTTTTTGGACTCCCTGCATTCTCTCAATTTTTTACCAAAAGTATCCATAAGTCTATAATATTTGGCATTAAACCTGTTTTTATTCGCTGTATTTGCAAATATACTGCTAATATTTTATGAATAAAAATTAGATTTTCTTTTACAAGAAATGATAAGGTATGAAATACTCTGGTTTTCGATATAGCTGATTATATCTTGCATATGCTCTTCATTATGAAAAGGCATCCTGATTCCACGGGTGCCTTTTTCAATAAAATGATATAACCCGATAACTCCGGTCAGGTCCGCAACCCGTCAGGATCAAAGTTTAACCCGTCAGGATACGATATTAACGCCCTCACAATGCATTTTTACGCTTCAAGCTTTTAACACCGGTTATTAACGATACCGCCAAACAAGAAAAAATGATACCCACCCCCTTTGAAATGATTATTTTCTCAGTATTCAGATAAATAATAAGCCTCGAGAAACCAGGGCTTTTTTGCATTAAACAGCACCGGTATTTTCCACCTGGTTAAATGAAAAGCTGGTAATTTCGGTTTGTTGCTGAGCATGTTCAATGGTCATGCTGACCACATTTCCATTTTTATCCATCTCCACCAGCACGTTTTCGTTCAGGTCTTTGCTATCGGTGATTTCATTTTCATTGAAATTCACCAACAAAGTATCGGTATCTTTGAAATATGTTATTTTCATAATGTTATTTTTTAAAATCCCTGTCAAAAAACGCGTTATGTATTGTCTCACCATCCTCCAGGACAACAACACGGAAATACTTTTCCACTTCTTTAATGTTTCCCCATTTTCGTTTTCTGCCATCGGTCTGTGTTTTTTCATGTTCCGGGGACTTGTAAACCTGCTCAATCCATTCCATTTTAATGTCTTTCCGGTCAGGCCGTTGCCGTGTATGCAGAAAATAGTTTGTAAACTTCATTTCAGGTAAATTAAACCGCAGTATTTTTAATGGATACCTGCATTTCCCTGAACCCGATAAAACGGTTAATATGCGGACTTTTCTCTTTTTCCTCCTCCTCAATGCACATATCAATAACTTCCTTAATATTGCTTAATGCCTCGTCAATAGTAGCCCCGTAAGAATGACATCCTTTAAATACGGGATAGCTCACGATAGTGTAATTATCTTCATCCTGCTGGACCAGGATAGGAAGATGTAATGTTTTCGTTTTTTCTTTTTTCATCATGCAAAGGTATTTATCAGATTGAAAAAGCTTTGCTGCCTCTGGCTAAACGGATAAAAGTGTCATTGACACAAAAATACAACGTTTTAACGTAATTTCAATTTTCGTTCCAAAGGACCTTTCCTCGCTGGCTTTGGTGGTTATATCCTTCACTTGAAAACCATACCACTTTAATGCAAGGGTAATACGAATGTTCTGTTTCAATGGTGTCGAATACTGATCCGAAACACGGAACCTTCATTCCACCGGGGCCCTGCTTTTTCATTTCAATGGCCAGTGCGCGCTGGTATATCCCTTACTGGAAACCATTCCCGGGCCCGCGATGAACCTTCAAGGCAAAACCGATGATTTTGTGGGTGAGTTGTTCATGTTTCATTTCAATTCATCGTCTGAATTAGGATTCTTAGGCCTTTGTGTTTGAAAATTCTTCGTGGGCTTCCTTTTTTCTTCTTTACTTTCTTTTCAGGGGCAAAAGAAAGTAACAAAGAAACCCTCCGCGATTGCAAACCCATGCTCGCCCTTGAAACGCACCGGCCCTACTCACCGGCCCGGTCTTGAACGGGTTCACACCAATCGCGGGTGCCCGCACGCTCTGCTAAGATTATTTTGGGAAATTCGGGGTTAACTGTTTTACCGGCGTTGGTAGATGACCCGTCACGGTGCTTCCGAATGGTGGGTCGTGACCCGTCACTACGGGTGGCGTTGAACGGAATTGTTGGAAAACTCCACTTTTCCTTCGTATCCTTGAATCGCACCGGACCCCGGGTTGCACCCGGGGCTAATGTTTGTGAACCCTTCGGGTTGTGAACCTGCGCATATTCGGAACGATTACCATTTTTTTTGTCATTCGGATGCAAAGTCACTACATATCCATAACTCCATAGCCTTCCTAACTTCCTAATCTCTTCACCCCATCACCCCATCACCCCCTCACCCCATCACCCCTCACCTCTCACCTCTCACCTCTTCACCCCATCACCCCCCCCCTCACCTCTCACCCCTCACCCCTCACCTCTCACCTTAAATTACTTGTCCGTCAAACGTGATAGTCATCCGATGCCTTATGTCTCTTCTTAAGTGCTTCCAGTTTCTTCTTACCATAAGCTATCCGGGTAATCACCACGAAGAGAACGGGTACCATGAAGATCCCGATAAAGGTGGCGGCGAGCATGCCTCCAAAGACGGTCCAGCCGATGGTCTGACGGGCAATGGCCCCCGCACCCTTTGCGAAAATCAGTGGAGAGATCCCAAAAATAAATGCCAGCGATGTCATCAGGATGGGACGCAGCCTGAGCCTGATCGCCTCCAGGGTGGCCCGGTTCAGATCCATACCGTGATCGACCCTTTGCTTCCCGAATTCCACGATGAGGATGGCATTTTTTGCTGCCAGGCCGATGAGGGTGACCAGCCCGACCTGGGCATAGACATTGTCCGACAGGCTGGGTACCAGGCTCAGGGCCAGGATGGCGCCAAAAGCACCCAGGGGCACCGCGAGAAGGACCGAGAAAGGAACCGACCAGCTCTCATAAAGGGCGGTCAGGAAGAGGAAGACGAACAGAAGGGAAATGGAAAAGATCAGCACCGACTTCGACCCGGCCTCGATTTCCTCGCGGCTCAGCCCCGAAAATTCGTATCCGTAACCGGCAGGCAACACGCTGGCGGCTGTTTGCCGCAAGGCATCGATGGCCTGGCCACTACTGTATCCCGGGGCCGCATCACCGTCGAATTCGGCCGACCGGTACAGGTTGAAATGCGATATGTTCGGGGCGCTCTCAATGACCTTGTAACTGATCAGTGTGCTGAGGGGCATCATATCACCCTGCCTGTTGCGGACATAATACCTGCCAAGTTCAGAGACGGCATCCCGGTACGTGGTGTCTGCCTGGGCCACAACCCTGAAATTCCGCCCATAAAGCGTAAAATCGTTGATATAGTAACTTCCCAGGAAGGTCTGAAGGGTATTGAAAACATCGGTCAGGCTGACTCCCGCTTTCTTACACTTCTCCCTGTCGACCGATATTTTGTATCCCGGCGTACTGGCGGTGAAAAACGTGAAGGCGCTTCCAATCTCGGGCCGCTGGTTGGCGGCCCGCATGAAATCGTTGACGACCTGCTGGAAGCCCTGGATATCATCGGTGCTTTCCTGCTCCTGCAGGATGAAGGTGAACCCTCCCGTGCTTCCCAGTCCGGGTATGGAAGGAGGGGCGATGACCAGGATATGGGCTCCCTGGATGCCGGCAAACCGCCTGTTCAGATCACCGATGATCGCCTGGAGCTGCTCGTTCTTTGATTTTCGCTCATCCCACGGTTTAAGCTGGGTGAAGATGGTCCCGTTATTCGACTTGGTGGTGAAGGAAATGACATTGAGTCCCGCAATACCGGCAAAATGACCGATGGAAGGTGTCTGCTGCAGAGTGTCCATGATCTGGTGAAGAACTTCCACCGTCCGGGTGGTCGACGCGGCCTCAGGCAGTTCGAACGTCACGAAAAGCCTCCCGTTATCTTCAGTGGGAATAAAACCGGTCGGTTTATTGGTGAAAAGCAGGAAGGTGGCCACAAAGACCATGATGAGCAGGATGACAATATAGCGGGAATACCTGATCGCTTTCTTCACACTGGAAGAATATGTATTGAGGCTGCGGTCGAAAATGCGGTTAAACCAGGCAAAAAAGCGGTTTGTCCTGCGCCCGGGTTTGACTTCTTTTTTCGGCACCAGCATCAGCGAACAGAGCGCCGGGGTAAGGCTCAGGGCCACGAAAGCGGAGATAAGCACCGAAATGGCAATGGTGATCGCGAACTGCTGGTAAAGTTTCCCCACGATCCCGGGAATGAAACCGACCGGGACAAACACCGAAGCCAGGATCAGGGCGATGGCCACCACCGGCCCGGAGATATCCTGCATGGCCGCATAAGCGGCATCCCTGGGTTTGAGATGCCGGTCGTCGATGTAATGCTGAACGGCCTCCACGACAATGATGGCATCATCCACCACGATCCCGATGGCCAGAACCAGTCCGAAAAGCGTCAGCGTATTGACCGTGAAACCCAGTGGGGCAAAGAAGATGAAGGTCCCGATGATGGAGACCGGGATAGCCAGGATCGGAATGAGGGTCGCCCTCCAGCTCTGCAGGAAGATGTAGACCACCAGGGCGACGAGCAAAAGGGCGATCAGCAGGGTCCGGACGACTTCATCGATGGAGACCTTGACCACGGAAACCGTCTCGAAGGGAACGATATAGTTGAGGTCGACGGGAAAGGACCTTTTGAGTTTTTTCATCTGGGTGTAGATCCCGTCGGCGGTTTCCATGGCATTGCTGCCCGGTGACTGGAAGATCAGAAGGAAGGAGGCCTCCTGGCCGTCGACGAATGAATCGCCCGAATAGTTGAATTTACCCAGTTCCACCCTGGCCACATCCCGGAGATAGACCAGCGAACCGTCTTCGGGAAGTGTTTTGACAATGATATTGCCGAATTCCTTCTCGGAGTTCAGCCGGCCTTCCACGAAAGCCGTGTACTCGAAAGCCTGGTCGGCAGGCTGGGGTGGAGCGCCGACGATCCCCGCCGCGACCTGGACATTCTGTTCCCTCACGGCCTGGATAACGTCGGCGGGAGTCATCCCCAGGGCAGCCAGCTTATCGGGATTGAGCCAGATGCGCATGGCGAAATCTTCAGCATGCGTGAACACTTCACCCACCCCCTTGACACGCAACAGGGCATCACGGATAAAAATATTGGTGTAATTGTCGATGAACTTGCGTACCATGCGTATGGTGGGGAGAAAAAATGGCAATCACCATCATGATCCCGGGTGTCCGCTTTCTCACGGTGACCCCAAGGTTTTTCACCTCGTCGGGAAGCCTGGGAAGGGCGGTGTTGACGCGGTTCTGCACGTCCAGCGCAGCGATATCGATATCCGTTCCGATATCGAAGGTGATGTTCATCCCCATGCTTCCGCTGTTGGTGCTGCTCGACTCCATATACGACATGCCGGGAACGCCATTGACCGCCGACTCGATGGGGGTGGCCACGGTCTGCTCAACGGTCTGGGCATCGGCGCCAATATACTGGGCGGAAACCTGGACCACCGGCGGAGTGATGTCGGGATATTGACTCACGGGAAGGCTGGCCACCGAGATGATCCCCAGGATGATCAGGATCAGGGAGACGACAATCGCCGTATTGGGTCGTTTGATGAAGGTGTTCGCAATCATGGTGAGATGGGTTTAATCCTTTTTGCCTGTTTCCGCTCCCTCTGTGGCTCCCCCGGGAGACGTCAGCTTCACCGTCGAACCGTCCCGGATTTTCCTCAGTCCTTCGGCAACAATGGTGTCGCCCGGCTGAACACCCGAACGAACCACGATGAATTCGCCCATGTGCAGTCCTGGTTCGATCCGCGTTTGCTTCACCGTCCTCCCGTGAACCTGGTAGACGAAATATTCGCTCATCTGTTCGGTTACCGCTTTGAACGGGATGACAACCTGCTTCCCGGATTCCCGATTCAGAACCCTGACCCGGGTATCCATTCCCGCTTTAAGCTTTCCGGAATCATTGGGAAAAATCACCCTGATCCGGATCGTCCCCGTCTGTGGGTCCACGGCACGGTCAATGACGCTCAGCCTGCCTTTGTGCGGGTAAGCAGAACCGTCGGAGAGAACCAGCCGGAACGTGCTGTCGGCCTTCCCCGTCTTTTTCTGTTCGAGTTCCCTGAAATAGGGAAGCTCCCGCGAGTCGACAGTGAAGTCCACTCCGGCAGGGTCGGTCGTTGAAATGGTATTCAGCAGCGTCTGGCCGGAAACGACATAGGCTCCGGGCTTCACCAGGGAAAAACCGATGGTTCCGCTGAAAGGAGCCCGGATGACCGAATAATTCAGATCGGTTTGTGCCCGCTGCAACTCGGCTTTCGCCGCTTTTACCTGTGTCTTTGAATTGTTCAGGCTCGTCTCCGCATCTTGGAGCGTCTGCGCGGCAATGGCATTCTGCTGACTGAGTATGGTATAGCGTTCCTCATCCCGTTGCGCTTTCTGAAGATTGGCTTCGGCGATAGCAACGCTTGCACTGGCCTGCTCGTAGGCTGCCTGGTATTTGCTCCGGTCAATCTCATAGAGCTTGCTGCCTTTCTCCACTCGAGTCCCTTCCTTGAAATAGATCCCCGTAACATACCCGCTCACCTCACTGCGCAATTCAACTTCTTCGAGGGGCTTTACCGTGGCAGGATAGGCATCGTAATAGGCGATCTCTTTTTCCTTGACGAAGTAAGGGGTGACAGCGACCGGGTTTTGGCCGCGGGACTGTCCGGCTTTCTCCTTCCGATGACAGGAAACGAGAACCAGGAAGAGGACCGGTATCAGGAAAGCTGTATCGACTGACAAGGGATGTGTTCATCGTATGTCTGGTTAATAATTTACTGAAATTCTTCCCATCGAGCGTTCAACATCCACCTTGGCCGACAGCACCATGACCAGGGCATTGATATTGTTGATTTCAGCCGTTCGCAGATCGGTTTCCGAAACAATGACCTCGAGGTAAGTTTTTATGCCCTGGTCGTACTGGGATTTTACGGTCTGATAAACTTCGGAGGCAATTTTGACGTTTTTGGCAGTCGTTTCATAGGTTGCCAGGTAGCTTTTATAGGATGCCATCGCCCTGGCATATTCCACGTTGAACTGGTCGCGCAGGTTGATCGTGTCGAGGGCCATGCGCTCATATTTCAGATTGGCTTTCTTCAGATTTTCCATCCTTCGTGCGCCTTGAAACAGGGGGAAGTCGAGAGACAGGCCAACCAGGGAGTTCGGAAAAGCCCGGTTATAGAGGTCACTGAAATTGTCGCTGTGATAGGCGAGGTTGTAATTGGCGAAAGCCGACAGGGAAGGCAGGAAGCCAAGCCGGTAATAATCGACCATGGACTTCTGCAGCTGAAGATTGGTTTTCAGAAGCTGGTATTCGATCCTTTCGGTGTAGCCGGGCCCAAGGGGTGGGTTCAGTACGATTTCCTTCTCCATAGACGAAAAGTCGGTGTTCAGGACCAGCGGCTTGTCGTCCGGGTAAGCAATGAGTTTCTTCAGGTTCGTGAGGTTGGCATTAAGGGTTTCCCCGGCATTGATCAGCTGGGCTTTCGCATTGTTAAGTGAGATGGTGGCGCGTTTGTAATCGATATTGTCGCTGGCTCCCGCTTCATACCTGGCATAGGCATCGCGGACATTTTTGGTGATCCGCTGGATGTCTTCCCGGATGATGTCGACCTGCTGGCTTGAACCGAGGACACTGTAGTAGGCTTTGCTGATCTCTGCCACCAGGCCGATGAGAGCATCCCGGGTATTCTGGCTGGCCTGTTGACGGTAATAACCCGATGTTCTGGCTGCCAGGTATACATTGGAGTTGAAAAGGATCTGGTTGGCGGAGAACGTAATGGTGGAATTATTTTTTACTCCCGTGGAGATCTCCGTTTTCGGCCCTGTCGGATCGGAGAAATTTGGCAGGAAAATCACCGGCTGTTTCAGATAGTACTGATAGTCGGCACTGGAAGTGACCTGGGGAAGCCAGTCTGAAAAGGCGATACGGATGTCCTGCCGTGAGATCTGTTCATCCAGCTTTAACTGTTGAACGAGGGGCTGGTGTTTCATGGCGTAGGACAGGCAATCCTCCAGGCTCGCGCTGTCGGGCAGTATGTCTCCCGACTCCTGCGAAAAAGCGGTGAACGCGGTCAGTGCCAAAAGCAGGAAAATGCCGTGGTAGCCGGCGCCAAAAGGCAACTTTAAGCGGATTTCGGGTTGTGGCGGAAAAAAGCCCGGAGACAAGGGAGAAAGAAATATTTTCGCATGACACTCATAGATAGAATCGGGTCAGATTTCCGATGATGCTTTTAATCAAGTAAAACAAGCTGACCGGGGATTGGTTTAATGGGGCGGAAGATTAATAAAATGTGAGTCATCATGCTGTATCCGTTGCTTTCAGATACGTATCCCTGACGGCAGGCCATTCGTCTTTCAGAACACTGTAATAAATGGTGTCGCGGCGACGCTGATTTGTCATCAGTGTATGACTTCTCAGTATGCCTTCCTCCTTCATCCCTGCCCGTTCCAGACCTTTGCGGGCCGGGATGTTCAGCACATCCGTCTTGCTTTCCACCCGATCAAGGCCGAGATCCTCAAAGCCGTATTTCATCATCAGGTATTTCATGTCCCGGTTCAGCCCTTTTCCCTGGAATTCAAGGCCCAGCCATGTCCAGCCGATTTCGACCCTGCCGTCGCGAGAGGAGAAATTGCCGAAACTGGTCGATCCGGCAATCCGGTCACTCTTCAGGTCGATCACCGTGAAAGCGAGCCGTTTGCCTTCGGCTGTTTCCCTGACCGCTGCGGAAATCCATTTGTGAAGGAACAGGGGATCCGATAGGTCATCAGTGAACCAGACCCACATCGACGGGGTCCCCGTGATCGTCCGGAACGTATCGAAATCGTTCATGAACATGGGCCGCAACAGAACATGACTGTTGTGAAGGGTTATGATGGAACTGAACGTGGTTTTCATGATTGACGATAAGGGGTTCAGTTAATGGAAACAATCGTCAGTGTCAATCGGTTCACCGGCGGAACCCACGATAATGATCAGGGATGCGTTCTTGCAGTGATGAAGAGAATTTATTAAATTTATAAGAATGACCGGGACCGGGAATGTCCCGGAAATGCGGATGACGGTCCGAAAGGCCTTGAAGATGGGAGGTTTCCTTTCAAAAGGGAAATGTGACAATCTGTCGTTTGAAGGGATCTGACCAGCGTTGGCACAGGCTTTGAAATGCCGCTTCCGGAAAAGGATACAACTTTTTCACCGTCAGTGTTGTCTTTTCACAGAGCGTGATGCAACCTGTTATGACGACCCCAAAAGATCTGCGCACATGAAAAACTACATCCATGAGTTCATTTCCGGCCGTGAATGGGAGTTCCCTTCCATGGGGACGATCTTTGGAGAATACACGCCTCTTCGGCAGGAATTATCTGCCCACTCTCTCGACCAACGACAAGGATGGCTTGAAAGATAAGGTGGCGGTGATCACCGGGGCATCTTCCGGCATTGGGAAAGCGATCGCCATGGAACTGGCTCACCGGGGTGCGAAGGTGGTTCTTGCCGCCAGGACGCAGAAAAAGCTCGAAGGGATTTCAGCCCTGATCCGGAAGAGTGGGGGCGTGGCGCTTCCTGTCCCAACGGACGTGTCCGACGATGAACAATGCAAAAAATTGATCGATCAGACATTGCGCTCATTTGGCGCCCTGGATATCCTCGTCAACAATGCCGGGATCTCCATGCGGGCCAACTTCACGGACGTGGACCTGAGGGTCCTGGAAAAACTGATGAACACCAATTTCTGGGGCTCGGTGTATTGCACCAAATTCGCCCTTCCCCATCTCCTGGAAAAAGGGGGCACTATTGTGGGTATTTCTTCGATATGCGGGATCACCCCCCTGCCGGGCAGATCGGGTTATGTTGCTTCCAAGCATGCCCTGGACGGATTTCTGGAGACCATCCGGGTGGAAAACATGGTCAGGGGCCTGCATGTTCTGCTGGTGCACCCGGGCTTTACCAGCTCGAATATCAGGCAGCTCGCCCTCGACAGGGACGGGATGCCGCAGATCCATACCCCGAAGAACGAGGGAAAACTGATGTCTGCTGAGCGGGTGGCTGAAGAAGTGGCCGAAGGCATCATCCACAGGAAAAAGGAGATCACCCTCACCACGGAGGGCAGAATGATCACCTGGCTCTACAGGCATGTGCCGATGGTGGCCGAGCGCATTATTTACCGGGAGATGAAACAGGAAAAGGGGGCTCCCTTCTGAAAAAATACCCCATTTCCGACGATGGCTTTACCTGAATAACACAATACACAACACGATGAAAGGTCATTTCGATTCGATAATTGGTTCCGATGTTCCCGTTCTGGTCGACTTTTACGCCGACTGGTGTCAGCCCTGCAAAGTTCAGTCGCCAATGGTTGCAGAAGTTGCCCGTAAACTGAACGGGAAGGTGCGCGTCATTAAGATCGACGTGGATAAAAACCCGCAGGTGTCCCAGCGTTACCTGGTGCAAAGTATACCCGACCCTGATGCTCTTCCGTAAAAATAACGTTCTCTGGCGTAAGGCGGGGGTGACATCGGGCGAGGAACTGATCCGTGTCATTTCCGCCTATAGTCCCATGTAACGGATGAGGGCTTCCTGGATCTCCCTGGTTTCGTCGGAGTTGGCATTGTAGCTGATGATCACAAATCCACAGGCAAGATCAGAGAATTTCCAGTCGCGAATGAGGACCGTCTTCTCCGACCGATAGATGGCCGTGAAATGTTCGTTAACAGGAATGCCGGCCAACTTGCAGATGACGACCGCTTTTCTCACCGCCTTATCCAGATCGAAATCCGGCGTCCGTACCAACCGTGACAGAAGCTCACTCGCGTAATACCTGTATCTCAGGGCATTCACCCTCTCCGCGAAATCCTTCAGGTAAGGGTTGGTGCGCTCGTAAGAGGAATAAAAGGTGACCGATGTGGACATCTGATCTTTCATTTTTTGTATTTCTTTTAAGGTCTTTGCAAACTCTTCAGTTTCCTGAACAACTCGGTCTCTTCCCTGCTCAGCGTTTTGGGAATGATGATGTTCAGCCGGACGTAAAGGTCGCCATACGTTCCCGGTTTCCCGTAAACAGGCATCCCTTTGCCCTTGAGCCTTAGCCTGCTCCCGTTTTGTGTGCCTTTGGCGACCGGGACATTCACGCGGCCCGATAGGGTGACGACCTCGATGTTGCCGCCAAGAATGGCCGTATAAAGATCCACGTCCTCGCTGACATTGAGATCGTTTCCCTCACGGCTGAACCGGTTATGCGGTAAAACCCTGATCCTGATATAAATATCGCCGCTTGAACCACCGTTCATCCCGGGTCCTCCTTTGCCCCTGATCCGGAGATCCTGGCCGTCGTAGGCACCCGGCTTGGTGGTGATCCGCAGCTTCTGGCCGTTGACATTCAGGATCCGTGATGTTCCATGATAGGCTTCCTCCAGGGTGATTTCCATTTCAGCCTGTAAATCCTGCCCCCGGTAGCCGGCGGAGCGTCCTCCAAACTGCTGGGAGCTCCCGCCCATATTGCCGAAAAACGCATTGAAAAAATCGGAGAATCCTCCGCCGGTTTCACCAAAGAGGTCACCGGGATCGCCTTCATAATGGAACGTTCTTCCCCCGCCACCGCGGCTGCTGAACGGCCCCCCGTCCCATCCTCCAGCACCGGCTTGCTCATACTGTTTCCAGTTCGACCCGAGCTGGTCATATTTTTTTCGTTTTTCCGGATCCTTCAAAACCTCATAAGCCTCTCCGATCTCCTTGAATCGCTCTTCAGCCTGCTTGTTCCCCGGATTTTTATCCGGGTGAAATTTGACGGCCAGCTTCCTGTAGGCCTTCTTTATCTCGTCCTGGCCTGCCGTTTTAGAGACGCCGAGCGTTTTATAATAATCTTTGTATTCCATACTCGCCACGATAGTTGAGGATCTTCTCTCAATTCCAAAAAAGGTGCCGGACACCCTCAAGGACGGCTGTCATAAAATTCCGGGAAATACTGTCCTGCCGGATGTCCACATCATCTCAACACCTCTCAGGAAAGGATTGTTGTGCAGGTGAAAAAATGAACTGCAGGAAGAGTTTGGGCGTTATCCGTTAAACAGTTGAAGATAACCTTTTGGCCATGAAGATCAGTCGTCTTTTAAATCCTGCGGAGGAACGGGCAATGGGACCACATTCCTCACCGGGTGAATACTTCTGAGGTAGGCGAAAATGGCATTGATATCCTCATCCTGAAGATTGCCAAAATTTGTCCAGGGCATCGGGGGAAGCAGCATCCGAGACTCCGAAAGTCCCATGTATTTTCCTTCTCTCAGGGCGCGGGCAAAATTTTCCCGGGTCCAGCTGCCCACGCCGCTCTGGTCGGATGTCAGATTGGCAGCGAATGACATGCCCCACGGGCCCGCTGAAGCGGTGAGATCAGGATTAAAAATAACCATGCCCTGCTTGATCATGCCGGTGTTCACCACAGGCTTCGGGAATCCATCATGGTATCCCGACAACATGAGTTCGGTAACAACCGCAGGACCCTGTGGTCCCGGTCTCTTGGGGGAATGACAATCCTGGCAACCCATGATGGTGACCAGATATTCACCCCGGGCAACAAGCTGACCGGAATCGGGAACAGTTTTCTGGTCGGCGGTGGATTTACGCTTGCCGGTGCAATCAGTCAACAACAGAACCACTGAAAAAACCAGCAACACTGATGAGAATCCAATTGCTTTTTTCATATGATTATGAAGGTTTTAGGTTTGAAAAGGCAAAGTTATGCATGAAATACCGGTTGAAAAATAAAATCATATGTCCTGCATACACGATTTGTAAAATACAATTGAAAAGGTGATGGATGGGCAGATGCCGGGGTTTCCATCGTCTGATGGATACGCCGTCGGCCGGTCCGTTTAATCGACTTCGGAAGGGGTGACGGCGATCTCTTCCATCCGGCCCTGGCGCAGGACGCCGACAGTGGTTTCGATGCCGATGAGGTCACGGGTCAGCAGGCGGTGCAGATCATCAATGCTTCCAACCTGCACCCCGCCAAACCGGACGATGATGTCGCCCCGGTGAAGATTCCGGTTGTCGGCCCTGACGTCGTTGAGAATATCGTAAACATAGATCCCCGACGGTTTTTCAAGCTTGTTGACCGCCACGATCCGGGGAGTGAGGTGCACGGTCTGCCCGGCGATACCCAGCTGGGCCCGGATGATCTTCCCTTCCAGGATGAGCTGTCCGGCAACGTTCCCGGCGAGATTGGAGGATACGGCAAAACAGATTCCCTGGGCGACATTGATGATGGCTGTGTTGATACCGATCACGTGTCCATGCGAATCCAGGAGAGGTCCGCCGCTGTTGCCGGGGTTCAGCGCTGCATCGGTCTGGATCACATCATCGATCAGCCGGCCGTTCGTCGCCCGGAGGGTCCGTCCCAGGGCGCTCACAACACCCGTGGTTACCGATTGCTGCAGCCCCAGCGGATTGCCGATGGCGATGGCAATCTGTCCGGGTTTCAGCCGGGAGGAATCGGCGAGCGACAGGGTATGAAGTATTTCGTAGATCTTGATGACCGCAATGTCCGTGGAGGGATCACTTCCCCTGAGATCGGCGTCAACCTTCCGCCCGTCACTCAGGATCACCCGGATGCTTTTGGCATTCTCAATCACATGATGATTGGTAATGATGAAGCCGTCAGTCGAAATGGCAAACCCCGATGCGGCGCCGGTCTGAATGCCGCTTTGCCCGGTCCGGGGATCCCGGACCTCTTTATCCACTTCCACATGCACGACGGCATCTTCCACCGCTCGGACCACACCGGTGATGGTGTCGGAATAGGCGTCCAGCAGATTGGAGTCATTGTAGACGTAGGTAATGTGATGCGTTGGTGCTTCTGCCATGATCACGCGAATTTAAAGCTCCCATGAAAGGTGTTGATAATCAGGATACTGAAGAGTCTGGGTCCCGATCACCGGCCGTTCATGAAACAATATGATGTAAACAGTCCGGCTTTTGAAAAGTTCAGGAAAAATACCCGGGCTGAATGCATGGCAATGTCCGGTCAACATGGCCGGATTTATCTCTGTGAAATGGCATTAAATCCAGTGCCGGCTCCGGCACAGCCTCAATGTGACATGGCCTCGATGCCCCCCGTGGCCTTCCGGAGACCCTCTGAGGACGCTTCGATCGAGATATTCCCTGTTTTACCGGTCGATCTGACGATCACCATACCCCGGCCCCTGAACAGGGTGAACGCGTTGTCCTGCAGGCTTCCTTCGGCCAGCGGGGAAGCATTGCCCGCAGCAAGAAGGCTGCCCTCACCGCTCACCTGTACGGTAACAGGCAGGCTGGCATCGGGAACGAGGTTCCCGCCGGCATCGACAGCCACAACATCGACATAGGCGATCTCACCGCGGTCGGCCATGATCCGTGATCTTTCGGGTTTAAGAACGATGGCGGCAACCGGGCCGGATGTCTGCAGGATCTTTGTTTCCCGGACCTGTCCGCCGGAAATCCCGGAGGCCTTCAACTCCCCGGATTGATAGGGAACGGTAAACCGGGCGGTGAAAGCGTCAGAGGGTAGGATTTCCTTTTCTCCCAGTGATTTACCATTGAGTTCGAGCCTGACCGTGGGATAAGAAGAATAGACGCTGACCTCGAGGGGTTTGCCTTCATTTCCACTCCAGTTCCAGCTCTGGCATTCCTGTGGCCAGCCCCAGAAAAATACAACTTCATGCATTCCTTGCGGGGCGGGTTCGTGGACAGCCATTTCCAGCCTGGATTGATCCCAGACCACATCCCGGTAAAAGGATTGCGGCTTTTTGTTTCCGAGAATGTCGATGTCGCCGCAGTTGGAAACATACCAGGGCCATGGCATGGCAAATGGATCCTTGAAACCGGGATCAGACTGCCAGGTGGCATGGCCGATGCCGGCTTCGCCGAGGTAATCGAGACCGGTCCAGACGAAATCCCCAATGACATAAGGCTCACTCTTCACCAGCTGCCAGTTTTCATTTGCCTCCCGGGGAACCGATTCGGTTCCCATCATCAGGCGTTGCGGGTAGATGGCATGGTCCTTTTCGTAGTTCTGCCATTGGTAGTTATAGCCCCCGATGTCGAGAACGCTGAACGCATTGGCCGAATAATCCCATCCTTTGCCCGGGTTATCCCAGAAGGCGCATACCGCCTCGGTCACCGGTCGTGTTGTGTCGATGGAATGAATCTCACGGATCATGTTGCGGGCGATGACCAGTCCGGCGCTGTCGGAGCGTTCCTGGATCTCGTTACCGATGCTCCATATGATCACCGACGGATGATTCCGGTCGCGAAGGATCATGGCATCGAGATCTTTTTTCCACCAGTTGGCAAAATGGAGGTGATAATCATTTGGCCGTTTGGGCTTCATCCAGGCATCGAAGGCTTCGTCGATCACCAGCATCCCCAGGCTGTCGCAGGCATCCAGGAAAGCTTTTGACGGCGGGTTATGGCTGGTGCGGATGGCATTGTACCCGTTGGCCTTCATCACGCTGACACGGCGGGCTTCGGCCCTGTTAAAAGCAGCCGCCCCGAGCAGGCCGTTGTCATGGTGCATGCAGGCTCCTTTCAGAAGGACGGGTTTGCCGTTGAGTAACAAGCCACCCTTAGGGGAATAGTGAATGGAACGGATCCCGATGGTGGTCCTGTCCGTGTCTTTTATTTCTCCATTGCGGACAACGGAGATCGAGGCCGTATAGAGCGCCGGATTCCCGGTATCCCAGAGCACGGGATCGCTGAGGCTGGCACTCAGGTCGCAGGTTTTATCCTTCCCCGCCGGAACGGTGAGTACTTTTTCCGCCGTGGCGGCCTTTTTGCCGTCGGGGCCGAAGATCTCTGCGCGCAGGGTCACCCCGGCATCCGCAACTCCGGCATTGGCCAGCTTCACCTGTATCGCGAGATCGGCCGTCGTTTTGTCTGCCCGGGGAGTGGCCGTAATCATGACTCCCCATGGCTCAACGTGAACCTCATCAAGGTACGACAGACTCACGGGACGGTAAATGCCCGCACCGGTGAACCATCTCGAATTCTGCTCCGGTTTGTAAACCCTGACCGCGACCACCTCGTCGTTGTCGTTCCTGTTGAGATATGGCGTGATGTTAAAATAAAAAGGCGTGTACCCATACATATGCCTTCCAACCTCCCTGCCATTCACGAACAGCGTGGCTTCCGACTGTACGCCGTCGAAACTCAATATGACCTGGCGGTTCCGTTCCTGACGGGGAACGTTGAATTTTTTCCTGTACCAGGCCGTTCCTCCCCTGAGATAACCGACATCATGCCCGTTCTCCATGGTCCGGAGAAACGGTCCGCTGTGAACGGAATCCTGACCGGCGAAATCTTCAACGCTCCAGTCATGCGGAAGGTCAACCTTTCGCCATCCTGAATCATCATAACCGGGAACCTCAGCTCCCTGTGGATCGGATTCGGTGAAGAGCCAGCCGCCGTCGAAATCCAGGTTGCGCGATGATCCGCCGTGGGTGGGGGACAGGCTGCATCCGGCAGAATAAAGGATTAACGCAGCCGGCAATGCCATGTTCAGCATTTTCCGGAAGAAGGATTGAGTCAGCATGGGTGTGGAGTTAAGGTGTTTCAGGTTTGGATCCGTGAAACCGGTGTCGCCCGGCCAGGAGTCAGTTAAAATTAAATAAAAATTTTCATTTAACAAGAGTTCATCTCGTTTCTCCCGGGAAGGTGACCGGCGATTTTTCACCTTTCCCCAGAGGTTTAAGGGAAGCAGAGATGATGGATGATCAAAATTTATCCGGGAAAAGTCCCGACAATTGTTTAATTTTGCGAAAAGGTTTGCGCAAACGTCAGGAATTGTTTCCCGGAAGACCGTTAAAATTTCCTGCTCAAATGAACGGTTCTCCGGGACAAATCCCGTGGGTGTCTCCTTATCGTCCAGGGAGAAATTTACCGTGAGTATCATCTTTGTGATCAGAAGAAATACAAATCAGCCTTTAATTTGTAAATTTGTTTTTCGAAGGGTGACAGTTTAGTAAACGGAACTATGGAGAAGAAGAATGTGAACAACATCAAGGATCTGGCAGATTTCCTCGGGTTATCCATCACAACCGTTTCCCGCGTACTGAACGGTAAGGCCGAAAGCTACCGCATCAGTGCAAAAACACAGGAGAGGGTTCTCCTGGCGGCCAAAGAGCACAACTACATTCCGAATAAGATTGCCAGGGGATTGAAAACCGACAAAACAGAGACGCTCGGACTGGTGATCCCCGATATTGCCAACCCGTTTTTTGCCGATATTGCCAAGAGCATCGAGCTGGAGGCCCGTTTAAAAGGCTTTTCCATTATTTTGTGTGACAGCCGGGAAGAATTATCGACCGAAAAAGAACTCATTAACCTTCTTCTGGGTCACAAGGTTGAAGGAATCATCATTGCCCCGGTGGGCACGAATTTCGATCATCTGATCCGGGTTCACGAGTCGGGTCTCCCGCTCGTGATCGTCGACCGTTATTCACCGGAACTGAACCTGCCCTATATCACTTCCGATAATTACCAGGGCGCCTTCGATGCGGTAAATTACCTGATCTCCATGGGGCACCGCCAGATTGCCTGTATCCAGGGCATCAGGGATAGTCAGCCGAGCAAGGAACGGGTGAGGGGATACATTGAAGCGATGAAAAAAAACAATCTCAGGGTCGATCCGTCGCTCATCATGGGCGAAGATTTCAGCACCGAGAACGGGTACAAGCAGACCCGTATCCTGTTCAGCGTCGATAATCCACCTTCTGCCATCTTCGCTCTCAGCAACCTGATCTCCCTGGGCGTGATCCAGGCGGCAAGTGAGATGGACCTGAGAATACCCGATGATGTCTCCCTGATCTCCTACGATGAACAACCCTATTCCGCCTACCTGGGGACACCTCTTACCACCATTGAGCAGAAGAAAAGCGAGCTCGGCCAACTTGCCGTCAGCGTGATCACCAAATTCATTGAAAACGAGGATTACCGCAAAAAGCCGCTGAATATGAAGCTGAAAACCAACCTGATTATCAGGAAGTCCGTAAAAAATTTGAATGAAATTGTTTGAAATTCCTTTTTTTTTATTTACTTGCACAAACGTTAGAGCAAACTAAAAAAACCCTAAAACATGTTTATCGTCAATTCTTATTCCTGGGCCGTGGTTCTTTGCATTGTCACGATGCTTTGCTGGGGATCATGGGCAAACACGCAGAAGCTTGCTTCAAAAAGCTGGGCTTTTCAGCTATTTTACTGGGATTATGCCATTGGTGTATTCCTGTTATCCCTTCTCCTTGCATTCACCATGGGCAGTTCCGGGACTGAAGGCCGGAGTTTCATCCAGGACCTGGGACAGGCTTCCGGATCGTCCTATGGTCTCGCCCTGCTGGGAGGAGTGGTCTTCAACCTGGCAAATATACTGATCGTCGTTGCGATCGATATGGCGGGTCTGGCGGTGGCTTTTCCCATCGGAATCGGTCTGGCCCTGGTCATCGGGGTGGTGGCCAACTATATCAGTGAACCGCTCGGGAACCCGGTTATCCTTTTCATCGGTGTGGCCATGGTGGTCGTCGCCATCGTGCTGGACGCCTTGGCTTACCGGAAAAAATCCTCGGGCGAAGGTCAGAACACCGCAAAGGGAATCATCATCTCGATCATCGGCGGCGTGCTGATGGGATTTTTCTACCGTTTCGTTGCCGGTTCAATGATCCGGGATTTTGCCATGCCCGAGGTTGGGAAATTCACTCCCTATACCGCCTCCGTGATCTTTTCGGTCGGTCTTATCCTCTCCAACTTCATCTGGAACAGCTACCTGATGTACAGACCCCTGTCGGGCGAAAAAGCCACTTACCGCGATTACTTTACCAAGGGTACTGCAAAACTTCACCTGATCGGCATTCTTGGCGGCGCCATCTGGAGCCTTGGCATGACCTTTAACATCATCGCCTCGGGACAGGCAGGATTTGCGATCTCCTACGGCCTTGGTCAGGGGGCAACCCTCATCGCCGCACTCTGGGGTGTCTTTATCTGGAAGGAATTCAAAGGCGTGAAAAATGTGGGTACTCTGCTGTTCCTGATGTTTCTGTCGTACATCATCGGGCTTGCCCTGATCATCGCGGCACGCGTTTTTTGAGTCTAATTAATTCATGATTTATGAAACCACGTATAGTTGTTATTGGAAGTACGAATACGGATATGATCATCAAGGTCCCGCATTTGCCGGCACCTGGTGAAACAGTGCTTGGAGGACAGTTTCATTCGGTCAGCGGAGGAAAGGGTGCTAACCAGGCCATCGCTGCGGCACGTGCCGGCGGGGACGTCGTGTTTCTGACCTGCCTGGGAAAAGACGCTTTCGGTCGAAATGCTATTGAAGTTCTGGCCAGAGAGGGAATTGACACGTCGCATATTAAATTCGTCGAGGATGTGCCTTCGGGCGTGGCCATGATCAATGTATCCGAGGCAGGTGAGAACAGCATTTCCGTCGCTCCCGGGCGCAAACAGCCATCTGTTGCCCGAAGATATCGAAAGGCTTAAACAGGTGGTTATCAGTGCTGATATGATCCTGATGCAACTGGAGATCCCCATGGAAACCGTTTACACTACCCTTCGGATGGCCTCCGAATACCATATTCCGGTCATCCTCAACCCGGCACCGGCGCAGCGTATCGATCCGGAACTCATGAAGATGATCACCATCATCACACCCAATGAGGCCGAGGCGGCTTTGATCGCTCCTCCGGAGCGGAATGGGACCGGCCCTGATGCACTGATTGAACACCTGAAAAACCAGGGTTTGAAGACCATCATCATCACTCTCGGTGAAAACGGCGTGCTGTTTTCTTCCAACGGTGCAGTTGGTAGGCAGGACGGACATCAGGTCAAGGTGGTCGATACCACGGCCGCCGGCGATACCTTCAACGGGTTCCTTGCCGTTGCCCTGGCCGGAGGGGACAGCCTCGACGAAGCCGTCAGGATGGCCAACAATGCAGCGGCCATCTCCGTCACCCGTCTCGGCGCTTCCACTTCCATCCCCTTTCTCAGGGAAGTGAGCGGGTGAGTCATGCCGCCGGGTGAGGAGAGAACCATCGTTGAACCTTGAAAAAAAATGAAACATGAATAAGGAAATTACTGACCCTGGGATTGAGTCTGGGCCTGGTGGGTGTGACCACTGCTTTTCAGGCCGACAGCGGAAAAAGGCCTGAACATGATGATCAGAAAAAACCCAATGTGCTGTTCATCCTCGTGGATGATCTCGGATGGAGCGACCTGGGATGTTACGGAAGCCGTTTTTACAATACCCCGAACATTGATCAGCTCGCTTCCGAAAGTGTGAAATTTACACAGGCCTATGCCGCCTGCTCCGTCTGTTCCCCCACACGCGCCAGCATCATTTCAGGGAAATACCCCGCACGGCTGCACCTGACCGACTGGCTGCCGGGACGGAAGGATTTCCCTTTTCAGAAACTGGAGAATGCTGATATCAACCAGCACCTGCCTTATGATATCACTACACTGCCCGAAGTCATGAAGGAAAACGGATACCAGACCGCCATCTTCGGGAAGTGGCACCTGGGTGAAGACTCCGCTTCAACCCAAAGACAGGGATTCGATCTGCATATCCCCCAATGGAACAAAGGCTGGCCCAACGGGACGTATTTCGCCCCATACCATATGAAAGGGCTGGAGGACGCCCCCAAAGGGGAATATCTGACCGACCGGCTCACCGATGAAACCATCAAGTACATCGAGAAGAACAGGGACAAGCCGTTTTTCATCTATCTTGCTCACTTCGCCGTGCACGATCCCATCATGGGCCGGCCCGACCTGGTGGAAAAGTATGAGAAAAAGCTGGAATCCACGACACAACCGGCTGTCCCGCCTTTCATCCTGGAAGGAAATCCCGACACCTCGGAACCCCTGACCCGGGAAGAACTGGATAAAATGATCCATGAGGATCCTTTCAAAGGCTACAGCCTTCTGCCCGACAGAACGGTCAAAATCAAACAGATCCAGGATAACACCGAGTTCGCTGCCATGGTTGAGAGCGTCGACGAAAGCGTGGGCAGGATCCGGGCGAAACTGAAAGACCTTGGTCTCGACGACAACACCATCATCATCTTCTTCTCGGATAACGGAGGAATGTCGGCGGCAAACTTCGGCAATCCAAAACGGCGTATCTCGAAAACGCGCCTGGATAAAGCCTTTTCAACATCGAACCTTCCCCTTCGCGGCGGTAAAGGCTGGTTCTACGAGGGTGGTATCCGGGAACCCCTGCTCATCAAGTGGCCCCATGTGGGTAAAGAGGGAACCGTTTGCGATGTGCCGGTGATCAGCGTTGACTTCTTCCCGACCATCATGGATATGCTGGGGATCCGCTACGATCCGGCAAAAAATATCCTCGACGGCGTAAGCCTTGTCCCGTTTGTCAAGGGCCAAAAAAAAGCGAAGGATCGTCCGCTGTTCTGGCATTTTCCCCATTACAGTAATCACGGACAGCAAAGTCCAGGTGGTGCCGTGCGTTACGGCGATTACAAGCTGATCGAGTATTTTGAAAACTTCACCGTGCAGTTGTTCAACCTGAAGGACGATCCCGAAGAACAGCATGACCTTGCTACGGAGAATCCTCGTAAAGTCAATGAACTCAGGGAGATGCTTCACAAGTGGAGAAAGGATGTGAATGCCCAGATGATGCCTGAAAATCCCAGGCTACAATCCCTCAATGAAGTGGATTGATTATGCCAGGGGAGATCAGGATTAACCCTTGCCAGTCGCTACAGACAGCACGCTAAAACGAATCATGATGTATTGTTTTTGCCTCGTGTAATGAAAAAGATTTTTCTATCGGTCATGATGGCATGCCTGGCCCTGTCGTGCAGCCGGGATCCCCGGACCGCAGCGACCGCCGTTTCCGTGATCCCCGAACCGGTCAGTCTTGTTGCTACGGGCGGATATTTTCTTCTCGACCAGGGCACCGGACTGAGTTTCGATCATCACAGTGCTGATGTTTCCGGTGTGGCCGGAGTTTTCAGGGAAGATCTCAGCCGGTACCCCCTGGAGGGATTCCCTTTTAAAGACGCTCCGGCAGAAGGAGGCCGGAACAGCATCACTCTGGAGATCGTTCCCGACACTGCCTTGCACCGTGAAGGGTACCGGATGTCGGTAAACAAACGGTCAATACGGATCACTGCCCCGGGAAAGGAAGGATTGTACTACGGGCTGCAGACCCTACGCCAGATCCTGATGACCACGACGCCATCCAAGGGAGCCATCCGCATCCCCTGCATGGAAATCACGGATTATCCCAGGTTTTCATGGAGAGGAATGCACCTCGACGTGTCGCGTCACTTTTTCGCGGCCGATTCCATAAAACGCTACATCGATTTCCTGGCGCTCTACAAGTTCAACCGCTTCCATTGGCATCTTACCGACGACCAGGGCTGGAGGATCGAGATCCGGAAATATCCGAAGCTAACCACCACGGGCGCCTGGCGGAAACCCCGGCAAACAGGTGCTGGTGCCGGATCCGGAAAGACCGAACCTGAAAAGCTCTACGGTGGGTTTTATACCCAGGAGGAGATCCGGCAGATCGTTGCCTATGCTTCCGAGCGGATGATTACCGTGGTCCCGGAAATCGAAATGCCGGGACATTCCCAGGCTGCCATCGCCGCTTACCCGGAACTGGGGGTCACCGGCCGGAAGGTTGAAGTGAAATCCAACTGGGGTATCTCGCCGGTGATCTATAATCCTTCCGAACCGGCCTTCAGGTTCCTCGAAGATGTACTCGATGAAGTGATGACACTCTTTCCTTCACCCTATATCCATATCGGCGGGGATGAAGCCATCAAGGACCAGTGGAAAGCCAGTCAGGAAGTGCAAAAACTCATCCGTAAGAATGGGTTAAGGGATGAAGACCAACTGCAGAGCTGGTTTATCGGCCGGATTGAAAAATACCTGGAAGCGCACGGACGGAAACTGATCGGCTGGGATGAGATCCTGGAGGGAGGACTGAGCCCCGGAGCTACCGTCATGTCGTGGAGAGGGGAGGAGGGAGGCATCAGGGCCGCCCGCCTGGGGCACGATGTCATCATGACGCCCAATTCCTCGCTTTACCTGAATTTCAGCCAGACAGAAAACGAACCCACCTCATGGGCCAAACGCCATGTCACTCACCTTTCGGATGTTTATGCCTATGAACCCTGCAACCCGGAACTGACCCCCGCCGAGCAAAGGTTTATCCTTGGCGCCCAGGGATGTGTATGGACTGAGCATATCGCCACCTTCAGAAGGCTGGAACATATGATCTTTCCGCGGATCACCGCCCTGAGCGAAGTGGTGTGGTCACCGGCAGACAAACGGGATTTCAAATCATACGGGGAGAGACTGTACCATCAGAAGACACTCTTTGAGCAGATGGATATCCGGTATTGCAGCGATGAGATCGAAAATTTCACCCACTCAGACGCTAAACCATAAAAATACCGGTGTTCGACATTGTAAAAATGGCATTCATGCAAAAAAATTAAAATTTTCTTAACGTATTGAATAAATTTTGTATATTGCACAAACGTTTGTTCTTTAAAATAGATTAAAAACAAATAGAGTATAAACCTGGAAATCAGGAATCAGGTTAATCTCTCAACGGGGAGAGCCCCGTTCAGGTGCGGGTGCAGCGTGCATCCTTTTTCGAAGCAGAACCTTAAAACGAAACGAATCTTATGGGATTTCCCTCCTTAGATACTCAACCATCTGGCATCCGGAGCGGATTTTTCATTGAGCAATTCAAATAAACCCTATTGAAATGAAAAGAAAACTTAAACTACTGATGCTGGTTTTGTTCGCGGCTGCTCAGGCTGTTTGGGCGCAAACAAAGACGGTGACAGGGGTTGTTACCGATGAGAGTAACCAGCCTTTGATCGGTGTGACGGTCATTATTGAGGGAACGACAACGGGTACCGTCACCGATCTCAAGGGGTATTATTCCATAAAAGTCAAAACCGGTGAACAGTTACGTTTCTCTTTTGTGGGGATGGAGCCCCAGTCGTTTACCGTCACCGACCAGACAACCACAATCGATGTACAGCTCAAACAGGAAACGACATCCCTTCAGGAAATTGTTGTCGTTGGTTATGGTTCACAGAAGAAAGAGAGTGTCGTCGGAGCGATAACGCAGACATCCGGCGATAATATCAAGCGAAATTTTCAGGGCAGTAACCTCGCCGATGATCTGAACGGCCTGATGCCCGGCGTGGTATCCATCCGGTCGACCGGCGTTCCAGGAGGCGCACCGTTGAATAATGCTTCCGGCAAGGACGACCATCCAACCAAGATTTTCATCCGGGGCCAGACCACCTGGAACGGCGGCGAACCGCTTGTCCTGGTCGATGGCGTCGAACGGTCCCTGATGGATGTGGATCCCAATGAAATTGAAAATATCTCCGTTTTAAAAGATGCCTCCGCCACAGCAGTCTTCGGTGTGCGCGGCGCGGATGGCGTTATTCTCATAACCACCAAGAGAGGTTATATAGGTAAACCCGTCCTCTCCTTCGAAAGCGTCGTCACAGCCGGTACCCTCTCCAAACTGCCGCACGACCTGAACTCCTACGATGTGAATTTTCTCAAGGACATGGCCATTGAACATGGTCTGCCATCCGATGAAAGCGTGTGGAAAGCCTATGTTCCCTGGAAAACCCTCCAGTACTACAAGACACAGCAATACCCGGATCTCTATCCCGATGTCAACTGGCGCGACCAGATGAGCAGTGATTATGCCTGGGACCAGAGGTATAACCTTGGCGTTCGGGGAGGTACCCAGTTTGTCAAATATTTCCTTTCGCTGGGATACCTGCACCAGGGAGATATCATGAGTCTTTCAGACCGGGGCCAGGGATACGACCCGTCATTCGCCTACGACCGGTATAATTTCCGGAGCAATTTTGATTTCGATATCACGAAAACAACAAAATTCAGTGTGAACCTCGCCGGGATCTACGGTTCCAAGAAAACTCCCGGAGTCAACGACAGGAGCCAGCTCTGGAAAGGGTTCTACGATAACCCGCCCGACATGTTCCCGGTGCAGTATCGCGACGGTACCTATGCCAGTTCGGATATGTTCACCACCTTTACCAATACCGTTTATACCGGCAATTATCTCGGCGCCAACCGGAATAACCGGTCAGAAGTCAATACCGATTTTAACCTGACCCAGCAACTCGATTTTATCACGAAGGGACTCTCGGCCAGGGCAAAAGCCTCATTCGACAACTACTTCTTCACCTTCGGACCTAACGTGGTCGACGAGGGCCTCGTCCGGAAATATGTCAGTCCGTCCATTCTCAATGCCCGCACTGCTGCCGATTCGGCAAAAGCGGTCGTCTACATGTATCCGACCACGCCGTCTCACGGTTTCAACTATGTGGATCAGCCCATCCAGCTCGATGCTGAATCCGTTGAATCAAATGTGAGCCGCCACCTGTATTATGAAGCCTCCCTGAATTACAACCGCGGCTTTGGTGATCATAATGTGACAGGGCTTTTCCTGTTTAACCGGGAAACCAGTTCCATCGGATCGAATTTTCCGGGTTACCGAGAAGGATGGGTCGGAAGGACCACCTATAACTATGCATCAAGGTATTTCTTCGAGTTTAATGCCGCCTATAACGGCTCGGAGAAGTTTGACAGGAAATACCGCTTTGGATTCTTCCCGTCACTCGCCGGCGGGTGGATGCTTTCCAATGAAAAATTCTTTAAGGATCTCCTGCCCTTTGTCAATACCTTCAAAGTAAGGTATTCATGGGGAATGACGGGGAATGATGCCAACATCCCCAGGTGGCAGTATGTCAGCAGCTGGGATAAGACCAACCAGACCAGGCCTTTCGGATCGCCGGTCACCCAGCCGGGTTATCCCCTCTATTTCGAGGGTAACGTGGCCAATCCGAATGTTCACTGGGAAGTGGCGGAAAAACAGGACCTGGGCCTCGAAGTGGGAGTGTTCCAGAATCTGTTTTCGCTGAATTTTGACTATTACCGGGAACACCGGACAGACATGTTCATTACGGGTACGGACCGTGCCAGCAATGTGATCTTCGGCGCCGACCTTCCTCCCGCAAACCTGGGCGAACTCAAATCGCACGGATGGGAACTCGAGCTCAATTTCTCCAAGGCCCGGCCCCATTCCCGCCTTTGGGCCAAATACAACCTGGCGAGGACTGACAACGAGGTGATTTTTGAGGATGATCCGAAGCTGGAGCCCGATTACCAGAAACAAGCCGGCTTTCCGATCGGTCAGACCCGGACTCAGGTGTCTTCAGGCATCATCCAGTCGTGGGACGATATGTATAACGGCGTTGTCCTGACCGATAACACCTTCTACCTCCCGGGCGATTACCGTCTGGTCGATTACAATGCCGACGGCGTAATCAATGAAAACGACGTCGTTCCTTACCAGTATACGCTGACCCCCGAGTTCTCCTACGGGATTACCCTCGGATACGATTTCCACGGCTTCGGGGTGATGGCCCAGTTCTACGGCGTCTTCAACGTCAGCGGAACCTATAACTGGTATAATGAATTCGTTCAGAACTATGATGTAGCCTATGATTTTCAGCTGAATAATTCCTGGGCCCCGGAACTGGGCAGAACATCGGGCGATCTCTATCCCCATGTCCGTTATAACTATTTTTCTCCCAAAGGGCAATACTACGTCTGGGATTATTCCTATTTCAAGCTTCAGAATGCCCAGATTTCCTATACGTTCTCAGGAAACCGGATGAAGAGCACCGGTGTGGATAAACTCCGGGTTTACCTTAGCGTGAACAACGTCCTGATCTGGAACAAGCTGCTCGAAGACAGGGACCGTCCGATGGATGCGACCAGCCAGTTTGAGTATCCCTTGTTGAGACGCTATAGTCTTGGTGTGAATGTATCATTTTAAGAATATAATCTCATGAAAAGAATAATGCGAATTACCGGAATTCTCTTTACCATAACCACCCTGTTGTGGTCCTGTGAGAAATATTTGGATAAGACGCCTGAGGCTGATGTGACGGAGAAGGATGTCTTCAGCACCTATGAAAGTTTCCAGGGATTTGAAGATGTGCTTTATGGCTGCGTGATCGATCCCAATAACCAGGCGCTGACAACCGGTAGCGCGAACGGCGACCTGTCCATTGCCTGGCAGAGCTGGGCATCGGCACGGAAATTTGCCGAGGGAAACTACTGGGAAGTCATCTATAATTTCTGGCAGTCCAATTACTGGGAAGAAAACGATGGCGGAGTCTTTGGAACGCAAGGAACGCCAACCGGTATCTGGCCTGATGGCTGGAAAGGCATTCGGGTTGCCAATCAGTGTCTCGAAAAACTGCCCCTGTTACAGGGCACACAGGAACAGAAAGATCTGATCGAAGGCCAGGCTTACTTCTTCAGGGCCTACCTTCACTGGGAGATCGCCGTTCGTTGGGGAGGCATCCCGTATGCCGATAAGGTATACCAGGCCGATGAAAACCTTGATCAGCCCAGGCTGACCTTCCAGGGGACCGTGGAGAGGATCGTGGAAGATCTGGATAAAGCGGCGGCCCTCCTGCCCACCGACTGGGACAACACTTCGGTGGGAAGCAGCCGTACAGGTTTTAATACCGGTCGCGCCACAAAAGGGGCGGCACTTGCCTATAAGGCCAAGGCTCTTCTTTATGCCGGAAGTCCGCTGATGGTGCATGATGCCGGAGGGGCTTATGAATTTGATCAGGATTATATGAAAAGATCGGCCAATGCAGCCTGGGAAGTGATCAAACTCGCCAACCAGGGCGTATACAGCCTGGTGCCGTTTTCACAGTTCCAGGACCTGTTTGCCAAAAACGACGGTACGATACCCTGGACAACTGAGACCATCTGGGAAAGGGTACCCAACCAATTCGGATCAGGAAGGATGCTCAACCGACTGGGCAGACTCTATGCTCCGGCCAGGTTCGGTGGAAATGCCATCTGCGAAACGCCAGTCCAGAATTGCGTCGACAGGTTCGAAATGAAAAACGGACTTCCCATCGATGATCCCGGTTCCGGATATGATCCAATGCATCCCTGGGATAACCGGGATCCGAGGTTCCATAAGTTCATCTATGTCGACGGCGATACGGCAGGATTGAGTGCCGTGACTATCCTGGAACTCTACGAAGGCGGCGTTGACAAGAACGATCCTGGCGTCCTCTCTTCCTATCTAAACCATAAATACTGGCCCAAAGGGGTGAACCAATACGATAACCTCTGGTCACAGTTCACCTACGCCACCCCTCTGATGCGACTGGCCGATGTGTACCTGATGTATGCTGAAGCGGTTAACGAAGCTTCAGGTCCCACGGGTACAGCCGATGGTGCCAGCCTTACTGCTGTGGATGCGGTCAATATCGTCAGAAACAGGTCGGGAATGCCAGGCGTTGCGGGCCAGTTCACCGCCAGTAAGGATGCCTTCCGGGAAAGGATCCGGAACGAGCGCTCCGTCGAACTGTGTTTCGAAGGCTCAAGGTGGAATGACATGCGCCGGTGGTATATCGCCCACCTTCCTGAGTATAAGGTGCAGTACGACCTGGTCTTCGACAAGGCTCATACATCATTTAAACGCGTCGTTGTTTTCAACCGCGTCTTTGAACAGAAACACTACTGGATGCCATTCTATAAATCACAAACCCAGTTATATGTTGGGTGGCCGCAAAACCCCGGTTGGTAAAAACATGAATACTTTAAACGTTTTATCATGAGAAAATTTTCTTCCGTTTTCATACTTTCTTTTTTCATCAGCCTTTTGGCTTCAGGTAACCTGTTCTCCCAAAAAGCCGGAAAAGAAAAGATAACCCTGTCCTCAAAGATTGTTGACCAGGAAGGAAACCCCGTCCAGAACGCTGTTGTTTACGGAAACGAAGGTTCCAGGACCGCCAGGACCGATGCTGAAGGGAATTTTACCATCACCGTAAAAACGGATAATCCGCTTCTGGTCGAAGCTGACGGATATGCATCGAAACAGGTCGATATCAAGGATAAGACTATCCCTGACCTGATCACCATTGAGAAACAGCCGTATCAGCTAAGTGAAAAGGATAAGGTCAACATCCCCTTCGGAACAATAGAACACCGGTACCTCACAGGCGCAGTGACCGTCCTCGATCCCGATGAGATCCTTAAATACGATGCGAACCAGGATATCTATGCCGCCATGAACGGCAGGGTTCCCGGACTTTTCGGCAACGACGATGTTTACGGAATGGGCTCGGCTCTGCTTGTTGTCGACGGAATTCCCCGGCCGGTGAATACGCTGAACCTCGAAGAGATCCAGCAAATCACGGTGTTGAAAGACCCTGTATCCAGACTGCTTTACGGAGCCAGGGCCTATCAGCCTGTTATACTGTTTACCACCAAGAGAGGCGAACCCTATAAAAGCAAAATGAACGTCAGGGTGGAAACCGGCGTGATGTCACCCATCAGCTACCCGAAGTACCTTGGGGCTGCCGATTATATGACATTGTACAATGAAGCCAGGGTCAATGACGGGAAACTGCCCATTTATGACAGCGAGGCCATTGACAATACACGAAACAAAGTCAACCCGGTGCTCTACCCCGATGAAAGCTATTATAACTCAACCTACCTCAAGAACTTCCAATCGTATTTCAACCTGATCACCGAAGCCTCTGGCGGCAACGACATTGCCCAGTACTACGTCTATATGGGATGGAACAGGCAGGACAGCCTTCTTGCCCTTGGAAAAAGCGAAAAATACGACCGCATCAACCTTCGTGGAAATGCCAATTACAAGATCAATGATTATATCTCGATGCGGGCGGATGGCGTAGCAATCTTCGAATTGACCAACAACATGAAAAACAGCGATTTCTACACCAATTCATCGACCTTCCTCCCCAACCAGGCGCCAGTTTTGATCCCGGTCTCCGATTCAACGCTGATGGCCAATGCCACCCTGATCAACGGGAAATATGTTCTCGGGGGTTCTAGCAACTACCAGGATAACATCTACGGCGATATGGTCCTGGCCGGCTATACCAACACGATGAACCGGATTTTGCAGGTCAACTCCGGACTTGACTTCGACCTGAACTTCATCACCGAAGGACTGACCGCCAAAGCCTATCTCACCTTCGACGTCCGTAACTATTACGAGACGCGATTGCTGAATAAATACGCTGTATATAATCCGGTACCCGAAGGTGATGGCAACTATACACTCGATAAGATCGGTCTCGACGTAAAACAGGGGGCGGAAAGTCTGATCAATCCCAATTTCTACAGGAGGATCGGTCTCTTCGGAACGTTGAACTATCACCGCATATTTAACACGGATCATGAAATCAACGGTATCGCCGTCGCTTACCGTCAGCAATTGCAACTGAATAACCAGATCCACGAAACGCGTGATCTGCATTTCGGACTTCAGGCCAACTACAGCTATAAGAAAAAATACATCGCACAGGTCGGTGGCGTAGTGGTTGGATCGCCAAGGTTTTCGAGCCAGAACCGCTATGCCTTTTCTCCGGCAGCCGGACTGGCCTGGGTGATCAGCGATGAAGATTTCATGCCCTCCGATGTCTTTAATTTCCTCAAGCTCCGCGTGAACTGGGGAATCATCAACACCGATCAGGGGATCGCCGATTATTACCTTTACCAGACAACCTATTCGCAGGGAAACAACTTTATTTATGATAATGGCGTGGTGCAAAACCGTGTCCGCTACTTCGGCAATATCGGGAATCCCGATATCGGCTGGGTCAAACGTGAAGAGTTGTCAGCAGGTTTCGATGCCCTTATACTGAACAAGTCGGTTAACCTTGAAGCCACATTCTTCAGGAGCCGGCTGTACGATGAGATCACCATCAGGGATAACTATTATCCCGTTTTTGTGGGCGATACCATCCATCGAACCAATGATATCGATAATACCCTGCCCTACGAAAACTATAACAGCCATCTCAACCAGGGTGTGGACTTCGGGATCACTTACCATTTCAGGATCCAGGACTTCAATCTGTCTGTGGGTTCCAACCTTGTGTATGCCGTGCCAAAGGTCCTCCAACTCGACGAGCCCGATTATGAGTATGACTACCTGCGCCGGACCGGCAAGCCCACTGATGCCATCTTTGGCTACGTTGCGGAAGGTCTGTTCAGCGATGACCAGGATATTGCCAGCCATCCCACGCAAACCTTCGGCGTGGTTCAACCCGGGGATATCAAATACAAGGACCTTAACAATGACGGGATTATTGATGTCAACGACATGAAGGTGATCGGATACAGCACGCCCCGCCTTCAATATTCGCTGCATTTCAACATTTCGTACAAGATCGTCAACCTGTTCGTGATGGGTATCGGTCAGAACGGGCAGAGTACCCTCTTTGACAGCCCATACTACTGGGTCTACGGTGAACGAAAATATTCTGAGCTCGTGATGAACCGGTGGACACCGGAGACAGCCTCCACCGCCACCTACCCGAGATTGTCATCGGTGGACAATGCCAACAATTTCCGAAGTTCGACCTACTGGCTCGATCAGAATAACTGGTTTACCCTTCAGCGGGTACAGCTGAGCGTTAACCTCCCGGAAAAAATCGCCATGAACAGTTTTTTCAAGGGCGCCCAGATCTATTTAAGGGGAAGCAATCTTCTGACCCTCTCGAAGATCCGGGAGAAACGCGAACTCAACATTGGCAGTGCGCCGCAGTTCAGGACATACGCCGTGGGTCTGAACGCCTCATTTTAAATTCTAAAAAGCCCTAGATCATGAAAAAATACATTCAACTGGTTGTAGCCGTTATCATCGCAGGAGCAGGTCTGACCTCCTGTGAGAAATTTCTCGAACCAGGACTGGATAACCGGCTGACAGAAAATGAGATGCTGAACGATCCGTCATTTTTTGAAGGTCTGTTGCTGCATGCCTATGAGGATATGCCGGCCGATTCATCCGCATTCAAGGAAGCCGTGGCCAGTGATGATGCGGTCACCAATGATAAAAACTCGCCGGCCAGGCGAATGGCCACCGGCGAATGGAGATCGTCGTTCAACCCGATCTCCAAATGGGACGTGGCCTACCATGAAATTGTGTACATCAATTCCTTCCTGCAGAAGATGGATCAGGTGACATGGTCATGGCAGAGTGACAAAGCCAATGCGAATTATCTGAAACGGCTCAGGGGTGAAGCATACGGATTGCGAGCCTGGTGGATGTTTCAGCTTCTGGAGTATCACGCCGGGGTTGGCAATGACGGTAACCTGCTTGGCTTCCCCATTATAACAACACTGATAACGAAGGATGAAGACTTCAAGGTTCCCAGGGGCACATATCAGCAATGTGTCGATCAGATCCTCTCGGATATCGACACAGCCGTGAAATACCTGCCGAACACCTATCAGGATATGGGCACTGACCAGATCTACAACAGCACCCTGGGGGCACGGTTCCAAAACAGGATGTCAGGACTCGCTGCTCTGGCGCTGAAATCGAGGGTCACCCTTTTCGCGGCCAGTCCGGCATACGGGTACCTCGACTGGACGGTAGCGGCACAGGCAGCCGGAGAGATCATCAGTGATAATGGCGGGTTAGGAGCCATTTCTCCTACCGGTCTCGAATTTTATACGAATTTCAAAGATCCGGAAATCATCTGGAATAATGCCAAGGTGATCAGCAATAACCTGGAAACCGATAATTATCCGCCTTCCAAATTCGGAGACGGGCAAATCAACCCTACCGAAAACCTTGTCGAAGCCTTCCCCATGGAAAACGGCATGCCCATCACCGATGCATCGAGCGGGTATGATCCGAATAATCCCTATGCCGGTCGGGATCCAAGGCTTACTGCTTATATCGTGTACAACGGGAATGTCATCAAGGATACCATCCATACCGATGTCAGTTCCCCGGAAGACGGTATTGACCGGACAGTGACGTCCACTCGTTCGGGATACTACCTGAAAAAATTCATGCTCGATTCCAAGGTCAATCTTACCCCGGGAAATGTTACCCAGGCCGAGCATTTTGTCACCTATTTCCGGTTTACGGAAATATTCCTGAATTATGCGGAAGCCGCCAATGAAGCCTGGGGACCCGATGCCGACCCGATGGGGTATGGATTCACACCCAGACAGATCATCAGCGCCATACGCGTCAGGGGAGGACTGCCCGACCTGGCTTCCGACACATACCTGAATACCATGACCACCACGAAAGAAGACTTCCGGAACCTCGTCAGAAATGAGAGGAGGATCGAATTATGCTTCGAAGGCTTCCGGTTCTGGGATATCCGGAGATGGAACCTGAAGGATGTCATGAAAGCCCCTGTAAATGCCATGTTTATCGATTTTAGCAATGCTTCACCTTATACCACCCGTTTACTCGAAAGCCGGAACTACGATGACTATATGATCTACGGACCTGTTCCCTACTACGAAACACTGAAGTACAACCTTGTTCAGAATGCTGGATGGTAAGCCGGCGGCCAAAAATAACGGAAGGGCAGAAGATTGAACGGTAAATTTATACGGAAAATACAAAACACTCAGATAATGAAAAAGGCATTGATTTTATTGTTAATCGTTTCAGGTCTCACTGCCTGCGACAACCGGAAGAAGGAGTTCCCCGACTATAACTTTAATGCGGTATATTTTCCCGTGCAGTTCCCTGTGCGGACACTCTCGCTCGGGAACGATGATATCGACAACTCGCTCGATAAACAGCTGAAATTTCATATCGGCGTATCTATCGGCGGACTTTACCATAATACGAAGAATTGGAAAGTAGGCTATGAGGTCGATGAATCCCTTTGCGACAGCCTTGGCAATGGGGTGCAGGCCCTGCCATCGTCATATTATACCCTCGATCCCACAGGGGAAGTGACCATCCCCTCCGGATCCTTCTCAGGCTATATTCTGGTCCAGCTGACAGATGCTTTCCTGTCCGACCCCCTCGCCACCGGGAATCATTACGTGGTGCCACTGAGGATCACCTATACCAATGCAGATTCCATCCTCAGCGGCGTCCCGGCGATTCAGAATCCGGATAAACGCGTCCTCGCCGACTGGGATGCCAGTGCGCCTGCCAAAGATTTTACCCTGTACATGATCAAGTATGTGAATGAATATCATGGCAGCTATCTGCGCAGGGGTATCGATTACGGACAGGATGCGTTCGGGCACAATACCGACACCACAACCTATCACCGGGAATTTGTCGAACAGGATGAAGTGGTGAAACTCCAGACCGTTGCACGGTATTCGGTGGCAGCCAATTTTATCGGGTCCAATGTCGGGGATGGCTATGCATTCCGGATCACCGTCGATCCTTCATCCAACGATGTGACCGTTGAAACCGATACGACTTCCAGATACAAGATTGTCAAGACGGGTACCGGAACCTACGTTCCGGGCGGTGATACCTGGGGAGGACGCGACCGGGACGTGATCTACCTGAACTATAAATACAGGGTGGGAATCTATAACCACGAGGTTTTTGACACCCTCGTATTCAGGGACCGGGGAATTGCCTATGAAGAATTCATGCCCGTCGTGATTTCGGCAGGGACGAAAAAATAAGACGTTACCCGCAACATGAGCCGGGCTGTGATCCGGCGTGACCGGCCGGCGATTTGCCATGCTTCAAAGATGAAATCGCACAGTTTGAGACCCGGGCATGCGCCATTTTACTGCGCGATATGTTATCGTCAGGTGAGATCCCTGTTTATTATTTGTGTTACATTGGAATATGATGAAAAGTCAAGATAAAAATAGAATTCACAGACGCTGCGGCACACCATTGGCTGTCGTTTTTCTTATCCTGGGGCTGTCGGGTCCGCCCTCCGGCGGTTCGGTTTTCGGTCAGAACGGAAATTCCAGCCACAACCGCGGGTGCATTTTTTCCCTCCGGAGCAGGTGACCGTCAAAGGACTTCTCGGCGATGAACTCGACAGCACCGAGGCCGGGAGGCTTTCATTGCTGCCCGGTTGGGACGGAGGAAAACTGATCACGATTTTCAGCAGCGACTCCAGGAAGGATCACCACAAAACCGACTGGTACGGGGAACATGCCGGGAAGTGGATGTATGCCACGGCCCTGGCGGCAGCCCGTACAGGCGATCGAAGCCTGAAATCGCTCCTGCTCAAAACCGCTGATTATCTGGTCACCAACCAGGAAGCGGACGGCTACATCGGCAGTTATTCTCCCGATGTCCGGTTCACCAATGACAATGTGAACCATAACCGTTCATGGGACGTCTGGAATACCAGCTATATGATCCTGGGACTGTTGGAGGTGAATCAATATTTCCCCAATCCGGCCTATGCCGGTGCGGCAAAGAAAGCGGGGGAACTCTTTCTTAAAACCTTCGGGGACGGATCCCGCCCGGTGACGGATTACGGCACACGTGATGGTATTTCAGCCACCATTATCCTGGATCCGGTGGTTGAACTCTATAAACTCACCCATGACCCGAGATACCTGGATTTTGCCAGGCTTATCATCAAAGAAGCCGATGAGAAGGAAGGGCTGATGATCATTCCGGCTGCGCTGCATAACCGCGACATGTCGAATGTGGGGCAGGGGAAGGCCTACCAGGTCATCTGGAACCTGAAGGCCATCGCCGGCCTCTATGAGATCACCGGTGAAGAGAAATACCTGCAGGCTGCAGAGAATGCCTGGAAAAATATTCGTCAGAATCACCTGACCATTCTGGGCGGGCCCTGGGGCGGCATCGGAAATTTTTACGAGTGTTTCGACCGCGGAGGTTTCTGGAGCCCTTACGGATTCACCGAAACCTGCAGTTCTATGGCCTGGATCGAGCTGAACCGTGAGCTCTTCAAGATGACGGGATCGGCCCGGTATGTCCAGGAAATTGAAAAGACGGCTTACAATGCCCTCTCCGGCGCTGCTTATCCCGATGGCGTCAACTGGTGCTACCATTCCTTTGCCAACGGCCGGCGGCATCTCGCCAATTTCGATGATTGCTGCCCGTCCAGCGGAGCCATGGCCCTCGAAGAAGTGGCGGCCATGATCTATACCGGAATACAGGATGGCATTTCGTGTAACCTTTATACCGAAAGTGAAGCGGTCATTCCGGTGCAAAAAACGCGTGTCCGGATCTCCCAGCATACCGGGTATCCTTTCTCAGGCGATGTGACCATCGGAGTGTCTCCGGAAAAAAAGGCGGAATTCCCGTTGTTCCTTCGCATTCCCGACTGGGCCGACTCGGTGGTCATCACTGTTAACGGACAGCCGGTCGATATGCAAGAAATAAAGACCGGGGAATTTTACCGGATCAACCGGTCGTGGAAGAAAAATGATGTGGTTCACGTTTCTTTTCCGTTCCGCCTCAGACTCCAAAACAAGGCGGAATTTGCCACCATCCCCCAAAGCAAAGCGGATATTTACCGGGTAAAATGGTTCGCCCTTCAACGTGGGCCGCTCGTTTATGCCACCAACGGGCTTATCGAAGACCGCGACAGGGAGAAAGTGGTGGATCTCCCGGGTCCTCAACCTGCCGGCAACTTCGTCCCTGTGAACCTTGAAGGTGCCAAGGGACAGGCTTATGAACTCAAACTTCCGGACGGAAAACCGCTCCGCTTCCTCCCTTACTTTGAAGCCGGCGGCAGAAAAGCGGGGACGTGGCGGCTGACCTGGGTGCAGGATTTTATAAGTCGCTGAATGTCATTGAATGACGACGCACCCGTGGCGGAGCTTTAAAATATTACGGATGGAGCATGAAGTGAAGCAAAGAGAAGAGGGCCTATCCATCCAGACGTTTATATGCTGACAATGAAAAGGATGAAATTCCCGGCATGCATGATTCTAATGGTATTTCTTTCTCTCACGGGATGCAGCCCGGGGAAGGGGAGAATCCAGCTTGCCGGCAACGGGAGCACCCCATACATCATCCTGCTTCCTCCCGCTCCCACACCTGTTGAGTCTTTTGCCGCCTCCGAACTGGCCGGCTACCTGAAACACTTAAGCGGAGCAACATTTAAGGTTGAAACCGGGCTTCATTCCAACGGCAGCCATTTTATCCGGCTGGTTCGCGATACCGGTCAGGTCGCCGATGAATACGCCATCCTTTCCGGGAAACACGATATCACCCTCAAGGGAAATTCCGACATCGCGCTCCTCTATGCTGTTTATGATTTCCTGGAAATGGAAGGCTGCCGCTGGCTGGCCCCTGAATTTACGTATTACCACGGGTATGCTCAGGTTGTGCCCACGGTTAATTCGCTGGAATTCCCGGCAAACACCAGTCTGCTGAGAAGACCCGCTTTCGCCTATAGAAAGGTGGATGTGGCTGAAGGGAAATCAACGGATGTGGCCTCACTGGCCCGGATGATCGACTGGATGGCAAAGAACCGCTTCAATACCCTGATGGTGCCCATGGACCTGAACCACCGCGGAAGGACCATGTGGGATAATTTCCGGTCACTGATTCCGGAGATACAAAAACGCGGCATCATCCTGGAAGTTGGTCAGCATGGGTACCAGAATTTTCTCAATGCGGGAATGGAAGGAGGGAAGCTGTTTGTACAGCACCCGGAATGGTTCGGCAAAGATGAAAAAGGACACCCGTCGGCTGACGAAAACATGGTCTTTAATATTGGCGACACGGCTGCTACGCATTATTTCATCCTTGGGGTACTGGACTTTCTGGCTCATCACCCCGAAATCGATGTCTTCGATCTCTGGCCGCCCGATTTTGCCCGGTGGAACACCGGCAATGGGAAACCGGCATTGTCTCCTGAATTACTCCAGGCCCGGCTGACAGGGGAAGTGGAGAAAGCGGTCCGGAACACCTTTCCTTCCGTCAGGGTGGAAACCATCGCTTTTGCTAAGACCCTGAAACCCGTAGCATTGCCGGCACCGGTCATGGTCGATATCTGTCCCATCGGACAGAACTTCGAAAAACAGATCTTCGATACGACCTGTCCACAGAACCGGCCGTATGCCCGGGAAATCTTGGAGTGGAGGAAGGCATTTCCCGGTGACCTGGGAATTTACAGTTATTACCGGAAATATGCCTGGAAATCATTGCCCAATATCATACCCCATTACATGCAGACCGATCTTCAATGGTACGCCGGGCTGCCCATCCAGGGAATGTCCTGTTATGCTGAGCCGGGCGACTGGTCGACTTATGAACTGAACCATTTTGTTTTAGGAAAACTTGAATGGAACCCCAATGTCGATGTCGACTCCCTGGTTAATATATTTTGTCAAGCAAGATATGGGGAATCCTGGGAATCTGCCGCGGAGGCATATGCCCTCCTTGAACAGACGGTCAGGTTTTATGGGAACATCAAATATTCGGAACTGAAACCGGCAGGGGAAATCCGGGCGGCGAACCGGAAGATCCGGGATACACTCGATCAGATCCGGGGAATAATGAAGAATACCGGGCAGGTTGAAATGCAGAGTCTCTCAAGACTCGTCCTGATGTTGCAGTATGCTTCCCTTGACCTTCAGATACAGGAGGCCAGGGCATCGGGAATGTCGGGCACACCGGTGACAAATCTTTTAGAGGCGCTGCGAACCTTCATGGAGGTTAACCGCGACAAGGGTGTGGTGCTATATAGTGGGAAGGAGGACCTTGCCTACCTGACGAAACATTACCGGTTATGAAAAAGTGACAGCGCATTGAGAGCCGGCAAAGTGGCCGGTACAATGAAATCAGAAAGATTAATATGCAGGATACTTAAAATTTATGAAACTGAAAAAAACGTTACTCATCCTGGCTTCCGTCGTTTTGTGCGGAGCTTCGGTCTTAGCCCAGACGACTGATCTGATCACCTCGGGCGATATGGAAAACGGCGGGTGGACCGATGTCCCGGGGAACACCGACCTTGTCAGCACCTTTGAGGCAGGGCTCGGCCCCGATGGCAGTACAAGCCTGCAATCGGCGATCACCGATATGGGGGGCGATTCATATTACATCCTGAGATGCGAGGATCTCTTTCATCTGGATGAATATGCGCTGATCACCGTGAGTTTTTGGGCCAGGGGTTCGTCGGAGGGTATGCGCCTTCAACCCTGGGTCCAGGAAGGCGATAACCTCACCTGGATGAATTTTGGCGACGCGTATCTGACCACCGATTGGAAAAAATACAGTTTCACGGCATTGATCACCTCCGGGACATCCGATAATTACAAAATTAAATTCAGGGGATACAATACCGGAACGCTCTTCATCGATGATGTGATGATCGGGCCCGGTGCCTATGGTGAAGTGCCACAGTCGGATATCTACGAAGTCAGTGCGAGCCAGGGCGATTCGATGCAGGTCCTGAATGTTTTCCGTCATGCATGTCCCGTATATTCTCCCGGTTATCAGGGAATGGCCAGCAAGGACCAGACAGCGCTGAGTCTGTTTGCCGGCAGGACCATCAACTGGGCGAAATTCACCGTTGATGGTCCGGTGACCGTCAGTGTTAAAATCACCGATACGGGAAAGGTCCCGGTCGACGGGCAAACAGTGCGGATCCTCCCGTCCAGGTATGGCATCACACCAACGGTCAATGGTAATCTGATCACTTTCACCATCACGGAGCCGGCCCAGTATTCCGTAGAGATCGGTGAGAACGGTTACAAAAACGGGCTGCTTCTTTTTGCCGATCCCCCGGAGACGGACATTCCCGGCAAGAATGACCCGTCGTACCTCGTCCTCTCAAAGGCTACCGCTGCCGATGTGGCCGACATTCCCAATACCTATTCCGGTGTGTATTTCGAAAAGGGTGTCCACGACATCGGCGTTTTTCACGTTCCCTTCCATGTCAAGAACATTTATTTTGAAGACGGGGCATGGGTTTATGGCACGCTGGTCATGGACGGCAATCCCGGAGTGAGGATCTATGGCAGAGGGGTACTCTCTTCAGCCCGGCTGAATTACCGGGAATCACACTGCGTGGAAGCCATCAACGGCAGCAATAATATCACGCTCGAAGGACTGGTTATCGCTGATCCGAAGTATTTCGCGGTTCGGCTGATCGGGACCCACAATACGGTGAAATACACGAAGGTCGTGGCCGGTTGGGTCTGGAACTGCGACGGTATCGCCGCGTATGCCGGCTCCAATGTCTCCAAATGCTTTATCTGGGCCAATGACGATGCCATCAAGGTCTACCGCGATTCCATAACCTTCTCGGATATCGTGGTGTGGCAGCTGGATAACGGCGGCATCATCCAGATGAGCTGGGGGGGCGCTGTGGGCGGATCCACATCGCGCGGAGTCAGACTCAGCAGGATCGATATCCTCAGGGCAGAATGGGATAAGCCTGGCTTCAATACCGGATTGCTGTGCGATGTGGGGAACCATTACCAGAATCCGGATAAATCCGACCTGCAGGAGAACTGGCTCATCGAGGATGTGGTGACTGAAAATCCGGTGCAAAAAGTATTCAAGATAACCCCCGATCCCTATTCACACGACCATATCCACGGACTTGTCATGAAGAACTGGAATGTCACCATGCCCATGGGGACAAATTTCGTCAACGAGATCAAAGGCGAGGACCCGAATGATTTCCTCAGCGGATTCGTTTTTGACAGCGTCATCTTCAATAACCAGCTGCTGACCGATGCAAACTACATCACCACCGGCGATATGGAAAACGGGGGATGGACTGGAATCCCGGGGAACACTAACCTCTCGGTCCGGCTTGTTGCCGGAGCCGGCGTGGATAGCACCACCGGTTTGAAAACCCTGGTAACAGATCTTGGGGGCGACGATTCTTACGTGATCCAGTGCGATGAGAAATTCCCGCTGTCACTCGGCAGGAACGTCTCCATCCGTTTTAATGCGAAAGCCAACCTGACAGGTATACGATTAGTTCCGTTCATTGAAAATGTGGAGACTTCCGATGTGATCGAGCTTGGGGAGGTGAATCTCACCCGCGACTGGTCGGATTATCATGGCGGGCTGACGCTCGACCAGGTTCCCGAAGGACATTATAGGCTGAAATTCAGGGCGTTCGATATCAATGCCGTGATTTATCTTGACAATGTCCAGATCGGGCCTCCCGACTGGATCACGGTCACGGGAACCCAGACGCTCTACCTGGAGCCACCCCTCTTCCTGCCGCAGGCAGAAACCCCCGACACGTACGTTCCAGTGAAACAGACAGGAAAGGACATGCGGGTTTACCCGAATCCTGTGTCTGATATTCTGTTCATCAATGGCGGCAACCCGTCGACCCGTTACCGGGTATACAGCGCCGCCGGTAGTCTCTTGCTGACCGGAAAGGGTACGGAGATCAATGTTTCGGCGCTCCGCTCCGGTTTATATCTTCTTGTCACCGATGAGGGTTACAGGGTTAAGTTCATTAAAAATTGATCAGCCCGGAAGCGGAAGGGCAGGGGATAAGTCCATCTTCCTTCCGGCCGTGAACTGAAAAAATACACACATTATGAAAAAACTGGTTTTGCTGTTTGCCATTGCTTCGTTTGGGGTGTCGGCTTTCACCCAGGTTGCCGGAATCAAAAAAGAAGGCAACACCATGACGATTTCTAAAGAAGTGCTCAAAGATAAGATCAAAGGCGCCTGGGCAGCCCAGACCATCGGAGTTACCTTTGGCGTCCCGTCGGAATTCAAATACAATTCGACGATGATCAGAGACTACCATAAACTGGCCTGGAATGATTCATCGATGGAAGTGGAGTACAGGGAGCGTCCCGGGACATATGACGACGTTTATATGGATCTGACTTTCATGCAGGTCATTGAGGACCACGGAATGGACGCCCCGGCACAAACTTTTGCCGATGCCCTCGCCCATGGAGATTATAAATTGTGGTTTGCCAACCAGACCGCCAGGTATAATATCCTTAACGGTTTGAAACCGCCTGAGTCGGGCTATTGGCTGAACAATCCATGCGCCGATGATATCGACTTCCAGATCGAGGCTGATTTTGCCGGAATCATGTCACCCGGAATGATCAATTCAGCAGTGAAAATTTGTGATAAGGTTGGGCATATCATGAACTACGGCGATGGCTATTATGGAGGGGTGTTCATGGCCGGATTGTACTCCCTCGCCCTTGTATCCTCTGAGGTTTCGGATATCGAACCAATCATCAGGGAAGCGCTCTCTGCCATCCCGCCGGAAAGCAAGTTCTACCAGTGCGTCAATGATGTGGTCAATTGGTACGACGAAAATCCGGATGACTGGAAAACGAACTGGGACAAAACCAACCGGAAATGGGCGTCCGATATCGGTTCTCCCCTGGGGGTCTTTGAACCTTTCGACATCGATGCCAAGATCAATGCCGCTCATGTGGTCACCGGTCTGCTTTATGGTCATGGCGATTTTACCCGGACCTATGAGATCGCCACCCGTTGCGGCGATGACGCGGACTGCAATCCCGGATCGGCAGGAGGCGTGCTCGCGGCGATTCTTGGATTTAAGAAAGTACCGGAATTCTGGACGCAGGGATTGTCCAAAGTCGAAAATATCCCGTTCATGGGCACAAAGATCTCTCTCCTCGGAGCTTATGACATGTCGTTCCGGCACGCTGAAAAAATGATCCTTCGCAATGGAGGCAAAGTGGAAGGGAACGATGTGGTGATCAACCTCCAGAAACCGGAAACGGTTCCCCTTGAAGTGGCTTTCAAAGGCCATTACCCAGTGGCCAGGATCGTGCCCAAACAAACCAAAAATGAGATCAGCTTCGAATTTGAAGGCATCGGTTTCGCCCTTGCCGGTCCGCCGAACATCAAAGATTACGGCGCCCGTAACCATGTATTCAATACCGAGATGTATATCGACGGTAAGCTGGTCGAAAAAGTCAAACTTCCCACCGCCACCAATGAACGTCGATTCACCCCGTTTTGGAAATACCAGTTGCCCCGCGGAAAGCACAATGTCGTGATCAAAATCCTGAACCCCGTCGATTACGCCGGGATTCAACTGGAATACGCGGTGATCTACGATGATAAACCTTACGAGATCAAATTCTGAATGAGACTAAAAATGAATCGGACCAAGATTGCCCGGGTTATAAAATTCATGCCGGAATGAAAAAACGTTGCTTTAGCCTTCTGATGGCATTGACCACAGTTTGCGCTTTCTCACAGGGATACGATGCCGATTCGGTATTTCAGCACGATCCCGGGGCCATCGCTTTTTACCAGTCGTTTGAAACAGGAAGCCTCGACAATATCCCCGACTGGGACCAGGTGATCACCTATAAAAACCCGGGCTGGATCGATCTGACGCTAAGTGTATACCAGGCCCGGACGGAAGGGGATCATCATCCCTGTATTCTCTTTTTCCACGGTGGAGGGTGGGAAACACGGGCACTCAACCAATACAAACAGTACGCCTGGTATTTCGCGGGCCTCGGGTATACCACCATGGCGGTTAAATACCGTGTGTTTATCGATTCATCGGCGGTGACCGTTTATGATGAACTGGAGGATGCCCGTTCGGCAATCCGTTATGTCCGCCAACATTCCGGCGATCTGCACATCGACCCCGGTGCCGTTATCGCAACCGGCATGAGCGCCGGGGGGCACCTCGCCGCAGCCACGGTCTACATCGACGGGTATAATGACCCGTCTGAAGACCTGGATATTTCATCGGTACCGAATGCCCTCATGCTGCAGAATGCTGTTATCGATCTTTCGGAAAACGGATGGCAGGACGGACATGCCTTGCTGGGCGACGACTGGCTTTCACTCTCGCCTTTGCAGCATATCGATACGGTCTGCCGCTCTGTCCCCTCCCTGCTGATGAGCGGGTCCTCAGACCGGCTGGCCCCGATCGGGGGGATGAAAAAATGGGATTCAGCCTGTCATGCACTGAATGGCATAGACACCCTTTATATCTTCAGCGGGCGGGGGCATGGGTTTGGTAATTACGCTGAAAACCGGAGCGGTCCGGGCCATCGAGATTTTATCTATTGCCTGTACTTCATGAAATCGTTTCTCGAGGGGACCGGGTTCAGCCCTCAGGTGATGCGACCCGATGGAATAACCATGGAATGGAAGGAAAGACAGACGGTGATTTTTCCTAATCCAACAACAGACTTGTTGACGATCCGAAGTGACGCTGCCATCGATCGCATCGAAGTCTATACGTCAACAGGCAGCAGGATAATGGTCTCAGAACTCGGGGGAAGATACGGTCCTGTAGCTTTCGATCCGCCAGGTTCAGGGCTCCGCCTGGTGAGAATTTTTTACTCGTCCGGTACCATAGAGTCGAGATTCATCATTAAACTCTGAAAAAAGATCCTGACCAGGTTAGAAATCGGGAAAAACTCTTCATTTTTTTTTAAAACATATTTGCGCAAACGTTTGTTTAACTATGTAATTATTCATATTTTTGGCTTAAAACCTTAATTTTCAACTAAAACTCTTGTCTTATGAAAAAATGTTACACAAAAATGATCTTGATGGCAATGGTGACCCTCCTGTTCGGTTTCTCCGGGAATACCTTTGCCCAAAATCTCCTGGTCAACGGAGATATGGAAACGCTCGATGCAGATACCCTTGCCGGATGGAACATCAAAAAAGCCGGCATCTCCGTTGCTGTTGAAACCTCAATAGTTCATAGCGGCACCAATTCCGCCGCGGTCACTGTGACTGGCAATAAAGCCAATACGGATTTTGGACAACAACAGATTTTTATCGCTGACTCGGGAACCACGTATGATTTTTCGGTATGGTATTACAATACAGAGGGTGGCAACTACTTTGCATGGGTCATCGGTTATGGACCGGGAAATTACACCTTTTCAAGCAGCAGCGCTATTCATAGCGACACCATTTTTGGTGAATGGCGGCAGTTCACCTGGCAGTGGACAAGTCAACTGACCGATACCGTCGATGTTTTCTTCAGGTTTTACAATCAGCCAACCTTTGACGGGGAAGAAACCATATATTTAGACGATGCCTCCGTTATGGTCGCAGTTCCCGGCACCGATGCCACACTTTCCGACCTGACACTCGAAGGTGGAACGGTGGCTGATTTCAGCCCGGATGTTTTCCATTATGATGTTTACCTGCCTGAAGGTACAACCGATATTCCCGTCGTTGATGGCATTCCGGCCGACACTTCCGCCACCGTCGACATCACCCAGGCGACCGATCTCAGCGGGGATGAAACCGCCCGCACGGCCACAGTTCTCGTGACCGCAGAGGACGGAACGACCACCCAGGCCTATACCATCACCTTTACCGTGGTGACAGGTATTGAAGCCCGGTCAACTCAGAGCGTTAGCCTGTACCCGAACCCGGCCCGCGATCAGATCGTCCTCAAAGGCCTCAACGCCAACAATGTTCAGCAGGTCATGATCATGGATGTCACCGGCAGAATGGTGAAATCCTTCGCCACGACCGGAGCCGAAACACGGGTCAATGTCAGCGATCTGCATGCCGGATGTTATTTCATCAGAGTGGAAAATCAAACTCTCAAGTTCATCAAACGATAGTGAAATCGTTGAATTCGCAGCCTTAGTGCGTGGCATTATTAACCGCAAAACTTACGGAATTTGAAACTCGGTGAGAAGATTCTGAATGGTTTTGCGGTTAATTTTTTGGTATCTGTTTGCCGGATCTCCGGTCGATTGATTTGATAGATGAATGAAAATATGAATGCTTCTTCCACACTTTCCGTGTTGCTTGCCCTGACTATAACCGTCCTGTTTTCTGCGGCATCGTTTGTGCAACAGGAACAACCACCGGTTCAGCCGGCTTGTTATTATATCGATCCCGTTCAGGGGAGTCATTCCAATCCCGGAACTTCCGAAGAATACCCGCTGAAAAGTTTTCCGGTCAACGGGAGAATCACCTTCCATCCAGGCGACAGCATATGTTTCAAACGAGGCACTGAATATACCGGTCCGCTGTGGATATCCTCCTCGGGTGAACCGGGAAAATATCTCGTTCTCTCTGCATATGGCGATACCAGCCTGCCGGCACCTGCCTTCACGAACCCTGTGTTCGAACAGGGTAATTTCGGCAATTGCATCCGGGTAACCGGGAGCTACGTGCTGATCGAAAATCTGTATTTTCACCATACGGCAGCCGTTGTGTCCGGAGATTATCAGACCGATGGTTTCGATACCTGGCAGAGCGGTGCGGTATACATCGATAAAACGGCCGGACACTGCATCGTCCGGAAGAACGAATTCGTTGATTGCATTGTCGGGGTGAAGAGTTATGGCAAAAATACCCTCATTACCCATAATTACCTTCATGACTGTAACCGGGTGTTAAAACAGTGGGGCTGGGGGCCGATCGGTATCTGGCTTGGAAACGATTTCCAGGAGGTGAGTTACAACCGGATTTTTAATTACAGGGCTGAAGATCCCAGGATCAACTGGCCAAACGGTGTCGGCGGAGGAGCCGATGGCGGGGCAATGGAAATCGATGATGCCCGGTTCGATAAATCCCATATTACCATCCATCATAATTACACCCGGGATTGCCAGGGATTTCTCGAAGTCACCTGGTCAGATGTCAAAGCACGGCCCGACTATGAAGGTTTCATCATTCACCATAACATCAGCGACGACTACCAGCAGTTCCTCGCTCTTTGGCGGGGTACCGGCTGCCGGATTGAAAATAATACCATCATCCGGCGCAAGGTGAATGCCAATGACTGGGGCGTTTTCAATATCACGCAGGATCATTCCCATAACCTGATCCGGAATAACCTCATTGTGGTTGAAAAAGATATCCCCATCTTCAACACGGGACTGAAGACCCCGCACGATCCCGAGAATATCATCAGCCATAACCTTTATTATGCCGCTTCCGGCAACCTGGTGATGGGCAGGGAAGGGCCTGGTGATGACCCGGTATATGGCTCACCTTTACTGGTGAATTATTCGCGGCCCCGGTCATCGGGCGATTACCGTCCTACAACCCGGAGCTGTGCCATCGACAGAGGGATGGATCTCGGCTATTTGACCGATTTCAGGGATCATCATGTCCCTTCGGGCTCAGCTCCCGATATCGGCGCTTTTGAATTTAATGCTCACGATAACATTCAGCTTTCAGATGACCCATAACGTTAAATAGTGCTTGAAAACGCCAATAGCTGCGTTATGCTCGACTTCAAAACAGTCATTTACGAATAGTAAACTCCTGTTTTTCAGTCATCGCAAGCCTTGCTCTTGACGTTTTCTTATCAAGCACGGCTAAAAAACATGAGTTTTCTTTCTGACACTAAATACTTATCTACAATGAATTCATTAACCCATAAATTACTTAAAGGCACCGGACTGCTGTTAGCCGTCCTGCCATTTTCCTGCACTCAGGAAAAACCAAAAGATCCGCCGCCCAATATCGTGCTCATCGTTGCCGATGACCTGGGGTATGGCGATCTGAGTTGCTACGGGGCCACGAAGATCAAGACCCCTGAAATTGATAATCTGGCTTCCCAGGGAGTGAAATTTACCGATGCCTATGTCGCTTCTTCCCTGTGTTCCCCCTCAAGGTACAGTATCCTGACAGGACGGTACTCCTGGAGAACTCCTCTAAAATTCGGTGTACTGACCTACTATGCCCAGCCACTGATCGACCAAAACCGGACGACGATCGCTTCCCTGCTCAGGAGAAACGGTTATTATACGGCCTGCGTGGGAAAATGGCACCTCGGACTTGGTTGGCAGCTGAAGGATAACGCTCCGCCAAACCCGCAGAAGAATGTCTTCGACTCCTGGAAGCTGACCACTCAGGATTACATTGACTTTTCAAAACGGATAAAAGAGGGTCCGAACGATCGTGGATTCGATTACTTTTACGGGATGGCCGGATCAATCAACATGATCCCGTTTGCTTTTATCGAAAACGACAGTATCGATGAAGCGCCTTCTGTGCCCAAAGGTGTGGTGTATGATTTTGATGAAAACGTCGAAAAGGCGCCAAACTGGGATTCACGCACCGTCAACCGGCATCTGACGGAAAAGGCCGTGGCTGTGGTGGATAACCATTTCAAAGATCATCCGGATAAGCCGCTTTTCCTGTATTTCCCTGCCAGTGCCCCACACAGGCCATGTCTGCCAACCATTACCCGCCACCAGAGCCAGGCCGGTTTACGCGGTGATATGGTTGAGGAATTCGACTGGTCGGTAAAACAGGTCGTGGATGCCCTGAAACGACACAATGCACTCGATAACACCCTTTTGATCGTTACATCCGATAACGGGCCCCGTCCCGGCGATCCTGTTCTGTCGCTCGATATGTACAAGAAGGATACAAGTCTTGCCCGGCAGTTCTATTACGACTATTTCGACGATTATCAGCCGGAATACCAGGATCCCAATGGTAATCCCACATGGAAAGCGGGTTGGCTGACCTACGGTCACCGCGCTGCCGGAGACCTGCTGGGTTTCAAATCGGATGCCTGGGAAGGCGGACTGCGCGTACCGTTCATCGTCCGCTGGCCCGGTAAGGTGAAAGCCGGAAACGTCAATCACAACATCATCAGCACGACAGACCTTCTGGCAACCTTCGCCGAACTGACCGGAGATACACTGAGCGCCAGGGCCGGAGAGGACAGTTACAGCTTCCTTCCGGAATTGCTGGATAATAGCGCTCCTTCCGCCAGGACATCTCTTACCGTCAGTTCAGGGGGCAGCGGCGCCATGGTTGAACGGCAGGGCGACTGGAAATACATTGAAGCGGCCACACCGCACTGGAATGAGACCTATTACCCGGGAGGTCCCTATATCACAGATCCACAGCTTTACAATATCGCAAAAGATGAAGGAGAGTCTCAGAATCTCTACTCCGGGAATCCTGATAAAGTCTCCGAACTTAAAGACATTGTGAAACGCGTGAAAGAAACTCCGAAATCGGAAGGACACCGGTAAGAGTAACGTGGGTACGTGGGTACGTGGGTACGTGGATAAGGTAAGACGTAGAGACAAGGATAGTCGTCAGTTCCGTAATAGGCGAAAAAGATTGAAATCGGGAATACGATTTTCCAGCGCCTTCCTCCACCAAAATCATGTAATTCTACTTTGACAGATTCATATGAAAACGCCTAAACGTTTTTAAAAATGATGAGGAAAATCCTATACATGGATAGCCCTTCGGCTGCGCTCAGGGACCGAAACCGAATACGCGTTTTTTGAGGGTGTTTGAGCAGGAGGGATCAGCAGGCGGGTGTGGAGCCGCGAGCGGCTCCACACCCGCCTGCTGATCCCTCCTGCTCAAACACAAGGTAAGTCCATTTTTTCCGGTCCCTGAGCGCAGCCGAAGGGCGGGAATTACGTAGATACGCGGGTACAGAGGTACGTGGGTACGGGAAGGCGTGGTAACAAAGAAAGTCGTCAGTACCGTATCAGGAGAATCTGATGGAATCGTAAATACGATTTTCCAGCACGCTCCCCCACCAACGCCATTAAAAATACATTCGCCATTATTCACGAAAAAAGCATTAGCAGAGTGCGATGGCAACCCGCGATTGGCGAATTACCTGGATACGGGAGGCGTGGGTACCGGTAATGCAAATCCTGGCTGAAACCAAACTTGGTAAGAAATCCTGGGAGCGAACAATTCGGTAATGCTTTTTCAAGCCCCGTTCCGCGTGCCGCATAGCTTTAGCGGAGGGGCAGGGGCTCGTGATTTTACCCCGTTACGTGTGCCGCATAGCTTCAGCGAAGAGGCAGGGGCTCATGCCAAAAACCTGTACCTTGATCTCCTTTCAAACTTTCCTTGATTTTTCAATATCAGGGTTTCGAATACTCAAAGGCATAGTCCCAGGCCAGAAGCACTTTTACCCTGAAAAGAAGAACGACTTGAGGGAATTGTCGGGCAACCTGAAGCGGCGCAACAAACAGTATCCCAGTGAATAACCCGGGGTCTGATGACACGATACGCCCCAGCCCTTAAGTGGTTGAATTGAATCTTGAACGTTTTTTCAATTCCGGATAAAGCTGTCAACCTCTCAAACCATCCTCAAACCACCCTCAAACCACCCTCAAACAACCCTCAAACCATCCTCAAACAACCCTCAAACCATCCTCAAACCACCCTATTTTTCCTGGCTTTTTATGAGTCTTTCAATTCGCCGGTCGGGAATGAGCCAGATCAGTGCAACTAATATATAAATGCTACCGGGGACCCAACTGCTGAATAAACAGGAAACAATGGCCAGTAGGTAGAGGAGAGGCGAAATCTTTCCTTTCAGGTCTCTTCCGAGGGCCTTTGCCAGGACGGAATCCGGACCATGGTGCTTCAATATCCTTCTCACCAGGATAAAGTAAGCGATCGCAGACATCAGCAGGATAATGCCGTAGCAGGCTAGCGGGACCCGTGCGAATCCGGTTTCTCCCATCCAGTCGGTAACCACGGGAACCAGCGAGAGCCAGAACAGGAGGTGGATATTCGCCCAGAGCATATCTCCGGTGACGTAACGGATCGTGTGAAACAGGTGATGGTGATTGTTCCAGTAAAGGGCCAGAAATATAAAGCTCAGGACATAACTGCTTATGATGGGTACGAGCGGCGCAAGATCATGAAATGAAGAACCACCTGGGATCCTGATCTTCAGAACCATGATAGTGATAAGTATGGCAAAGACACCATCGCTGAAGGCTTCGATACGTCCTTTATTCATTTCTGAAACATAAGGTTAAAGCGCAGGAAAGATTTCACCTTTGATCTGAATCACTAACAATTCCGGTATGGGAATGTTTCATACAGATTTTCGGGTTGACGCACGCAGGATATTCCCTGAAATTTATCTCAACTTTCACCTTGGTTTCATGAACCAATTGACAAACCCGTTGCTAAATCTCTGTTCCTTATTCATTTGAAATACAGAAGGTAAGATCAGTTTCAAAAATTATATGGTCCATGATCCGTTCGGTTATTCTATGGTCTTTCCTCACTTTCCTGGTGGCAATGAACGCCTCCCAGGCGCAGGTCGTACTCGTGCTCCATCAAAAAAACGGAGACCGGTCATCCTTTTCCGTGCATGATCTTCGCTCGATCACATTCCCGGAGGGGATGGTCATGTTGACGAAAACTAACGGGGACAACCAAGCCTATATCATCTGGGACGTGCAATCGATCAATTTTGGTCGGTCAACAGGAGGAGTTTCCGGCACATGGATACCCGGGCCGGAGCCGGCGCTATACCCGAATCCCGTTCCCGGTGAATTTCACCTGTCCTTACAGGAGCATCCAGGAAGTGAAATCCGGATCGATATAACGGATATGAAAGGCGTGCGGGTATTCAATAAAAACTACGTTCTAACCGGACAATCCCCTCTGACGATCGACGTATCCGGCTTAAGTTCCGGGATTTATCTGTGTCATATCTCCGGGGATAAGTTGTCGGTTTTTCGAAAATTCATTAAATATTAATTCCAAAATCCATGAAAAGGATGATCCTGTTGTCCCTGGTGCTCTTTTGCGCAGTTCTCTTGAAAGGCCAGGATACGATGTACATTCATCAGCATAACGCACCGGTCCTGAAAATGGCGGTCAGTGACATTGACAGCATCGTGTTTTATCCGGTACCGGATTCCCTGGCGAATTCCACTTTCGAAGTCAAATACCAGGTTTATCCTCTCAATAATTATTTTACCAAAGTAACTTATAATGATAAGGATGGAAATGAGGTGGTGCAGGATGATTTCACCGGTTTTCAGGACGGCGTCCTTTCTTTTTTTGTATCGGTCAAACCCTATACGGCAAGGATCACTACTGAAATCGCCAATACCACCGAGACCGTGATCTACTATGACCTGATTATCTACATCAACGGAGAGCTCAAAGCCTTTGTCCAGGCATCGGCTCCGGCCATGACCACTTCTTTTGTAAGTACGGCGGAATTTACGGTGGAATGAGAAGCATTAGGCCATAACAACGTAGTTTTCTGTGGATTATCCAATAACAGCAACCAGGAAAAAATAGGGTTTCAATTGACCCTAAAACCGGACCAAGGCACTCTCTCAATAAATCCATATGGGGCCACCCGGATCCCTATCGGGGCAAACAACCCTCAAACAACCCTCAAACAACCCTCAAACAACCCTCAAACAACCCTCAAACAACCCTCAAACAACCCTCAAACAATCCTCAAACCATCCTCAAACCACCCTCAAACCACCCCTCATCGAAATGCCGTCACCCGGTAGCTGCCACCCTTGATCCGGTATCTACCCGGGGATAATTTTGTATACGACACCTTGTTTCCTGTAAGTCCTGTTAAGCGGATGGATCTGCCGTATGCATCCGGCAGGATAAGGGTGGCAAAGGAACCTTCCGGGATGATAAAATCCATGATGAATTTCTTTTCCTCCGCCTTCCAATCCGTGGAGATCAATCCTGCCGGTGAACGGTACGAACATTTCGCCCAGCGGATATGACCGGCCGGTTTGGGAGCGATCACAATATCATGGTACGCGGTCGACGAATCCGACTGACTGATCCCCCCCAGACCATCGTAAAACCATTCCATGAGGTGTCCCAGCATCATGTGGTCGTTCGAGGAGGTTGGAAGGGCGGACCAGCTTTCGGTCAGGGCAGTGGCCCCTTTCATCAGCTGGTAACCGTATCCCGGCCGGTCGGTGCGGTTATTCATCAGAAAAAGAACATCGGAACGGCCATTCTCACTGAGCGTGCCAACCAGGAACCGGTATCCGATGTCACCCGCGGTCAGGGCATAATCGTTGGCTCTGATCGAATCCACGAGGTTTTTAAGAACCTGTTTGCGGTATGCTTCAGGGATGATCCCGACATACAGCGGCATGGCATAGGAGGTCTGACTTCCCGTGGCACAGAGTCCCGTCTGCAGGTTCACGTATTTTTTGAGGAAGGCTCTCCGAACATCCCCGGCCAGAGTGGCGAATGTCTCCCGGTCGTTTTCCGCTCCCAGCAACCGGGCCGCTTTTTCCATGATCTCCAGGTCGAAATAGAAGACCGAAGTGGCAGTGACGCCCTTTGGGGTTAGCTGAGCTTCCCCCGGGGGCTTCGGACCGAGATCGTACCAGTCGCCCAGGCCGTAATCGAGGATGCCATTCACCGCCTTTCCGCTCAGGTAGTTCACGTAAGCTTTCATCATGGGATAGGCGCTTCGGAGAATGGCCGTGTCGCCGTACCATCGGAACAGCTGGTAAGGGATGACGACTGAAGCGCTGCCCCATTCGGGGGAATCCCTGAACCCATCTTTAAAATGAACGTATTCAGGGGCGATATCGGGCACGAGCCCGTTGCTGAGTTGCGAGTCCATCATATCACCGATAATTTTGGCGTAGAATGAATGGATATCGTAATTGAAATGCATCGAGGGTCCGATGAGGTAAGTCTGCTCGAGCCATCCCAGTTTCTCACGGTGAGGGCAATCGGTGGCCACACTGGCCATATTGCTTCGGATGCCCCAGTTGATCAGATCAAAAATCCTGTTAAACAAGGTATCGGAACACCGGAAGGCGCCAACAGCGGGGGCTGAATTGCGGGTGTGAAGAAGCCTGAGATCCTCCACCTTTGTGCTCTCTCCCCGGCCTTCGGGTTCAATGATCTCAACATCGGCATACCGGAAGCCGTAATAGCTGAACAGGGGCTCCCAGGTTTCAGTACCTGATCCGAGAAGGGTATAGTTGAATTCGTAGGGTGAGCCGCTACTCCGCTGTGTGACATTTCCCAGGCTGTCGGTGAGTTCACCTGGCAGGATGCGGATCCGGGCGCCGGGATTGCCTTTGACCTTCAGAGAGACGATCCCCGAGGTGTTCTGGCCGAAATCATACACCGTCCGGCCCGTTCGGGAAAGGTGGATCCCTCGGGTTGGAAACACCTCCATGACCTTAACAGGGAAGTCGTCCTCATGAATGAGCCTGGGGGCGAAACCGGACAGAACGACCGGCCCGCTCCAGAGCGAATCGCTGAAACCCGGTGAATCCCACCCCTGCTGCGCGAGCCGGGCATCAAAGTCTTCACCGCCGTATATACTGCTGAAGGTCACCGCCGATGGACTGACGCGGCAATCACGGTCTGAAACGATAGTCTGCGTCGTCCCGTCACTGTGCCAGATCGTGACATGGAAGATCAGCCTCGGGTAGCCGTAGGCTTCAACAAGTTTGCGGTACCGTTCACGGCTGATATAATAAAAACCCGGTCCGACGATCACCCCAAGGGTATTCTGACCTTTCCGGAGATATCCGGTCAGATCAAAAGTATTGTAGAAACACTTTTTCTGGTATAAACTCCAGCCGGGCGACAGGAAACGGTCACCGATCTTTTGACCGTTCACATGCAGAACATATTGGCCCAGACCGCAAATGCTGATCGCGGCCGAATCGATGTCGCCGGAGATGGTGAAATCTTTTCTGAACAATGGCACCACGGCAGTTTTGAGACATTTATCCCCGAGTTGGTTTCCGTTGCCATGAACGCCGGGAACCACTTTCATGCTGTCGGGGAGATTTTCGTAGGCGATCCAGCGTGCGCCGGCCCAGCTATCTGAAACCTGAGGCTCCTGGGCCCGGACATTCAGCGATAGCATAAAAAAAATAACGGATAAAAGTTGCCAATGTGTTTTCACTCTGAAAAATTTTAGGTTATCATCGTATGGTTCCCGTCGTCCGGGCAAGGGACAGGTCAAATTGCTTCCGGTTATCCGCCCAGTTTTTCACTGAAGCGGATGATCCGGGCAATATCATGGCCGGTAAGCTCAAGCAGATGCCTTGTACCGGCAATGGCTTCATCAAGCGAAACGGGCTTTTTCAGGATAGAGAGCATCATGTCGATCCCGATTTCATATAGCGAAGCGGCATCTTCAGTCAATGTGCCGGCGATGGCAATGACCGGTTTACGGTGCCGGGCGGCTAATTTTGATACCCCGGCTACGGTTTTCCCGTATTGCGTTTGGTGGTCGATGCGTCCTTCACCCGTGATGATCAGATCCGAAGCGATGATTTTTTCCTCGAGCCCGGTGAGTTCTGAGATGATCTCGAACCCGTTTTCAAGCCGAGCCCCGCAAAAGGCCATCAGTCCGCCTCCGAGCCCTCCGGCGGCGCCTGAACCTGGGACGGACTCAATGTCCCGGCCCAGTTGTTCACGGATTTTTCCGGCCAGGTGGGCCAGATTTCGATCGAGTATTTTCACCAGTTCCGGATCGGCTCCCTTTTGTGGACCATAGATAGAGGAAGCGCCCTCAGGTCCGGTGAGGGGGTTATCCACATCGCAGGCCACGAGGATTTCGGCGGAAGCGATACGGTCGTCAATTCCCTGCATGTCGATGGTGACAATATCCTGCAGGAAACCTCCGCCGGGATTGACACTCCTGCCGTTCGCGTCCAGGAACAGGACACCCAGGGCTGTCGCCATACCGGTTCCGCCATCATTTGTTGCACTTCCGCCGATACCCAGGATGATCTTTGTGCAGCCTTCATCCAGTGCCGCCCTGATCAGCTGACCTGTGCCAAAAGTGCTGGCTTTTGCCGGGTCGAGTTCAGATGCGGACAGCAACTCGATACCCGAAGCCGCGGCCATCTCGATCACTGCCGTACCGGAATCACCCGTGACGCCGAAAAAGGAAGGTATTTCACGCATCAGGGGATCGCACACAGGAACATGGACAAGGTGCCCAATGGTGGCTGCGACGAGGGATTCCACCGTCCCCTGGCCTCCATCGGCCAGGGGCAGAGCGGCGACCTGAACACCGGGAAGAACTTCCAGGATGCCTTTTCTGAGCGATTCACAGACCTCCGGTGCGGAAGCTGCGTTTTTAAATGCATTGGGGGCGATCAGAATTTTCATGGTGATGAATTGACACCGGAAAGGTACAAATTATGTCGCAATGATAGGCGATCCCGGAGAAATTCCCCCCTGATGAAGGGGACAATGCAGGTTTTCAACTCCGGAATTCATATCTTCGTCCTAAGGATAAAATCGGCACGATGAATGCGTGAAATACGTCCGTGAAGAAATGAACATTCCGGCGGCCGGTTCATCAAAAAAACCATACTAAATATTTATCAGGATGAAAGCCTTGGTCCTCGAAGAATACAACCGGTTGGTATACCGGGATGTCCCTGAGCCCGAATGCCTTCCCGGTGAAGTCGTCATCCGGGTGAAGGCCTGCGGGATCTGCGGATCGGATGTTCATGGCCTCGATGGCAGTACCGGGAGAAGAATACCCCCGCTGATCATGGGGCATGAAGCTTCAGGCCTCATTGCCCGGACAGGCGAAGGAGTCAGGGACTGGAAAGAAGGAGACAGGGTCACTTTCGATTCCACCATCTATCCGTTGGACGACTGGTTTACCCGGCAGGGTCTTTACAATCTCAGCGACAACCGTGAAGTGATCGGTGTTTCTCCGGGCACCTACAGGCGAAATGGCGCTTTTGCCGAGTATGTTGCCGTTCCCCGTCATGTCCTGTACCGGATTCCCGACAGCGTCAGTTTTGAACAGGCTGCCATGGTCGAACCCGTGGCAGTGGCCATGCATGCTGTGAACCTGGCAGGATTAAAGGCGGGCAGCAGTTGTGTGGTGGTTGGTGCGGGCTCCATCGGAACCTTCATTATAAAGATCCTGGGTCTGACCGGGGCAACGGAGATCATAGCCATTGATCTGAATTCCTACCAGCTGGAGAACGCCCGTAAGTGGGGTGCGACGGAAGTATTTGAAGCCTCGGATCCGGATCTTGCCCGAAAAATCCGTGCGATGACACGGCATAACGGCGCAGATGCAGCCTTCGAAGCCGTGGGAAAGGAGAAAAGCCTGAACCTGGCCATCGATCTCACCCGGAAAGGCGGAACAGTGGTGATGGTTGGAAACGCTACTCCAACCGTAAATTTCCCGATGCAGAAGGTCGTGACGGGTGAAATGAAGATCCTCGGGAGCTGCGCCATCCGCGGGGAGTATGAGACCGTCCTGGAATATATGTCGAAAGGCATGATTGATGCGGGGGAATTCATTTCTGCCATTGCACCCCTTAAAGAAGGAGCCGAATGGTTCAGCCGTCTCCGTAATGGGGATGGACAGTTGAATAAAGTCATTCTCGTACCCTAATCCCATTCAAGATGAAAACTTTCCACATCGCCATTGCCGGATGCGGCAAAGTGGCACACCTCCATGCCCAGGCTATCGCAAATATACAAAACGCCCGGCTCACGGCAGTGTGGAGCCGCACCCATGATACTGCCGTCACCTTTGCCGGACAATATAAAACAGAGGCTTTCGATGACATCGGTTTAATGGTCCGGAAAAAGAATATCGACCTTGTTATTGTCTGCACGCCCCATCCGTTCCACAAAGATCCCGCTGTAGAAGCGGCCCATGCGGGAGCCTCAGTATTGATTGAAAAGCCGCTCGCCTCTACGCTGGCTGATTCGGATGAGATCATCCGGGCATGCCGGGACGCCGCGGTAAAACTTGGCGTCGTTGGACAACGCCGGTTTTCGGAACCGGCGCAGCGGGTGAAAAAGGCTATTGACGAAGGAAAGATCGGTAAGCCTGTGCTGGGGGAAGTGACGATTCTCGGATGGCGGGATAAGGCTTACTACGATTCGGATGAATGGAGGGGGACCTGGGGTCTTGAAGGGGGAGGGGTGATGGTAAACCAGGCGCCGCACCAGCTCGATATTCTCATGTGGTATATGGGGGATATCGAGGAGGTATACGGGATCTGGAAAAATCTTAACCACCCTTACATCGAGGTCGAGGATACGGCTCTTGCCATCGTTAAATTCAAAAACGGTGGGCTGGGTAACATCCTGGTAAGCAATTCCCAGAAACCGGGTATCTACGGAAAGGTGCACGTCCACGGAGAGAATGGGGCAACCCTTGGTGTGCAGACCGATGGCGGAGCCATGTTCATCGCAGGCATGATCCCCATGGCAGAGCCGCCCGTGCTTGACCTGTGGACGGTTCCCGGTGAGGAGAAGATGCTGAAGGTATGGAATGAAGAAGATATCGCGCTTTTCGGAAATTCCGATCCGAATTCGATTTACATGCAACGGCAGATTGAAGATTTTATCGACGCCCTGGAAAACGATCGTGAACCCATGATCAACGGCGAGGAGGGCAGGAAGACCGTGGAATTGTTCACGGCCATCTACCGTTCCACAAGGGATAACAAACCCATCCGATTCCCCCTCGAACCGGAATCCGGCAGGGCGGATATGGATGGCCGGTTGAGCTTATAAACCGCTCTGGAAATTGATTTTTCCTGCCTTCATTCACCCCTCCAGGGCGAATTTCACCCCTCGAGGGCGGATTTCACCCCAAAAACACTAAAAGGTATAGTAGAGCGCTGTTTCACCGGTGAGCCGTAGCGTTTGCCAGTTTTCAAAGCGGCCGTAACCGCCCATCAGGTTGAAGCTGACGTGTTTCAGGATAAGAAACTCAATTCCCAGACCAATTCCGTTATTATAATAGGTCTCTGCTTCAGGCTTTGGAGGATTGTAATACAGGGATCGCTCCGTTTTGTCCCTGGGCCTGGAATAGTAATAGGAATTTGATTCGTAAAGGTAGAAACGGGTCCGTTCGCCATCGATGAGCTTCACCAGGAACGTCACACCCATGTTGAAATGCGTGTCGGAGGTATCGGTCCGCGGGGCGAAAGTGGTCATGAAGCCAAACCAACCGGGGAAATACCGGTAAGAAATTCCATAACCAGTAGTAAAACCGGCATTGAGCCCAAGACCATTCTTATAGCCGGAATGGGTCGCCGCCGGGCCCTGTCCGAAAAGACCCGCAGTCATCAGAGTGAATATCGCGATGAGTAAAAAATCTTTCATTTTCATGTGTTGGTGGATTGAAAAATTAAAGATAGGATTTCTTTGATTTATTCAATCCCGGGAAGCCAGGATTTTTTTCAGCTCTCTGCCGTTTAGGCCCTTCACAATTCCTTTTCTGAGCGTCCTGGATTTGTTTTTCCCGGTTGGTGCAAACCGAGGCCTGGAAAAGGACGTCTCAACCTGTGTCAACCCCGCGTGGCAAGGATCATGAAAAGTGAAGGATTCAATGTGTTGATTTGCAGCCTGAAAAAGTGGTGATTCCTTCATTTCCGACATTTCTCATCCATTTTGGCGTCAGAATCCTTTCAGAGTTCCCCGATTTTGATTTATTTTGCATTCGCAATTCGGTCCATAGCTCAGCTGGTAGAGCACGTGACTCTTAATCTCGGGGTCGAGGGTTCGAGTCCCTCTGGACCGACAAGCACATAAGCCGCTTCCTTTATTGGAGCGGTTTTTTGTTGGGTGAAAAAGAAAGGGGGAAGAGGGAAGATTAAAAATCCCGAAGAAATATCGAATATCGAATATCGAATATTGAATATTGAATATCGAATATCGAATATTGAATGTCGGATATTGAATATTGAATATCGAATGTCGAATATTGAATATTGAATGTCGAATATTGAATATTGAATGTCGGATGTCGAATATTGAATATTCGAATATTGAATATTGAATGTCGAATATTGAATATTGAATGTCGAATATTGAATATTGAATGTCGGATGTCGGATATTGAATATTGAATGTCGAATATTGAATATTGAATGTCGGATGTCGAATATTGAATATTGAATGTCGAATATTGAATGTCGGATGTCGGATGTCGAATCCGGAATTTTTAAGTCACCAAACGGAGTTGCCGGTAACCTTGGCGAGGGATGATCGTAAAATCGGGACATGTACGTCCAGGTTCTTCCATCATTAATGTGATTTTAGGTTAAATGGTCACGTCTTCAAGGATGATGGACCGCATGTTGCAGAAGCCCGCCAGGTTTTCGATCTGCCCCAACCCCGACCGGAACCTGTTACTCAAGGGATGATCATCCGATTGTGGGCCACGCCACAAAGGCAGAACTCCTGCAGGGTTTAACGCTACGATAACAGAGTGACAGATCTTTTGGTATTACTAATTTTTACTATCTTTAGTGAATATTTTCACGACTGGTTAGCACAAATAGTGAGGAAAATGTTATGAAATCAGAGAGAGTTGAGATCGAATTATTTTATTATGAATTCGAAGCTCTGAAAGCCAACAGGACCATCAGCGATATGTGTGGTCAGTATTTAAAACCAGTGGAGATGCGTGGTGAATTTGTTGTGCTTGATCTTTCTGTACGAAATGCAGAATTTTTGGCTGGTTGGGTAGCTTCTGAGGCAAATCACACTAAAAGCAAAGAAGAAAGTGAGCTTCTTAATTCTGCCTGCGATTCAATAGAAGGGAGCATTTAGTTCTTCGAAACGTTAGTATGGAGATAATATGCCGCTGAATGCTGTACCATCCCTTTAAAGGATAAAAATTCATGACGGGTTGTCTACCCGGGCAAACAGTTGCCCTGGCTTCTTCAATCTAAATTCCCATGAAATTGTACAGAAGCAGCCCATAATGTTTATTTTCAGGCTGAATTTTCGTCAAAATGCGCCACTAAAGTCATGATTTTTTCATTGGACAGGAATGAAGCCGTGAATTTGGAACTTCAGGCTATCTGGGGCATTCAGAGCTTGTTGAAAACTTTCCGTCAAAATGCACGATAACGGACGCTGAGATCCGGGGTCGGGGAGCGATGAAGGGCGAGGTGCGCAGGATGGCGGGGGAGGACCCCACCCTGCTAAACGTCCTTAAAAACTCTTAAAGCCCAACCCAGGCCCTCTCCATTCCCCTTCTCATCATTTTTTTTATTCCCCCTTCAAAAACGCTCCAGCCACCCTTCTTAAATCACCCCCATCCACGGATCGCACCCTGCCTTTTCTGTGCTGACTTCACAGACATCAACGGCAAACTCAGCCACCCTTCCTAAATCACCCCCATCCACGGATCGCACCCTGCCTTTTCTGTGATGACTTCACAGACATCAACGGCAAACTCGGTCACACTTCTTAAATCACCCCCATCCACCGATCGCACCTTGCCCTTTCTGTGATGACTTCACAGGCCACCCTTCTTTAATCAACTCCATCCATGGATCGTATATCGCCCGTTCTCCAAAAACTTCACAGGCATCAGCCGAAAGCTCGGCCACCCCGGTAGCCCCCGGACACCCTGATGAAGCAACACCGAAACCCTTCCTTTCATGTTGTATACACCGAATTAAACAGCACGTAATCGGTGGTCAGGTCTGTGCCCCAGCCCGTGGCCGACGCCTTTCCTTTATGCATGTCCAGCCTGACATGGATGTGCGATTCCCTTAACAGCTTCTTCATGTAATTGGTGTCGTAGTGCTGGGGAACACCCTTCTCCAGGACTTTGATGAGCTTGTTCTCATCCCCGAGATAAAGGTCGGCTTCCTCATAATGGAAAGGTACCCCGGCATTTCCTGCCGCACAGATGATCCGTCCCCAGTTGGGATCGCGGCCGTACATGGCTGCCTTGACGAGCGTCGAATCGGAAATGCCTCGGACCAGCTTCCTGCCACATCCTGGTTCGGGGCATGAACAACCTGGTATTCGATAAATTTGGAAGCCCCTTCACCATCCGAAACAATCAGCTTTGCCAGATGCGTCATCATGTTTTCCAGGTTCTCCCTGAATGCCGGATATCCCTTGTCTTTTTTTGATCTCAGAATTTCATTGCGGGCCATGCCGTTTGCCAGCACCACCACCATATCATTGGTCGACGTATCCCCGTCAACGGTAATCATGTTGAACGAGGCATCCACGGTCTCTCTCACCGTCCGTTTCAGAAGCGCCGGTTCGATTGCGGCATCCGTGAGGATGAAGGCCAGCATGGTGGCCATGTTGGGATGGATCATGCCGGAGCCTTTGGCCACCCCGCCCATATTCACCTCGTAACCGTCCACTTCGAATTCCGATGAACCCTTCCTTGGGAAAGGTATCGGTGGTGAGGATGGCATTGGCGACGAATGAGCCGGCATTCGATTTGGAAGATAGCTTCTTGACATTTTCACGGATCCCATTCACGATTTCTTCGGTCGGGAAAGGTTCGCCGATCAGTCCTGTGGAGGCGACCAGGATCAGATCCGGATCAAGTTCCAGTTCCCCGGCCATCGTCTGCGCCATGGCCTCGGCCCCCAGTCGCCCTTGTTCACCAGTGCATGCATTGGCATTCCCGGCGTTGATGACAATGGCCTGCGCCCGGCCGTCGGCGATATGGCGACGGGTCACCTTAAGGGGTTCGGCAACCACCTGGTTTTGCGTGAAAACGGCAGCCGCACTGGCGGGGACCTCGGAATAAATGATGGCAAGATCTCTCCGCATCGATTTTACTCCGGTATGTGCTCCCCAGCATTTGATCCCCCTGACGTTTGTGATGTTCTTAATCATATCCATGGATTATTGTGTTCGAATTAAGCGTGGGTTTTATATTACGGATTTAAAGGAATGAGATCCAGTCCGGCCTTCTCATCGATGCCGGCGACAAGGTTCATATTCTGAACCGCCTGTCCGGCGGCTCCTTTCACAAGATTGTCGATGACACTGACGATGACGATCAGCCCGGTCCGTTCATCATAGCTGACGCAGATGTCACAATAGTTGGTCCCCCGGACGCTCTTCAGGGTAGGCATGTCATCACGTACCCTGATGAATGGCGCTTTGGCGTAAAACGCCCTGTAAACTTCCCGAAGGGACTCTTCCGTGACCCCACCCGCCGGCCTGACATAGATGGTCGAGAGAATGCCGCGGTCAACAGGCAGGAGGTGAGGGGTGAACTGGACCATGACCGGACTGCCGGCGAGGGTTTCCATCGTTTCCTGGATTTCGATGGTATGCCGGTGTGACTTCATCCCGTAGGCTTTGAAATTGTCGTTGACATTTGAAAAATGCGTGACGGGATTCGCCCTGATCCCGGCGCCGGTCACTCCCGATTTGGCATCGACGATGACCATCGACAGGTCGATCCGGTTCCCGGAAAGCAGCGGTGCGGTTCCCAGGATAGCGGAGGTGGGGTAACATCCCGGATTTGCCACCAGTTTTGCCTCCCGGATGCGGTCAGAGAATAATTCCGGCAGGCCGAAAACAGCGTTGGCGAATCCCCCGGCGTACGTGTGGTCTTTTCCGTACCATTGCTTGTATACTTCGGGCGAACTTAGCCTGAAATCACCCGAGAGATCGATGATCCTGAATCGGTAGCGGCTGTATTTCCTGACCATTTCCATCGACACCCCGTGCGGCAGTGCGAGGAAGACAATATCCGGATCGTGCGATTCAAGCCGGTCGACAGGTCTCGAGCTTCTGGTCGGCGATGCCGCGGAAAGAGGGATGGATATCGGAGAAAAGTTCACCGGCATGCGATTCGGAAGTGATCACCGCAATGTCGGCCATGGGATGCGCCGACAAGAGCCGGACGAGCTCCGAACCGGTATATCCGGTCGCTCCGATTATACCAACGGATAATTTATTCATGGGGTCGTATTTCATTTAATGATTTCCGGAGCACGTCAACCACTGTCCCGAGATCGTCGTAAGAAATAGTGAGCGGGGGGACCAGCCGGAGCACATTTCCGGCGGTGGCATTGGCGATGACGCCGTTTTCAAGCATCCGGGCGACAAGCGGTTTGGTTTCGAAGGTAAATTCAATGCCAATCATCAAGCCTGGTCCGCGAATTTCGCTGACGCCCTGCAGCCCGGCTTCCCGGAGCCTGGCCCGGAGCCACCGTCCTTTTTCCTCAGCCTGCAGCGCCAGGTGCTCCTCTTCGATAACCCCGATGGCGGCCAGGGCGGCGGCACAGGCCAGGGGATTACCGCCAAAGGTCGTCCCGTGATCGCCGGGGACCATCGCCGAGCTGACCTTTTCATCGGACAGGATGGCCCCCACCGGGAAACCTCCGCCGAGTGCCTTGGCCAGGGTCATGATGTCGGGCCGGACACCGGAATGCTGCCAGGCGAACATCCGGCCGGTCCGTCCCATCCCGCACTGGATCTCATCGAAAATCAGGACAATGTTCCGTTCATCGCATAACGCCCTCAGCTCCCGGAGGAAAGATGTCTCTGCAACATGAATGCCGCCTTCACCCTGGACGGGTTCGATGATGATTGCCGCCGTCTCCTGGCCGGCAGTTTCAGCCACTGCATGGATATCCTGAAAAGGGACCCGGATAAACCCCGCAGGGATCGGCTCAAAACCTTCCTGCATCTGTTTTTTGCCGGCAGCGATGGTGGCCAGCGTCCGGCCATGAAAGGATCCTTCAAAGGAAATGACCGTTCCTCCTTTTCCCTGGCTGTGGGCATATTTGCGGGCAATTTTTATGGCACCTTCCACTGACTCGGCCCCGCTGTTGGTCAGGAACACCCGTTCGAGTCCCGAAAGGAGGCTGAGCTTTTCCGACAGAAGCGCCTGGGGCTTGCTGAGAAAAAAATTGGAAATGTGCATGAGAAGGGCCGCCTGTTCACTCACCGCCCTGACGACGGCAGGATGACAGTGTCCCGTACTGTTCACGGCGATTCCAGCCAGGGCGTCGATGTATTCCTTCCCTTCTGTATCCACCACGCGGGAACCCGAGGCTTTCTCGATGACGACCGGGAAACGCTTAAATGACTGGAGATAGTGCCGGTGGTCGAGTTCGGTATAGGTGATTCCTGAGTTTGATTTCATATCCTGGAATGTTTAGTTTTTGATCAGGGTTCCGGTCTCCCGGCCTTCAATGGTACCGATGATGCGTTCCGGCACGGTGCCGTTGATGATCCGTGCCGCGTTGGCGCCGTTCTGCAGCGCGACAAGGCACGATTCGATTTTTGGGATCATTCCCCCGGCGATGACACCGGATCGCAAAAGCTCCCGGATCTGTTCCGGTTCAGTGGTGGAAATCAGGGAAGAAGGATCGTCTTTTTTTCTCAAAAGTCCGTCAACATCGGTCAGCACAATATACTGGCTTGCTCTAAGGGCCCCGGCAAGGTGCCCGGCGAACATGTCGCCGTTGATGTTCATCCCGTTCCCCTCCGCATCGGCAGCGATACAGCTGATGACCGGAATGTACCCGTTGAGAAGGAGGATCCGGATCAACGAAGGATCGACCTCTGCCACATCTCCCACCTGCCCGAGGTCCACCTCTGTGGCGATGCCTTCAACCTGCGCGATATGACGCCGGCGTGTGGCAACCACCATCCGGCCATCCTTACCGGAAAGCCCGACGGGATTATAGCCCAGGCCGGAGACCAGGCTGATAAGCCTGCCATTGACCTTCCCTTTCAATGCCATTTCAATGTAACCAAAAGCTTCAGCGGTGGTTTTCCTTTGCCCGCCGATGAATTCGGATTGAATGCCCGCCCGGTCAAGAATTTCGGCAATGAATGGTCCCCCGCCATGAACGATGACCACGTCGTAGCCGTTCTCACGGAGACTGCAGATATTCCGGAGGACATCTCTCTGGAGCGATTCGTCGGTCATCGCATTTCCGCCGTATTTGAAAAGCAGGATCGGTCTTTCAGGTCTTTTCATCAATGAAAAATGATGCTGCATCCTGACCATAAATTGGCCATGAGGCGGCGGTTCAACAAACACGTGATGTTGTCTCAATTATCTGGCAGGTCAGAAGCCGGAGTCAACGGTTTTTGCCGTCCTCAGGTTCTGATCACAGGAAGCCCCGGCAAAAAATGCCGGAAAATGCACAAGATCGATGTTCTGCCAAAGCCTGTCCCGGTGGGGAAATCAATCAGAAAACAGGGGATCATTAGTCCCGCTGTGGAACGACGAATGCCGGTTCGAAAACGGACAGGCTGCTGAATTTGAAATCAGGACAGTAACCGGCTTGTGCATGCAAACCTGAAACGTATGGCGCTTGCCGGTTTTTGTCAAATGAGGGCTGTAATACCCATAAATCAGGGCAAAAATAGCACAAAATGGGCGGAATCCCAAAAAAGCCGGGGAAACATCAGCGCGGTGAGCGGGCTAACGTACTGTTAATCAACACAACATTGACTGCTGCATTTTCTTTTTCTGCCCCTTAGGCCTGAAATGACGACCAGGTGAATGACAGGCATTATTCCAAAGCGAGGACGACAGGGTTGATGTTCCATCCGTCCACAAGGATCCGGGGATTCTTCAGTTCGCCTTCATTCAGAGGGACCGTGACGGTAACATCCATATAATCTTTGGGGCTCAGCGTGAAATAATTGGACGACCAGTAGGAGGGAAGGACCTCCGCGCCACCACTGGTGATGCGTGGGTTAACGAAGAAGGCGATTTGATCCCGGGTGTTGGTGATCCGCATGGTATAGGTCATCGAGGCTGGATGGCGCTCCACACGAAGAAGTTTGACTTCCACCGCCGAACCCGGCATGGCGTTCATCGATCGGAAATTGTTATCCTTTGCCAGCCAGTAGACATTCTGCGAGAGGGTCTCTCCCGATTTATTCCGGAGTTTGAGGAGGACAAGTGCCGCTTCATCGATTGCCGGGAGGGCACCGGCGAGGGAAAAGACCACCTGGTTATCGGGGCCGGAAAGTTTCACCGACGAGGTTTTATGGTAAAGCAGGGAGGAGGTCATGGAAAATATGTCGGCACTCACGGAAACGCCGGAAACGGGATGGTAGGTCCTGTTGATGACAGAAACCGTGGAGTCGTCGCGGTTAAACTGAGCATGGACAGGCTTGCAGGCGTTCTGGATGAAATAATACCCGGCGTTGGGCATCAGGAACCAGTCGTAGATCTGCCAGATGACGCTTGGAAAAGCCGCATTGAGCTTCCAGAGCATAATGCCACCGGTCTCATCGAGGTTATGCTCTGCCGCCTCGAAAATTCCCTGGTAACCCATGGCATTCATCAGCTGCATTTTGTCACAAAAGCCTTTCATGGTCTCCGGTTCCCCGAAGCGCGATACCATATCTTTGTAATAGAGATCATAACGGCCGTTACCTGTCGCTGCATCATGATATCCCCAGGTGTTGTTCAGCGGGAAGGGGAGGTTCCTGTCCCATACCAAATCGGGAATGATCTTAGGCATGATGCTGTAAGGCGGTTGCGATGGGATGCCCGTTTCATCCTTGAAAACCCAGTCTTTGGAACTGTCGGCCAGGACGTAATACCGTGAGGGATCCTGCCACGAATAGGGTCCGCCGCTGTATACGCCGGGGGCCTTGTTATCGGGCCAGGAACCTTTCCATCCTTCCGGGAGGTTGGCATAACCCGAAGAACAGGAAATGAAGGGCCGGGTCCCATCGAGCCTGATCAGGCTGTCGCGCATGGCCGTGTAGAGTTCCTTCCTGGAATGGCCCTCGTTTCCTCCCGTCCATAGCAACAGGGAAGGATGGTTCCTCAGTCGCAGGATCGTACTGGTGACGTTCCGGATGAAAACATCCCCCTGCAGGGGCCATCCGGCGGATCCGCGGAATTCGCCCTGGGTATCGCCGGTGACCCAGAAATCGGACCAGACCAGCAGTCCGTACTTATCCGCCAGGTCGAAAAAAGCATCGGGAGGCGTGATTCCCCCTCCCCAGATCCTCAGGAGGTTGAGGTTGGCATTCAGGCACAGCCTGAGTTCATGGTCGTAACGGACCGAGTCCCTGTTGACCATCATGTCGGGAACCCAGGCACCGCCCAGGAGAAATATCTTTCTGCCGTTCACGTAAAAATCCCGGCGAAGGGAATTTCTGATCTCACTGGCCTGTGAACTGACCGTCCGTATCCCGAAGACAAAAGTATTGACGTCGGAAATCCGGTCGCCATCCATGACCTCGATACGGATCCGGTACAGGTCGGGACGGCCGTATCCGGCCGGCCACCAAAGGTGGGGATCGCGTACGGCAAGCTCCCGCGTGTTTTTGCTGTCCAGATTGAGAACCCTCGTGGACCGGGCTGCAACGCTAACATCCTGGGAAAACCTGATCGGGGCTGCCTTCGAAATTTTCCGGACGGATGAGGATGTTCACCTTTCCTTTCATCGGCAGCGGGCTTTGATTAACCAGGGGGATCTCCAGGGATAACCTGGCCATGGAAGTATCGGGCAGATCAGGAAGGTCGGTCATCAGGTGTGGATGATCAACGATGACAGGTCCTGTCGTCCGTAAGATGACAGGTTGCCAGATGCCCATGTTCCGGTCTCTGACCGGGGGCATCCAGTCCCATCCCACCGAACAGAGCATGGTGACATTTTTCCCGATGTCGCCGGTTGGTCCTCCATTGGGATAGAAATCACCCAGTGCTTTTAGTTGCTCGGTAGAGGGCAGATCCGGATCGTCGAGCGGATAAATCCGGACCGCAAGGCATTGTCGGAACCCGGTCAGAACCCGTGATGTCACGTCAAACCGGAACTCTTCAAACATGCCCGCCATGACTGATGAATCAGCCACCTGATGGCCGTTGAGCCACACATCCGCACGGTAATTAATGCCCTTGAATAAAAGCTCGAAATGCCGTCCCTGGTCGGCCTCGGGAACCCGGAAAACGGTCCGGTACCAGTAAGGTTTCTTCCATGGATTGGGTTCGCCGGGAAGATAACTGTATTGCTCCAGGTTATACCTGGCGTTGAAACTGTCGGATGCATCGGGGATCAGCATGTTGTTCATGCCCATGTAAGGATCAGGATAGATGCCGTTGGAGACGAGGCCGGTCAGGACCGTCGAGGGCACTTTAACCGGGAACCAATAAACATCCGGCTCGTACGCGGCCCGGGAAATCTTATCCCCACGATCACCGGTCAGTGAAGAGGATAAGAGGGTGAAATCGGTGAGATGCCTCGATTTTACGGGTTGATCCTGCGCAATCACCGTGACAGGGGCCAAGAAATGAAATTATCAGTAGATGGAAATAAAACTGGGTGGTAGTCAATATTTTGTACATAATACCTGGATGGTTTGAATCGTGTGAAATCATTGATCATGGCCCGGAGCTTCAGCCTGCTCATTCCAAAAATCACTTAAATATAACGAATTGCCGAAAAAAAAAGAGAATCCCGCCCTCACTTTTGAATGGAGGCGGGATTGAAGGGGGAATTGAAAAATATTCCTTTAAAGATGTGCAGCCCTCGATCATTGAGCCACCAGCGGCCTGCCGAGCATTTTCAGCATCAGGAAATGATCGTGCAGAGCCTTGGAAAAGCTGGGCCTGACATGATATGGCAGATTGTACTTGTGAGCCGTCGATTCCACAATAGGCGCGATGTTATGATAATGGATATGACAGATATTGGGGAAAAGGTGATGCTCTACCTGGTAATTCAGGCCCCCGACAAACCAGGAAAAGGCCTTGCTGTCCGGTGCATAATCGGTCGTGGTCATCAGTTGATGGATGGCCCAGTTATTTTCGATGTTGCCGGTGGCATCGGGAAGGGGATATTCGGAAGATGGCATGACATGGGCGGTCTGGAAAATGATTCCCAGGACGAATCCGCTGACCATCTGCATGCTGAGATAAAAAATGATGACCATCCACCAGGGTACGGGCAGGAAGATGATCGGAATCACAAGGATATAAGTGTAATAGAGCACTTTCGAGATGATCAGTTCCGCCAATAATGCACCGAATGACTTCCTTTGGCTCAGTTCGATGCCTTCTCTGCGGTAACGGAAAAGTTGCTTGAAATCTTTATCAATCGTCCAGGTGAGGGTCATCAGCCCGTAAAAAAACCAGGCGTAGAATTGCTGAAAACGATGGATCCTGTACAGTGGCTTTCCAGGAGAAAACCGCAGGATCTTTACCGTATCGATATCTTCGTCGAAACCTTCGATGTTGGTAAAGCCATGGTGCAATGTATTGTGCTGGTATTGCCAGGCCGGTGCAAAGCCTCCCAGGAAATTCAGGGAATAGGATAAAAACCTGTTCACGCCCTGGTTCCTGGAATACGACCGGTGATTGGCATCATGCATCACGCTCAGACCGATACCTGACATGCCAAAACCCATGACGATCCACATGAAAAATAGGATGACGGGTTGGGTTATACCCCTGTCACCATGAGAAAATAGGGGACTAAGTAAAGGGAGAACATAAAGAGCGTTTTCAAAACCATCCGGCAATTCCCATACATGGATATGCCGTTCGTTTCAAAGTACTCTTTAACTTTTTTCCGCAACTCCTTTACAAATTCCGTGTTGGAGCTATTCGTGAATTTTATGGTGGTCGAATTCATAATTGTTCCTTTTTTTAATTGTTATGCATAATGCTTTCCGGTAAAAGAGAGTGCCAGGGTCGGCGAATTCCGTTTTTCCCGGTGATTCAAAATTACACTCAGCGGAGCCTGCGAAATAAAAAATTTGGGATCAAATGGGATGAACTGCTCAGATAAAAGACATAAGCATCTTAATATACATAAATATGGGATGAATGTCATTCATCCCTCTGGGCCGTGAATAAAGGGGTGCAGCCTTTATGCCCGGCAAAAATGACCGGATTGCCAGAGGACCGCAGGGGTGGAAGAATGAAAGGGGGCAGTCGGAAGGGACAGGATTTTCCCGTTTTATCTCTTTTCTCCTTTAAGATAGAAAAGAATGGCCATGAGTGCCAGTATACCCAGGAGCAACAGATCGAGCCTCAGCCCGGCGATCATTGAGGGGACGAAATCTGCCAGGGAGAGCAGGAAGATGATCAGTCCGGCGAACGAGATCCAGATCATGGCCGGGGAAATTTTCCTGTCGCTCAGAACGCCAAGGAGAATGAGCGGGCCCATCATGCCTGTACCGGTAAAGCTGACCCGGGCAAGAAGGGCGATCTGGTCACTTACGACCAGCGAAAACCCCAGGGCGATGAGCGAAAAGATGAAGATTCCGGCTTTGGTCCTGACCATGACTTTTTTTTCATCACCCTTCATCAGGCCGCGTAATTCGGAACCAAGGGCGAAGATCTGGGCATTGGTGGTGGAGAGTCCGGCAGCGATGAGTCCGATTACCGCCAGGGCGGCGACAAAATCGGGACGGTCGTAAAGAAAGGCTTTGGCAAAAAAGTCATCCCTGCCGATACCGGGATATTTGTCGGCCCCGTAAAGTCCGATGAAAATGGTCGGGGTGATGACCAGGATCGCAAACAGGCCGACAGCCATGGCCATCAGGTGCATTGTCTTCATGCTTTTCATGACGACCAGCCGGGTGGTGAACTGTGGCTGCGTAACCGGGATCAGGATGATCACCAGCAGGGACGCCAGCAGAAACTGGGGTGTGAACAACTCCTTTGGCCCGGGGGTGGATAGCAGCGCCTGGTTTTTATGCGCGATGGTTGTGAACATCTCCCGGATCCCGCCGAAATGGCTGAGACAAGCCGCACCAATGACCCAGATGACCACGAGCAGTAACAGACCCTGGATGGCATCACTGTAAATGATGGCCTTGAATCCGCCGATCTCACTGTATATCAGCATGACCATGACAATTCCCGCCGACCATGCCCAGGCAGGCAGAGAGCCCGGAAATGCGGCATTCATGAAAATGGCGATGCCCTGGATCTGGATGCCGACATAAGGGATCAGAAAAAGGAAAGCACTGAGAAAGATGACGTAGCCTGCCCACCGGTTGCCATAGCAATTGGATAATAATCCGGCCACACCCCGGAAGCCCTTTTCCTTGACTTTCATGCGGATATGATATCCAAACCACAGGATGAAGAACACCATGGCACCATCGGAAAGAGCCAGAAATATCCACGCACCGATACCATTCACCCTGAAAAAATCAGGCATACCCAGGAAGGTGAATGTACTGAAAAGGGCAGCCGCAAAGGTGAGGACACCCAGGATCATTCCAACATTGGAACCAGCCAGCATGAAGTCCTCAACCGATCGCCCTTTCTTGTATGAGCGTAGTGATGCAGCCACGAGCATAACCGCATACAAGACCCCGAGAATCCAGATCCACATCGTCATGACCTGTCCTCCCCGTCATTTATGCCCGGATGGACCCGCGTCCCGATAAAGGTCAGTACCACCAGGGCAACGGTGATCAGGAATCCTGTCCAAAGGGTGTAGGGGATGCCCAGGAGAGTGGGGGTGAAGACTCCCTGCGGAATAATCAGCGGGGTGAAGGTGATGGCACTTAAAAGGATGGCGCCAATGCAGCACCACTTCCAGTATTTTTTCTTTTTGGCAAGATCCATTTTTCACGTATTAACAGTGGATATTCGGTTAAAGTCTTCCCAGCGTCATGCCGCCGTCGATCATGATGACCTGTCCGGTGGAGTAGGGGAAATCGCCCCGGGCCAGGGCGGCGGCAGCCTTCCCGACATCCGACGGGGTTCCCCACCGCTCCTGGACACACAATCCTTCAGAGATCATTTTGTCATATTTTTCCCTGACCCCGGATGTCATATCGGTTTCGACGATCCCCGGCCGGATCTCGTAAACAGGGATATCGAATTCGCCGAGCCTGACGGCAAAGAGCTGCGTGGCCATACTGAGCCCGGCTTTGGCAATGCAATACTCTCCGCGGTTCACGGAAGCCATGGTGGCCGAAACGGAGGAAATGGTGATGATGCACCCGCTGAAAGCCTGCTGATCCTGCTTTTGTTTTATCATCCACCGGGCGACAGCCTGGGTGAGGAAATAGGCTCCCTGGAGGTTGGTTTTCAGCACGTGTTCAAAACTCGCTTCGGTGGCGTCGAGGATGTCCCTACGATCTTTCGGTGCCACGCCAGCATTGTTGACGAGGACGTTTAGCCTCCCAAACCTCTGCTTCACTTTTTCCAGGATAGCTTGTCGGTCTTCAGATGAACTGATGTCGCCCTGGCAATACAACGTGCCGGCACCGGCAGCCTGCAGCTGCCCGATGGCGTCCTGTACCTCCGATTCCGGCCGGATGCCATTGATGGCGATGTCGAAGCCTTCCCGGGCAAGGGCCAGCGCAATACCAAAACCTATCCCTCTTGATCCCCCGGTGATCAATGCTGTTTTTTTCATCTTATGCCGTTTCATCGGTTTTCATGAACCTGTGACCGGTACGCCGGTTGAACAGGAAGTAAAGATGGTGAAAATCACCCATTGTTTTACTCCTCGGGCTCTGAAATTCAGTCAACCTCCAGGTCGTGAATATCAACCCAGGCCCGCCTGGCCCAGCTTTCCAGTCCTGCCTCGGCCAGCTGCACACCCTTGGCGCCTTCCTTCATATCCCACGGAAATGGATCTCCGAGCACGATATGCTTCAGGAATAGTTCCCACTGGGCTCTGAAGGCATTGGGGTAGGGTTCCTGATCGGGCACCTTCGTCCAGCCGTCAAAATAATTGATGGCACTCGGGATATCAGGGTTCCAGACCGGCCTGGGTGTGTTCCCGTAATGCTGGGTATAACAGTCCCTCAAACCGGCTACCGCCGATCCCTTTGTACCGTCGACCTGGAGGGTCAGCAGATCATCGCGCCTGACACGGACACACCATGAGGAGTTGAAATGCGCAATAATGCCGTTCTCCAGCTCAAAGGTCGCGTAAGCCGAATCGTCGGCCGTGCAGCGGTAAGGCCGGCCTGCCTCATCGATTCTTTCCCTGATGTGGGTGGCTCCCGTACAGGAGACGGCCTTCACCCTGCCGAAAATATTGTCGAGCACATAACGCCAGTGACAGAGCATATCGACAATGATTCCGCCGTCATCCTCCTTCCGGTAGTTCCACGACGGTCGTTGCGGCGCAATGGTATGGCCCTCAAAAACCCAGTATCCGAATTCTCCCCGGACCGACAGAATCTCACCGAAGAAATCATTCTGAATGAGACGCTTCAGCTTGACCAGCCCGGGAAGCCACAACTTGTCCTGAACAACGCCGTGCTTTATACCGGCATCCCGGCAGATCCGGTACAGTTCGAGAGCCGTGGAAGTGTCGGTGGCTACAGGTTTTTCGCAATAAATGTGTTTTCCGGCCGCAACGGCTTTTTTCACGTCCCCGGCCCTTCTGCCTGTCGTCTGTGCATCAAAGTAGATGCTCATAGCAGGGTCCGCAAGGACGTCATCCAGGTTGACCGTGGCTCGTTCAATTCCCGAGAGTTTCTTCAGCCTTTCCAGCTTCGCGGCATTCCGGCCGACAAGGACCGGGTCGGGCATGATGGTCTCTTCACCGGAGATTCTCACGCCTCCTTCCCGCATGATCTCTGCAACGGACCTCAGCAGGTGCTGGTTGGTTCCCATCCGTCCCGTCACCCCGTTCATGATAATCCCGACTTTATGTATTTTCGTCATCTTTGTTCCTTGATGATTATGAATGGTTTAGATATGCCTGTATGATCTTTTGCAGGAAAGTATGCTGATCCGTGCCCCAGAATTTATGCGAGAAGATTTCGACTTCGTGGAATCCTTTAAAACCGGCTTTTTCAACCCAGGTCCGGATTTGTTTCAGAGGGATGCAGCCTTCGCCCATGAGACCCCGGTCATTGAGCATATCGACAGTGGGGCTGTTCCAGTCACAGATGTGGAAGGCAAACAAGTTTCCGCTATTGCCGCATCTGCCGATCTGCTTTTCAAGATCCGGATCCCACCACAGGTGGTAAACGTCGACGGCGATGCCGAGATATTCCGAACCGATCGCTTCGGCCATCTCATTGGCCTGTCGCAGGGTGTTCACGGCCGAGCGGGTATCGGCATACATGGGATGCAATGGTTCGATGGCCATTTTTACACCCAGTGCTTCGGCGCGCGGAAGCAGGGCACTGATCCCGTTCATGATCTGATCTCTCGAAGTGCCCAGGGATTGGGCCGGATCCGAACCGCAAACCAGCACCAGTAAAGGTGCTCCGAGAGCCGCTGCCTCATCGAGGGCCCGTTCGTTCTCTTCAATGGCCGCCTGCCGCTGACGGGCGCTGACGGAAGCGAAAAAGCCGCCTCTCACCAGGGAGACCACCTCGAGGCCATGATCGCGGATCCTGTTGCCTGTTTTGGCAACATGGCGCCCTTCGAGGGCTTCGCGCCATACCGACATCCCGCGGACACCTGCCCGGGCAAAATGTTCGGCCGATTCCTCCACTGTCCAGGGTTTGGTGGTGATGGTGTGAAGGCACAGTTTTGATAAGTCCTTGATATCACTCATGCCGGCAGACAATTAAAAAATGCATAGTAGGGTTCCTGGCGGATAATGCGTTCGAGGTAAAGTGCGGCCTCCCGAAGGTGGTAGTCACCCCACATGCTCGATTCGCCATAGGGAATTCTGCTGCCCGGGGGAATATAGTCCCATCCGTTGGGGTAATGATAGACCGAATGCAGCAACAGACCCTGGTGAGCCGGGTCCTGGCTCAGGTAGGGTTCGCCGGTCAGCGTTCGCATCACCGTCAAACCAGCCTGCCAGTACCGGCGGCCTTCCTGCCCTTCACCCTTTTCCGTGAGATACGTGCCCAGCCGCATAAGGCCCTGGGTGGCAATGGCAGCGGCGGAACTGTCGACAGGTTCAGAGGCTTGAAAAGGATCGGCCGGACGTGCGAGGTAATCGCCCATCCGGCAAAGATTCGGTGCGCCCGTGTCCCAGTAAGGGATGCCGTCGGTCGGGGTATTCTGGATGTAAAAATCACAGGTTGCACGGGCAGCCTTCAGAAAAAGCCTTTCCCGTTCGGCAAGAGAGGCCTGCTCCTGGTGGGTTTTCAAGGTCCGAAGGTATTCCAGCTCTTCGGCAAAACCGCACATGGCCCAGGCCAGGCCCCGGGTCCAGGTCGACAGGGCCGAGTAGCCCTGCTGTGATCCGGGACAACGGTAGCGGCCGTCATTGACATTAAAGATGCTTTCGTGCGCGGTCCTTCCCCGGACATCAAAGGCGTCACGGTTCTCTCCGTAGTAAATATTATGGGTCGCCGTACTCACCATGTGCTGTATTGCCCTGTCAAAGAGACTGATGCGGATGTCATTCTCAGCGGCCAGTTCATGTCCGAGAGCGTGACCGATCATCAGTATCCGGCACGAGCGGATGGTGTCGACAAAAAGCGAATGGGGACCGTTGAACGAGTAAATGTAGCCGCCGTCCATCGTTTTTGTCCACCGTGCTGCCTGCACCGCTCCACTCACTTTGAGCGCAAGGGTATAGTATTCCTTTTCCCATGGATTTTCCGGAATTTTGCCCTCGCGCATCAGCCGGAGAAGGTTCCCGTACGTGCTGATGGTGTTGAATCCATGATCGTGCACCCCGGTGTGGGTGAGATGATGGGGCATCCGGGCCATGATTTTGCTCTTCGCCATTTCCAGGAAGGTTTCATCGCCTGTCGCATCGAATTGGAGCAGGGCAGAACCAAACTGGAAGCCCTGGGTCCACTCGGTCCAGCCTCTCGTGGTATACCGGCCTTTCACGGTAAACACGGGCGCCCCCTGGCGCTCGTCATAGTCGTCGTGAAGGGACCGGATCTTCTGACCCGAAATTTCCCAAAGCCGCTTTAGCCGGCTGCTCAGATCCGCAGGACTCAGTTGATGATCGATCTTGATCATGATGATGAATTTGTGATGGCACGATTCCCGACGGAAACAAAGCTACGCAATTCCCCGTCCGGACCGACCGGATTTTTCCCTTCATTTCTGGTATTTTTTTGACATCGCCGCACGAAAAGCCGACGGTGTCATCCCTTCTTTCTTCCGGAAAAAACGGTTGAAATAGGACGGGTCCTCGAAATGAAGACGATACGCAATTTCTTTATTGGTCAGGTCGGTGTGAATGAGAAGACGCTTGATTTCCAGGCTGATACGGTTATGAATGATTTCGCTGGCGTTCATGTCAGTCATGTTTTTCACCTGTTTGTTGAGCAATGCGGGCGTCGTCCCCATCAGCGATGCGTAGTCTTTCACATAATGGTACATTTGAAAATGGTTCTCCACCAGCTCTTTGAATTCTTTCACCTTCTGATAGCGGGGGTCAAGCCATTTCGCATTTCCCGGTGCACTTTGGGCATAAAATTCCTTGCATTTCAGCAGGAAGGTGTGCAGGTAGCTCCTGAGCAGTTCGCGGGTGAAATGACCCAGGGTGGGATTTTCGAGCCTGATCATGTTGATGAGTGCCAGGAGTTGGGCAAACTGGGGCTCCTCCAGATTCAGGATCGGCTCAGAAGTATTATTGTTGAAGAACGGGAAATCCGACAGCAGATCCTGGTCGACCACACCCAGAGAATAAAATTCCCTCGAGAAAACCATCAGGTAGCCATGGTAATTTTTTTCCCTGGAGATGAGGTGCACCTGCCCTGGGGAGAGAAAGTGCACACTGTGGGAGCGAATAGAATAGGTCCTGAAATCAATCTCATGTCGGCCCACTCCATTGATGAACATGCAGATCTCGTAATACGTATGCCGGTGGGGCCGGTCGGTCTTGTGCGGATAACCGGCATTGGCAATGGTCCTGCCCTTCACCTCGTAAAGACGGAATGCCAGGTCCTGCGACTGATCGGGTAATTCATAAATATCAATGTTCCTGACCACAGAATGTCCTTTTAGATGTTCAATGCTTCCCGGGACGAAATTTCTGCAATCTATCAAAATGCCGGAAGGATTCCAAGTGAAGGATCCGGACTGTATTTCCGGCAGGGCAAACACAGGGCGGACCGATCCTTATCCGTCTCATTCCCTGACCAGGTAAAGCCGGTTATCTTCCACGAGGTACATCATCGGTGCGATCTGAATTTTGGGATAACGGAGTCTCAACCGCTTAACCTCACTCAGGATGAAATCCACCTCGTTGCCGATTTCAAACATCGGGGCAAAGTGCATAAAATGTTCTTCGGCCCATTCTTTTTCCCAGCCCGCATTCCTGACAAGTCCGTTGATGAACAGGTCTTTGCGCGCAAAAAGGTTGACCATGCCGCAATGATTGTGGCCGATGAGGGCGATGTGACTCACGCCTCCCACCGCGATGGCATACGAAACCTTGAATTCACTGTATCTCAGGTTCGCTCCGCCTGCCCGGATGATATAGGAAAAATTGTCCGGGATGTTGATGTGTTTCCGGTTGTCCATGCACATGCCGATCAATAGCCGGGCCGTATCATAGGTATCCGGAGTGCGGTTGAGATTATGGTATTCCAGGAGCAAGCCGATCGGAGTGTCGCGGTATTCCTCGAAAATATCACTGCTTTGATTGATGCTGACTAAACGTTTCACGTGAGAAGAATTTAAAAGTGTAGTAAGGTCTGTATTTTATATGTTTGGTGTGACGGTTCTTTTCCTGTCCGGTCAACCCGGGTAGAGTGAACGAAACGGGTAATGATTTCCGGACCGGCGCGCAGCCGGCATCGAATGTGGACAAAATCCCGGGCTTTGCCCTCCTTGAATGAAGCCACCGGTCCCTGGAGCCGAAGGGTCATCGAGTTTTCGTGCAAACACTATTTCGGATTTTCCGATGGCCTCTTCCGGCCGGCCTCTCATCGCGCTCCAGGTTTCGTCGATAGCCACCTGGGTCACCGGCCTGATGCCGGTGCATGACATGGCGCTCCAAACCGTGTCGCGCTTGATATCGCTCCTGATTTTCCCGCTGCCCTTGGGGTAGCAGGCCCAGAACATGCAATCGTATTTCCCGGCCCCGAAAGCCCGGCTGACCAGTTCAACCAGCTCATCCTGGCTGGTGGCGAACACCTGGACGAAATCATACGTTCCTTTGTCTTGATCAGCGAAGGTCGTGTCGAAGTCAAGTTCCTCCAGAATTTTTCCATAGGCAGGCGGCGCATTGATCACCAGGATTTTCTTCTCCGGGTCCAGCCGAAGTTTTTTGAAAAGAGCACTTTTATTCATTTTTTCACTTCTGAATGATGGAAACCGTTAGGTATTCCCACCTGAAAAGACCGTGAGAAGGGGTAAATTGTTCACTTCTCTCCGGACGGGATGGGTATTCTGGTATTTTCCCGTCTGGATATTCACTTCAGGATCCTTGTTCATCCCTGTTTTAGTGGAACCTGTACAGGTTTGTCCACCAGGCTGTGGATTTTTTTTATCATTCCGGCCCTTTTAGGGTCCGAAATGAAAAGGGGAGATTACACTCCGACCGGTTCAGGATCCAGCGTCTTTCAGCCATTGGAAGGGAATGACCGGCAATCCCGGTGAGAGTAAAGCCCGGAAATGAACCGGCTGGTATGCTATTTGGCATGATCATGACGGTAAGTGTGTAATCATTAAAATGAGTGTGATATGAAGATGTTAAAAAAAGCGTTGATGCTCCTTGTTATCCCCATGGCTGTTGCAGCGTGTTCGAAAGACAATAATGAGACGGGGAATAACCTGCCCGGACCCAATGAGGTCTGGATGAAGAACAGGGCTTTTGTCCCATCGTCACTGACTGTTCCTGTCGGGACCACCGTGACCTGGACGAACAAAGATAATGTGGACCACAATGTTACTGATTCTACCTTGATCGTCAGCGGGACGATCCATCCGGGAGGGACGTTTACCTTTACCTTCGACTCTGCCGGGATTTATGACTACGCCTGTACGATTCATCCGGACATGACCGGATCAGTGCTTGTCAATGCCTCCGCCAAATAAAGCATATGGAGGTTTTTTCGAAGATCGCAGGCCGGCATGAATTTCCGGTTGAGAGTGCCGGGCTGGGGGATATCAGGCCCCTTTCCCGGTAAGATGAGACCGGTCGTTTCGGGAAGGAAAAGGCTGAAAAAGCCAATGAAAATCATCAGAGGACTTCTGTATCCCTGGTGAAGCGGGGGGGCCATGACCGGCGTGGAGCTCGATGGACCCGATCAAGGGGTCACGGAGGGAGATAGGATGCGATTTGTCAAAATGAAAGTCTGAGATCTCGACCTCTTCCTATTACCACCCGGATAATCATCAAAATAATTCCAGTTGTTCCGGATGTGTTGCCTCCAGTCGGAGTAGTTTTCGTTTGGCGGCAAGTCCCCCGGCATACCCGGTGAGTTTACCGTTACTGCCGATCACGCGGTGACACGGAACGATGATCGCCAGGGCGTTGGCGCCATTTGCGGCGGCCACGGCCCGGATGGCTTTTGGATCACCCAGTCTTCCGGAGAGTTCAAGATAGGAAACCGTTGTTCCAAAAGGGATCTCCAACAAAGCCTGCCAGACCTTCTTCTGGAACGCGGAACCCACCATAACAAGGGGCAGGTCGAATATCTCCCGGCCCCCAATGAAATAGTCCTCCAGCTGGCCGGCAGCCTGTTCCAGCACCGCATCATTCCCTTCCGCAAAGTTGGCTTCCAGACCTGACCGGATCCTTTGGTCGATCGCTTCTCTCATCGAACGGTACCGCCAGTCGCACAGGCACAGTCGGTCGCCCGTCGAGCCGAGGATCAGTTCACCGGCCGGGCTCTGGTAATATCGAATGTGGATCGTATTCATGAACTTATTGGATTCCGACCACCTGACTCCGGCGTTCCATCAGGACCACATCGCGCCAACGGTCCTCCATCTTCCCGATCTTTTCCCGGACACCAACCACGCGGAAGCCGTTTTTCAGGTGCAAATGAATGCTACTTTCGTTTTCCGGAAAAATGCCTGCCTGCAGGGTCCATAGGCCATGCGTTTCGGATTCGGTGATCAGGGCCTGCATCAATGTGTTGCCAATACCCTGCCCCTGGTAGTCCGGATCGATATAAATGCTCACTTCCACAACGCCTGAATATACCGGCCTTTCCGACATGTTGGAAAGCGCTGCCCATCCTGCCGTCTGATCCCCGGAAAGGGCAATCAGCCGGCAATCTTTTCGGTGGGTCTTATTCCATGAATTCCAGTCGGGAACATGCTTCTCAAATGTGGCATTTCCGGAAGCAATACCGAAATTATATATCCGGATGACATCATTCCAGTGATGCTCGGTCATGATTTCAATGCGTACTATTGTATCCATCGTCGGTGATAAATAATCAAAAGATCTGGCAGCAATTCATCATTATCATTTACCTAGTGCTTGCAAGAAAACGCCAATAGCTGCGTTATGCTCGACTTCAAAACAGTCATTTACGAATAGTAAACTCCTGTTTTTCAGTCATCGCAAGCCTTGCTCTTGACGTTTTCTTATCAAGCACGGCTAAAAAACATGAGTTTTCTTTCTGACACTACCTATGATCCGCAATGGATCATAAGTCATTGTATTTAAAACCGGTATCGCAGAGAATTGTTGCAATCGTTTTCACTGCTCCATGGCTTTGGGCGTACTTTATGGCGGCGGCGACGTTGGCTCCGGACGAATATCCGGCGAAAAGTCCCTGTTCTCCACTGAGCCTCCGGGTCATTGTCCTCACCTCATCGTCAGAAACGGTGACAATATCATCCGCCAGCTCCGGGTCCCAATGAGGAGGGATCAGCCCGTAGCCAACCCCCTGGATGATATGCCTGGGATCTTTGATCTTCCCTGTCTTCAGGATCGCGGCGTTGGCGGGTTCGACAGCGACACACCGGATCTGCCTGTTCCGGCTCTTCAGATACCTTGAGGTACCGGTGAAGGTGCCGCCGCTGCCAACAGCGGTGACAAAGGCATCCAGGTTGGGAAGACCGGCGAGGATCTCCGGTCCGGTCGTCTCGAAATGGGCTTTGACTCCCGAGGGATTACGGAACTGATCGACATAAAATCCGCCGCGTTCTGAGGCCAGGTCCTTTGCCACCTTTGAAGCGTATTCGATATCCTTTCCGGTGACCATTCCTTCCCGGCCGTTGACCTGCCTGGTGACAATGACTTCGGCACCAAGGGCTTTCAGTAGCCTGATCCTTTCCGGGCTGTTGCCCTCGGGCATCACTGCCGTAAAAGGATTGCCGAACCGGCGGCATACCACTGCCAGGCCGGAACCCATATTGCCGCTGGTCATTTCCACCACCTCCTGGCCTTTGCGGAGCCGCCCGTCGGCATAGGCGTCGATGATGATCTGGAGCGCGGCCCGGTCCTTGATGCTCCCGCCGGGTTGCATATACTCCACCTTTGCAAAGATTTGGAACGACGGTCCCGAGAGCCTGTCCAGAAGGACCATCGGTGTCCGTTTTATCAGATCGAGAGTTGTGCGGATCATGATGTCAGGATTTAACCATGAAACTCACCAATGGGCTGCCGGAAGAAGATTTTTTCACTGGTGTTTCACGATCTGTGCAATAATACGCATTCTGGCGGAAAGGGTAAAAACAAATCCCGGAATATTTCCAGCGGATGGATCCGAATTTCCTGTGCATTTCTCTGTCCTGCGGCGCCATAGGTGAAAAAACGGCATTTTTTATGCTTACCGTGAAGCCATCGCCATGAAATATCGGTGGCACGAATACGGCGATCTGAACCTGATCATCTGAGTGAAAAACGTCCCGACAATAAATGACGATTCAAAAAATATAGTTATCTTTGACGTTAGTATTATAAAACGAAAGTATGATTGTTTCATTTGGTTCAAAGGATACCGCGAATATATGGAATGGGGAACGAGTAAAAAAGACGCCGATTGAGATACAGCAAATTGGACGGAGAAAATTGAGAATGATTAATAACTCCCAAAATTGGTCGGATTTGAGAATACCTCCCTCAAACAGCTTTGAGAAATTAAAAGGTTCAGATTTTTATAGTATCAGAATTAATGACCAATGGAGAATAGTACTGAGGTGGATCGATAATAATGCACACGATGTTGAGATAGTTGATTATCATTAAAAAATTGGAAGATTTAAAAATGGACAGATTAGCAAACATACATCCAGGCGAGATTTTACTTGAGGAGTTTTTACGTCCTCTTGATATTACGGCTTATAGATTATCAAAGGATACAGAGATTCCACAGTCTCGTATTTCACAAATTGTTAAAGGAAAACGGAGGATAACGGCTGATACTGCATTGAGATTTTCCTCATATTTTGGGACAACTGCAAAATTTTGGCTTGGGCTTCAAGATGATTATGACATTGAAGAAGAAAGGAAAGATAAGCAAGAAATATTCATGAAAATAAAGACAAACGCACCACAGCATCAGGTATAGCGCATACGGCCTATAAACGTTCGGAGATCAGAACGCCGGTGTTTCCCATGTTCTTATATTGCCTGTTCTTCCTTGAATCCACCGTTCACCTGTCGCGGCAGGCTTTCCTGACTGGCAGTGAGGACCACTGACGGTTCTTCTTGAGGGAACTCAAGCATGAAAACGGTACGTTCATCATCGCTGGTCACCGAGAGTGAGCCCTGGTGCAGATACATGATCTGCCGCGAAAGGGCAAGACCGATGCCTGTTCCCGTTTTCTTTGTCGTGAAAAAGGGAATGAAGATTTTCTCGAGGATATCCGCGGGAATCCGAGGACCATTGTTGGCTACCGTGATGAGGGCGCCGCCGGCATTGCGCCGGCTGATGCCGATGGTCAGCTTGCGCCCGGAAGGTCTGCCGGAGAGGGCATCGACCGCATTGTTGATCAGGTTGAAGACGACCTGGTTGATCAGGTTCTTGTCGGCCATGATAATTTTGACCCCCGGATCGATCGTTACCCCGAAAGCGGTCTGCTCATCGACCAGTTGTTCCGAAACCAGCAATTTGACCTGGTCCGACCATTCAGCCACATCAATAGGTTCGATCACCGGTCTGGGAAGACGGACAAGCTTCCTGTAGCTGTTTACGAAATTCAGGAGGCCGTTGCCCTGTTCATCGATGGTCGTCAGCCCTTTGACGGCAACTTCAATCACTTCACGACTCACATCGGCCGGCCCGATGGGCTTTCCGTCATGGAAAAACAGCTTGTGAAGGGTCCTGGATACGGAGGTCAGCGGGGCAACCGAGTTCATGATCTCATGGGTGAGGATCCGGATAAGACTTTGGTACGACTCCATCTCCTTCCGGTCGAGTTCGCGGCGGATGTTTTCAATGGAGATCAGTTTCAGGTGTTTTTCACCGGCCTGGATCTCCCGGGCGCGGAACAAAAGGGTTTCCTCCTTGCCGTCGAGGGTGTTTCTGACCGTCAGGGTTTCTCCGGCAGTGATCCTTCCCAGTATGCCATCGAATTCCGGGTTCCTGTACTTCAGTAGACGGGTGTCGGTGGAATCGGGTGTTATGCCGGCAAAAACAGAGGCCGCCTCGTTGATCATCTCGATGTGCCCACCGGCATCCATGACAATGAGGCCGGTTGTCGATTGCCTGATCACGGCGCGGTAATACTGCTCGCGGGCCTCAGCATGGAGGCGCAACGCCTGGATGCCCCGGTTGATGCGGTTCATCTCCCTGTATAGCTTGCGCACGGCCGGATTCGTCGAAGTTTCCGGGAAAAGCACCGAGGTGTCGTTGCTGTTAACCGCATCAAAGAAAAGAGTAAGGTTCCGTTCCGTCCGTCGGGTGTTCCGGAACAGCGAAAGGGCAAGGGCAACGGAGATGAATGCCGGGAATACGAGATAATCCGGATGTGCACCGGTGGCCAGGACCCCGGTCAGAACCGCTGAAAACAACATCCCGGCAATCAGGATGATCCGTATCCATGGCAGGCCTTCAGATTCCATATTTACTCATTTTGCTGTACAGCGTGGGACGGCTGATCCCGAGACGGGCGGCCGCAGCACTCAGATTATTCCCGCATTTGGAGAGGGCATTGATGATCATCTTTCTCTCCATGTCCCCGATCGTCTCGGGTTCCTTTTCATACAGGAAAGGATCGGTGAACGCCGGCATACCTTCGGGATCGGGCGTCCCGTTTTCGGAAAGGATGATCATTTTCTCCATGGCATGCTCCAGCTCCCGGATATTCCCCGGCCAGGAAAGCTGTCGAAGCTTTTTCACCAGGCTGTCGGAGGGATCGATCGCCGGTTTGTTGTATTTCCGGGCAAAGATATTGAGGAAATGCCGTGCAAGAACAGGGATATCGTCCGGGCGTTCGCGGAGTGCCGGGAGATGCAGGTGGATGGTGTTGATCCGGTAGAGCAGGTCTTCCCGGAATGTACCATCCTTCACCAGCTGTTCGGGCGGTTTGTTCGTGGCGCAGATCAGCCGGATGTCCAGCGGAGGTCGAGTGGTTCGATCCGACGGGAGTCACCTGCCGGGTCTGTAAAACGGTCAGTAGCTTGGATTGCAGATGCAGCGGGATATTCCCGATCTCATCGAGAAAAAGTGTCCCGCCGTTTGCCAGCATGAACTTGCCATCCCGGTCTTCATGAGCATCCGTAAAAGCTCCCCGGACATGGCCGAAGAGTTCGGATTCAAAGAGGGAATCGGAGAGTGCCGACAGGTCCGCCAGTATAAACGGCCTGGTGTTTCTGCCCGATAACCGGTGAATTTCCCTGCGCAATGAGCTCTTTTCCAATGCCGTTCTCTCCGGTGACCAGGATGTTCGCCTCGGTCGGGGCTACTTTTTTGACCATGTTCATGATCCTTTGCATGGACTCAGACTGGTAAATGATCCGGACATCCGGATTCATCTCCCTTGCCATCTGGTGATTCTGCTTCCGGAGGTTCGTGATTTCCCGCGACGACTCACTGATCCTGCAGGCCGACCGGAGGGTGGCTACCAGCTTCTCATTCTCCCATGGCTTCAGGATAAAATCGGCGGCCCCTTCCTTGAGGGCTTTCACGGCGAGGTCGACATCGCCGTAAGCCGTAAACATCACCACTTCCACATGCGGAAATCTGGATTTGATTTCCCGGAGCCAGTAGATCCCTTCATTTCCGTTCTGCTGCGTGGCCGTGAAATTCATGTCGAGCAGCACGGCATCGTACGGGTGAACCGACAGCTCTTCCAGTAGCCTGTTGGGATGTTGCAGGGTTTTGATATGGCTAAACTCACCCGGGAGAAAAAGGGAGAGCGCATTGAGGACATTCCGGTTGTCGTCAGCGATCAGGATATTTCCCGTTTTCATGGTACACGCATTAAACAAAGTGAAACCGAACCCTCGCGCAGGATCACTGCCGGCCGGGATAAACGCTCAGGGGACAGAAAGCCCGTGTTCCTGGAGAAAATGCAAAGATCTGATCAAATGTAAGCATTTTTTACATGCTATTGTAAGAATTCTTTACAAGTTCTTTTGGACATGCAATGCTAATTAATAGATATACAGATATTTATACTTCGTGGTATATTTTTGGCCTGCAAAGGAAAAAACCTGTAACCATGATACGCACAACCCATCTGTCCAAAATTTTCCGCGCCGGGATCATCGAGACCACGGCTTTGAAAGATATCAACATCACCGTTCAGGAAGGAGAGTTCGTTGCCGTGATGGGGCCATCGGGGTGCGGCAAATCAACCCTGCTCAATATCATGGGCTTACTCGACAGCCCCGATGACGGAGAATACTTTTTCGACGGGATCCCCACCTCATCGCTCAGGGAAGGGGAGAGGACAAGGATGAGAAAAGGAGCCATCGGCTTTGTTTTTCAGAATTTTAACCTCATCGATGAACTCACCGTTTCTGAAAACGTGGAGTTGCCGCTGCTGGCCCTTCGCGTAAGAGGGCCCGAACGAAAACAACGTGTGCGGGACGTTCTCGGACAGATGCAGATGCTGCACCGGAGGGATCATTTCCCCCAGCAGCTCTCGGGAGGGCAGCAGCAACGGGTCGCCATCGCCAGGGCGGTGATCTCCAACCCCCGGCTGATCCTTACCGACGAACCCACCGGTAACCTCGATTCCGCCAACGGTGAGCAGGTCATGCAAATGCTCGAGAACCTCAATGCCTCCGGTACCACCATCGTCATGGTCACCCACTCCGAACCCCATGCAGAACGGGCTCACCGGGTCATCAACCTGTTCGACGGACAGGTCGTCGCCGAAAGGAAAGATCATGAGTTTTCCATCGCTTAAGCCCCCCGATATGAAAAGACATTTTTTTCATCTGCTGATCCGCCGGCAACTTAATGACAAGTTGTTCTCGGCCATCAACCTCCTGAACCTCGTGGTGGGATTTACCGCATTTATCCTCCTCGTCATTTTCATCCGGCATAACCTGGACTATGATAAGCACAATATCCATTATGACAGGATTTACCGCCTTCAATTATTTATGGATGTGCCGCAGAGCAATATCAAACATACGAGCAGCGTAACAGCCGCTCTTTCACGTCATGAATTGCCGGCTCTGCCGGAGGTGGAGCAAACCGCGACGATCCACAATGCCGGCGATGAAAATGTGGATGGCTATTTCTTCCTGTCACCGGACAAGGAAAAAAAGGTGCTCCTGGAAAAGGGCTTCTTCGCCGATCCGTCCATCTTCAGGATCTTTACCTTCCGGTTCCTGGAGGGAAATGCCGGTGATGCCCTCACGGAGCCCAATACGATCGTGCTTTCCCGCAAGGATGCGATGCTGTTCTTTCCTCAAGGACAGGCACTGGGAAAGATCCTTCTCCTCGAAAATAAAATTCCCGTCAGAGTTGCCGGGGTATATGACGATCTTCCGGTGAATTCTGACTGGCGGCCGGAATACCTTTTGCCGATGCAGAGTTATTCTTCCATTACCGGCTGGCAGGGATATGAAGACAATTACTGGATGTATTCCTTCCAGACGTATGTTCTTTTAAAACCACATGCCAACTATAAGGACGTGAATGCGAAGATTTATGATGACCTGAAGAATTACCGGAAACAACACCATCCCTACCTCAGGCCTCTTTCCCTGTTGCACATGAATCCTTACTACCATGGCGAATGGCTTCTTGCCATCGCACTTTTCATCTTTACGGCTATACTGATCCTGATTCTGACTGCCGTCAATTTTATCAATCTGCAGACGGCGGATGCCGCTTCCAGGGGCCGGGAGATCGGCATTAAGAAAACAGTAGGATTTTCTGTCCGCGAGGTCTGGGCGCAATATGTCGGCGAAGCGGTTGTCATCTGCATTTTTTCAGCAGATCATCGGCCTGGCAGTGGCCCATTATTGTCTTCCTTTGTTCACCCGCATCATCGGAAACGATCTTCATCTCAGTGTATTCCGAAATGTCCCGGTCATTGTCCTGGTTCTTCTCATCGCCGTCGTAACAGGGTTCCTCTCAGCCCTGTACCCGGCCTTCATCATTTCCCGTTACAATCCGGTCAAAGCTTTGAAACAACGGTTTATTGAAGTGGAAAACAAAGGCTTTAGCTTGAAAAAAGGGCTCATTGCCCTGCAGTTCAGCATTTCATTGTTTTTTGTCATCGTCAGTATCATCGTTTTCCACCAGGCGGATTACATGATGACCAAGGATATGGGTTTCGACAGGACAAACCTCCTGGTGGCCAATCTGAAGACCTACCGGTATGGTTCTTTTGATCCGGTCAGGCAGCAGCTGCTGAGCCATCCCGAGATTACAGACGCCTGTTTCTCCGATTACATTCCGTTTATTCTTCCGGGAGGCGATGAACTGAATTGGGAAGGAGGATTGCCTGAGGATAAAGTATTCGTGCGGATCAGCGACATCACCTATGATTATTTCGAGACCTACAGGATGAAAATCGTTGCCGGGCGTAATTTTTCACGGGACTATCCGACCGATGTGGATAAATGCCTGGTGAATGAAGCGGCTGTCCGGGTCTTTGGATGGAAAAATCCGATTGGGATGAAGGTGAAGAGTTGGGACAAAGACCGGGAAGTGATTGGCGTTGTGGGGGATTATGTCGCTCAGACGGTTCAGAACGCCATTGAGCCGCATACGTTCCGCCTGTTGAGCGATTCCGTATCCCTGACGGGAATGTACACCGTCAGGTACAAACCGGGAAAATTCAGGGAGGCCGGCCGGATTGTCCAGGAGATATTTGAAGATTATTACCCGCAAGATGTTTTCCATTTCGAACCGTTCGACAATCTGATCTATGAGGAGAGTGCCAATCAGGGATTCCGGATGTTCAGCAAGATGTGGATCTTTTTCACCATTATTTCCATAACCATTTCCTCCGTGGGGCTTTTCGGGCTTGTCGTTTTCTATTCGCGGCGCAAAATGAAGGAGATCGGCATCCGGAAGGTTGTTGGTTTTTCGGTCCTCAGGCTGTACACCGGGCTGGTCTGGGAATTTATGCGGCTCATCGTCTGGGGCATGCTCTTTTCCTGGATCGCCGCCTGGTTCGTGTATACGAAACTGCCCGGAACGGATAAGTATCCTTTGGGCATCAGAGAATTCCTCTATGGCACGCTCGTCATTTTCGCCGTGGCACTGATCACGGTCAGCTATACCATTTGGATGGCTGCACGAAGGAACCCTTCATCCATTCTGAAATATGAATAGAGGAGGAGCACCGGGATCACCCGTCACCAATGATACAACAGGAGTTGGACAGTCCGGGACGGTTCAGTGACTGATTTTCCCGGGCAGGCCCTTTTCCACGCTGACTTTCATCGCCCGGAGCATCTGATTCCAGTTTGCCTCCGAATGTTCACGGGCTTCCTCTGTCGGATTATTATCCTGGGTCAGTGTGATCACAACATGCCCGGGTTTCTCCGTCAGGCCGATGCTCACCGTATGGTAATTTTCAGGAACGTCCTCCAGTCCCGAGAGAGGACTGAAATGACTGTAAACCAGGTGCAGTCCTGGTTGTATCGAGAGGATGGTCCCTTTATCCTCGTAGGTTGAACCCTGCCACTCGCCTTTCCATCTGATGGGGCTGCCTTCTTTCCAGTCCGAGACGACTTCCGCCCCGAACATGTATTCCCTGATCCGTTCGGGATTCACCAGGGCATCCCAGACATGCTCGACCGGTGCCTCAATGGTCACTGATGCCGTGGCTATCAGGTTATCTTTCATATTGCCGGATTTAATGTTCAATAAGCTTCTCTCAGAAACAAACCGTCCTGCCCGGGAGTTCATTTTCCGGGTTGAAAACGATTAACGGGATGGCTCCCGTTCCTTCATTCCCCGGTTCCGGAAAATCATGGTTTCGTAATTGCCGGAGCCCTCAATGGTTTTTCCCTGGATCGTCAGTTTCAGTGTCGCTTCCAGCCCGAAATAGACGGGCTTTGCCACAAAGGTCCGGATCAGCAGTTTCACCGGGAAGATCACTCCCGCGAGGAGATCCTTCCTGTCGAGGATACGGCGAAAGGTGAATTCGGCCTCGGCCGGAAAGGTCTCATCCTTCGACCGAAGGGTGATCTTCCGGGGATATCCGGTGCCGGGGGAACGGTCGTGCCCGCTGATGAGGCAATCGACAAGGTTGTTTGAGCTATGGATGATCCGTTTATTTTCCGCAACCATGAATGAAACGGTTCGCGATGACCGGAACCAGGTATCCATGAAGATCACCGTGTAAGGTCCGGCATACCCTTTTCCCCAATACCAGCGGCTCACGAGTTCGTCCAGGTGAAGAGGATGTCCGCGGTCCACCCTGACGAAGTTATGGTCGTGATAACCATTGGCATGCTTGATGGGATAGCTTTCCTTGTTGAAGGTAAATTCTCCCTTGACAGAGGCCAGGGGTGCCGGGATGGTCCATCCAAATTCACTTTTTTTATCATCCAATGTATGAACGATCCTGTCTCCAAGGGGTTTCCAGCCTTCAACCAGACCCTTGAACACCAGCTGGCACGTGAAAAGCGGGAGCCTGACGGTGACCTGATACGTCGGGAGGTCGCCCGTTTCCGCTTTGATTTCAAAAACGTCGCCGGCTTTAATATGACAGTGATGCGTCTCATTCTCCACCTGGTCGAACGTGAAATGACGGGTGAAGGTCCCGGATCCTTCCTTCGTGTTCACCGAAATGGCGAGCTGCGGGTATACGCGGGTTTTGAGGGGGCTGGTCCCGATATGGAAGACGACCTTGAGGAAATTGCCCGTCAGGGGATCCATGACATCAAAATACCACCATTCAAAATCACCTTTGAATGGCTCAATAATATGCAGTCCGTCATCTTCAGGGGTGACGGGAAGTCCGGGTGTCCCTTCCGCATCGGGGGTATGGGCGATAACCCCGTTATTCAGTGCCTGTCCTTTATGCTGGTAACTCATGGTGTAAAAAAATGGATCGGTTCGTTTTGTAAAAAATCGAAGGATATTCTTCAAACGTTCAGGACAGATTTGGCCAGGTAACCAGAAAGGAGGTTCTGCGTGACCTCACGGAGCTTCTCCCGGGCCTCAGGGTCGTACGCCTGGGGTATCGCCCTGGCCTGCTGCTTCCCTTCGTAATAACCCCCGGTCTTCTCCGACCTGATCAGGCTTTCGACCGCAGAAGCGCCCTGTTCGACAGTGGTGAAGGAGTGGCCCCAGTCTTCCATGACCATCTTCGTGTTCATCAGTGTCGCCGGATGGAGGACGTTGACCCTGATCCCCTGATCCTTAAGCCGCTTGGCCAGGTCAAACGTGTACATGATGAGGGCTGTCTTACTTTGTTTATAGGCAAAATATCCGTCATAATGATGTTCGATCATCAGATCGGAAAAATTGACCGGTTCCTGTCCCACGGAGGCAACATTGATGATCTTCCCCTCCCCGGGCGGAATAAGCGGTAATAATTTTTCCGTCAGAAGAACATGTGAGAGGTAATTGACGGCAAATCGCAGTTCATAACCGTCCTTGCTGAGTTCTCTGACATTTCCCGTTCCCTTGCCCGAACCGATCCCGACATTGTTGATCAAAATGTCAATCCGGTTGTGATCATGCGATACCATGGTCTGCCAGATGAGCCACACCATCCAGTGACGCGAAATCACCGTTGAAGTAGGTCAGATGGCTGTTCCCGGTTTCAGCCGAAATCTCCCGGACCACCGCTTTGCCCTTGCTTTCATTCCGGCCATGGATAAGTACTGTGGCATCAAGCGCGGCAACATGTTTTGCCACCAGCCTTCCAAGTCCGTCTGTCGAGCCGGTGATCAGGATCGTTTTACCCGATAATCCGTTTGCCACCATGTGTACCGATTAGGGTTCCGTGAATCGCATCCAACGGAGCCGTTTAGGTTAAAAAATAGCATGTGCACAGGAACCTGACCCGGGTTCCCATGCATTTTGCACTTCCCGGGAATCTGCCTGTCCTGTTTTCATTAAACTGTTCCGGGGCCGAATTGTTTAACTACTACCGTTCTGCCGTGAAAAAGAGTCAGACATCACGGCTCATGCAGGGAACAAAAGCCGGAAGAACATCCCGGATCACTGATCATGACATTCAATAAAGGCATCTCAACGCCGGAAAGAGCAGGATGATAAAAATATTTCATGCAAATTCCCCTAAAAAGCTTGAACAGGTCAGGGATCTGTTTCTTGGTTTTGTATCGTGGTACAGGTCGAATTATCCCGACGACAGGGATTTTATCGAGAATTACCTGGATAACAGGAGTTTTTCGGAAGAGGTCTCTTCCCTCCCCGGAAGATTATGCACCCCCGGGCGGAAGGCTTCTATTGCCTACTACAACGGAAAACCGGCCGGTTGTGCGGCTCTGAAGGAGAAGAACCTGGGGACATGCGAGCTGAAGCGGCTTTTTGTTTCTCCCCTGTTCCGGAACAGGGGAGTGGGCCGCGCCCTGGCTGATGCTGCCATCAGGGAAGCCCGGATGATCGGGTATTCTTCCATCCTGGTGAGCAGTACGATCCAGGAAACAGAGGCTCAGGGACTTTTCAAAACCCTCGGATTCAAAGACACCGCCGCAGGCGAGGAGGTGCCGGAGGATATCCGGAAATGGCTGGTATTCATGAAGATGGAACTGAAGAAGGAATAGCGCGTATCTGCGTTCTTCATGATGGCACGTTAAAAAAGTGTGCCCGTTTTTCATCCGTCCGGAAAGCAATGCAGCCCGGACATGCGGCTTGCTCCCCATGGACGTTGTCCGATCGTTTTTTCCGTCTTTCTTCCGAGCGGGATCAGGAATTATTCAAGGCCTGAGTTCCGTTTCTTTCGTCAGGACAATATTTTGCGAGGATTCGCCGATCATGACCCTGAACATCCCCGGTTCGACGGTCCATTTCATCTGCCGGTCGACGAGGGCCAGCTCCTCATAGGGGACGCTCAGGTGAACGGTCTTCGTTTCGCCTTTTTTCAGAAAAACGCGGGAAAAGGCTTTGAGCTCTTTGATCGGTGTGGCAACGCTCGCGTACTCATCCTGGACATACACCTGCACCACGGCTTCCCCATCGCGATCGCCCGTATTTTGAACATCCACCGTAACCGGTATGTCCTCTCCGGGAGAAAAGGAGGCGGGCACATCCAGGTTGATGAACGAGAAGGTCGTGTAACTCAGTCCATAACCAAAGGGGTAGAGTGGGGCGGAGGAACAATCGACATAATCGCGCCGGGGCTCTGAAACAGGGTTGTAAAAGACGGGAAGCTGGCCAGCATTTTTGGGAATGCTCACGCAGAGTTTGCCGGAGGGATTATAGTCGCCAAAGAGGATGTCGGCCACAGCCCGGCCTCCTTCCCAGCCGCAATACCAGGCTTCCACCACTGCTGCCGCCTTCTCACTGATCTCCGGTTCGGCAATGGGCCGGCCGTTGATGTACACCACGATAACCGGTTTGCCGGTCCGTGCGACCGCATCGAAAAGGTCCTTCTGAACACCCGACAAGCCAAGGTCGGATTTATCGAAGCCTTCACCGCAATCGAGCTCGCTGAGGGTCTCGAAACTGGAGACCATCCTGCCGGTGAGAGGGTCGAATTTTATGTCCTCAAAATCACTTCCGCTCGATCCTCCCAGGACCATGACCACCACCTGGCTCTTGCGGGCCGCATCAACCGCCTCTGCGAACCCTGACTTATCCGTGTCCCTGACGCCGCATCCCCTGGCATAGTAAACACGCGTATTTTCGGGCACTGCCTCACGGATACCCGTAAGTACCGTTGAAACATCTTCCCGGCGCTGGTACATGAAAACGTAACTGCCAAGCTGATTGCTGATTTTGTCGGCATTCGGACCAATGACCGCAATCGACGAGAGATCCTTGCGGAGGGGCAGGGTCTGTGCCTTGTTTTCGAGCAGGACGATTCCCTCCCTGGCCACCTGCCTGTTGATCTCCCTCGATTGGGGATCATCGGTAAATTTCCCGGCATCACCGACAGAGAGGTAGGGATGGTCAAATAATCCGAGCTTGAATTTCATTCTCAGGATACGACGCACAGCAAGATCAACAGCATCGGTATCGATCGTTTTGTCTTCGAGGCCTTTCACCAGGTTGTCCAGGAACATGACCGCTCCCATTTCCATATCGAGACCGGCATCCAGGGAGAGTTTGACAAGCTCTTCCGGACTTCCCGCGATGCGGTGTTTGGTTCTCAGCTCACTCACCGATCCGGCGTCGGAAACCACGAAGCCGTTGAATCCCCATTCGTCTCTCAGAACATGGGTGAGCAGCCATCCATTCATGGTACACGGAATACCGTCGAGGGTGTTGTAGGAACACATCACGGAGGCGGCTCCCTGCCTGACGGCCATGCGGAAAGGTTTCAGAAATTTTGTCCGGAGCTCGCGTTCCCCGATGCTCACGGTTCCGGTATTGTGTCCTCCCTCGGGCGTGGCGTGCACAAAATGTTTTAAGGTGACCAGGACAGAATGGAGCCCGATCGAGTCGCCCTGGAATCCCCTGGTGTACTCCTCGCCAAAACGCCCGGCAAGATAGGGATCTTCGCCGAACGTCTCCTCGACGCGTCCCCAGCGGGGATCAATGGCCAGGTCGAGAATGGGTGAATACACGACCCGGCACCCGGAAACATACGCCTCCCGGGCAATGGCTTTGTACATCTGAAATGCCAGGCCGGGATCGAAGGTGCAACCGACCAGCAAACCGGTGGGATAGACCATCCCGTACTTGCCTAACCGGCCATGCTCCGCCGACTCGCCGAAAAGCATGGGGATCTTCAGCCGGGTATGTTCCAGGTTATACCGCTGGATCATGTTCATGATCCTGACACCTTCTTCGGGCGAGGGTCCGTCTTTCGGGGAAACTTTCGTCCAGGGATCGGCACGGTAAATGCCGTAGGTGGCGCCAATAAAATACTTGGATAACAGAGTTTTGAAAGTGTCTGTCAGGGCAAGGCCCGTATCCTGCCTGGCATAAGCTTCCCATCCCCAGGTCTGGCAAAGCTGCCCGGCCTTTTCTTCCGGCGTCATGATGGCCATCAGTGAATCGATCCTGGCCTCTATGCTTTTGCCGGCGGTCTTTTCACGGTCGATCCGTTCTCTTACGCCTGCCCCGTGTTTATCACCGCTGCACGACGTCAGCAGCAGAACACTGAGAAATACAATCGCTGTTTCCTTCATAAATGGATGTTTTATGGATCTTTTATCGGATCTATTGACCGGGGTGAAGATCAGGGATCCCTTCTCCTCTTTCGGCTGTTAAAGTAGTGATTTTAATGCAGAATTTTTATCACGCGCCAGGTAAATAGTTGAAAATCCGGCCGAAGCAGATTTTATGCGTGAAAACGCATGGAATTTCAGACGGGGTGGATAAATACCAAAAGGATGGGTGAAGAATCCTTTAAATGGCAAACCGACCTGCCAGGTCCCCGGAGGTATAGAACCTGCCGGTCTTTTCAATGTCCTTCACGATATCGGTCACGGCCGAATTGAGCGGCGTTGGTATACCCGTTTGCCTCCCCAGGCGGACGATCTCACCGTTAAGGTAGTCGATCTCTGTCGGTCGGCCGCGTTTCAGGCTCTGGAGAGTGGAACTGAGCGTTTTTAAATGGCCCATGGACCGTTTGAGGAAAAATCCGGCCACAAAATCAGGGGCGGAGGCTATGATTTTGAGAAGTGTTGCCGGCACGCCGGGCAATGATCCCAGCCGGTAGCCAGACTGGCGGATGACATGATACCCTTCCCGTAAGGTATAAATCCCAATCCTGCGGATCACTGCATCGTGCATACATGAACGGATGCTCCGGCCGGTCATGGCCTCGAGCCCGTTTCCGAGATTGTTCAGGAGAAGCTTGGACCAGCGAACACCGCTGATGTTTTCACTGATCTCTGTCTTCATGGCCTGGTCGAGCAGGACTTTGATCTCCCTGACCTTTTCATTGTTCCGACCAAAGGCTGAACCGATGACCAGTTCTCCGGCATGGGCAAGGGTTACCTTCCCGGGCTCAAGATATTGGGCATTCATCATGACCACACCGCTGATGATGTTCTCCCGTGGGAAAAAGGCGGCGGCGATCGAATCGCCCCGGGTGCCGTTCTGGAGGGTCACAATCGTGGATGATTGGGCCAGATCGCGAACCTGCCGGCAGGCGGATTCGAGATCCTGGGTCTTCATGGCGAGCAGCAGAACATCCGGACGGAACGTCAGTGATTCGGCAGCACTGACCCGAATGACGGAATTCCCCGGTATTCCCCCGATATGCAGCCCTTTTTTCTGAATGGCGCGCACATGGTCGGGCCTGGCGATAAGGGTGACATCCTCGCCGGCTTCCGACAACAATCCCCCGATAAGGCTGCCTACCGCGCCGGCCCCGGCTACCGCAATTTTTCGTGTTTTTTTCCCTGACATATTTATTCCATGGTTAACCTCGTGATCATTCCGTTTTATCTCCAAAAATGAATTAAAATGATCGATTTATAGCTGAATGATGTATATTTATTTCGTGACATAGAAGCGTATCTCAGAATACTAACATGACCTACAAGCTACGCCGTGATTTGTTCATCCTGTACCGGGGAAAAGCCATGGGAGTCCTGAACCCTTTGGTACTCTTTCTTCTCCTGACCGTGCTTTCGATCCCCGGAACCGCGCAGTCACCTTCTTTCAAAACCTTTATGAATCCCGTGATTCCCGGCGATCATCCCGATCCGAACTTATTCAGGGACGGCCGTGATTATTTCACCACCGGATCATCCTTCAATACAACACCGAAGATTTACCATTCCACCGATCTGGTTCACTGGGAAGTCTCTGGACAGCCTTTTGATCCCGGATGGAGCGAACTGGATGATTGTGTGGCTTGCGGCGTATGGGGCGGGTGCCTGGCGTATTTCGCCGGTTCGTATTGGGACTATTTCGGACTGAAAGGTTCGATGTGGTTCGTGAAATCTTCCAGTCCTTATGGGCCGTGGAGCACGCCTGTAAAGATGCGTGTTCCTCCCGGCGCCGTTCGCGGCCTGGGTATCGACAATTCCATTTTTGTCGATGACGACGGCGCCGCCTACCTTGTCGCTAAACCGGGACAGCCGGCAAATCAGATCTTCCGGCTCGACAGTACCGGCCAATGCACCGGCGAGATGATCGACCTGGGATGGATCAATCCCCCACCGGACTACCCCTACAGCTGGGCTGAAGGCCCGGTGATGTGCAAGAAAGACGGCTATTACTATTATTTCGTGGCCGGAAATGCCGCCGGTGGCGAATACGCTTTCCGCAGCGATACGCTCACCGGTGATCAGTCGGCCTGGCAGGTTTACGGCGACATTTTCCAGACAGATAACCGCTCCGGATCACTTTTTTACGGACCCAATCATAGCTCCTACCCGGTGGAAACGGACAATGGATCCTGGTGGGCTATCCTCCATTCCTGGTCTTTCACACCATCCACGCATGAATGGCACGGACAGGGCAGGCAGGGCCTCCTGAGCCAGGTCAACTGGTCGGACGATGGCCGGCCCCTGATGGACTGGCCCGTGAATGCACCTCAGCCCGCACCTTTGCTGCCATCGGGCGGAATCCCATGGATGGTGCCGAAATCCGATTTTTTCGATCAGGATGTCCTGAACATGGAGTGGGAATTCTTCGGAAAAACACCTTCATCCATGTACTCTCTTACGGAAAGGCCGGGATGGCTGAGGATAAAGCCGGGTGCAGGCATGAAACACATCATGAAAAATGATGCTGAACATGCTTACACCTTAATGACCCGGGTGGATTTCGATGCAACCGGAACCGGAGATGAAGCCGGCCTGCGCATCACCAACGGTCTGGATGGAACCCGTAACCTCGACGCCCGGTTATGCAGCACCTTCGACGGTTTGAAAAAAGTGTTGCGCTTCTCGTTTAACGGGAAGGCTTACACGGCGACAAATGCTGTTGGGAATCGGGTGTGGTTGAAACTTGTCCGGTCAGATCATATTCTCCGCGGCTTTTTCAGCGCTAACGGGTATGCGTGGAAGGAAATCGGCGATCCGGTCGATGTGTCTGCACTGGATAAAGAACAGCCCGATACGAACGGATGGATCGGAAACAGGCAGGGCCTTTATGCCTTGAACAGGCAGGCTGACTTTGATCTCTATATCTACCGTGACGGGTATACCCCCATACAGGCAGACTGTCCGGCCAACCAATGTGGGTACGTTAAAAATGAATGCTTCCGACGGTTCACCCATTTTGGGCGGGATCCATCACCTCGACTGGGTATTGTACGCCGGTGTCGAGCTGGGCCATCCCGGCTATGATAAAAAGCCCCTAAAAGTGGAGATCACGGCATCTTCAGCCAGCGAGGGCGGTGTCGCAGAGATCTGGATGGATTCGATCGGTACGGGCACAAAGATTGGTGAATGCCGGATTGACAACACCGGCGGTTGGGAGACCTTCCGAACCTTTTCGTCCCCTGTTGAGCACGTCACCGGGCGTCATGATCTGTATCTTCTTTTTACCGGTGCGTCCGGTGAAGACCTTTTTCACCTGAAAAAACTCATGTTCGTTCCCGGGTCGCCTTCCGAATACAGGTATGCCAAAACGGAGGATCAAAAAACGATCCTCCTGCAATTGTCACGACCGGTCATCCTGGCGCCATCGGTTGAAGGTCTGGAGGTGTTCATCAACGATACCCTTGTGCGGGATACCCTGGTTTACGGGATTGCGGAGACTGATTCGGCCATGGTCAGGATCACCCTTGCCACAGAAATCACCAAAACGGACAATGTGACGATTTCCTATTCAGGAGGGAACATCCTGACATCCGACAGTATGGCATTACTTCCCTTTCACGATGAGAGCGTCAATAACCTTCTTCCGGGAGCCCCACCTCGGCTGGAGTCGGCCGGTACGAGCACTGACGGGACCTACATCGAATTGAAATTCACGAAAAAAATGAGATGGACCGGTTCCCCGGCCGGCGATTTTCATGATCTTTATTCAATCAATTGCAAAAGCCGGAACGCGATGCCCCTGCCATATCACTTTCACTGGCTACAGGCGATTCCACCACCCTCATCCTCGTTCCCGGTGAGGACCTGTTCGCCGATTATTCAGTCGAAATTGGTTATATGGGAATCCTCCTGGAATCAACCGATGGGGGAAAGGCGGGTCCGGTGATCCGTTTCCCCGTAACCAATCTTTCTCCACCCAAACCTCCGGCCCCGGTTTCAGGAACCGTTCTCATCGACGGTTTGCATATCGCTTTGCATTCGATAAGGCGATGATCAACGCCGCAGGGCAGAAGGGATTTTTCAGCCTGGTGGTGAATGGACGGCCATATCCGCTGGAATCGATCACAACCGATGGTCCCGTTCTGACCATAACTTCGGAAGTGCCCGTTCGTTCAGGCGATAACGTGTTCCTGTCATATTCCGGCGGTACAATGGCATCGGTTGACCGGGCACTGCTGAACGATTTTTCAGCCTTCCCGGTCTCAAATGATCTGGCAACACCCAATTTTAATCCTGTTCCGGGGAAGGTGGAAGCAGAGGATTTTGTGACCAATTTTGGGACATATCCGGAATACACCGTCGATGTTGGCGGGGGAAGTGATGTGGGATGGATCGACCGGGGCGATTATCTTGACTACGCACTGGACGTCAGTGCAAGCAAAATTGTATACCCTCAGCGCCAGGGTGTTGCCTCCAGCCTATGATTCCCGGATTATCTGGCAATATCCCGGTACGAAAACCCTCAACCTTGATACCATCCCGATTTCCGCACCGGGAACGGCAGCGGAATGGGTAACGATCTATTCAGTCGCCAGGTTGACAGCCGGTCGTCAGTACTTGCGAATGCTTGCTGAAACCGGCGGATTCAAGGTGAACTGGTTCGATTTCCGTTCAGGGGATGTTATGCCCCGGGCAAGGATCACCGGTCTGAAACTGGATCCTGAAGGCACGACCCTGGAGATGACCTGCGATAAAGATCTGAAGCCGTATCCTGTCAGCGCGCTGGGATTCGCCATCACCGTCGATGGTGAGCCGACCGGGATAAAAAATGTGATGGTTAAACCCTGCTGTCACAAGGTAGTGGTGATCAGTCTGAACGGATCCATCGGCCCGCCTTCCGGTAAGGCCGTGCTGTCCTATTCAGGCGGGTACATCCGGGCATTCGACAATACCCCGCTGCAGGATACCGCCAATGCTGTCATTTTTGACTTTACACCGGTCGTTCCGCCGCATTACATCAGGACACCGGTGAACATCTTCCCGAATCCGGCCAGTCATGAAATCACCATCGAGACGTCTTTCCGTTTTCAACGGATCGATATCCTGGATACCAATGGGCGGGTGGTCATGACCGAAACAACCAAGGCAGAGGTACAGAACGGCGAACCATTAAGATGAACCTGCCAGCGGGTGAATACATGGTGCGGCTGACCGGCAGCGGACAGTGTATGACGAAGGGATTTGCGGTGGTCAGATGATCTGCCCCGGTAACCCCGGAAATGATCGGATGAGGAAACAGAAAATGGATTAACGTCTTCTGGAGGAGTTTTTCATCGACGCAAAATACTCCTGTTTTCGCTGCATCTTCTCCTTTTCGTAGGCTTTCCTCTCCTTTTCGTTCATCGGACTGTCGGTCTGCGGGTAGGGATTTTCCTTCACCAGGGGGATCTTCTTGTTGATCAGCTTTTCAATGTCGCGCATGTAGGCATTTTCTTCCGGTTCGCAGAGGGAAATGGCAACGCCGGTTTCTCCTGCCCGTCCCGATCTGCCGATCCGGTGAACATAGGTTTCGGCGATATTCGGGATGTCAAAATTGATGACATACCGGAGTTTTTCGATGTCGATTCCCCGTGCCGCGATGTCGGTGGCAACCAGCACCCTGATCTCACCGGCCTTGAACCTGGACAACGATTTCTGCCGCTGGTTCTGTGCCTTGTCGCCATGAATGGCTTCGGTGGAAATGTGCCATTTTTTCAGGTCACGGGCGATGCGGTCCGCTCCATGCTTGGTCCGCGAAAACAAAAGGACCTGGTCGATGCTCTGATCCTGAAGGATATGGAGGAGGAGATCTTTTTTGGTGGATTTGTTCGTGTAATACAGGTATTGCTGAATGGTGCCGGCAGTGGAAGAGATGGGTGCAACGTCGATTTTGCGGGGATTCCGGAGGATTTTTGCCGAAAGGGCAACAATATTGTCAGGCATCGTGGCTGAAAAAAACAAGGATTGGCGTTTTTCCGGCAGCCTGGTGATAATTTTCCGGATATCGTGGATAAAGCCCATGTCAAGCATCCTGTCGGCCTCATCGAGAACGAAGTACCGGATGTCGTCGAGTTTCACATAGCCCTGGTCCATCAGGTCGAGCAACCGGCCGGGTGTGGCCACAAGGATATCTGCGCCCCTTCTCAGGGCATCGGTCTGCTGACGTTGATTGACGCCGCCAAAAATGACAACATTTTTTATTCCGGTGTATTTTCCATATACCGAAAAACTTTCACCGATCTGGATGGCCAGTTCGCGTGTCGGGGTGACGATGAGCGCCTGGATCTTCCCCGTTAAGCGGTTTTGACGCGGTGATGCGCTGAGATGCTGGAGGATCGGCACTGCAAAGGCCGCGGTTTTGCCGGTGCCGGTCTGGGCGCTTCCCAGGACATCGGACCCGCTGAGAATAATCGGGATGGCTTTTTCCTGTATGGGGGTCGGTACGGTGTAATCTTCTTCTCTTAGTGCTTTTAAGATAGGTTCAATGATTTTAAGATCTTCAAATTGCATAAATGATGTGTGAATTTTCCCGGAAGATATTCCCGGGGTTACCCAAAATGGGTGATGGATAAAAAAGAACAAAGGTAGACATTAAATCCATGCCGGTGACATTTTCGGCATTTATTTACCGGTTAGCCGTCATTCAGCCGGGCCGCCGCGCCTGAAATCTTCGCCGGCTGGCCAGAAATTCCTGTTCCGGTTTTCTGCCGGTCGCCTATCCGTTCTTGTCCGTCAGCAGGGCTTTTCCCTTTGTCAGCCACGACAATCCGAATCCCCATAGCGCTAAAGATTCGAGCCAGAATACGGGTTTCAGATGTTGAATCGATTCACACCCTCCGTGGTTGTTGCAAAAAATGTATCCTCCGATCAGTACGATACATCCGGTCATGGTATATCCGCAAAGGCGGTAGAGCCTGTTCCGTTTGAGTTTCATCGGAGTGGGATGCTTCACCGACCTGGTGAACAGGAAAATGGAATAATAGGCCAGCGTCAGGAAAAAGCCGGCAGCCGAAACAAAGTGAACTGTACCGGTCAGGTGACTGTGAAAAGCATTGACGAGGCAACTCGAAGGAGGCTCAGCAACAGAAGTCGGGAACAGGGCCACTCCAGAAGGCGAACACCCCGCCCAGGTTGCTGGCAATGGTATCCGTTTTCCCATATCCCTTGTACGTCATCAGGAAAAGCCCGATAGCGGAGACCATGCCGACAAAAACATCTCTCATGCGGGTAAAGTAATAGGCACTAATGGAATCCTGGATTTCCCGGCAATTGTCAATCAGAAAAGATCCCGTCACCAGGATGAGTGGAAGCAATATGCCAAGGATCCCAATCCATTTTCGAAGCAACTGGTAGGATATAAGCCCGGGTTCCCGGCGCGTACTGTTATTTTTCTTCATTGGCCATCACTGAATGTCACAAAAGTAATCCGTAGGAATGCTTTGAATTTTTCAGGATCAGAAATCACTTCAGGGCTCTCGTTTTGCATAGTTTCCATCGGCATGTTAACCCGGACCTGTTTCAGTACAATCATGCCAGGTTTTTGGTTCATTGCTTCAGGCTCCATTTGCCGGGTGCTCCCGGAATATTTCATCGAAAACGCCCGGTGTACACTGTATTCGTCCACGAAAGTTTTTTTCAGGCGAAGTCCGTTCGCTCTGCCATTGGCCAGGACCTTCGAAAGGGCAGTTCCTGTGAACAGGATCCGGTTGCCGGTTTCCGGCCGCTGCAAAATGTCATTTTCCGGGTTGAAACCATTGCATTCATGTTTGAAACGTCACCGGCCTTAAAATCCGGTTATTTCCGTACTTTTACATACAAACCGATCAAAAGACTATGAAAACGAAAATTCTTATCCTGTTACTGATGATGTTAATGGATGGTATTCATGCCCAAAAATACACTGCCGACTGGAATTCCATCGATTCCAGGCCTGTTCCGGAATGGTTTGTCAATGCGAAATTCGGCATTTTCATTCACTGGGGGGTGTATTCGGTACCGGCATACCGCCCGGTCGGAAAAGAACGGTATTCTTCATATGCGGAATGGTACGAATCGGCTGTGATGCCCGATACGGTTCCTGGCGGAAGAGATTTTCATATCCGGAATTATGGAGCGGACTTCGAGTACCGCGATTTTGCACCCATGTTCCGGGCTGAGCTTTGGGATCCCGATTATTGGGCTTCACTGTTTAAAAGGGCAGGTGCAAGGTATGTGGTTCTGACTTCCAAACATCATGATGGCTTTGCGTTATGGCCATCCTCATCGCCATACTCAAAAAACTGGAACAGCATGGATATTGGCCCACACAGGGATCTTCTTGGTGAACTGGCAAAAGCAGTGAGAAATGACGGGTTGAAAATGGGCATTTACTATTCGCTGATGGAATGGGAATCTGTTGAAAAGGCCGATGGCGATGGAGGAACCAGTCAGAAGGAATATATTCCTGATTCTCTCCGGCAAAAATACGGCATAAAAGATCCGGCCTATGTCAATGACCACATGATCCCCCAGATCAGGGAACTGGTCATGAAGTATCAACCGGCACTGATCTTTGCCGATGGTGAATGGGATAAGCCTGATTCATATTGGAAAAGTAAAGAAATACTGGCCTGGATCTATAACAATGCACCCAACCGCGACGAAATCGTGGTCAATGACCGCTGGGGGATGGGTACCAGGGGACATCACGGCGGATATTATACAAGTGAATATTCAAGCGATGCGGATCAGATGTCTGCTCATCATCCGTGGGAAGAAAGTCGCGGCATCGGGGGATCCTACGGATATAACCGTGCCGAGAACATCGATGATTATAATACATCGGAAGATCTGATTTTTGAACTCGTGGATATCGTTAGCCGTGGTGGAAATCTTCTCCTGAACATCGGTCCTGCCGCCGATGGCACGATACCGGTAATTATGCAACAACGACTGGTAGATATCGGTAACTGGCTTAAAACAAACGGTGAGGCCATATATGACACCCGGGCGTGGAAATCGTCTTCACAGGTTTCAGGTAACAGCGCGATTTATTTTACCACGAAAGGAAATGATCTTTATGTCATTTCCAGGGGCTGGCCCACCCATGATATTGAAATCAATGGACTTCCTGGTCGTGAAGGTTCCCGGATTGAAATTCTGGGCAGCGATGTCGTGCTGAAATCTGATATTCGATCGGCGAAATTTGTGATTCCGGTAAAAGGGATACCGCAAGGCAAAGTGCCATGCGAATATGGTTATGTGTTCAAGATTGGCAATATCCTGTGATTTTCGTTCTGGGAAGGAAGGTCGTCGGCTATCGGAAATTTCTGGTCACCCTCTGTCGGACAATTCCCGCAATGCCTCGATATTCAGGATATTGACCTTTTTCCCGTCGACCATGGCAATCTCATCCCGTTCGAATTCTTTAAGGATCCGGATGGCGCTGTCTTTGGACATGGCGGTCATATCGGCCAGATCCTGCCGGCTGAGGGGGATCTCGAAAATCAGCGATCCGTAGACCCGTTCGGAGAGGTAGATCAGCGCATCGGCCATTTTACCGTGCATTTGCTTTTGCGTGAGACTGAGAATTTTCTGATAGGTCTGGATGGTTTTTTGATTCAGATGCCTGATGAAATGTTCTGCAAAATCGGCATTGCTTCTCAGGACCTTTTTGAAATTGTCGGCATTGACAAAACAAACGACCGAATCTTCGAGTGCCGTCACCGTGTAATGATTCCGGTTGTCGGTGAAAAGGCCGGGGCCGCCCAGGATGGCATGGGGCGTGACCAGATTCAGCAGAAGATTCCGCTGATCGTATCCTTCAATATATACTTTGGCAAATCCCTGTACCAGGTTGGAGACATGCGTGAGGATCGTTCCCTGTTTGATGATATTTTCCCCGGCCCTGAAATGAACTTCAAAGCGTTCTTCATTTAAAAGCTGTGTTTCCTCCTGGCTTAACAGACGGAACAATTCCGATTTCGTATTGCACTCTTCACAACTTTTGCAAATCTTAGATCTCTGGTACACAATGACATGAAATTATATAAATATCTTGGTTCAAATATACTCCAATTTACCGCGTATTTCATACCCCTTCCCCGACAAATATCTATTTTAGAATCGATCTAAATCGACTGGTTTTCCGTGTAACATCTTCATATTTCAAAACATATTCATTCTTAACTGACAGTGCACTATATTCGCCTGTAGTTATTTTTGTAACAGCAATTTTAGAAGGAACAGGATAAATGATACAAAACATGAGAAGAAATAGATCAGTGGTCTTAAAGGTGTTTCTTTTCAGCTTGATGTTCACAGGCTTATGCCTGTATTCATGTGAAAAATACACCTATGAACCCCCGGGAGTCAATCCCAATAAAGTCTACAGCTTTAAGGACGATGTTTTACCCATTTTCAAAAGCTGCGAAGGATGTCATCCTTCAAAAGCCAGGCCTGATCTCAGCCAGGCGAAAGCATACCAGTCATTGACCGATGGGGGCTATGTCAATACAGCCAAACCTGAAGAAAGCAACATCATCAAGAAGCTTGGAAAAGGACATGGCGGTCTGAATGATTCCTCACCCGAATACTTTGATATCCTTGGCTGGATCATGCAGGGAGCCAAAAATAACTAACCATTGTCAAAACCTTAAAACGTTTAAAATGAAAAGCATAATTGCATTCACCCTTTGTTTATGCTTGTTGTCCCGGTGTTCGGCCAGGATGAGAATGAAGACAAGCCGGTCAGATCAACCTTTGAGACCACGCTGCTGATCGATAACCAGACGGTGGAAAGTCCATACCAGGGCGGACTTCAGTTTCAGATCCAGCACAGGTTCGGTACGGTGAAAAACGGGATCACCGATATTTTCGGCATTTATGCCCCGTCAAATATCAGGCTGGCCTTGAATTACGGAATCACCGACCGCATCATGATCGGTGCAGGAAGTACGGAAAATTACAAACTGCAGGATGTCCAGTGGAAATATGCCATTCTCCGGCAGACCCGCTCTGGAAAGATGCCTGTTTCATTGAGTTATTATGGCAACATGGTTATCGATGCCCGGGCCAAAGATAACTTCGGCCCTGAAGAAAGTTACCGCGGCATCCACCGGTTTTCATACTTTACCCAGTTGATCCTGGCCCGGAAATTTAACCCGATGTTCTCCTTCCAGGTGGCTCCCGGTTTCATCTATTATAACAGTGTCGAAACAGGTCTGAAGAATGCCGATTTCACTATTCATGCCGGAGGGCGTGCCAAAGTAACGGGTGCCCTTTCCGTCCTGGCCGAATACGACCAGCTTCTCACCCAGCAGGATGGCTTCCAGCCGAAACCGAATCTGGCCGCCGGGATCGAGATCGGTACAGCGACCCATGCGTTCCAGATCTTCTTTGCCAACTATTCATCCATCATCAACCAGAGAAATCTCCTTTACAATACCAACGATTTCACCGAGGGAGATTACCGGGTTGGCTTTAACATCACTGTCAGATTCTGATAATCCCCATTATGAAGAAAACCAGGAAATCCATTATCCCTCTTATCATTCTCGGAGCAGGTTTGTTCGGCCTGCTGATCAACTCGGCGAGGGCAGATTTACAGCAGAAAGAGCCGCCCAGCGAAAAGGGAATCGAGAATTCGGCCTTTGCAGATGAAAACGAACAATGTCTTAAATGCCATGGAGAAAAATTCTATACCCTGACCGATTCGGCGACCGGACAAACCAAGCGGGCCAATATGTGTCTGGACTACAGGATCAACCGGAACGAATTTTACCATTCGGTTCACTGGAGTTTCAGCTGTCCTCGATTGCCATTCCGATGAGTACCAGACCTTCCCCCACGCTCTTAAACTCAGGTTCGCCGATTACTGGACATGCCTGGACTGCCATGGATATGATGAAAAATTTGCACAGTACAAGTTTGAGGAGATCGATGCAGAGTGCCAGAAGTCGGTGCATTATACCAAAACAAACGGAGATTTCTCCTGCTGGAATTGTCATGATCCCCACAGTTATAAACTTCTGTCCAGGAAAACGGAAAATGTGTCGGATGTCATCGTGGCCACCAATAACATCTGTCTGAACTGTCACGGCAACGAGGAAAAATTCAGACTCCTCTCCAGTCGTGACCTCGGTAATGTCATCCCGAAACATGACTGGCTTCCCAATCAGGAATTGCATTTCAAAGCGGTACGTTGTATCGAATGCCATTCTGAAATGAACGACAGCCTGCTGATCTCCCATGATATCCTTCCGGCCGACAGTGCCGTGCGTAACTGCGTGGAATGCCATTCCAGCAATTCCATCCTTATGGGCACCCTGTATAAATTCAGGTCGAAAGAAAAACGGAAAGAATACGGCTTCATCAATGGTGTCATCATCAACAACGATGCCTACGTGATTGGCGCGAACCGGAGCCAGTTTCCTCAATATCGCCAGTGTGGTGATCATTGTCCTCATGTTGATCGTCATGGCCATCCATGTCTTGTTTAGAGTAATATTGAGAAAAAAAGATTGAATTATGTCTGAAAAAATATATTTCTACCCGGTATGGATCCGGATCTGGCACGGTCTGAATGCCATCTTCATCCTCCTGCTCATCCTGACGGGAGTCAGCATGCAGTATTCTGATCTGAATTCCCCTTTTATCCGGTTCGACGTGGCTGTGTCGATGCATAACTTCAGCGGAGTGATCCTGACCTTGAACTATTTCCTGTTTTTCGTCGGGAATATTGCCAGAAAGAACGGCCGGTTTTACCGCCTTAAATTCAAGGGACTCGGATTAAGCCTGTGGAAACAGCTTAAATACTATTCCTATGGGGTTTTCACGGGTGAAAAGTCCCCTTATCCCGTGAACAGGGACAGGAAATTTAACCCGCTGCAGAAAGTTTCTTATGTGTTCACGATGTATATGGCACTACCTTTGTTATTCGTCAGTGGCTGGGCACTTTTATTCCCGGAATTTATCCTGAAAAAATTACTCGGATTTTCCGGGATTTTCCTGACGGCCCAGTTGCACATCGTTATGGGATTTCTTGTATCTGTGTTCCTTGTCATTCATTTATATGTCAGCACCATGGGTAAAACTCCTGGAAGTAATTTCAAGAGTATCGTTACCGGCTGGCAGGAAATTCATTAAAACCATTCATTAAAAATTGAGAGATATGAAAAAAAATGCCTTGATTTCAGTAGTTGTGATGACGCTTGCAGTGATTTCACTCATGTCATTTACCATTACCCAGCAACAGCCCAAGCCCTGGCCGGTCCCTGCTGAGTATAAAAACATGAAAAACCCTGTTAAAGCTGACGCCCAGTCGATCCAGGATGGCAAAATGCTTTACAACCGGAACTGTGCTTCCTGCCATGGTAAATCAGGTCTTGGCGACGGACCCAAGGCCCGTATGCTTGATACACCTTCCGGAGACTTTTCTGCCGCTTATTTTCAGAATCAGACCGATGGGGAACTTCACTACAAAACAAAGGTGGGACGCGGTGATATGCCTGCCTATGATAAAAAACTCAGTGATGAGGATATCTGGAATATCGTCAATTACATGAGAACCTTTAAAAAGTAAGACAATTGTTTTTATTTTCAGCCCCGGACAATGTTCCGGGGTTTTTTTATGGTATCGTGTGGCGTAAAAAGGACATGCATTGCCATAAACACTGTCCTGAATGACAGCCTGACAGGCAAAAAGTGCCAGTTCGGACTGTTCAGCGTGTTTTTTACACACAATATGAACCAAAATCGTTAGCATTCCTTCCTGTTTTATGTATTTTTGTACGGTTGAAATGTGCGAAAGATTTCTGATTTGTTTGAACCGAAAAAACATAAAAAGATGAAAAAGTTATTTACCCTGTTTATTGGATTAATGAGTTTGGCCAATGTGCATGCACAACTGGATACCACCGGTATATACAGCTGGCCTCAAATGTATAACTCAATGAGCACCTGGGATGAGGGTGCCTTTAATTATTTTCAGCTCGGTCATCCCGATTATGGCTGGGGAATCTACAATTCCCAAAATCACAATGTAGACGGCGATTCGCTTTTTATCATCAAGACCACCGACGGGAATTACAGGGACCTGTATATCCAGATGAAATACAGCGTTCAGAATTATTACATTTTCCGGTACACCAATGTTGACGGAGGGAATGAGATTTACGCCAAAGCCCCCTGCTATGATTACACCAGCAAACTTTTCCTTTACTATTCTTTTGAAACCGGGCAGTTTATCGACCGTGAACCGCCCAGGTCCGATTGGGACCTGCTCCTGACAAAGTATCACGATAACACCATTAACTACACTGTGACCGGACTGCTTCTGAACGAGACGGCCTCGGCCTGCGTTTTCGATGCCGCTGATTCGGCCACTGCTTACAATGCCTCCATTCAGGATACGACCCTCTTCTCCGATTCGCTCACCATCATCGGAAATTCCTGGTACGAACTGCAGGGGATGTCGATCGTTCCGTTGAAAACCCGTGCCTACTTCATCAAGGATGCCACCGGGGATGTCTTCCGGCTCAATGTTACCTACTTTGAAAGCGGGATAAGCGGACAGGGCAGGGTTGGCGTGCGTTACCAGCAGCTTCTGCCTTCGGAAACGGACCCTGTCAACGATACCCTGGTTATGGGTGCCAATTATGCCAATGATGTCTATTACCACCTCTCCACAGGCGACGCCGTGCAGGCAAGCCGTGCCGACTGGGACATTGCCTTCAAAACCAATGCCTTCAGCGCTTCCATCCGGACCAATACCACCATGGGTGTTGAATTGTATACCTATCCCAAGGCCGACGAGACCGCCTGGGCCACCTATGGTACCGGAAAAACCCTTTCCGGACCGGAACCCCTCTCGGTCTATCCAAATCCGGTTTCGGATGAGGTGAATCTCCGTACAGGAAGCTTCCGTCCGGGTGAGGAACTGAATATCCGGGTGTCGGATATGACGGGCCGCGAAGTGCTCCGTCAAAAAGTGCCGGCATCCGGCCTGGTAACCCTCGATCTGCACCACCTCCAGACAGGGGGCTATTTCATCACTGTGAGATCGGCGAACCGGGTCGAGACGGCCAGGATCATCAAAACGAAATAATAAACCGAGTGAAGGGTTGATATGAAGAGAATTGCTGGCCTGTTCGTATTGTTCATCCTCTTTGCTGTTTCGGCTTTTCCGCAGGAAATGGCAAAGATTAAACTTGTTGACAAGGTCACAGGGGAAGTGTTGCCTTTTGCGAACCTGTGCTTTGAAAACAAAACGCTGAATAAACAAACCTTTCAGGTCTCCGATATCCACGGTGATGCCTCCGAGGCTATCAAGGGAAAAACCGTCGTCGCGGTATCCATGATCGGCTATGAAACGCTCATGGATACCCTCTACACCGGCGGAACATATACCTATAAGCTCAAACCTGCCGTTTTTGACATGGATGAGGTGGTGGTCACCGCCCAGATCACACCCAAAAAAGTCGATAATTCCATTTATAAGGTTAATGTCATCAGCAACCTCGATATCAAGGAAAAAGCGGCAAATAACCTTTCCGACCTGCTTTCCGATCGACTGAATTTCAGGATCACCCAGGATGCGGCCCTGGGCTCCGGTCTCATGCTGAACGGGCTCAAAGGTGAACACATCAAGATCCTGATCGACGGCGTTCCGGTGATCGGCCGGATGAACGGAAACCTCGACCTGGGACAACTCAACCTCAATAATGTCGATCATATCGAAGTGGTTGAAGGACCCATGTCGGTGCAATACGGTTCCAATGCCCTGGCGGGAGCCATTAACATCATCACCCGGGAAAATACCCGGAATAACCTTACCGCCGGGATCAACAGCTATTATGAAACCGTTGGCGTTTACAATGCCGACGGCTCGTTCTCGATGAACCGGAAAAACCATTCGGCGGGATTGGATGTCGGTCGGAATTTCTTTGGAGGCTATCCCGCGGCCGGAAGGGATCCGGACCCGGCTCTTCAAACCCAAGGAACAGTACTTTGGCGACGGATATTACGCCTTCCACTCCGGGGGAACAAAGATCAAGGCCGATGTACGCTATTTCCGCGAAACCCTCCTCCAGAACGGCGCCCCGGTAACGGTCGGGCATAATTACGGTCTCGCCTCAGATTCCCGGTTTTACACCAACCGGTTGACCGGCAAGCTGTTTTTTCAGCAAAAACTCGGGGAGAACAGCAACCTGGATATCGTCAATGCCATGGCTGATTACCGCCGTGTAAAAAATACCTATCTCAACGATCTTGTCAGGCTGGAGAAAACCATCAACCCCGATGCCAGCCTCCAGGATACATCCACCTTCCGGGATTATATGTCCCGGGGAACCTGGTCCTATTCGCATCCCGACGGTACCTTCAACCTGCAGTCAGGCTATGATTTCACCCTTGAAACCGGCACCGGGAAACGGATCCTCAACAATAAACAGGCCATCGGCGATTACGCGGTCTTTTCGACCATAAACCTTAGCATGATCCGCACACTGGACCTTCAGGCAGGGCTTCGATATGCCTACAATACGCGATACGAAGCCCCGGTTGTGCCTTCACTGAACATTAAATTTTCACCTTCCAAAAAATTGAACTTCCGGGCCTCCTATGTCAGAGGGTTTCGCGCCCCATCCCTTAAGGAACTTTATCTCGAATTCCAGGATATCAACCATAACATTCTGCCCAGCCCGAACCTGAAATCGGAAATGTCACACAACGTCAATGCCTCTGGAAATTACCGGTTTGATGCCGGAAAGAATTTTTTTGATCTCGAGGTGAACGGTTTTTACAACCAGATCGAAAACAGCATCCAACTTGCCCTGGTCGATTCAGCGACCAACCAGTACGGTTATGTCAATGTCGATGGTTACACCACGAGCGGCGGATCGGTGAAGCTGAGATACAGGCTCCATCCCCGGTTTGAATTGTCGCTGGGAGAATCGGCCATTAACCATTATTATTACTTCACCGGGGAAAACGGCAGGGTCGATGACCAGGCCATGAGCTATGAATTTACGGCCAACATGAATTATGACTCTCTTCAGGTATGATATGGTTTTTTCAATCTTCTATAAGTATACCGGGAAGTATCCATTGCTCGCCGGTTCGGGAGATGACCTGCATTTCGGCATGGTCGACGCTTACAATACCATGGACATCACCCTGAATAAGTCCTTTTTCAACAAACAATTGACCATCGGCACCGGGGTGAAGAACCTGTTCAACGTCACCAATGTTTTCAATGGAGGCGGATCGGCCGGGGTACATAGCGGGGGAGGGGATACCAGCCCTGTCTCATGGGGACGTTCCTGGTTTCTGAGGCTGGCTTATCAATTTGCAAAGTATTAACATGAACGATCGATTCTATTTAGTCGCAATCGCCATCCTGATGATGGCTCTTCTGCCATCCTGTTTTGAAAAGGATGAACGGATGCCGCCGCAGCCGCCCGGCGAAGAAGCCGATATTGCCCTGCAGAAATCCATTTACGACTACCAGGTGTATTTCGATTTCAGTACCGGCACAGTGAAAGGCGGAATGGCCGAACGACAGCTGGGTGATGGCTTTCGATGCGTCCGGCGACGGATGGGAGGTGAATATCAATTCGGGGAACCTCTATGCCGTGGCACCCACCGGCGTTCATGATTTTGACTCCGTGACCTCCATCACCCAGGCAAGCGTTACCAGTTTGATGCCGCCGACGGAAATCCCGATTCATGTGCCTTTGCGGACTGGCTCGACCGTTCCGTAATGCCCGCCCAACCCACGGGAGAAATTTTCCTCATCGGACAATACGACGGGATCAAATACACGCCGATCTGGAAGGTCCGGATCGATTCGGTGAGCAGCACAGCCTTCTCGGTGACCTGTGCGGGCATGAAGGGACAGCCTGTTTCCTCGGTCGTGACGAAAGATCCCTCATTCAGCTTCATTCATACGGCCATCCAGGGAGATTCCCTTCACGTTGTTGACATCGAACCCCCAAAGACCGACTGGGATCTGTTATTCACGCAGTATGGAACCATATTGTATACGGATAACGGCATCCCGACGCCTTATTTCGTCCGGGGTGTGCTCCTGAACCCCTATAAAGTGAATGCTGCCCTTGACTTCAGTGTTCCTTTCGATTCGATTGACTGGGATGCGGCTCAAAAATTCCACTATTCGGATAAACGGAATGCCATCGGGTACGACTGGAAAGATGTTATCATTGATTTCGAATCGAACAGCGCTGAATATTTTGTGCGCAAGGATTCATCATGGGTCATTCAGGATACGGAAGGACGGTATTTTAAAATGCATTTTCTGAATTATTACAATTCCCTGCACCAGGTGGGATACCCCGAATTTGAATACCTGGAGTTATAGATGAAAGGTCTTTGAATTCGGGTTACAAACTGAATATTAACCGATGCCCGGCCTCGACGGCCGGTTGTCTTTTTCTTTAGAGGTAATCGTTATGAAACCAATCCTGATCGCCGGTTCATCCATCGTCACTGTGGCTCTCGTGCTTTACAGTATCTCCTATTTTTCATTTCACAAAAAGAAGACGATCACCCGGTCGTTGCTGCGCATCCAGACACTGGCACTGGTCTTCGACATCACCGCCACCACGCTGATGATCATCGGTTCGGAGAACAGCCCGTTCACTCTTCATGGCATCCTGGGATATTCCGCTCTCACGGTGATGATTATCGACACCGGCTTTTTCTGGGCAAAACGGAAAACCGTTCAGCTCGGATGGCTTTCGGTCTATTCCACCGTTGCCTGGGTATGGTGGGTGGCCGCCTACATCACCGGCAGCGCGATCGCGATGTCATCCTGAAGACAGAGATCCGGAAAATCCGGGCTTCGGCCATGAACCGTCCGCTCTATCATCGTTCACTCCCGACCTGCTCCTGGTTTATACAGGAACCGGACAAACATCTTTTCTGCATTACTCGCCGTCTATTACTGACTTTGTCCGGCACTCGCCGGCGGGACAATGAATATGTCTTATCAGTCCTGAAATAAAGCTCCTGCCAGATGTTCATGTCCAATGCGATTGGTTTCAGGGATTCAAATTTCCCGCTGCCATGACTTCGTCAATGCACATGTCAGCTTTTCAGAACGGGGTGAAAGGGAGGATTTCAGCGCAAAAAAAATCCCCGGGATTTGCCCGGGGATTTTTTTCTTGAAGAATGATCAAATGTTCGTTGCTAATTAAAGGCTTCAATGGAATTCTGCAGAAGGGCTTTAATATAGGCGGGATTATGAATCCCTATACTTCTGTCTTCCGTAGCGAGATAATAATTCAGCAGTGCTCCGGCCTGGTTTGCCGGGATGACAAGCGGCGTTGAAGCGCTGGCATTGACAAGTCCGGTGGCGTCGACCAGGATACCTGCATCGACAAGATCCGTTTTGAGGTTGTCGATCAAGAGCCTGTACATCGGTCTGAACATTGTGATAATCGAAGCTTTTGAGATCTGAATGGCATTTCTGGCATCCGGCGGTCAGTTCAACCGGACCATGTGAATCGTAGGTCATGTTGAAGGAATGACCTCCGGCAACAGCGCCGAAAGGTTCTGCCATATGGCAGGTGGTACAACCGGCGTCGTGATGCGTTGCGTCTGAACCGGACTTTGGATAAGGTGCAGAGCCCGGCAGATTCATAACCGCCTGTTCCCCAAACCATGGCAGACTGCGGTCCGTGATGGGGCCCCCAGCGGTTTGAGGTAATGCTGACATTTCCGCCGTTGAGTTCCGGCATTGGGTTGGGTATCCTCGGTTGATGGCAACTGATGCAGACATTGCTCTTTCCGAGATCGACCTCTGCACCGCTGATCATCATGGTGACGGGAGACTGACCTCTCAGATCGAAATCGGTAGTGTCATAATTTTCATGGATCATGTGACAGGTACGGCAGTTTACCGGAACCGGATTGGAAACATCAGCAGCCGTTGTTTCAGCACCGGTGCTCAAAACTTCAAGATACCCCTGGTGTGTGTGGCAGGGTGCGCAGTCGGAAGTGCTTCTCTCAAAGGTCGTACCGGTCTGATGTGCTGAATTGGATGCCTGGATCATTTTCGCCAGTACAGTGGTTTTATCGTTATGACACTGTATGCATGTTTCGTTGGCGTCCTGGCCAGCCGGTCCTGCCGGTCCCTCGCAGGAGGTAAGGAAACTCAGCCCGATCCCCACAGAGAAAATCATCGTCGCTGCAGCGAAGGTAAAGGAGAATTTTTTCATATCTATTCGTGTTATTTAATTAACATAAAACATTTTAAAAATACTCCGATTCTCCTATTTATTCAAAGTAATACAGGTGATATGCATTAGATATAAAGCCGATATAGACGACAGCTGCGACGTTTCCATGTCTGTCAAAATATCGACATATATCGACGAAATACCCGGCATTGATTTTGCCTGACGATCAATCCGTTGGATTCTCTCCGCAATGATTCGGTTATCTTCCGGCTTTTGTGAGCAGTTGGTCCGGCTGGTTTCAAATCCGGACTTGAAATCTTGCATTTTCGGGTTATCTTTGGTCTATTCTCAAACCTAACGACGATGTCTAAAACACGGATTTCCCCCAGATCTGGTCTGGTTTTCGCCGGATCGGCCATTGCCATTACGATTCTCATCATTTCCGGATTCAGAGGGCCCTCGCAGGGCATGAAGCTCACTTCGCCGGTATCCCACCCGGAAGGGGATGACATCCGGTTATGCCAGGTTTACCGGGATTACTTTCCGGTGGGAACCGCCGTTTCGGTGAGGACCCTATCTGGTCCTGATACCCTCCTTCTGTTGAAGCATTTTAACAGTGTCACCCCCGAGAATGCCCTGAAGCCCGGACCCGTTCATCCGGAGATCGACCGGTATGATTGGCGCGGAGCCGACAGGATCGTGGATTTCGCCACACGGCACGGGATGAAAATTCACGGGCATGTGCTGGTGTGGCATGAGCAGGCCCCCGGTTGGCTCTTCAAATCGGGAGACGGAAAGGTTTCCCGGGATGAACTTCTCCGGCGAATGAAAGACCATATCTTTACCGTTATGACGAGATATAAGGGCCGTATCGATGCATGGGATGTTGTGAATGAAGCGGTGGCTGACCAGGGACCGGAAATTTACCGTCGTAATGAATGGTATGAGATCTGCGGAGAGGATTATGTCAGGCTGGCCTTTGAATATGCCCATCAGGCGGATCCTTCCGCCCGCCTGTTCTACAATGATTATAACATTGTCCTCCCGGAGAAAAGAGAGCGGGCTTACCGGTTGCTGAAGAAACTCCTCGGGGAAGGTGTTCCGGTCACCGGTGTGGGAATCCAGGGGCACTGGTCCGTGTTCGAACCCTCAGAGCAGGAACTGGAGGAGGCCATCCGGCGATTTTCCTCTCTCGGCTTAGAGGTGCAGATCACCGAGCTTGACATGTCGGTTTATAAGTGGGAGAAAGACCGCCGGGAAAAATATCCCGGTGAAGCAGACACTCTGACCGCCGGGATGGAAGCCGACCAGGTGGCTCAATATGGAATGATTTTCCGTACACTGCGGGAAAACAAAGAAGCCGTAACCGGCGTGACCTTTTGGGGAATGACCGATCGGACCTCCTGGCTGAATCATTACCCGGTCAGGGGCCGAAAGAATTATCCCCTCCTTTTTGACCGGGAGGGGAAGCCCAAGAATGCTTTTTTTGAAGTGGTGAACTTCTGAACGTTTTTTAATCGTCAGGGTCACGGGTGATCATCGCCTGAAAAATCCCCGGAGCTTAGAACCTTCTCGTGGTCAGTATAATATCCGAATCGGGTTCCGGTGTCCCCGGATCCCTTTCAGCCGTGACAAAGATTTTTGTCGGTTTAACCGACGAGACGGTTTTAAAATCGGCTTTGAGCCTTTTGGAGAATAAACCCGAACCGCTGGTGATCTGTCCGATATTTTTGGTCTCCTGATTTTCGGACTCCATCCAAACGACGTACACATCCTTCGGAGGATGAAGATTCTGAGGAGGAGCCAGGTTCTCGATTTGAACGGAAATCACGTAATTATCATTTTTATCCTGCTTCACCGATACCGATCCTTCGGCAGCCGGGACGACGGGTGAACTCAGGAAGGGTGCCTTCGTGGCGCATGACCCAAGAAAGAGCAGCATCAGGATGAGAGGGATCGCCGCCATGAAAGGGTGTGGCCGTTTAAGAGGGTTTTGTGTTTTCATCTATAAGTTAGTGAATTTTTGGTGAAGATGTCTGAGTGAAATCATCGTTTATATATATAAACACTTATAAACCAAAAAGTTCACAGTTCAGGGGCGAAAAGTGTTGATGACAATGCCGGGTGGATGCAAAAAGAAATGGCCTGACCCCATTTTTCCACGACATTTTTCGTAAAGAACGGCAGGCATTGAAAGGCAGAAGGTGCACTGGCTTAGCGGGAGTTTTTACATGTCCGGGAGCTTCGAACCGTGTTTCATTCTCTCCCGGTTTGCCATTTTCCCTTTCATCAATGGTCATTCGGAAAGCCGGAATGGGGGGAAGTGAAACTCTGCGGTAATTCGGCCATGCAGGATGGTGGTGAATTTTACCGGTCAGGCGATGTCATGTATTGATTTTCTTAGACCTTTTTGATTAGACGTGAAGAAAATATGGTCACTGATCAATGATAAATCAAGGTTTATCAATACGAGTATGCTATTGATCCCAAGTGGTTTGTTAATAATTTGTTAATGACTTACTTTTAATATGGTGCTTGGAAAAGTACCATTCGCCAGACAGGACATATTGAAACTAAAGGCGTTGATTGAGGAAAATGGAAAAACAGTCCTAACTCTCTCAATAACAACATGATTAACTTTAGAAAATTCAATATTTACTGGGACTGACGTGACGGAAGTTTATATATCTCTAAGCTTGAGATATTCTAAAGCAATTTCACTCCTTCATAAAAATTCTTCAGAGGATATACAAGCCCAATCTTTCCCAAAAAGTAATATTCACTTAACGGAGGAATTATACTATGGATTTAACAAGTTATCATTTGCCGATTACTGAATAAGATTTCATCCTAAAATACTTCGATCCATCACCAAATTAAATGATATAAACAAATATTTTCACTATGAAACCTTTCCTCGGACATCCTTTCTTCGTCTTTTTTCTTATGCTAATTTCCTGTTCAATGCTATTAAGTTCTTGTGTAATGCAACGCAATGTAGAATATTTACAGGATAAGAATGATTCTATTAAAACATTTGAAGAGGTCGTTTTGCCCGATTATAAGCTTAAGACCAATGATGAATTATATATTCAGATAAATAGTCTCGATGATGCATCAGCCAATGTATTTTCCAGTGGTCGTGAATCTTCATATAATATAGGTACCATGCAGCCTTATGGCGCGTCCCTTATATCATATTCAGTGGATAAAGAAGGCTATCTACTTTTGCCTGTTATAGGAAAGATTCAGGTCGAGGAAAAGACATTACCAGAAGTAAGTAGTATTTTACAGGATTCACTTAGCCATATTCTGAATCATCCGATAATAACAGTAAAGCTTGTCAACAGGTATGTTTCGGTTTTGGGAGAAGTGAGAAGCCCGGGACATTTTGCGTTCGCACAGGATAAGATCTCCATATACGACGCAATTAGTCTTGCAGGAGATATTACTGAATATGGAAATCGTGAAAATGTGATCCTTGTTCGTAACGAATTTGGGGAGAACAAACGAATCAATGTTGACCTGACTAGTTCAGATATTCTCGCCTCTACATATTATAATCTCAGACCAAATGATATAGTTTATGTTAAGCCTCTAAGTAAAAAGTTCTGGGGAATGAGACAATTTCCATTTGATATTTTGCTTTCATCTTTAACAACTGGGTTATTAATTTATAGTGTATTTAAATAGGTTGATGACCGTATTTAATAGTTAGATGTTGAGATGTTAAAAGTTCTAAAAATTTGAATGAATTGTTAGATAAATAATTATATATTATAATGAAAATACTTCGGCAAGTCAGATACTTACGATTTTCTTTATTCGGAACTTATTATTTCAGAATATATGAATCTTAATATTAAACTTTTATGTCACAAAGAAGAAACATAAATGTCCAGGACGAAAATGATTTCAAAAAGGTAGTTGGATTATTCTTTAGGAATTTTAAGTTATTCACTATTAGTTTAATAATCGCAATTGCACTTGCATTTTTCATCAACCATTATTCAATTCCAGTTTATAAAATATCATCCTCAATTCTTATTAAAGAAAATAAAGCTCAACAAAGTAGTGGAGATGTTAATAATTTTCTCAATAGCAGTTTATTTGGAAATAATCAAAATTTTCAGAATGAACTCTGGGTGTTGAAATCTTCGCCTGTTATGGAACAAACTGTAAGAGACTTGGATTTGTTGGTTAATTATTATGAAAAAAGTGACTTCAAGTACCAGGATGCGTATCAGAATATACCCTTCAGAGTGATTTTTATAAAGGACCATCCTCAACCGATCAATGTAAAATTTGAACTCACATTTTTGATTGATGGATATTTCAACCTAAAGGCGAAATCAAAAGAAGCAGTCTTCTATAATTTTGAAACCGGACAGGCCGCAAAGATCAAGGACAGATGGTCGTTCAATAAAAATGGAATATTCGGTGAATTAATAGAAACCGACGACCTGGCATTTATTATCGAGGCTGATAGTAGCATCCACACACTTAAAGAAAGTATACAAACATATGCATTTGAATTTAAAACAGTGACCCAATTGAAAAATGAACTCAAAAACATGCTGGAGTTTAATGTTGTGGATAAAATGGCAACAGTGATAGAAATTAGTATAAAAATGGAATCTGTAAAAAAAGGGGAAGATATTGTCAATGAACTGATGGATGTTTATTCCTCTCAAAACCTGGAAAGAAAAAATCACATTGCCAGTATTACAATTGATTATATTGAAAAACAACTGGATGAGATTTCTGATTCATTAAGCCAGACGGAAGATCATTTGCAAAGTTTCCGTTCGTCAAACCAGTTATTAAATGTGAAGGAACAGGCAAATGACATATCTCAACTGTATATGAATTTGCAAAATCAACTTGCAGAATTGGTTACCAGGAAGCAATATTATGATTATGTTGCCGACTATCTGGAAAAGAATAGTAATTTTTCAAATATGATTATTCCCTCCTCTCTTGGAATACAGGATCCTCTACTTAATAATCTTATGTCTGAGCTCATTTCGGCACAGGCACAACGATCAAATCTTATCGAAAACAATCAGGAGAGAAATCCGCTTGTCCAAAAACTCGGTATCCAGATAGATAATGTTAAAGAGACGATATTTGAAAACATTACAGAAGTGATTAAGACTACCAATATGGCAATTGAAGAAATGAATAAGAGGATAAGCAAAACCAAGGCAGAAATCAGCAGATTACCTCAAACGCAACGTGAACTTGGAAGCATTGAACGCAAATATAGCCTTAATAATGCGATATATAATTACCTGCTCGAGAAGAGAGCCGAGGCTAAAATTACAAAAGCTTCAAACCTGCCCGACAATTTAATAATCGAGCCTGCTGCTATGGTTGGTATGACACCCATTTCACCAAATAAGCGCATCAATTATATCATCGCTTTGATTTTTGGGATGGCTTTGCCATTCGGTTTTTTAACTTTGAAAAGCGCTCTTAATAATAAAATTGAAGGACAGGATGATATCGAACAATTGACATCAGAACCAATCTTGGGAAAAATTCTACATAATCGATATAAAACAGAGAATGTTATGTTTGAATTTCCTAAATCGGATATTGCGGAATCCTTTCGTGCCCTTCGGACTAATCTTGATTTCTATGTAAGGGGGGGGCATAAGAAAGTGGTGATGGTAACTTCGTGTTTCGAAAAGGAAGGTAAAACATTTGTTGCATTGAACCTTGCAATGAGTTACGCTCAATTAGGGCGTAAGACTATTCTAGTAGATTTTGATTTGCGCAAACCGAAGAAATATTTTAATAATGTGGAAAAATTTCATGACGGGCTAAGCTCCTACATGATCGATAAAATTAGCCTTGGTGATATTATTCATAAATCTCCTCATGAGAATCTGGATTATATAATGGCAGGAATTTTACCTCCCAATCCGGTGGAATTAATAGCCGATGATAAAACTGAAAAGCTTTTAGCCATCCTTAAGGATGTATATGATATTATTGTTTTGGATACTACTCCTTTGGCTCAGGTTACAGATGCTTACTTGTTGTTGAATCATTCAGAGTTAAAAATACTTGTGACCCGCCAAAATCTTACAATAAAGAAAGTATTCTCATTGATTGTCAAGGATCTGCAGCTTAAACGAGTTGATAATGTCTGTGTAGTCTTAAATGATAATAAAATATACGGCGATCAGTATGGATATGGTTATGGGTATAATGGTAAGGGAAAATCAGGGAAACAAATAAAACAGAGTGGCGCGAGAACGGCACAAGAAAATAAAATTAGAACCAGTTGATATCGAATAAATGAGTATTTTGATCTGATTAATTATTCTAAAATCTAATACCTGAATTAGTTTTCAAGTTACAGTTCAGAACGGTATCGAAAAAAACATAAAAACATTTGTAACCTGCATTTATAAATAAGATCATCTTTCCTGTTTATAATATATGAATTCAAAATGTCACAAAAAAATAAGGTTCAAATAATTAATCTCCCAAAAATTGAAGATGATCGCGGTAATCTTTCATTTATTGAAGAAGAGAATCATATCCCATTTAAAATCAATCGGGTTTACTGGATTTATGATGTCCCAGGTGGTGAATTCAGAGGGAGCCATGCCTTTAAGAAATCTGAAGAATTCATCGTTTCCCTGTCAGGGAGCTTCGACGTCGTTTTGCATAATGGGAAAGAAGAAAAGAAATTTTCACTTAGTCGATCTTATTACGGATTATATGTACCAAATGGGATCTTCCGGAGGCTGGAAAATTTCTCTACCAATTCGGTTGCACTGATCTTAACTTCAACTCTATTCGATGAAAGTGATTACATCAGGAACTTTAAAGAATTTTTGAATTACCTAAAATGATATTAAAAGCATCAATTTATAATTGTAGTATTCTTGAATTAAGCAAAATTCACAACAGATCAGGTAGTATTACTGCAATTGAGGACAGATTCGATATTCCCTATGAAGTAAAACGCGTATACTATCTTTACGATGTTCCGGGTGGAGCCGAAAGAGGGGGCCATGCACACCAGGAATTGCAGCAGTTGGTCGTTGCCGCAAGTGGATGTTTCGATGTTATTTTAGATGATGGCAGAAATAAAAAAGTGGTTGAACTGAACCGACCTTACTACGGATTACACATTGTGCCAGGAATATGGAGGGAAATTTGTAATTTCTCCTCCGGAGCGGTATGCCTTGTACTCGCATCCAGTAAATATGATGAAAATGATTATTTCAGGAATTATGATGATTTTTTACAGTTCAAACTTGGTTCAAAAAAAAGGAGCTGACTACAGGTTGAATCTCATACTTGGTAACAATAGGTGGTAAAAGTAAGGAAGTCGGATGTCGGAAGTCAGACCTCCGACTGATTAAACGCAATATGATAGTAGCATTTAAAGAGAAAATAAGTGAGCTCAGCAGGTCACTTCTAACATCTAACTTCGGCTTCATTAAGATATTCTTTAATTGTAATTAAAGTACTAATCCTTTTATAACCTAAAGCGATGCTTATTGATGTCCCCGTGAAAACTTACCGTCAGTATTTTCATACTGATCCACACCCTTATGTGTCAGAAAACTTCATTTCATTAAATAAGCATAAAGCCGATAGAATTGTGCGACTTATAGAAAATGATGAAAGGGTTTCAATTGGAATTATTGCCGGCATAAAAGATAATACTTTTTATTCGCCTTTCTCAGCGCCATTTGGTGGATTTCACTTTATAAGTAATGAAATAAGAACTGGTGAAATATCTGAATATATCGATGATTTAAGGACTTTTCTTATTGATCAAAAATTGCAAAAATTCAAACTTGTATTACCTCCGAATATGTATCATCATTCAATGAATGCAAAATTCGTTAATACATTCATACGGAGTGGATTTGAGATGGCATTGCCGGATATATCTAACTATATTGATCTGAAAACATTCGATGGTACGTGGGTAAAAAAGCGTGTGGCCGAACGATGTCAGTTTGCCGAAAGAAACAATCTTTCTTTCCATTATCTTACGGATGATAAAATGAAAATGGATGCTTATGAGATTATTGTCATAAACCGAACACAGTTTGACCGTAAAATTTACATGACCTACAACGACTTGATGGATGTCGATACGATAATGCCTGTTGATTTCTTTATGGTGAAAGACAGAACAGGAGAAAATGTCGGGTCTGCGGTTTGTTACCGTGGGCATGAATCTATTGTTCAAGCCATATTCTGGGGAGATACTCAGGTAGGAAGAAAATTGGGAACCATGGATTTTTTGGTAAAATATTTATTTAAGCATTATAAAGAACTTGGTTTTGATTTCATAGATATTGGTATTTCTACAGAGGATGGAATTCCAAATGAAGGATTAATACGTTTTAAGGAATCACATAATTGTACTTCCTGTTTAAAATTTTCCTTTTCACTTAATCTTCCTGAATAACAAAATCTGAAATGAATTTAATCATGATATGATTCCGTTTCTCAATTTGAAAGAGATTAATGATAGTTTCGAACCTTATCTGTCAGGTGCAATTAAGAGGATATTGGATTCGGGTTGGTACCTCCTTGGAAATGAGGTAAAAGAATTTGAACACGAGTATTCTAAATATATAGGCACAAGAAACTGTATTGGGGTGGCCAACGGATTAGATGCCTTACGTTTGATTTTCAGGGCGTATAAGGAACTTGGTGCAATGACAGATGGTGATGAAATAATTGTTCCGGCAAATACGTTCATTGCTTCAATTCTTGCTCTTACAGACAACAACCTCGTACCTGTCCTTGTTGAACCGGACATTTCCTCATATAATATTGATCCTTTTAGGATTGAATGCTCTATTACTAAACGCACACGGGGCATTATGGTGGTTCATCTATATGGGCAAAATGCCATGCATCTGGAGATTAACGGGTTAGTTGAGAAATACAGTCTGAAACTTGTAGAGGACAATGCCCAGGCTCAGGGATGTTATTATGGAGATAAACGTACAGGTTCGCTTGGTGATGCCGCAGGGCACAGCTTTTACCCCGGTAAAAATCTCGGGGCATTAGGTGATGCCGGAGCTGTAACTACGGACGACAATGAACTGGCTGAAGTAATCCGCACCATATCGAATTATGGATCAAAAGAAAAATATCAGTACTTATATAAAGGGCTCAATTCCAGACTGGATGAAATTCAGGCTGCCATACTACGTTTAAAACTTCAACGCCTAGATGAAGATAACCGGAAGCGTTCACACATTGCCAACTACTATATTGAACATATATCGAATCCTGCATTAATATTGCCTTCAATATGCCATCCAGTCGGTATGGGGGCATTAAATACTAACCTTTCGCATGTTTGGCACCTATTTGTCCTTCGCTCGGCAAATCGCAATAAACTACAACAATATTTGAGGGAACAAGGTATACAAACATTAATACATTACCCCATTCCGCCCCATAAGCAGAAGGCTATGGAAAGCTGGAATAAGTTGAAATTTCCGATAACCGAAAAGATACATGAGGAAGTATTGAGCTTGCCAATTAGCCCTGTGATAAATATGGATGATGTAAACACGATCGTAAATACCATTAATAATTATAAAGATTAATGTTTTCCTATAAACAAAGTATTTTGAAATATGGTAATCGTTTATTAAAAAGATTTGATTACCAATTAACGAGTACATCCAAGTTAAAAAGTCTGACCGATTTCACTTCAAATATAATTCGAAACACAGGTGCAAAATTGGATGATGAGAAGATTGATTCTATTGTATTTTCAAAAGACAGGGCAATGCAACTTCATGCTTTTTTGCTCTCCTATACTGAAAAAGTAATTAACAGGGGAAGAATGAACGTTCTTTATAAATGCTCGAATAATAAGACATAAAAAGAGCTATAACGAATTAATGCAGTCTTTTAAAAATGAAGATTTTATTTTTATCGAAGAAGTTAACTTTCGGGAACAGTTAATAGAAGTTCTCGATCAATCTGATGCTGGAAAGATAATTTTCTATGTTGATGATATGATATTTACCCTATGAAATAGATTACCAGGTAATTGCCGATATAAATACCAGGGATTATGTTGTATCTCAAAGGAGAGGTAAAGACATGACGTATAGTGTTGTTCTGCAAAAACCATTGGAATTGCCCCCTTTTACAAAATATCGTTATGGCCTTGAACGATTTTGCTGGAATTTTTCTGATGAATACAGTGATTGGACCTATCCGTTAGGTGTAGCGGGTTATATGTACGGGAAAATTGAAATTACGGCCATGTGTAAGGCAATTCCTTTTAAAGCACCCAATTCCCTTGAAAGTGGTATGCAGCTTTATCTAAATTTCTTCAAAAATCGATTTGGATTATGTGCTGAATTTGCGACATGTGTTTGTGTTGCTGCAAACCTAGTTCAGACAGAAGGTATTAATCCCGTCATTGGTACATTTAGCGTACAGGAACTATTATTACTTTGGGAAAAAGGGAAGAAAATTGATGTGCAGCAATTCTATAATAAACCATTGAATGTAACCGAAACACAGAAATATACCTTTATTTAGTGTCAGAAAGAAAACTCATGTTTTTTAGCCGTGCTTGATAAGAAAACGTCAAGAGCAAGGCTTGCGATGACTGAAAAACAGGAGTTTACTATTCGTAAATGACTGTTTTGAAGTCGAGCATAACGCAGCTATTGGCGTTTTCTTGCAAGCACTATTTAGGGAAATCCTCGCTGATTGATGCATGAAAAAAAGACAATCCTACAGGCACATTCTAAAAGCGACCAGTCTATTTGGTGGGGTACAGATCATACAAATATTATCCACCCTGATCCGTGGAAAATTCATCGCTGTTCTACTGGGTCCTGGGGGGATGGGAATAGCAAATCTCTATATCTCTTCAACAACGATGATCTCAAATATTACAGGACTGGGATTGAACTTCAGTGCGGTGAGAGACATTTCCATGGCAGCCGAAACGAATAACAATACAAGAATCAGTAAAATAATTAAAGTTTTCAGGCGATGGATATGGTTTAGCGGATTATTAGGTATTGTTGTCACTGTTCTTTTTGCTCCTGCTTTAAGTAAATGGACATTCGGGAATAATGATTATGCTCCTTGCTTTTATTTGGCTTTCGAGCGTACTTTTAATTAATGCCCTGGCAAAGGGAAATTTAACGATTCTCCAGGGAATGCGTCAGCTTAGGGCGATAGCTAAATCTACAGTCATTGGATCAGTTATTGGTGTTTTTACAGCCTTTCCACTCTATTATTATTTCGGAGTTGAGGGGATTATTCCTGCAATCATCATTGCTGCTCTTACGTCGCTTGCGGTTAGTACGTATTATACTAAGAAAATTAAATTACGATCTGTAAATGTGACTTATAAGGAGACCCTATATGACGGAAAAGAGATGACCAAACTTGGTGTCTTAATGATGATAAGTCTATTCCTTGGGGCCCTTGTTACTTATGTTTTAAATGCTTTTATACGATATAAAGGTGGAATATCGGACGTAGGACTTTACCAGGCAGGATTAAGTATTTCCGACAGATTTATCGGACTTGTATTTGTTGCAATGGGTACTGATTTTTTTCCCCGGCTATCAGGAATTAGTAAGGATAATGAAAGGTTAGGGAAATGGTAAACCAACAAGCAGAAATCGTGGTCCTTATTGCTGCTCCATTATTAATTGCTCTTCTCATTTTGGCACCTCTGATTTTACGCTTGTTTCTTTCTTCTGAATTCGCATCAATAGCCGTTTTTATTCGATGGCTTGCTTTAGGTAGTCTATTTAAAGAGCTTCATATTCAATGGGGTATATTGCCGTTGCTAAAGGAGATAAAAAGGTTTTTTTTATTGTCGAAGGTCTTTTGGGTAATTCGATTAATTTAGTATTCAATATTATTGCCTATAATTTTTGGGGTCTGAAAGGTATGGGTATATCTATGTTAATTAGCTATGCCATTTATTTTTATGCGATATTAATGATCACTAACCGACTTTACAATTTTGAATTTAGTCGCAAATTTATCAAAATATTTGCCTTTTATTTAGTGCTATGTGTTCTTGCTCTTATTCTCTCATTGGTTTCCGGTCCTGTATGGATATATTCGGCAGGTTCCATTATTTTTGGTATATCTATATTTTTTACGATCAGATGAACTCGATAAACGTATTGAATTGAAATCCTTGTTGTTGTTAAAAGCAAATAAGTAAATCGTTTCAATAGGGATAAGTCCAATTGACATTTGCAATGAGCAATAAATCAATCCATGGCTAATAATCGATACAATTATAGATAAACATTCAACTTACTTTCTTGATAAAGAGGATTATTCCCTAAGTGATCCATATTTAGACAAAATTCTATTTATTTTGTCATTTATCATATTTTTATTAATGTCACCCTATTTCGTTTGGTCTAATCAAAAATTATTTTTTGGTTTGGCACGTATTTCGACGGATATCATTATACTATATATATTTTTTCTATATAATAATTCGCATATTTATAATAAAGAGTTAGTTTTTGTTTTTGTAATTGTATCCTTTTATTCTATGGTAGGAGGTACAGAAAACCGTATGATTAATTTTGTTCCTTTAGTCCCATATTATTTCTTGCATTAAGACCTAACCAGCAATTAAAAATATTTGATTTATTTGTTACCATATTATCCATTGTATATGCCATTGGGTTAGCCTCATACATGCTGAAAATTTTGGGTATGAATGTGCAATTAGCAACGGCTATATCATCCAAATACATCAAAATTTCCCTATTCAGTTTACTTCGGTCACATTGAGGAATCCGGGTTCATTGTTTATCGGTTTTCAAGTATTTTTGATGAACCTGGTGTCGTAGGAACATTAAACGGATTATTACTCTCAGTTATTGGAATATCGAAAAAAAATATTAAATCAATTATTATATTACTTACAGGTTTAATCTCCTTTTCGCTTGCATTTTATGTCATTCTCATTTTGTATTTAATATTAAATTTTAATATTAAACAATCCATAGCTATTGGAATAATCATAATCGGATTAGGTATTGTTACTGGAGATAAGCTAAATTCACTGATAAAGAGCAGGTTATTAATCGAAGATTGGCAATTAGCCGGTGATAATCGGACTAGTGCTGTTTTTGATTCATATTTTCACTTTTTTTTAAAAAGTGGAGGTAAAGATCTGATTTTTGGTAAAGGTCCCGGATCATTTTTTAATATACAGGAAGCGGAGGGAGTTGCAACCTATAAAATTGTTATTATTGACTATGGAATAATTGGAGTATCTTTAATATTGATTATTTTATTTACTGTGCGTTTTTCGTGAAAATAATTCAAGGCATGGATGGTTCTTTTTTCCTCGTATTGTTGCTTTGCTTCTACCAACGGCCAGAAGTACTTTATTACCCCTACATTGTTGTTTACGTTGGTGGGCTAAGATATCTTAAGGAAGGGGAAGTTGGTTCTTGCTGAGTCGTTTCAATGATAGATTATTTAAAGCTTTACAAAAGTTATCATTAAGAGGATCTAGAAATAATCATTTTTCTAAGGTTTTTTCGAATAGTTAATTGAATACTAAAATACATTTTACGCACAAATATCTTAGTGGCTTCACAACAATTTCATAATCGTGTTGATAATAATAAAACGGATATTACGGATTTCCCACTGTATCTGTCAATATTATAACATATAATTCTGGTGAATATGTAATTGATACTCTTGAAAGTGTCAAAAATCAGATCTACAATAATATTGAATTGATAATTAGCGACGATTGCTCGAGAGACCAGACGGTTGCAAAATGCATGGATTGGCTAAACGAAAACTCCAACAGGTTCGTGCGAACAAAAATGCTAACTGTGACTGAAAATACTGGCGTAACTGCTAACTGTAATAGAAGTCTTGATGTTTCATCTGGTGAATGGATTATGTTTGTAGCAGGAGATGATTTATTATTTGATACTTGCCTTTATAATTTCATCCATCATATAAGACAAAATATTCGATGTGAAATAATTGCTTCTAATGTGGTATTCTTTACTGATAATTTAAATTCAAATGAGAATTTTAATTCTCAATTAGAGCAATTGAAAATTTTTTCTATTGTGATACTTCTGCAAAAAAACAGTTTAGAATACTTACGTACAGCAATCCAATCCTGGCTCCTTCTGTTTTTATTTCGCGAAAAAGCTACTTAAAACACTAGGAGGGTTTGATGAACGTTTTAACAATATGGAGGATTATCCATTTTGGCTCAAAGCAACTTCGAATGGTTATAAAATTGATTTGATGAATAAATTGACAGCAGGCTATCGATTAAGATCTAATTCTATTAGCGGATATTCAGATGATTCGATTTTTAATAAAGCCTATAAAGATATTTATATTTATAGAAAACAATGTACTTTTAAATATTTAAATGTAATAAAGACGATTTAATTTAATGTACATTATATTTTATTCGTAGACTTATTCGTTAAAATTAAATATTAATAAGGTCGGATATAAAAGCTTATATATTTTTTTATTAAGGTTAAATATTTTCAATTATTATAAATAACAAACTAAAAATTTAGTGGCTTTAACATATCTTTCTTTTTTTATAATTAATGGATGTAATGCAAAACTTGAAAGTCTTATCGTTTAGTAACAACGAATTATTGAAAAGGTTGACAGTAAAAATACGGGGACCTGGTTAAATACAATGTCACATGGTTTGATGAATACTGGAGAAATTGCATTGTCTAATATTACGCAAGGTAATGTTAAGAAACTGGTTCGACGCGATGAGGGTAGTATTAATCAGTGGATTGTTCCTCTAACTATGAAATTGGATAAAGATGGCCTTCCGGGATCACGTATTGTCGATTATTATTTGAAAGTTATTGATGATGTAAAGCCGGATCTTATTCACATTTGGGGAACAGAGAGTTATGCAGGATTAATCACTGCAAGAAAGATGGCTCTTACTCCTGTGCTCCTTGAGATACAAGGAATAAAAGGTGCTATTGCACGAATTTATGGCGGGCAGTTAACCCTGAGAGAACAATATCAATGCATTGGTATCAAAGAAGTACTAATGCGTTCTTCTATTTTTCATAGAAATAAACAATATAAGAAATGGGCTTTATATGAGCAGGAAATGATCTCAAATCATAAGAATATAACGGTTTTATCTCCATTTATGGAGGCTCAAGTAAGGGCTATTAATCCTGATGCAAATATTTTTCATAATGAAATCATATTACGTGACATATTCTACAAAGGCCCTCGGTGGCAATATACAGGTAAACCTGTCATATTTACTTTATCTGCCAATTCAGCTCCGTTTAAAGGGTTACATGTATTGATCAGGGCTGTGACCAATTTGAAGAAGGTCTATCCTGATATTGAATTGAGGATAGCCGGTTCGCATCAATTAAAAGGTATAAGAAAAGACGGTTATATAGACTGGATATTAAAGGAAATTAAAAAGTCTGATTTGAAATCAAACATAATATGGTTAGGAGGGCAAACAGGTGAAGATATTGCAGGCGAACTTAGCCGTTGTTCAGTTGCCGTTTTCCCCAGTTTTATTGAGAGTTACGGGATCACCCATATTGAATCAATGGCTATAGGTACTCCTTGTGTTTGTGCCTATAACGGGGGGTATTCGTATTTAGGAGAGGATGAAAAGACCACCTTGTTTTTCGCGCCGGGTGATCACATAATGTGTGCATTTCATATCCAAAGGCTTTTATCTGATAAAAGACTGGCGGAATCATTTTCTAGCAGAGCCAGGACAGATACTCTCAAACGTAATGATAAGCAGAAGATATTGAGTAATCAACTTGATATATACAAAAAAGTGTTGAATCTTGGTTAATAATTGAGATCCGTGAGTAATGAAAGGATTTAAGATGTCTGATACTTCGTGGCCTAATATTATCCCTGTCTAATTCAAGATAAGTTGTCTTTACCCAGCCACGAAAATGAGCTCTGCAAAAGTGGAATGTAAAGAATTTGCCAATCCTGCTATCTAAGTATGAAATACAGAAATTTATCTCATTCTTCTGATATACTTATCCGAAAATTATATTCCTTTTAGGGCGCAGAAATGTTCTCTTTGCCCGTTGGTGGGGAGTGAAACTAGGTAAGAATGCAAAATTTGACGGTAAATGTTATTTCAGGCGTTTCCCTGAATCTTCTATTAAAATTGGTCAGAATTGTTTATTTCTTTCCCGGGTAAATTCAAATCTTATTGGAATAAATCGGCCGTGTTCGATTTCAACACTCACAAAGGAAGCTAAAATTGAGATTGGAAATAATTGTGGTTTCAGCGGTACGGTTATAGGGGCGTTTAAATCCATAATATTCGGTCAAGATGTACGATGTGGAGCCAATACACTGATAACTGATTCGGATTGGCATTTAGAAGATCCCAGAACCGGAGAGCCTAAAGCGATTGTTATCGGCAACAATGTTTGGTTAGGCGTGAATGTAGTAGTACTTAAAGGGGTTACCATAGGGAATAATACAATTATCGGGGCAAATAGTTTGGTTATTAATGATATTCCTGAAAATGTTATTGCGGCAGGAAATCCCTGTAAAGTTATAAGACAGATATATGGATAATACAACACTTAATGTTTTGTATCTTAGGTCATTATAATTATCCCAAAGGGGGGGCCTTAGCGAAAAGAGTACAATATCAGGCTGAATTTTTGCAACGATCAAATGTTAATGTCTCCATTGTAATACCATTGAAAGGAATTTCAGGGATACTTAATGGTATTCCATATGATTATGGTAAACTAAATTCTTTGAGCCGAATTTATCAATTCAGGGGGAAACATAGGAGTTAATATTCTTTTTACTCAGACATTGATTGGCGCTAAAGAATTAATTTTTGTTCTTTTTGCAAAGATGTTGGGATATAGGATCGTAATGGATAAGGTGGAATTATTTAATTTCCTCGAAGACCGAATGAGTTTCAGACAAAAAATGGATATCAAAATCGGGTTGTTTATGGACAATTTTATCAACTGGTTTGCCAACGGGATCATCGTAATATCTACCCTATTATATGAAAAATATAAGGATATAGGCATTCCATATTATTATTGCCTAATTCTGTGCCTCATTCATTAATTGTTACAAATAATAAAAATAAGTTCAATAACCCTGTAAGAATGGTCTATGCCGGTTCATATGGTAGAAAGGATGGTGTAGAATATTTGATTCGCGCGTTTAAAAAATTAGTACAACACCATGATAATGTTGAATTACATTTAGTTGGTAAAGGTACCAATGAGAACCATCAACGGATTAAGAATGAAATCGGATCGGGAGGATTCGTGATCTATGAACATGGTTATGTAGATGAAGATAACCTTCAGGATATCCTTTTGGATGCTGATATATTAGCTGTGACAAGGACAAATTCGAAATATGCAAATTTTGGATTCCCTTATAAACTTACAGAATACTTATGCAAAGGGAATCCGGTTTTGGCCACGCAGGTTGGTGATATTTCATTATATCTCGAAGACAAAAAGAATATCGTATTTGCTAATGCCGAGGATACAGATTCCCTCTGTGACGCTATGGAATATTGTTTAACTAATGAAAAACAACTAATTCGGCTTGGCAGAAGGGGTCAAAAAGTAATTCAAAAATTCTTTTCAATTGAAAAAAACGGAAAATTCTTACTTGATTTTATTCTTGCTATTTAATGTGTAGGGTAACTAAACCCTCTTTATAATCTATTTTTATCGTTTCTTTAATTTTTTATTACTGTTTCTTATTTGAATGAAGACTACAAAGTGTAGTTGACAAAATGAAGACAATTGTTGCATTCATCGGACCATTACCTCCGCCCGTTGGAGGGGTTAGTATGATTAATCAAAGTTTTCAGCAATTGGATTATCAAGGCGTTGAAATTAAAGCCTTTAACACTTCCAATAATCGGACACGTGAGAATCTCTATCGCAGATACCCTTTTGAAAATGTGCTATGGAGTTCAAGAAGATCTACAGATTGAGATTTTTTCTAAAACTAAACAATCCGAAAGTGGCTAATGTTTTTGTCACGTCAGGTTATTCGATTCTCCGGGATTGTATTTATCTTCTTGTTCTGAAGTGTTTTCACATACCCGTCATCATCCATTTCCATTCTAAGAAGCAGGGCGAATTTGCTCTCAGTCAAAACAAAATAAAATACCTGGGACGATTTCTAGGACATTTTGCCGACAAAATAATTTTGCTTTCTCAGGACCACTATTCGTTTTTTACAGGATATTTTCCTGTGGCCAAATGTTTTGTCATAGAAAATTTTGTGGATTACCGCAATTTTGTTTGTGATATTAAAGATAAGTGCGATGAATTTATATACGTTGGAAGACTCACAAAAGAGAAGGGTTTCTTTGACCTGCTTGAAGCTGTTAAAATATTAAAGGCAGAAAATATTCATGTTAAAATAAATATAATAGGGGTTGCATGTACCGATGAAGAGGAATTAGCGATTAAACAACTCATTTCAAATTCAAATATTGAGGAATTTCTTGTTTTTCATGGATTAAAGTTAGGTAATGAGAAGTATAATCTTTTCCGTAGATGTCGCTTCCTGATTTTTCCAAGTCATTTTGAAAATTCTCCTGTTGTCCTTAAAGAAGCTATTGCTTCAAAAATGGCAATAATAGCTTCTGACATTGAGCCGAACTTACAAATCTTATCCGGCAGTAACAATTTCATTATGCATCGGGCAGGGGACCCCGGCAGTATCGCAGGAGCGATAAGAGCGATCTTGGATTTACCAGATAAAGGAATGTCTTTATGCCTTGCCTCAGCCAGGATCCAAAAATTTGATAGTTCTGTGGCAAGAGACAAACTAGTTACACTCCTAAATGAATTGCTCGTTACTCGTGGGGTTACCCGGAAATCTTTTCGGACAAAAAACGCATAGAAATATACGGATTCATATCAAGTATTTCCTTTGATTGAAGGTTCAGGACCAACTTTCGACAAGGGTATGGTATTGATGTACATAAGTTTCCGATATCAGGATATTGATCGTATTTGATTTAGAGCGATGAACGAAGAACGTCTATCGTCAAGTCTAATTAAACTTGAAGATTATTGTGCCAGAGAGCAATACAAAGGTTGGGACCCTTTCGATGGCTTAAATTCAAGGGTTTTCCAAGCTCTCCCGTTACTTAAAAAGTGGGATCTTGCCAGACTGGTATGGTTGCAATCTTTCAAGCGAAATCCTTTAAATCTGAGAAAGTTGTTTTTGGTACCCAAAGAATTTAATTCAAAAGGTATCGGATTGCTTTTAAAAGGGTATTGCCATATATATAATTATCGGCTACAAACCGATAATCATGTATTTGGATCATCAGAAGAAATAATCTTAAAAATCCGTTACCTGGCGAATCTTTTGCTATCGTTGCAGTCAAAAGGTTTTTCAGGTGCTTGCTGGGGATATAATTTCGATTGGCAGGCCAGACGGTTATTTCTTTTTCCCAAAAATACTCCGACAATAGTTGCAACGACATTTTGTGCCACGGCTCTTTTTGACGCTTTTGAAGTGACAAGAGATCGTGAATATCTTGATATTGCACTTTCTTCTGCGGATTTTGTGCTCAAAGATTTAAAGCGTACCCATCGCGACGGAGGTTTTCTTTTTTCTTATTCACCCTTCGATGGAAATTCTACTGTGTATAATGCCTCACTGATGGGAAGTAAATTATTGAGCTATTGCTTTCATTATACAAATAGAGAAATTTTAAAGACTGCTGCCCAAAAAAGCGTCATGGCTTGCGTCAGAGCTCAAAATAATGATGGCTCTTGGTACTATGGCGAACTTCCGATTCAAAAATGGATTGATAGTTTTCATACTGGTTATAATATTGATTGTCTTACCTCTTACCAGGAACTAACTGGTGACCATATTTATTCAGGAGCTATTGAAAAAGGTTTTGATTTTTATATTGGGAATTTCTTTCTGCAAGACGGTACACCCAAATATTACCATAATAAAATATATCCGATTGATATTCATAGCCCGGCCCAGTTTTTTATAACCCTTGGTCATCTAAATTTAATCCCTGAATACAAGCCATTTGCTGAAAAGGTACTGAACTGGACAATATCCAATATGCAAAATAGGGACGGTTATTTTTACTACCAGATAAGGAAAAAATTCAGTTCAAGGATCTCCTATATGCGATGGAATAATGCTTTCATGTTTTATGCACTATCATATTATCTGCTTAAAGCAAGGGATGGAAAGTACAATCATAAATGGATTCAAAATTTGTAATGTTTCATCGCGAGCATCATTAATCGAGTATGCTTTCCGGGTGAAAAGGAGTCTGATTGCGATTAATGCCGAAAAAATTCTTCGGTCTGATGATCATATGAAAAAAATCATAAATGAAAATATTGGATATTCAGATGGTTATGGAGCTGTACTGGCTCTAAAAAAAGAAAGGGTTCAGAGAGGCCATTAAGATACCTGGATGTGAATTGTGGCTCGATATTATAAAATCCCATTGTTATGAAAAATCGTTCTACCTTGTCGGTGGTAGTCAGGATGTTATTGAAAAAACCGTGGCGAAACTTAAAATGGAATTTCCAGAAATGAAAATTAAAAATTTCCGGAACGGATACAATTTGGATACTGAAGAAAAGAAGATTTTAATAAATGACCTTAAAACCGTATTGCCGGACGTTGTATTTGTAGCCTTAGGTTCGCCCAGACAGGAATTACTTATTGAAGAATTATATCAACATTATCCATGTATTTACCAGGGGTTGGGTGGCAGTTTTGATGTATATACAGGCTATGCATGCCGTGCACCAGGCTGGTGGTTACGGAATAATCTTGAATGGGCATATCGGCTAATAAATCAACCCTCCAGAATTAAAAGACAGATACATCTTATCAGATTTCTTTGGTTGCTTATGCTAAACAGATTCTAAAAGGGTAAGCCATGTTCACGGATCAGTCTATTATGATTTTTTTTGTAAGAAGTGATTCCCCGCACTTAATGAATAAAACATAAATACCCGATTTCCTCTTCGCTAAATCAATATTTTTTTTTGTTAATCCTTGTTCCATCGACCCGCGATAAATTTCCTTTCCAGTCATATCAGTAATCATTATTTCACTTCTTGTGTTCTGAACGGGGCTGTTTAGTTCAATACTAAAATGGCCCTCGTTAGGATTCGGATATAGTTTGATATTATCTGTAACTATGTTCTTATTGGCAGTAAATGCCACTTCGAAAATGTAAGGCGCTGAAACTGCGGAGCCATTGGAATTGTCCGTAGCAACAGCCGTAATGGAATATTTCCCTGTTTCAAGGTTGTTTAACGTATAGTTGAAAGGGGGTGAATCATCTTCGTAGAGTTTTATCGAATCACGATAAAACTCAATCTTGGTTACTTCACCATCAGGATCTGATGCTATAGCATCAAGAGTAACCGAACTATGCAATTCAAACTTATCACTCTTCCTTCGACGTGATACAATTTCAACAACAGGGGGAAGATTGTCTTCCGACTTACCATTATATACAGTAATTGAAACCGGTGATGAAGTGCTTTGAGCATTACGATTATCCGTAGCAACAGCTTTTATTTGGTAATTCCCTGCACTTAAATTATTTAAGGCTAAAGTAAATGGAGCTTGTGTCATTGCTCCAATTTTATTGTTTCCGGCATAGAATTCTATAAGTGCCACAGAACCATCAGGGTCCATAGCATTGGCCATAAAAGTAATATTTGAATTGGCTTTGAATGAGGCTTTATCCAATGGAGAGATGATCTCTACGGAAGGTGGAACATTTATACACTTATTGGTCACAGGCTTATTATTGATGTTGTCTGCTAAACCAGATAGGACCCCCTGCAAAGGATTATTGGTGGGTTTTAAATAAGATACCATTATTGTATCTCCATTGAATACAGGGCTGGAAAGTGTAAGCAGAACTTGTTGCCCTGAAATTGATACTTGCCGTACGCTACGAATAGTTGAATTTACCTTAACTGAAAATGCCGTAGTGGGGGGGGCAATTTTGGCAAGCGCCATATCGTAATACATTTGTAGAACTAATGGCGTTGCATTTTCTACCGACGAATTTACATACTGAGGGTTTGCTGCTTTAACATTATTGGTGACACTCCTGGCACTAAATGAAGCGACTTGTCCCCCTAAAGAAGTTTGTAACGGATTCGTGGCTGTTTTTGTATAAGCTACAATAATTGCATCCCCGAAAAAAACAGGGCTAGACATAGCTAGTAAAACGCTGCTGCCTGAAACATTAACTCCTAACACATTTCGTACAATTGAGTTAACTCTTACAATAAAGGCAGAAGCAGCAGGCACAACATTGGCAAGAGTCAGGTCGTAATTCATTTGTAAAATTGATGGCGTTGCATTTTCCACGGATGAACTGACATATTGAGGATCGACAGCTTTTATGTTATTGGTTACATTCCTGGCGCTAATCGAAGTAGCTTGTATACCAGAAATGGATTGGATTGGATTTGTAGATGACTTATTGTATGCAACAGTGACAACATCGCCCTGAACTACCGGGCTATAAAGTTTTAACAGTACACTGGACCCTGAAATTGAAACCGAGTTGACAGTTCTTACCCCTGAATTAACCCGCACAGTAAAGGATGAAACAGGAGGTACTTTGTTAGCTAGGGTCTGGTCGAAGATAATGTCCAATCTATCGGGTGTGCCATCAGCAATAGCTGAGCTGACATAATTTAATGTTTGAGTTGTTGCAGATTGATATTCAATCGCCCCAATATCTGGCATTCCTGATATTGGCCTGTCTAAAAAATCAGTCGTTAATCCGACATCTTTTCCTGCATTGATGGCAGGTGAACCGGTCTTAAGTGAGAAATCAAACGGAGTGCCTCCAACTAAGATTGGATCTTGCTTTATATTGTTGACTTGGGTCAAATGTGTTATATACTCCCCCCCCTGATAGAATATATCATTATCATGTGCCGGACTCCCGTACATAATATTGTTTTCATCATATAAATAATCAATATTTCCAAGCGGGCTTCCTTGCGTAATTAGTATAGGCGCTGAGTAAAAATTCATGATTATATTATTCACTATACGAATATTAGTAGTCGGTCCCTTGATGCTGTTAAAGCATATTCCGGCATAAGGTGGATTTGCTTCTGCTGCCTTGATCGTATTATTATAAATATAGATGTCCTTGAAATAGGATGTACTCTGTGTGGTTTCAAGAAAAATGGCATAGGACCATTTTTTGTAGACATCACCGTCATCTTTCCATCCTACATTCTCAAATAGATTGTTATTAACCCGGATTCTTTCCTGATGGTCGGTTGCATTAAAGGTGATGCCGAATGTTACCCCAAAAGGAAAATTCTCAAAATGGTTCTTTTCTATTATGACATCTTCAACCAGAGACTCAAGAGTAATTCCAATAATATTAGGTTCTTGCTTCGGCTGTAATTGGCTAATCGAAAAGAGATTGTTATGTATCCACCAGGAATAAGCATAGCTTCCTTTCGTATTGGTATTCCCTCCAACATCAATGGGTTGAGTTCCTCCATAAAATTTGTTGTTGTATACTTCAAAACCCCCTGTTACATTCCATGACTCAATGTGGAAATTCCAGTCATTTCCGTTACCTTCAGGTTTATATGAGATGTTATTGTAAAATTTTAATCCCTGGTTATAGCCCTCTTTTGCATCTAAAATATTATTATTCATTCCGGCAGGAGCTCCCGTTTGCCTTAGGGTGTTATCATGAATGAGTAACCCTTTTTGACCGGTAACAAGAACATTACCACCTCCGTGTTTTGTAATAAAATCCCATTGTATTGCTCCATCTACTTCATAGGCCGAATTTGAACAATCTGTAATTGTACAATTATATAATTGATTGCCTGTTGAATAAATGGTGGGTTTTGTGTTGTAGCTATATCCGCCGGCCTTCCCGTTGAATTGAACAGCACTAAATTTGAAGTCTAATAATTGTACAGTCATGTATTTTCACATCACTACGGCATTTAACGTAAATACAGTGATATGCAGCCTTTGAATTCCCATCGAGATACAAATTACTAATTGATTGATTACCAGCGGACCCTTCATTCGCGGAAACCAGGCGTATGCATGCATCGGTGTAATCTGTTGATATATGGCTGAAAAAAATATGAGAAGAATTTCCTTCACCTTCTATACTAATTAAAGGAGCTAAATTGCAGTTTTTTGTCTCTGTGTATATGCCTGCTTTGATGTGTATTATGTCGCCTGGTTTAGTAACCCGAGTACAGGCATAGGAAAGGGACAACCATGGATCATTAATCGTGCCGGAATGATCTAAACCATCATTTCCATTTGTGGATACGTAGTAGGTTGTAGCTTAGCAATAAACGGGAAAAGCAGAAGTAGTATAATCAGCAATCTTTTCATGTTAACAACTAAATAGTTTAAGATCAGCCTCGTCTAGAGCTTATTAATAAGTTACCGTCCCGGCCTAATTATTAATTTCATTCATTGTTCACTATCTACAACCAAAAAGGTTGTTCATGTTACATGAAAAGTTGCCTGAGATATCTGGTTTAAAAAATTTTAGATGTCCTTTAAAACATCTAGCTCATTAAACGGAAAACTCGTCAGGCAACTTTTCCTCCAAAAATTTTGATTAAGGAGGTTTTTTTGTTGACAAGCGTAGTCTATTAAACGTTAAAATTTTTTTAATGTTATATCTAGGCTCTTTTTTTTTTAAATATTTTGAAAGTGCAATCCTTAACAATTTGATTGTAAATGCCAAGTGTTGGTCAACCTATTCAAATTGGATTAGAGGCCGGAATTATGTCTAACATTCCAGCTGCTGATTTTAGATGATATAATTCCATGCTATCAGTGAGAAATTTTTATAGTGATGCGAGGATTGAATTAATAATCTAATTATCAACGATATATCAAAATATAATGAGAGAGATAGGCGGATACTTCCAACTTGAATTCAAAAAGGGGAATTCGTTCCATCCTAATGCGATTGCCTTAAATACTGCCAGAAACTGCTTTGAATATATCCTTAGAGCAAAGAGTATTAAAAAGGTTCTTATTCCTCATTACACTTGTGATGTGATGCTTGAACCTATTAAAAAACTGGGTGTTGACTTTGAATTTTATAATATTGATTCCAACCTTGAACCGATTTTATCCACGGATAATCCGAAAACAATTCCCGTCCTTTATACAAATTACTTTGGTGTAAAACAGGCCTTTATTGAAAAAGTGTCCGTTGAAACTGAAAACCTGATCATTGATAATTCCCAAGGGTTCTATTATCCGAAGGCAGGTAATAAGGATACCTTTTATTCCGCCAGGAAATTTTTTGGCGTACCAGATGGAAGTTATTTGTTTACCCACAAATACCTTCCTGCTGAAGAAATCGATGTGGATACCTCTTATCAAAGGATTTCACATCTTATAAAAAGGATTGAATTAGGATCGAATGTGGCCTATAAGGATTTCCTTGAAAACGATTTTACACTCTACAACCAGCCAATGAAACATATGTCGAAATTTACTCAAACTGTACTGGCCAGCATCGATTACGATTTATCAAAAATGACAAGGGAAAGGAATTTCCTGTACCTGCATAATCTCCTGGCCACCAAAAATGAGTTTAATATCAACCTTGATGCACTATCAGGTCCTATGTGCTATCCTTTTCTTTTTAAAAAAAGCGGACTTAGAGCGGCACTTCTTGAGAATAAAATTTATGTACCCTTCCTTTGGAAGAACGTATTTGTAACAACAAGGAAAGGAGACTTTGAACGGTATCTCGCAGATTATATGTTTTGTTTGCCTGTAGATCAGAGATATGACATTGATGATCTGAAATACATTCTTTCGGTTCTGAACCGTTTTCTTTAAATAGCTTTTCTGATATAACTACCCAAACTCTATTGAATTTTCCATCTTTAAATCAGACACCAAAGAAGAATTTTTGCCCCCTTCTAACAGACAAAGAGAACCAAATGTTCTATTAAAATTACAATAGGGAAAATATGATTGTCATCTGCAGCCTCAAGATGAGTGTATTACAACCAATGTAAAATTAATCATGGTACATTCACCTGAATGGATGATGTTAGAAATTTTGTCATTGGATTTTACCTTTCGTCAAATTGGTAAATTATACTCATAGCTATCTTCATCTTTAAAAATAACTGATATTCAGTTATATATCATGACTTCTATTTAGTTACTATTTATAATTAAATAAAAAGGAAATGGTCAATTAACCATTACTGTTGTAAATTTATAGGACTGTTTCCCTGGCCTAATAAAACTCTCTCCTTCACAGCCATTCATAAACTGTGAGTAGCAAGGTGCTTATTTAGAGGATAATCTAAAAATCAGAATAATCCCCATTAGCATTGAATCTCCCTTTTGAAATATATCTGACTTCTTTGCCCAGTTGGATGTTACTCCTAATGGGATTTATGTTGGCTTACGGGCTTACATGCTTGACCATCCCCCCAATTGTTAATATTTCAAATCTCAAAAACCTTTGCAGTGTTCCAAACTGCAGAACCTCCCATGGAATTTCCACTCCTACCTTAGGGGGAATTGCTGTTTTTATAGGAGTACTCTTATCAACCATCATTATTTCGGGACCCTACAGTATTGTTGAACTCCGTTACATCTTCGCGGGTATGATCATCGTATTCTTTTTAGGCATGAAAGATGATATCCTCATTATAGACCCGGTTAAGAAATTAATTGGACAGTTAATTGCAACCGCAATTGTTGCAGTACTCGCAGATATAAGGATTACAAATCTATATGGTTTGTTCAACATCGGACAGCTAGATTATCTTTCAAGCATTCTCCTGACAATATTTGTTTTCATCCTGATTATCAATGGCATTAATCTTATCGATGGCATTGACGGTCTTGCTGCAGGAATTGGAATGATTACAACATCCTCGTTTGGCATTTTATTCTTGATCCAGGGAAACATTGGATATTCCATTTTTAGCTTTTCATTTGTGGGTACACTCGCAGCATTCTTCTGGTTTAATGTATTTAGGAAAAAATATAAGATATTCCTGGGAGATACAGGTTCCATTGTTATGAGGCTTTATTATCGCTGTCCTGGCTTGCCATTTTTTACAATTACCATCGGTTATCAAGGGGGATCATTCAATGGCCTCAGCCCCAGCTGTTGTATTCGGTATCCTGATCATCCCTCTCTTTGACACTCTCAGAATATTTATCATACGCACCAGGCAGGGTAAATCTCCGTTTCAGGCAGATCGTCAGCATATACACCACCGATTGCTGCAACTTGGCCTGAGCCACTTTCAGTCTACCATGGTGCTTGTTGGTGCAAATGTATTCTTTATTGCCGTGTCATTTGTCCTCAGAAATATCGGCATCATCTGGCTCACCCTTATCATACTCGGGTTGGCATCCGTTCTGAGTTTTGTGGTTATGTCACTCGTCAGGCAAAAGGAAATCAAAGCACAGATGAACATCAATCCCGATTATTCTTCACCCAGGCTCGTGAAGGATAAGAAGCAGATGAAGGATGTAATTCACAAAAAATTCATCTATTATTCTTTCCTCCATAATAAAGCGTAGTAATGCTGTCCTCAGATAGGTAAAAAAATAAACCCTTGCAAGAAGAGAATTGCAAGGGTTTTTTTATACTATCCGTGAACCTGGAGGGACTCGAACCCCCAACCTTCTGGTCCGTAGCCAGATGCTCTATCCATTAAGCTACAGGTCCGGCTGCATTGTTAAAAATGCGAGCAAAAATAAGTATTTTTCCTGCAATTTCAATGTTAACCGGCATAAACATGCACACTATTTTGTGCCGATGGCAGGTAATTGATGCCAAACCAGGCGATCATCAAAACCACGAAGGCCAGCGAAAGGACCCATAGCGAACCGCTGACTCTTTTGGGATGCTGATACCTCAGGTGAATATAGATCAGATAACCGAGCCAGGTCAGAAAGGCCCATGTCTCCTTGGGATCCCAGGTCCAGTAATGCCCCCAGGCCTGTTTGGCCCATAACGCCCCGAATAGCAATCCCATGGTCAGAAACCCGAAACCCAGGTAAACCAGATTGTCGGCCAGCATGATCACATTTTCATCGAATCGGAAAAATAATGCTGGTAAAGCCCCTTGAGGGCGACCAGGGTCGAGACGCCCAGCAGGGCATAGCCAAGGATATAAACCACCACATGCGGGAATAAACCACGGGACTCTGAAGGGCAGGCATCAGCGTCTTGTCGTACGTCTCGGGATGGGTCAGGTTGATGATCAGGAAGACATAACGACATCATGATGGCGTAAGCCAGAAACCATTTGTACTTCCATCGCAGAAAGAACAAAAGGCCGATGCCGGGCAGGAAAAATCCATACCACAGCCTGGTCTCCCCGAGCGTCCGCATCGGCGGGCCGTCCCAGATGGATCCATAATTTGACGATAAAAAGGGTGAAGGTGATAAGCCCGCCGAAGACCAGCAGGGTCCCGATGACGGAGAAGATTTTCTGCTTCGTTCCGAAATAGACGAGAATGACACCCAGCGAGCCATAAAGCTCCGGCAGTGTAGGCATAGGTTGGAAAATCGGTCCAGTTCATTTTTCTGTTTCTTTTGGAGTTTTACCAATGGTAAACAAGTAGATCGATCCGGCAATGACCATGAAGATCCCGATGTAGATCACCGGCAGCCATGGATCCCTGATGGCTTCAATGATGCTGAGCTCCGACCATTGTCCCATCCTTTCATCATACGATAACTGGTAGAGGTTCCAGCCGGAGACCTTCACCGGCTTGTTCACGTATAACGGTGGCTGTATCGGTTTTGCCTTCCTGCTGGATCACGATCTTCGAACTGAATTCTTTGGCTCGGGCCGTGCCATGGCCAGCGAGTAGCGTGTTGTCGAGCATGAGGATCTCGGGCCGGGTCCTGATATTGCCCGAAGTGATCCATCCTTCACGGACCATCCCCGCCGTTGTCTGACACCGCTTTGACCTGTGCCGCCGGAAAAGAGAGGGTATCGTGCGAGGGTACATAATTCCCCGTGCTGTCCTTTTTCGCCAGGGGAAGCAATTTTTCAACCGTCACCTTCCAACCTGAAATGGTGGTCTTCAAGACCTTCATTCATGAGAATCATATTGTTGACTTCATCTTTGGGAAACTTCATCGTCTGTGTTTCCACATAGGCCAGCTTCGGGGCAAACTCGACGATATTAAAATCAAGGAGTTTGATGGTGAACGGAAGTTTGAATGGCTGATCATTCTGTTTAAAACCGTACCAGACCGACTGGTTTTCATTCACATAGACATTCAGCCGCTGCAGATCGCCCGATCCCAGACTGCCGGCCACCACAATGATCCATAAGCCGAGGTGATTCAACGTGAACCCGATATTCTTGTATTTCACGGGGGTCATCCTCCGGATAATGACCAGACCCAGTGAGGTCAGCAGGTAAAGCCCGGAGAGCATAAAGACATAGCTGGACCTGACATGATCCAGACCGCTCATTTTCATCAAGCCCGGAGGCATCCGGATTGTTCTGCTTCGTCAGACCCATGATGAGGGTAAGCAGTGTGAAAAGAACGATGGCGGTGACAGAAGCCGGCACCCGCGAAAGCCATTTCACACCCTTCAGATCCCGGTAATAAAAATGGATGAATAGCAGGATGAAAGCGAAGCTGAGTACCACGAAAAGATTCATCGGCCACGACGGCAGGGCAACGCCCCGGCCCCCGGTGACCCAGTCCATCGTGAAACCAACGATGATGATGATCAATGCAATTATAAATCCCTGACGGTAATCTTTGAGTGAAGACTTTTCCAAGGCCATGGTTTATCGTATAATTTCTTGAAGCTCTCAAAATTAGAACTTTTTTTATTCTTCTCTTCATAAAATATCCATGCGGTACAAGATTTAGAATCAGTAAACAAAAAAAAACGTTGTTCGTAAGAATAGATGTTGACCCCAATATTTAATTTGTAATTTTGACGCGAATAAATTCTACCCGTATGAAAAAATTTTTCAGGATCCTTTTTATCGTTCTTCTGGTGATCTTTGTCGTCATCCTCACCGTGCCTTTCCTCTTCAAAGGGAAAATCATGAAGTTTGCCAAAGAGGAAGTGAACCGCAATGTCAGGGCTACCGTCGACTGGTCCGATGTCTCAGTCTCCTTGTTCAAAGGGTTCCCCGACCTCTACGTCTCACTGAACAATGTGTCGGTGATCGGTGTCGACCAGTTCAGGGGCGACACCCTGATGGCGTTTGACCGTTTTGCCTCGAGGATCGATCTCTTTTCGGCCTTTTCCGGAAAGATCAATGTGAAATCCATCATTCTCGACAGACCCGTCGTGCGGGCCATTGCCCTGAAGGACGGAACCGTAAACTGGGACATCACCTATCCTTCAACCGATTCGACTACCCTGGAGGAACCCACCGACACTTCCGCAATGAATTTGAAGTGAATCTCCGTGAGTTCAGGATCAACGATGCCAGCATTCATTATGCCGATGAAAGTCTCCCTATGAATGCGAATCTCGAACATTTGAATCTTCTCCTGGATGGGAATTTTTCCGGAGCCTATACGGATATGCATGTGAAATCGGAGGCTAAAAGCCTGACGGTTGACTATGACGGTGTCAGATATCTCAAAAATGCGACCGTTGCCCTGGATGGCACCATCGGGGCCGATCTGGAGAACAGCAAATACACGATGAAGGATAACGGCCTCCGAATCAACGATCTCGACATTGGGATGGACGGAACTTTTGCCATGCCCTCGGATACGGTTTACGAAGTGGATATGAAGTACTACACAAAAAAAACGGATTTCAAAGCCTTCCTCTCGTTGATACCGGCTGTTTATATGCAGGATTTCAGTGGGTTGAAAGCTTCCGGGACCGCCAGTCTCGACGGCACGGTCAAAGGCCGGATCACCGATACGGTCCTCCCGGGGGTTACCATGAACCTGTCGGTTAATAACGGTCATTTCTCCTATCCCGATCTTCCCAAATCTGCCGATAACATTCAGATGGACCTGAAAATTTTCTACGACGGAGCCGATGAAGACAATACCACGGTTGATCTGAACCGGTTCCATATGGAAATGGCCGGCAATCCCGTGGATATGAATTTTCATATCATTACCCCATTCTCCGATATGCAGATGAACGGTGCCGTGAGCGGTAAACTCGACCTTGCATCGGTTGCCGATGTCATCCCGCTCGACAGTATGAAAATGAAGGGGATCATTACGGCCAACCTGAAGATGATGGGAAAAATGTCGGATATTGAAAATGCAAATTATGAAGCCGTACAGGCTGAAGGCGACCTTGAAGTCAGCGGAATGGTGGTGAGCGGGGGAGAGGTTCCCGAGCCGGTGAAGATCGAGCAAGACCGCGGCTCGTGTTCTCACCGGAATTCGTGAACCTCGAGAAGTTTGATGCTTCCATCGGACAAAGCGATCTGCACCTGGACGGACGGCTGGAAAATTTTATTCCTTATATGTTCAGGGATGAAACGATCCGGGGGAATCTGAATATGCGTTCACATCTTCTGGACCTGAATGCCCTGATGGCATCCACAGGCGAAGACACTGCCGCAGCTGCCGATACCTCCGCCATGACAGTATTTGAAGTCCCGCAGAATATCAATTTTAAACTGACCACCAACCTGGACAAGGTGAATTATGACAAGCTTGAAATCACCAACCTGAAAGGAGAGGTCACGATTGACAAGGGGATCATGAATATGCATGATCTTTCCATGTTACTTCTGGGAGGCAGCATGACCATGAGCGGGGCCTACAACACCCAGGATGTGAAAGTCCCGTTGCTGGATCTGGACATGAACATGAGCGATATTGATTTTCCTTCCGCCTTCACAGCCTTCAATACGGTTGAAAAGCTCGCCCCTGTGGCAGAAATCGTGCCGGGGCAAATTCAGCACCCAGCTTCAAATTGTCAACCCTGCTCGATTCGGCGATGAACCCGGTGATGAACAGCATCAACGGTAAGGGTGTGCTGAAAACCAGCCAGGTGGAGATCATCAGTAACAAAACGCTGGATAAGGTGGCCGATGTCCTGAAAAATGATAAGTTCCGGAATCCCACATTTTCCGATGTGAATCTGTCGTTTGAAATCCGGGACGGAAGGGTATATGTCCAGCCCTTTGAGACCAAACTCGGGTAATACGAAGGTGACCATCGGTGGTGACCAGGGCCTCGACCAGACCTTGAACTACCTGATGACATTCAGCATTCCCCGCGAAGATTTTGGAAGCCAGGCCAACGATGTACTGGAAAGTCTTACGGCCCAGGCCAGGTCGAAGGGGTTTGACCTCAATCCGGGTCAGAATGTGAATGTCCAGGTCAAGATCAACGGGACGTTCACCGATCCTAAAATCAGCCTGGCGGTGAAAGATAACCTTCAGAAGGCTAAACAGGAAATCAAGGAAGCCGTGCAGGAAAGAGTCCGGCAGGAAGTGCAGAAAGCCAAAGAGGAGGTTAAGAAGGACGTCAGCGCCGAAGTGGACAAGCTGATGAATGATGCGCGCGAGCAGGCGGATAAACTGAAAAAAACCGCTGATGAAAATGCCAAAGCCCTCGTCGGGTGAGGCACAGCTGCGAAAAAAACAGCTGATCAAGGAGGCGGGAAGCAATCCACTGAAGAAACTGGCGGCTGAAAAGACCGGTGATGAACTGGTGAAAAAGGCACAGCAACAGGCAGATAAATTGAAAGAAGAAGCAGACAGGAAGGCTTCGGATATCATGGCAGCTGCCCAGAAAAAAGCCGACGAACTGAAAAATAAATAACCCCGGCATCGGGCTCAAAAAGGAAGGGCGTTCTGCAGCGCGTTCTGACAAATGGAGCGATGTGCTCCAACGCACTGTCATCTCAGGATCTAACCCGTTTTTGAGAAATCCACATAAAAAAACCGTCCACACGATATGGACGGTTTTTTTTATTTCTTGATCAGGTAAGACCTTAGAATCTTTTTTCCTGGATCCTGGCTTTTTTACCCCTAAGACCACGAAGGTAGTAAATCCTTGCCCTTCTGACAGCACCTCTCTTGTTCACTTCGATCTTTTCAATGAAAGGGGAAGAAAAGGGAAAGATTCTTTCAACGCCAACGTTACCCGACATTTTCCGAACGGTAAAGGTGGCCGTGGCGCCTTCGCCTTTTCTCTGGATAACAGTTCCGCGGTATTGCTGGATCCTTTCCTTGTTGCCTTCTTTGATCTTATAATGTACCGTAATCGTATCGCCGCTATTGAAAGCAGGAAATTCTTTTCGGTAGCAAATTCTTTTTCAACAACTTTCATTAAGTCCATCCTGGTACAAATTTAAATGATTGAACACCCGTTTTTAACAGGCTGCAAATGTATGATAAACTTTTTCAAAAACCAAACTGAATCCCTTAAAAAACGGGCACGGATGTTTGCATTAATGTTCACTTGCCCGAGGGTTCGAGAAGTTTGTCGCCGGTATCCTTGATGACCGCTTTTTTCCAGTAATCGGGATAACCGGGCTGGTCAGGCATAGCAGGATAGCCATATTCGTTCCTGAGAAATTTTCCGCCGGCTTCTTTTTTCACGTTTCCGTCGATATATTTTACCAGAAGATACTGCCCCAGTTCTTTCCAGCTCTGCACGGTGTAGTTGCCCATATTGACTGAATAATCTGTCAGATATTCCCTGGCCAGATCCGGGTCCTGTCTCATAGAGTTTCAAGCGCACCCTCATCAACTGCCTTGTGTAAAAGAGGTGAATTTGGATTCAAGCTCGCTGCTGCACTTTGATCACATCTGCACTCATCAGATCGTAACGAAGGTAGGAGAAGTTGGCCACGAAGTTAAATGCCCAGAAGGCGGAGGTGGGAGAATAGGTGAGGAGGTCACCGTTACCCACGGCATAGGATTCGGGAACGCGGGTTATGCCGCAATACATGGGCACATAGCAGGTTGTGGCGGCATCATCAACACCGAACCAGAGAATGCCCCCGATGGGATCGGGCAGCCAGCTGCGTGCTTCGGCAACAAAGGAGAAGCCGGTCTGCTGGGTGGCCGTGGCTCTTTCATTGCAGTAAACTTTGGACGTATCGTCGCTGACCGACCAGTCGAGAGGTCTCCAGCGATAGGGAAGATGAAAGGGTCCGGCCCCGGCATCCTGCCGCATATCCAGAGGAGTTCCTTCAAGGTGATCGCGCATGAAACTCATCATGTCGAGGTTGGTGATCTTGCGGTCGGGTTTGATCCATAAGGGCATCCGGTTCGAAAGATCCTTGCCGGTAGACATAATCCCAGTATTTCTCCATCCCTTGACTCACTTTGTTGAAGAACGTCCACACCCTGAGATCACAGAAGCGGGCACCTCCAAAATTGACCGGGTGCATACGTGTCAGAAAAGCTGAAATCCTTGTCTTTGCCGTCAAACCATCCATGCTGGCGGGCAACGTCAATGACGTCCCATGCATAAACGGTGGAAATGCCGGGATCAAAAATTTTATCCATATGTTTAGAGGAAATCGATGTTTTCCCGTCATCAAGGGGAAAGGTCTGAATACGTGCCTGGTTGGCATGTCCGCAAACATAGCCGTCGGGGATCCGCCGGGCAACCCAAACAGCGCCCGTGTTTCCTTTGCCTTTTCCGATCATTTCCAGGATCCATACTTCATTCGGATCGGCAATGGAAAAAGATTCACCTTCGCTGTAATAGCCGTATTTATCAACAAGCGTCGTCATGGTCTTGATGGCCTCCCTGGCATTCTTTGAACGCTGAAGGGTGATGTACATCAGTGAGCCATAATCGATCCGGGCATCAGGATCTACAAGCTCCTCGCGTCCTCCATAGGTCGT
>CAVXNX010000007.1:0-26234 GCA_963763215.1 uncultured Bacteroidales bacterium
GGGTCTCGAAACTTTTGATCAGAGATCCCACCTCTGCCCAGGCCGCTGCACGAACGGCTTCGGAACAGTCCTTCAAAACGGCACGGTAGGCTCCGAAGGCCTCCTGCATCATCACCAGGGTCTCCTCTGCCGAAGGCATGTTCAGCGTCACCGAAAAGGTCCGCTTTTGGATGCCATGAAAACCGTTTTCGGTCATCAGTCGTTCCATGACCCCTGGCGCACCAAGAGCGAAAATTCCGGGTTGTCCCGGTTTCGGTGGATTTTTAGGGGCATGGCGGAGCAAAACCTGCATGGGCAGGGCCATGAATTTATTGGTTTCGGGAAGGGTAAAAACGACTGCCGCCATCCTGCCCCCCGGCTTCAGGGCTTGCCAGGACATGCGGAGAGCACGCGAAGGATCACTGAAAAGCATCAGGCCCAGGCGGCAGATCACCGCATCAAAGACCACGGGAAACGGCGAGTTCTTCGGCGGCTCCCTGTAACAGGGATATATTGTCAAGCCGGGCTACCTGCGCATTTTTGCGAACATAATCCAGCATCCGTTCTGAAATATCGAGCGCGACCACATGACCGCAATTTCCGGCCAGGCTGGCCGCATTCAGGGTTTGGCTTCCTGCACCGCAAGCCAGGTCAAGGACCTGTGTGCACGGACCGATCCCTGCCATGTCCAGCATAGCCCGTGAGGCCGGTTCAACCAGGTCGGCGATTTTCTTTTCCCACTTGGCCCAGCCGGGAACGCACTTTCCCATTGTTTCTGAATCTCTGCACTTTCCATATCGGATCAGTTTTTTCGGTTTTGTCGGAAAGGCCTTACCGGTATCCGGGCAGATTCCATTGGGAAAAGGAAAACAGACCATTGGGTCAAACAGCATTTATGTCCCCACAGGCCGGTCTGTCATTCTATGAAGGCCGACCTGTCGGTGTTCTATCAACTCCTTTTCTGCATCCAAACACATACCGGAAGCCTTTTGGTAAGCTTTTTTCAGCCATAAGCAACAAGGTTAAGGAGAGTACAATTTTCAACCTAACAAGATTTGATCAAAGATGTTTAACCCGGTTACGGAAAAAAAGCGACCTCCGTTTCAGGTGGATCCCGATGAAAAAGGAGGGTCATTCCGGCACGTAAACTTCCGCGGTGCCTTCTTCGAGGTCCCTGATCAACAAGGCCAATGGCGGAATATCCCATTCCATCCACCGGTACATTTCCGTTGAAAAATTAGCGGTCAGTTCAAGGCTCACACGGTTGCCCATTCCGAAGCGGGTGACCTGGATCTCCCTGGTCTCATCAGGAAAATCAACAGACAACATCTCCATCTTCACCGCCTTGCTGTGTACTTCGGAAAATTCCCGGACGTGATGAATGATCTCGTTTTTATGTTTAGCCCATTCCTGCCTGTCGATGTGATACAGGGGCGGAACATTGTACAGGATTTCCGCAATCTCCCGTTCCCTGCGCAGCGCTGGAATCTTAAGTGTTCCCCATTCCCAATGATGCGAGGTGATGACCGAATTGTTGTACACCAGCTGAAAGAGGGGCAGGTTGAAGCGTGGATCGAGATAGACGTAACGGTAGATGGGTTTGACCGGCACCTCTTTTGAGAATTTGGAGGGGACGCCACCGGTGATCGAAAAGTAGCTGCCGGTGTAGTATTCAGAATCCTTGTTTTTCCGCATATCGGGATCACTCCAGGCAATCACCGGAGTGGTCATCCCATGGGCGAAGGCGATTACCCCGGCACAGAAATCATTACCGACTTCCGTTCCCACGACCATCTTTTTCTCCCTGGAAAGCCATGCCATTCGCTTCAGCCGGGCATTCATGTCGTCTTCCTGGGAGGTCATCCTTCCGGGAGTGTAATCATCGAGGAATTCTCCCGTCCCGTCGCAGTCCACGAACCAGGAATTAAACGCCATGCCCTGTCCGAGGATCCCTTCCACCCGCCTCTGAACAGCAGGAAAGGCAAGCGTTGGGTTCAGTTTCCTGCCGATACCCAGGAATCCCCTGGCTTTTTTGCCGTTTTTATCCGTCACCGTAGCCGTTTCATACAGGCCGGGGTCGTCAAAAGCAGCTGTCGTCCATTGTTCCTTCCCGGGCTCATGGATGCAATGGTAACTATCGTATGGAGCGATGAGGTATCCCAGTTCAACGGCCTTTTTTACGAAACCGGGATGAATGAAAGCCGGTTTCCATTCATTCAATCCAAGCCAGGCTCTGTGGATACCGGCCTCCTGCATTTCATTCAACATATCGAGGGAAACACCGTTACCCCAATGATCGATTGTTTGGGTATAATCTCCGAATGCGGCATAAAAAGCCAATTTGTTAAACCGGTACAGCGCTGTTTCATTGAGTTCCCGTATATCGTTGAGTTCATTCCCATTCCATTTTCCGGGTGCAATGGTTCTCCAGGAGGCTTCATCATAAAAATTGCGATACGACAGGACTTCGTTCAGGCTTCTGACAATCAGTCCCGTTTGCCATTTGTTGAGGTAAGAAGAGGACACGATATTTTTCCATTGGTTCAGGAATTCGTTTCCGCTCCCGGACCTGGGTCGACCAAACAGGCTAAAAAGGTGTTTTGACGGGTTGCTTCCTTTTTCAGCGAGCTGGGCCTTCCAGAAATCGATCAGCTCTTTGAAACGGATGTTTTCAGCAGAAAGAAATTCATCGGACCAGACATAAAAATGGGCCGCCCCGTAAAGTTTCCGGATATTGGGGTTCCTGACGGCTTTTTCTTCCAGGGTTGTGATCCCCCGGGTTTCCATGACATATTTCCGGTAGCTTTTGGCAATGGCGGTGGGGGAGGCATCGGTGATGTGGATGATGAATCCGTAACTCCTCTCGTCGACGGTCGCCGGGTATTCATGTTCAAATTCCACTGCCAGGCGGCCCCCGGCATCATGGAACCGGATTTCGTTGTTGAATGGATTGGTGATCATGAAAACGGCGGCCTTCCTTCCGGTGACCGGGGCGAGGAATTGCATGGATAATCCCTCCATTCCCGGATAGCTCCGGCCGTTAAGATATGTGGTCCATGTGGTGTCGGTGGCGGGGATGTATTTACCCTGGTGGAAAGGGATGGTCAGAGCATCGAATTTTGTCAGGACGGGCCAGGTGAACCGGTCGTTTTCGAATGATTCAATGGTGATATGAAGCGTCAAACTGTCAAGCCTGAAGGTCATCTTTTTCTTCAGTGCCGGGTATTGGATGACGGCTTCCCTGCCCGACGTTCTCTCCACAGCGGCTTCACGGATTTCGGTAGGCGCTGAAATCTGGAGGGTATCGCCGTCAAGGGTTACCAGGGTTACGCCCAGGTGAAGATAATCGATCATGGCTCTGCAGCCCGGGGCTTCGAGAACGATCTCTTCATGCCGGCCGCAGGAAGAAAGGCAAATGAGAACGATTATCAGGAGATTGAGGATTGGTTTTCTCATCCGTTTAAGGGTTTGGTCGGAAGGGTAAATTAGGAAAATTCAGGGAAAATTGATTCTTTGATGTAAAATAGGGCAAAAAAAGCAGGTTCCGGAATATGAAAATTTTCCTGGCTTACCGGCAAAATCAAAAACGGATTCAGGAGGGCGTGGGTCGAACCGGGAGGACGGTCGCGAAGAGGAGCGTCCTGCACCCGGTCACCTGGAACGGTGAATGTGGTGATAGCATTGACGTCGGGATACAGCAAGGGGCTTCGTCGTTCGGTTGGTGTCAGTTAGATGACAAGGGCCCTCCCACCCGCCGGCCAGCCGTCCGCCCTTAATGGGTTTCACCCCCCAGATCTCATTGTCCGGTTCCGGACATTTTGACAAAAACTTTTCAACAATCTGAATCGATGGTCCTGTATGTCTTGGTGGAAGCGACTTCCCTTTGAAAAATGACATAACTCTTCCAGGGATGAAACGATGATTTCCTTTGACGAAAATTTCAGAGGCGACAAATACCCTGCCCCCGGGGTGAAATGCGCCAGGCAGGGGTGAAATCCTCCCTGGAGGGGTGAATGACGGCATGACGAAGAATGAACCGACTGCAGGGCAATCCGGAAACAGCGTACCACCATATCCGCCGGTCATGAACCTTTCACCGAAAAAGCAAAGTCAACCCTGATTCACCCGATCTTCAGGAAATAAGCGGACAAATGGGGCCCGCTTCCCGGTTGGCCAATCATTCATCGCACCACCACCGGACAACTTCAGGGATTGCATTCGCACCGGGGCTGACTGAATATTCATCAATTCTCGGTACCCGAAGGACTGTGTGATGTGCCATGCCCTTCACTTTTCAACCTCGACCTCGCATAGAGCTCCCGGCCGTTCCGGACAATGATCCCAATGATTTCTTCGATATCGCGGCGGGAGGTCCGGAAATTCACAATGCAGCTGCGCAGGCAGAATTTACCCGACACCACGGCATTCGACAGGAAGACCTCACCGTTTTTCTGCAACTCGTCGAGCAGTTCTTCATTGATCCCGTTGAGAAAGTGCTCCCGTTCCCCGCCCTGAAGGGAAAGGTCATCGGGCACAAACCGGAACGTGGCGATGCTCAGGTTTTGGGTCAATGCTTCCAGTTCCGGGTGCTTATCCGCCAGTTCAAACAGATATTCCGATAGGGCAATATCCTCGCGGATCATCGTTTCGTAACCCTTCCTCCCTGCCTGTTTGAGGGCCAGCCAGACCTTCAGGGCACGGAATCCGCGTGAATTCTGCATTCCGAACTCATAGAAATTCACCGTTTGTTCTTCATCATTTCCGAAGTGATAGTAATCGGGATGGGAACTGAAGGTGTTCACCAGATGCTGCGGATCCTTCACCAGGGTACAGCCCGCTTCAAGCGGGGCATAAAGCCATTTGTGGGGATCGATGGCGATGGAATCCGCTTCGGTGATCCCGTTGAACAGGGACTTCAGTTCGGGAAGCGTGGCGGCCGGAATCCCGTAAGCGCCGTCGATATGAAACCACAGATCATAAATCTTACAGATGCGGGCAATCTCCTGAAGATCGTCCACGGCACCGGTGCTCACATCACCGGCGTTACCAACGACGATGAACGGTTTTTTGCCCTGCTCCAGGTCGGCACGGATCGTGTGTTCGAGAACCGCAGTGTCCATCAGGTTACCGTCTTTCACCGCGATCCATCGGAGAGCGTTGAGTCCATGGCCGAAGAGCACTGCGGCCTTTTCCATCCAGGTATGGGTGGCCGCCGAACAGTAGATGGTCAGTTCTCCCTCGCCCCGGGGCAGACCGGTTTCGTTGAGGCCGGGTACTTTGGCTGTACGGCCTGCCAGAAAACCGGTGAAATTCGCCATGTTACCTCCGCTGACAAAAATCCCGCCCCAGTTCTCGGGGAGCCCGATAAACTCGGCCAGCCATTGAATGGCCTGCTTTTCAACGGCTGTGGCCACAGGACTGAGAATGTTGGCGCCGGCATTGGCATTGACCCCGGAGGCCAGCAGATCGGCCAGTATCCCAATGGGAGCCGGTGAAGAGGTGACATAACCCATGAATTTGGGATGGCCGTTGTACAGGGAATGACCGATCAGTAAATCCGATATGGCGGAAAGGACCGCCGGTGCCGGTTCCCCCGTCTCCGGGAGCGGGGAACGGCCCAACATCTCCAGGATCCCGGCCGGCGTTTTGCCTGTGGTGACCGGCCGCTGTGCCATGGTTTCAATTAATTCCGAAAGGGCATTGATCAACTGGTGCCCGGCATTCCTGAATGTGCCTTTTTCAATCTCAATGGGGGTTTCACGATGGGTTGACATAGGGATAGGGAATTAGGGGTTAGACCTCAAAGGGAATACTGCCACAGGCTGGCATGATCGAGAGATTCATTCAAAAGGTTCCGTCAAATGAACAGGTTGCGACGGAAAATGTTTAATGAGCGGACCTGCAATCTGTGGAACATCCCATGACCGGTCGACGGATATGGACCGGCGCAATGGTAAACTTTTTTATATGGCATCATATTTTTTTACCTTTCATACAAATTCAAACGAAAAGAACCATGAAATCATCCAGATTCACCCGCACGATCAGCATCATCCTCGGCATATTCTTCATCCTGTATGCCGCAAACCAGTTTATCCATTTTTTTCCGACAAGTTACGGCGAAATGCCCGACTTTGCCCGGAACTATATTGATGCGGTGGCGCCTTTTCTGCCGGCCCTGTATATCTTCGAAATCGTGATCGGCTTTTTCCTGATCTTCAACATCTGGATCCCGTTCATCACCATCGTTCTGGCCCCGCTTTCCATCAGCTTCCTGATCTTCAACTTCACCAACGGCGACTGGAATATCCTGTCGGCAGCCTTCGTTGCCGTCATGAACATGATCCTCATTTACCAGTACTGGGATGTTTACAAGCCGCTGTTTAAATCTTAAATTGGCTTTCTCCGAGCAAACAGGTTGATTCCGGAACGATGACAGTACGACTTTGAATCCTCTCCGATGAGTCCTTACATTCCATTGGGGTAACGCTGAAGGATTGTTAACTGGGAACTCATGAAATAGGGCATAAGAGGTCGGTACGCTAAAGATTCTGGGGTCTCATATATCCCCTGACCTGGTTCATTTTTCCAATGGCGGTCTTGATTTATGATCTTTCATTCCTGTACCCCGAAGAATCCGATGAACGTTGAATTACGGATCGGCAGCGCATCATTATCTTTGGATTTATGACGGTGTTTTCATCGTCATGTTTTACCAGGAAGAAACGGTGGTTGTCCTACTGAGGCATCTAAGCCCCGACGAACATCCGGCTTTTATCCCGCATGGTCAGGTTAACAATAGTCAGCAGTAAGATGCAGGTGATGATGATTATCAATATAAAGAAAGCAAAATTGACTAACCCAGAGGTGAAAAAGGAATTGAGATCAAATTTGTTGAATGCGTACCTCACCAGATAAATGACATATTTATGTATGAAATAAATGCCAAAGCTTAATTTTGCCAGCAGACCAAAGCTGAAATCAAAGACCGGTAATGGCTTTTTGAGATATAACAAGAGCAACACAAGGTAACTGAGTGCTATTTTTTGTAGGAAACTGAAACGGTGGTCATAGAAACAGGCAATGGTTAACAAGATGACCGTAAGAGTCAGATAAATCCAATATTTGCCGGCCAGTCGGATTATGCGGTCAAAATAATGGGAGGTAAACATTCCCAGGAGATAGACCGGCAAGAAATAGATAAACGACTGGATGGTGTTGTCATTTAATTTTGGCCTTCCGATGATCATTGACACAATGATCAACGCCGGTATGATCCAGTACAGCCGGGCCTTTTTATCCATGAAATCGAAGACGGGAAATAACAGATACAGGATCGCGATCATGGGAATGTACCAGAAGGGCGAAAGGTGTGCCCCGGTGACATAGAAAAGAATGATTTGGACAAACTTGGGCAGGCCAAGGAAATGCTCGGTCACGAGCCAGTTTTCACCCTGCCATCCGGGCCGGGCGTATATGAGGATGATGGACGGTACCGACATGATTAGGTATGGGAGAATAACATACTTGAACTTTTTTGTAAGGTAACTTTTGTAAGAATAACTGTCTCCCAGGTACTGCAAGAGAAACCCTCCGATAAAAAGAAAAAGGATAGTACTGTTTTCAAACAAGACCGCAGAGATCCGGTAGCTGGCCGTCAGGGTATCAGAGATCATGTAGATGGAATGAACTGCGACGATGAGGAGGATGGCAAAACCCCTGAAATTATGGAGATAAGGGAGAAATGCGCTATTTTTTCCGGATTCCATGCGAATATTTGGTTATTTTAGGGATGTCCCACGAGCTTTCAGCCAGTGTATCAAAATTTGAAATTACAGAAAACCTGCCGGAAATGCTGATCAGGGCATGGCATTTTGAGTAATGCTCCATTTGTACCACTCGATGGTTCTTTTGAATCGATCAATGACGATTTTGCCCAGAAGCGAAAAATTTGAAAGTCGATTGTATAACGTTTCCGTTTGTTTATCAGGTACCGTGATGTTTACAAGCCGCTGTTCTCATCCTGAATCCGTTTAGCGTGAAGGGAACCGGTAGCCATGTCACTTTTTACCGGACGTATCTTCCTCAACACCATTTTCTCCCTGCCGCCATATTGGTTTAGTTTTTGATCATCAGTAATTTCGGAAATTTTTAGGAGATCAACAGCCATTATGACAGATAAAGAACTGAAAACGGGTCATTCCGAAATATGTCTCAACCTTTCCGGAAGGAGGCTGAAACCGGCCTTCGACTTTCTGGAGAAGCTCATCAGGGAGAACAGCCTGGGAATTTATTATGATGAATGCCGGGACCTGGAAGAAACCTACCGCAATATGATCAAATACACGGTGGAAGGGGTCCCCGATCCGGAACGGGACCGGATCTACCGGAAACTGATCATTTCGGCCTTCGATCTGGCCGATAAAGTCTATGAAGCGCTGAGGATGAAATTTTCCCCATCGCTGGAATATTCAAAAAAAAGATCATTCAGGCATGAACCCATCGCCAATCCGGAAGATTTCGTGAATGAGCTTAACGGATCCCTCTCCGGGGAAAAGGAAAATGCGAATGGACACCGATGCGCGGGAAATTGGGAAAAGGATTCAGCGGTTCTTCTATCATATCTGGTTTACTGACAAACTGACACAGGAAGAATCGGAACTTTGGAAAAACGCTGATACCGCCGTTGTTATGCCTGCGCCCTACAGATCGCTGATGGTGACGGCACTCACGCTTAGTCTTCAGCGCTATTTCGATACCCAGAAGATCAGTCTCCTGTTCGACCTCTAGTGAAAACACCGAGCCGGCGATCAGCCAGCGTGCCCTCATCGGGCTGCTGATCAATCTCTACCGGTACGACAACCGGCTGCCCTTTTATTCCGATATCACCGGCCGGTTGAAGATCCTGGATGAGAATCCCTCTGTTCAGGCGGCATCTCGAAGTGATCATTCTCCAGTTCATCCGGAGCAAGGGCACCGAAAAACTTCAGCAACGGATCCGGGAAGAACTGCTGCCTGAGATGATCAAAATAAGTCCCAACCTGAAGAACAAGATCAACCTGGAAAGTTTGATGGAGGAAGGACTTTCGGAAGATAAAAACCCCGACTGGGAGGATATTTTCAAGGATTCCCCGGGTTTCCTGAATAAGATGGAGGAATTCTCAGAGATGCAGATGAAGGGCGACGACGTGTTCATGGGGTCTTTCTCCATGCTCAAATCCTTCCCCTTCTTCGATGAGCCGGTCAACTGGTTCATGCCCTTCTTCCCCGGCAATCCTGAAATAGCCTCGGCTCTCGACACCAGCGGGGAAGGGGTCAGGAAACTTCTCGAAGCGATCGACCGGGCGCCCATCCTCTGCAATTCAGACAAGTATTCCTTCTGCCTGAGCATACCCAGGCTGCCGGCTGAAAACCTCAGTTTCATGACCCAGGCCATGCAGGCTGAGATGGACCAGGTCCGGGAGATCACAGAAGATGAGGAACTCCTCGACCCCCATGCGCCGGGCCGAATTCGTTTCAAATCAGTATATCCAGGACCTGTACCGGTTCTATAAGCTCTTCCCGCGGAAAGCCGAGTTCGAGGATATTTTCGACTGGCGACTGGATTTCCATGCCAAACAGGTTATCGGCAGCGTCATCCGGGCTGACCGGAAAATGCTCCGGAATATCGCTGAATATTATTTTGCGAAAGAATATTTTGTTGAAGCAGCAGGAATCTTCACCCTACTTCTCGAAGATGAAAAAAGTGAGGAGTTATATCAAAAAACCGGATGGTGCTATCAAAAAACCGGCGATTTTCAGAAGGCCCTGGATGCCTACCTGAAAGCGGAACTTTATGGGACAAACAAATTGTGGACCCTCCGGAAGATCGGCCGTTGCTATCAAAATCTGAAAAATCCGTCCAAAGCACTCGAGTATTACCATGCGGCGGAAAAATCCGATCCGGAAAATCTCGGAATCCAACTCAATATCGGACAGTGCCTTCTCGAACTCGGCCGTTACGAGGAGGCTCTGAAGTGTTATTTCAAAGTTGAATACCTGGCTCCGGGAAATACGAAAGTCTGGCGGCCGATCGGCTGGTGTTCTTTTCTCACCGGAAAAATTGAACAGGCTGAAAAATACTTCAAAATGCTGATGGATGAAAATCCCGGCAAACACGACTTTATCTCCATGGGCCACGTCCAGTGGAGCCTCGGCAACCGGAAATCGGCACTGGCCTTCTACCAGAGGGCCATCTCCGGGGATGGATTTTCTGAAGATGAATTCCTGCGTATCTTCCAGGAGGATATCCCGCACCTGGTCGACCAGGGGATCGATGAAAACGATATCCCGATCATGCTCGACCTGCTCAGGTATAACCTGGAATCCGGGTCATAAAAGGATGTTTCACGCCAGCCTCCGGGCAAACCTCACCATGAAGCCATTCTTCTGCAGCTTCCCGGGACGCAGTTATGCCCGGAGAAATTTACTCCCGCAATAGCGCTCCACGCGTAAGAACCATGCAGGGTTAAACCTTAAAACCGTACCCGGCTGAAGATTTCTTTCCAATTCTGGCTCCCGGATACTTTTTTTCCTATATTTGTCAAATGTTACTAATTGACAAAAAGGTGTTACCATGACAGTCGCCCGGATTGGTTTATGTATCCGGTATGTAGCAGATTGACGAATTAAAAACGACCGTTATGAACGAACTGAGTCTCCCATTGAACGATAAGCTCAACCTGCTGGAGGAGTGGTTTTCACAACGAACGGGGTCGATTGTTGCTTTTTCTGGGGGCATCGATTCCACGCTGGTGCTCTACCTGGCGCGGAAGTTCCAGGGAAAGGATCGGGCCATCGGTGTTATTTCCAATTCGGAAAGTCTGAAAACCAGGGATTTTGAACTGGCAAAAAATTTCTGCCGCGACTTCGATATCCGTCTTGAGATCATCAAAACGGATGAGCTGAATGACGAACGTTACAATCAGAACCCCGAGAACCGGTGTTACTTCTGCAAGGAACACCTTTTCCAGGACCTGAAGGCCATGAAGGACAAGTACCCGGATTTTGATGTTCTGAGTGGCACGAACCGGGATGATCTCGGCGACTACCGGCCCGGTTTGCAGGCGGCAGCCGAATACAAAGTTTTGTCGCCCATGGTCGATTGCAGGCTCACCAAGGAAGAGTTACGACAGATCGCCCGGTATTTCGGGCTGCCCAACTGGGATAAGCCCTCGAGCCCCTGCCTGAGTTCCCGCATTCCCTATCATCACCGGATCACCAATGAAAAGCTCCGACAGATCGAGGCGGCAGAAGATATCCTGAATGCCTATGGTTTCAGGGATGTGCGCGTGCGGCATTACGGGACATTTGGTCAGATTGAAGTGCAGAAAGGCGAGATGGAGAAGTTACGGGCGGTTGAAGACGAAGTGCTGGAGAAGATCCGCGCCGTGGGATTCCAGGAGTTAAAGATCGACAGGGAAGGTCTGGTCTCCGGGAAATTGAACCGCGTCCTGAACCCTGATAAAAAGGCATAAACGCGTTATATGAAACAGGCATGACGGAGTCGGAAGTCCGAAGTCCCGACTTCCAACTTCCGACTTCGGACTTCCGACTGATTAAATACACATAATTATTTTCGAATGAAAATACTTTATTACGATTGTTTTGCCGGGATCAGCGGGGATATGAACCTCGGGGCTCTGTTGGACCTGGGCGTTGACCCTTCCTATCTGCGGAATGAACTCGCAAAACTGAACATCAGCGGTTTTCATCTGGGGATCACCCGTGACAAACGGAAAGGCATAAGCGGTACGAAAGCCACGGTGATCATCATGAACCAGGAAAATGAGAAACACCGTCACCTGGATCATATCACCGAATCTGATCAATAACAGCACACTCTCTGAAAAAGTCAAAAAAGATTCCCTGAAGATATTTGAAAAAATTGCAGTGGCCGAGGCGAAAATTCATGATATTCCGATTGAGGAAGTTCACTTTCATGAAGTCGGCGCACTCGATTCCATTGCCGATATTGTCGGAGCGGCCATTTGCCTCGATTACCTTAAGGTCGACCGGATCATCTCCTCCCCGGTTCAACTGGGTGGCGGAACCGTCAAATGTGCCCACGGCGTTATGCCGGTGCCGGCACCGGCCACGGCGGAGATTCTTTTAAACATTCCCGTGAAGACCGGTCTGGTGAATCATGAAGCCACCACACCCACAGGCGCAGCTATCCTGGCGGCCATGGCGGATGAATTCACTGCCACCATCGATGTTCCCATCGTCAAAACAGGTTACGGCATCGGCCACCGCGATACGGATATCCCCAATATTCTCCGGGTTTTCCTGTGCGAAAGTGCCGGGGAAGCGGAAGATGTGATCACTGAAGAAGCCGTATTGCTGGAGAGCAATATCGACGACATGAACCCTGAACATTACGATCATATTCTGGAACAACTGTTCAGTGCCGGTGCCAGCGATGCATGGCTGGTTCCCATCGTGATGAAGAAGTCACGGCCTGCCGCCACACTTTCCGTTCTTTGCAAACCTGCCCTGACGCAGGAGATGAAGGATATCATCTTCACCCAGAGTTCAAGCCTGGGAATCCGTGAATCCCGTTTGCGGAAGGATATGCTCCGGCGGGAGGAGGTTACCGTTTCAACATCCTATGGCCCGGTGCGGGTCAAACAGAGTTATTATAAGGGCCGGCTGGTGCGAAGCAAACCGGAATCGGACGACTGCCGGGCACTTGCCACTCAGCATGGGCTCAGTATCAGCGATATTGAAAAAGAAGTCATCAGATCAAACACGACATCATGACCACGGAGGAGATTTTAGAATTATACAAAAAAGGGGAGATGAACCTTGAAGAGGCCCTGGAGCATCTTTCGGACCGCGGGATCGAGGAGATGGGGTTTGCCACCATCGATACCGACCGCCAGCGCCGGACCGGCCTTCCCGAGGTCATCTACGCATCGGGCAAGACCGTTGAACAGGTCACGCAGATCGCCTTGCGCATGTTCCAGAAGGGAATCGATATCCTGGCCACGCGTGTGACCGCCGAGATGGCAGGAGGTATTCAGAAAATGATTCCCGGCGCGGTCCACAATGAGATGGCAAAAACAGTGACTTACCGGAAACAGGACCAGGTAAAAGGGCAGGGTTATATTGCTGTGGTGGCTGCAGGTACATCCGATTTGCCTGTTGCCGAAGAAGCTGTCGAAACGGCCCTTTTTCTTGGAAACCGTGTCGAGAAGGTTTATGATGTGGGCGTGGCGGGAATTCATCGCCTGTTCCATAAACTCGAACTGATCCGAAATGCCCGGGTCATCATCGTGGTGGCCGGCATGGAAGGCGCCCTGGCCAGTGTGGTGGCCGGACTTGTTGACAAACCGGTGATCGGCGTGCCCACGAGTGTCGGCTACGGGGCAAACTTCCAGGGACTCTCTGCTCTGCTCGCCATGCTGAATAGTTGTGCCAGCGGGGTGACCGTGGTGAATATCGATAACGGTTTCGGTGCTGCCTGCCAGGCTTCATTGATCAACAGGTTATAAATGCACATGTCATGAAAGAATTATATTTGCTCGCTGTTTCAGCTGCTTCCCTGGGTTTTATCCATACCCTTCTGGGTCCCGACCATTACCTGCCTTTTATTGTTCTCAGCAAAGCCAGGAAATGGTCCGACAACAAAACGATGTGGATCACATTCATCTCCGGGATCGGTCATGTGGGAAGTTCGGTGGTGATCGGCATGATCGGCATAGCCCTGGGATTCAGCCTGAAAAAGCTCCAGTTCATCGAATCGTTCCGTGGGGATATCGTGGGCTGGATGCTTTTTGCCTTCGGGATGGCCTATACCATTTACGGCATCTACAAATACCTGCGCACAGCACCCATCATCATCATCTTCCGCATTTTCTCGTGCCGAAGAAGGTCCGGGAAATGCATCATCTGCCAATGGATGAGGGACGACAAGGCAAAGGAGAACACCAGCCTCACACCCTGGATCCTGTTCCTGATCTTCGTTTTCGGTCCCTGCGAAGTGCTTATCCCCCTCCTGATTTTCCCGGCCTATTCGAACCGGACCCTCGGGATGGTCGCCGTCGCCCTGGCTTTTGGCACGGCCACCATCCTGACCATGCTCATGACGGTATACCTCGGTCACAAAGGCACGTCACTGATCAAATTCAAAGGGCTGGAACGCTACGTTCATCTCATTGCCGGAGTGATCATTCTGTTCACCGGCACAGGGATCGTTTTTTTCGGGTGGTGAGATGCGGTATCCAGGAGCCTAGAGCTTACTGATCTCGTCCACAATTCAGAACCAGAACCGGGAAGACTTTCCCACCAGTAACCATGGTTAGAGCGGCCTGGGGTTCAATCGTCCAGTTTATCTATCGGCGTTAGTTCCAGCTTCCTGAACTCCACTTCTGATCCTTCCGCCTGAAGAGCGATCTTTCCGTGGTCGGCCGTGCAGTCGTAACCCTTGTTGACCAGGTCGCCGTTCACCCAGACGTTGATCTTGTTTCCCAGGCATTCAATGATCATCGTGTTCCATTCCCCGGCAGGTTTTTCCGAATCATCCGTGAGGTTCAGGATATGGCGGTTCTTGTCTTCCGTCACGCCCCATTTTTCTTTCGGACCACGCCGGGCCACCATGTCGGGAACGGTGATGTCCTCGTCGATGCACCAGAAATCGCCGGCATTCTTGTGTTCCATCTGCACCTCGATCGATTTGGGGAACATGTGGTAAAGGGCCCTCGGGTTGCTGGCATGGACCAGTACGCCGCAGTTTCCGGGTTCTCCCGCGAAGCGGTACTCCACTTCCAGACGGTAATTGCGGTAGATTGAATCCGTGATCAGGTGTCCCCCGGGAGTGCCCAGGCTGACCAGCATACCATCGCGGACGATGAACGGATTGAGTGTATCGGGATTTTCATCCATGGCCGGGACATCCACATGCCAGCCCGTGAGGTCTTTGCCGTTGAAAAGACTGGTGGTTTGGGGATGCGAATTATTAAAGGTGCATGAGATCAGGAAAGCGAGAAGGATGAAGAGGAAATTTTTCATGGGTAATTTAATTTTAGGTTTAGTGATGATCGTTCCGGTAAGATCCTCTGCAAATTAAAAAGAAATTTCGTAAATCGTTACTATCCATACAATCCTTTTCTTTGTTATCCTGCACATGATCCTGCATAATTATTTCCCGCAGATATCGCGGATTTACGCAGATAAGCATTTGATAAAAAGGAGTAGGGGGATATGAAATTTTTCTGGCGGATTCCATGGTATTGTGAGTGGAGGGGATTTTTTTAATTCTCAAGTCCACCCAATAATTTTTAACCTATGCCCGCAGATAACGCAGATCTACGGCCATACTTATTTAGTGTCAGAAAGAAAACTCATGTTTTTTAGCCGTGCTTGATAAGAAAACGTCAAGAGCAAGGCTTGCGATGACTGAAAAACAGGAGTTTACTATTCGTAAATGACTGTTTTGAAGTCGAGCATAACGCAGCTATTGGCGTTTATTCAACTTACCGGTGAAGTACAAAATTATTCTAATAAAGGCTTAATACGATTATCTCCCAATCCTGCCAGGGATTATGTTTCAATTCCAGGGACAGGGCATATGGACATTGATCCTCTCTCGATTCTGAGCACTGATATCACCGGAAGGATACTAAATCAGATGGCTCTAACCGGTGATGAGGATAGATATACAAAACCTTGCCCCGGGCTTTGGATGCCGTTTTTCGTTTTGAAGGCGCAGGTAATAAAGGCTGTTGGTTTAGAACTTCGCCTATGGGGATGAAACCAGGAGTCCCGGCAAAATCCTGAAATTATTTTGAACATGCGTCCGTTTTCCGGGTTTATTGATTCCGGAGGTTTAATGTCTCCATGAAATACATTACTATAAATCAAAAATCATTATACCCCATGAATTATAAAGCCACTCTTTTCCTACTGACGATCATTGCTTTTCTTCACCCGGTTCGGGCACAGGAGCCCCATCTCCGGAATATCCGCCAGCTGACCTTCGGTGGCGACAATGCCGAAGCCTATTTCAGCTTCGACGGAAAAAAACTGACATTTCAAAGTAATAATCCGGCATGGGGACTGAACTGTGACCAGATTTTCATGATGAAAATTGCTGAGGCCGCGGGCGACTCCTCCTACATGCCCAGGCTGATCAGTACCGGCAAGGGCCGCACCACCTGCAGTTATTTTATGCCCGGCGATCAGCAGATCCTGTATGCTTCGACCCACCAGAGCGGTGATTCATGTCCCCCCGTTCCCAGCATCAAAGGCGAATACCTGTGGCCGGTTTATGATTCCTACGATATCTATGTCGCCGATCTGAGCGGACATATCCTTAAAAAGCTGACCGATTCGCCCGGCTACGATGCGGAGGCCACGATTTCGCCCCAGGGCGACAAGATCGTCTTCACCAGCGACCGCAGTGGGGATCTCGAGCTGTGGACCATGAATATTGACGGCACAAATCAGAAACAGGTCACCAGCGGTCTGGGCTACGATGGGGGAGCCTTTTTTTCTCCCGATGGAAAAAAACTGGTTTTTCGGGCATCGAGGCCGAAAACCCCGGAGGAGGTATCGAAGTACCGGAAGTTTCTGGCCGAAGGGCTCGTCGCTCCGACCAACATGGAGATCTATATGTGCAATGTGGATGGAAGCGACCTGAAACAGGTCACTCATCTTGGAAATGCCAACTGGGCGCCTTATTTCACTCCCGACGGGAAAAAGATCATTTTTTCCAGCAATTATTTTTCAAAAGGCGGATACGATTTTCACCTTTTCATGATCAACACCGACGGGACAGGGCTGGAACAGATCACGAGGGAAGGGAATTTCAATGCGTTCCCCATGTTCTCGCCTGACGGAAAACGACTGGTCTTCTCCTCCAACAGGAATAATCCGGATCCACACAGCATCAATGTTTTTATTGCCGACTGGAACGAATAGGCGTTCGGGCAGTTGGCTGATGAAAGGATTTTTCCTTTCTGCCGGGAAAAGAAGAACGGGTAACCAAATGTATCTGACAATGGAACATGAAGCATCATTTCTTTATGAAGGAAGGGTTCGTAAGGAAAACATTTCGTTTTACAATGAGGCGGGTTACCTCATTGCTCCGGATCTCCTCTCAAAAGAGGAAATCGATGAACTGAGACAGGAAACGTCGGCCATTTTCAGGGGAGATCGGGGTCATCATCGAAGGTCTTCAGCACGTTGAACCTGCGGAAACTGATGCTGAAGTTCTGAAGCGGTACGTGGCCATCCATTTCCCCCATAAGCTATCGCCGGTGATTTACCGTTACCTTTCACATCCGCAAATCGTTAACATCCTGGTACAGATCATCAGCCCGAATGTCAAGTGCATGCAATCGATGCTCTTTGTCAAATCCCCCGGGAAGGCTGGCCAGGCATGGCACCAGGATGAATATTACATCCCTACCCGCGACAGGTCGCTGACAGGAGCCTGGATAGCCATCGATGACGCGGACAGGGAGAACGGCTGCCTGTGGATCATTCCCGGCCGTCCGGGGAACATCATGAAGCGAGTTAAAAATGGCAATCCTGAATTTGCCGATGTTGACACCATCGGGGTAGAGGAGGTAGCAGATCAGGCTCTGCCTGTGGAGGTGAAAAGCGGGACGGTGGTCTTTTTCAACGGGTATACACTTCACTGTTCCTACCGGAACAAAACGGCTGACCGGTTTCGGACAGCCCTCGTGAATCATTACATGAGCGCCGAATCGATGCTGCCCTGGGACAATGACGGGAATTTACCTCCGAGGGAGGATCTCCGGGACATCGTGATGGTAGCCGGTACGGATCCTTATGAATGGAAGGGAACAAAGGATCTCCTGAAACCCTTTTTGCGGCCGGAGATTATCGATGTCAGGAAAGGCGAATGATCTGTGAAGCGCGGGGTTGAACCGCTTATTTGTCACCCAGGCAGGTCCCCACTTTCCTGGCGCTGGCCACCCATTCGTGATCGGTGGGTACGAGTTTGACCTTGCCGACCACTTCTTCGAGGGGAACAGCCACGGTATTGTCTTTTTTTGCAGCCACCAGGATACCGCCCTGTCCCTTGTTTATGAATTCGACAGCCGCCGTTCCCAGCCGGGTCGCCAGCAACCGGTCGGCCGAGGAAGGGGTGCCTCCGCGCTGGATATGACCCAGGATGGTCACCCTGGAATCAAGTCCTGTCCTGTTCTGCAGTTCGTCCGATAACCTCATGGTATTGCCGTTATGCTGGGCCTCCAGGTCTTTCAGCTTGGCTTTAAGGACTTTCCGCTTATCGTGGTCTTCTTCCTTCGAGATCTGATCCCTTACCGCCTGGTGTTTTTTATATTCCTCTCTCGAAAGGGCGCCTTCGGCAACGGCCACGATGCTGAAATGTTTTCCTTTCCGGCTCCTGTCGAGGATGGATTCGGCCACGATATCGATGGAGTAGGGGATCTCGGGAATGAGAATGGCATCAGCGCCGCCTGCAATTCCAGCCCCGAGGGTAAGCCAGCCGGCGCGGTGGCCCATGATCTCGACCACCATGATCCGGTGATGGCTGGTGGCCGTGCTGTGCAGACGGTCGATGGCATCGACGGCGACGGCCAGGGCCGTGTCAAAGCCAAAGGTGATATCCGTGCCTTCCACATCGTTATCAATGGTTTTGGGAAGGGTCAGGATATTCAGGCCCTTCTGCGCCAGACGCCAGGCATTTTTGATGGTTCCGCCGCCGCCAAGGCACACCAGCGCGTCGAGGTGGTGTTTGTGGTAATTTTCGACGATAACATCGGTCATGTCGACCAGTTTCCCGCCCATGGGCATTTTATGGGGTTTATCGCGGCTGGTTCCCAGGATGGTTCCGCCGAGCGTCAGGATCCCGGATAACAGGTCATTTTCCATTCGTACAAACCGGTTCTCCATCAAACCTCTGAATCCGTCCTTAAAACCGATGACCTCAATGCCTGCGCAGGCTGTCGCCGATTTACCGATGGCCCGGATGGCCGCGTTCAGCCCGGGGCAATCCCCGCCGGAAGTTAAGAGTCCGATGTATTTTGCCATGTCGTCGTGGATTTTGTTTCCATTTCCTGTGCACAAAGGTAGTTTAACTTTTCCATTTTTGTCAAACTTACCACCCTTCGATGCCCGGACGGTTGCGTATTACAGGTCCCTGGCTTCTCACTCATACCGAATCGCGTCAATCGGATCCAGGTCGGCTGCTTTTTTTGCCGGGTACCACCCGAAAAAGACGCCGGTGACCGAACATACGGCGAATGAAAGCACAATGGAAAATGTCGTGATGATGATCGGCCAGTTCAGGACCTGTTTAATGATGAAGGAACTGCCGACACCCAGCAATACCCCGATCAGTCCACCGATAACGCTGATCAATACGGCTTCAATCAGAAACTGCGTAAGGATGTCAGTTCCCCTGGCCCCGACAGCCATACGCAGACCGATCTCCCGGGTTCGTTCAGTGACCGAAACGAACATAATGTTCATGATACCTATTCCGCCAACGATGAGTGAAATGCTTGCGATCACCGCCAGCAGGGTGGTTAGGATATTGCTGGTGCTGCTGAACATGGAAAGGATCTCCTCCTGTGATCTCACGTTGAAATCGTCCTCCTGGCCGGTTTTGATTTTATGTTGTTGACGCATAACGGTTTCCAGTTCGGCGCGTGCCTGGTTGGTGACCCCTTCACTGGCTGCCGAGGCAAAAATAGCATTGAGGTAGGATATGCCCAGCAGCCGTTTTTGTACGGTGGTGTAGGGCGCCAGGATGAGATTGTCCTGGTCCTGTCCCATGGCATTTTCACCTTTGGGCGTCAGCGTACCGATCACCTTAAAGGGAATTTTGTTGTACCGGATCATTAATCCGACGGGATCGACCCCCTCACCGAACAGGTTATCGATGACTGTTTTTCCCAACAGGCATACTTTGGCATAGGTTCGGATATCCCGTTCATCAAACATCCGGCCATCAGCGACATCAATCTTACGTATTGACGGATACTCTGTGCCGACACCCTGCATCGAGACGGGCCAGTTGTTGGCACCGTAAATTGCCTGTCCGGTTGCATTGACCTCGGGTGAAACGGCTGAGATATCGGGACAGTATTTTTTGATGGCTTCATAATCGTCGAGTGTCAGGGTCTGTGAGGAGGATGAGGCCATTCTTGCTCCACGGAACATGCTTGAACCGGGTTGGATAATGAGCATGTTCGATCCCATTTTGGAGATCTGGTCCTGGATACTTTGACGGGAGCCCTGTCCGATAGCCAGCATGGCGATCACCGCTGCGACACCGATAATGATACCGAGCATGGTCAGCAGGGCCCTGAATTTATTATTCACCAGGGCTTTGAGTGATATTTTGATGACGTTGATGATATTCATGATCCGTTGTTTTCTTTATTTCAGTTGGTCGCTCAGCGGCCTGGGTCGCTTCATTCCTCCGCTTCACTTTCGACAGGAAGTTTCGCCAGTGCTTCTGCCGCTGAAAGGCGGACGGGCCTTTCCTCATCCTTGATGATCCTGCCGTCGCGCAGCAGGATACTTCTCCCGCTAAACATGGCAATATCGGGTTCATGGGTGACGAAAGCAATGGTTTTTCCCCGGGCATTCAGTTCCTGGAAGAGAGCCATGATTTCGTAGGATGTATGGGTGTCGAGGTTTCCGGTAGCCTCATCAGCGAGGATGATCACCGGGTCGTTAACCAGGGCCCGGGCAATGGCCACCCGTTGTTGCTGACCTCCCGACATCTGGTTTGGGGCATGGTTCAACCGGTCGCCCAGTCCTACGGCTTCGAGCATCTCAATGGCCTTTTTACGCCGTTCCTTCGAAGACACCGATGAGTTGTACATCAGGGGCAGCTCTACATTTTCCAGGGCCGTCGTTCGTGGCAGCAGGTTATACGTCTGAAAAACAAAACCGATCTTTTTATTCCGTAACCTGGCCCGCTGGTTCTTCGACATATTTCGGACAGGAACATTGTCCAGCAGATACTCGCCTTCCGTCGGGGTGTCGAGGCAGCCCAGGATGTTCAGCAGGGTGGATTTGCCCGAACCGCTCGATCCCATGATGGTGACAAACTCACCTTCCCGTATCGTGAACGAAATACCTTTAAGGGCAAGTACTTTTTCGGCACCTACCCGGAATTCCCGTTTCAGATCAAATGCATGGATTATATCCGACATTTAGCGTACTTTTTAAGTTTTAATAGATTCCGCATTATCGCGACCGTCTTGGCCGCTGCGGCATAAATGGACTTCTCGGGACATTGCTACCCGAAGGGTAAACAGCGTTGACCGGATGTCCGGCCGAAAGGATAACCGAATCACCCACCTGCAAACCGCGGTTAACTTCCACATGGATATCGTCGGTCAGACTTGTCATGATCCTGGCCGGCCGGATGGAATCATTCTTTAAAAGCCATACCAGGGCCGGCGACAGGCTATCCGGTGTCGTAGCTGCCGGTGGGTTAATTTCGGTTCCGGAAAAATGATGGTTCCGTTGATGGCTGTTCAACCGCTCACGGTACTTAGCCGGCATAAACCGGGCAATGATCGACGAATCGGGCCTGAACCGTAATGCTCCGGCAGGTATTAACAGGACGTTTTTGTCTATCCTGGTGTATACCGTGATGCTTGCGGTGAGACCGGGTTTCAGTTTCAGATCGGGATTTGGGGCATCGATGATGACGGTATAGGTTACCACGTTTGAATTGACGGTGGGTTTAAGCCGTATCTGGGAGACGGTTCCGTGAAAGACCTCGTCGGGAAATGCATCAACGGTAAAAGTGACCTTCTGCCCGTCCTTGACCTGGCCGATATCGGCTTCGTCGACATCCGCTTCGACTTGCATCTTGGTCAGGTCCTGGGCAATGGTGAACAAGGTCGGGGTATTGAAACTGGCGGCAACGGTTTGTCCTTCATCAACAGCGCGGTCGAGTACTACCCCGTTAATGGGTGAATAGATCGTGGCATAGTCCAGCGCTGTCTGAGCCCGCTCAACTCCGGTCTTCATTTTGTCGACTGTGGCTTTGGCGATGTTAAACTGGTACTCAGCATTTTCATAATCCGTCTGGCTCACAGCAGTGCTGTCGTAGAGTTGTTTGATACGGTTAAAATTGTCTTTTTGATAGTTATACTCGCTTTGGGCATTTTCAAGGTCCGCCTTTGCTGAAGCCAGTTGTTCCAGAAGCGGTGTTTTGTCGAGAACAGCAAGAACCTGTCCCTGCTTTACCTTCGAATTGAAATCGACATAGATCTTCTTGATGACGCCCGAAACCTGCGTACCAACATCCACCTGCTTCAACGGTTCTACAGTACCTGTGGCGGTAATGGTGGTGCTGAGCATCCCTTTTCGAACAACCGCGGTTTCAAACTTCACTGTCTCATCATGGCGATTCCTGACTACATGCCAGATCAGAAAGGCGGCAATAACCAGAAGGATGCTCCCGTAGGTGATAATTTTACTCTTTTTCATCAGATGTGGAATTTATAAGGTTGCTTCCCGGCTTGGAAAATTTTCTTCAATGAATATAAAATTAAATGGTTCATTTACAGATGAATGTGTTGATATTTTATAGCGTTTCATCAGAGGGTGATGGCCTTTCCCTGGTAAAAGTCCAGGAGTTTATAATTTAAAATCGCGCTGTATTTGGCCTGAAGGTATTCCTGCTGAGCCGACAGGAACTTTACTTTTTCAGTGAGAAGATCAACGGTATTTTTCATCCCAAGGTTAAACTGCTGCTCGGTAAGTTGATAACTGATGCGAGCAGAGTTGAGCAGATTTTCAGCGGAACGGAACCGGCCCTGGGCCGAGACGGCATTGAGATAGGCTGATTCAACATCCGAGAGCAGCGTCTTTCGCGTGTCTTCATCGTTCAGTTTTGCCGTCTCTTCATTCAGTTTCGCGATTGAAACAGCCGACCTGCCCAGTCTGTTTGTATAGATGGGAATACTCAGGGTTAGTCCGAGATTCTGGTAAAAATTATCCCCTAACTGCGTGGAAAATTGAGTGGTGAAGTCTGAATTGTAGCCGGTGGAAAGGCCGGCACTCAATGAAAGATCTGGCAGCAGGGAGGCCCGGGCGATTTTCGTGTTCAGTTGGGCCATGGCAATATTCGTCTGACTGTTTTTTACCTGAGGCATGACATTGAGCGCTGCTTTGTAAACCACTTCTTCAGGCGGAATAACATTTAAAACCGATGAATCGCTGAGTACAGGATAGTCGATAGTGATCGATTGTCCAATGTTCAGCTCCAGCAATTGCTTCAGGGCCAGGATCTGCTGGTCGAGGTTATTTTTAGCCTGAACTTCGGCATACTGGTCACTGCTGTACTGCGCTTCTATCTGGGCGTAACTGCTTTTGGAGATATATCCCGAACGGTACTTGATACCCGCCTCCTTAAGCTGCGCAAGGGATGATTTAACCGTATTCTCAGCATTGGTCAGATTTTCACGTGCATACAATATTTGGAGATATGCGGAGGTGACAGCAATTTCAATCGAGTTTTCCGATTCCTCCACATTCAATAAGCCGGATTGAACATCCAGTTTATGCAGGTTAATGGTGTTATTGAGCTTGTTCCCGTTGTAGATCATCAATCCGGAATGCACTGAATAATTCCCTGTGAACGAGTTGGATCCCGATGGACCGGCAAAGGGTTGCTGATGGGTGTACGATTCATTCACGCCACCGCTCAGGTCCGGGAAACGTGCAGCCCTGGCTTCATCCAGGTTGACCTGGCTGACATTCATGTCCACTTTTGACTTTTTGATCTGGATGTTGTTTTGCAGGGCATAATCAATGCACTTTTGTAAATTCCAGGTTGTGTCCTGCCCCTGGCAGTTCGCAAATGGTCCGGCGGAGAGAAGTCCGGCCCCAAGCCAAACAGATATTTTGATGATCCTTCGCATTTTTCATGAAATGATGAACAGGTTTATGGATAATGATTAAACAAACTTTAGACATTCCAAGTGGGGTAATCATTTTTCGTCGGGTTTACTTTTATAGTTTTTTAACGATCGGGCTACCGGGTAAACTCCGTCGTATTTGAAATTCGAACTCATGTATTATCTTTACTCCACTTCTGGAAGAATCGAATCCGTTACAAAGAATCATGCAATGAAAAAACTTACCCTTCTGGTAGCGATCTGTTACCTCTTTGCCGGTGTCGGTGCACAGAAATACCCGTTTCAGGAGACTGGCCTCAGCGACAGCGCCCGCATCACCAACCTCATCAGCCTGCTGACGCTCGACGAAAAGATCAACTGCCTGTCGAGCCGGGTTTCGATCCCAAGATTGGGAATCAAGAGCGGTACGGTTGAAGGACTTCACGGTGTTGCTTACAGCGGCCCAGCCAACTGGGCGGTAACGGGTGAACATGCATCTCCTTCTACAACATTTCCCCAGGCTTACGGACTGGCGGAGATGTGGGATCCCGAACTTCTTCAAAAAGTCGCCGACCAGGAAGCCACCGAAGCCAGATTCCTGGCTCAAAATGAGAAATACGGCCGCAAGGGGCTTATCGTGTTCGCGCCGAATGCCGACCTTGGCCGCGATATCAGATGGGGGAGGACGGAGGAATGCTACGGTGAGGATCCTTTCCTGAATGCCACACTTGTCACGGCCTTCGTCCGGGGTCTGCAGGGTGACAATCCAACATACTGGAAAACCGCTTCCCTGATGAAACATTTCCTGGCCAACAGCAACGAAAATGACCGGATGACCAACAGCTCGGATTTTGACGAGCGACTGTTCCGGGAATATTATTCCTACGCTTTTTACAAGGGCGTCGTGGACGGCGGGGCACAGTGTTACATGGCTGCCTATAATAAATACAACGGCATTCCCTGTATGGTCAACCCGGTGCTCAGAGATGTGACGATGGATGAATGGGGATTGCACGGCATCATCTCCACCGACGGCGGAGCTCTGACCTCTCTGGTGAAAGATCATCATTGGGCTCCCGACAAAGCCCATGGTGCTGCAGAAGGGATCAAGGCCGGTATCAGCGTTTTTCTTGATACCTACAGGGAGGACGTCAAGCAAGCCCTTGATGAAGGACTTCTCACGGAAAAGGAAATCGATAAGGCAATTTACCGCAACCTTTGGGTCATGCTGAAACTTGGTAATACTCGACAGTTCGCCGGAAAATCCATATGCCGCGATAGGAAAAACCGACACCGTGGAGCCATGGACCACGCATGAAGCCCGCGATCTGGCGCGGAAAACCACGCAGGAGTCGGTTGTCCTTTTAAAAAATGAGAACGGACTCTTGCCGCTGAAAAAGACAGAATCAAATCGATCGCCGTGATCGGTCCTGTGGCCAATGCTGTTATTTCCGACTGGTATGTCGGAACGCCTCCTTACCGGGTCAGTGTGCTCGACGGGATCAGCAATGCGCTGGGCGATAAGGTAAAGGTCCGGTATGCATGCCAGCAATAAAGCCGACTCGGCTGTGGCGGCGGCCAGGGAAAGTGATGTGGCCATCGTTTGCATCGGGAACCATCCGTTGAGCCACGGCCTGGGATGGGCTGAAAATTATGTGCCCAGTGACGGTCGTGAAGCCATTGACCGGCGAAGCCATCACCACCGAACAGGAAGACCTGGTGAAGCTGGTCAGGGCTGCCAATCCGAATACGCGTCCTCGTACTGGTATCGAGTTTCCCCTTTGCCATCAACTGGTCGAAGGAACATGTGCCGGCCATCCTGCACATCACCCAGTCGAGCCAGGAACTGGGCAACGGACTGGCCGACGTGATCTTCGGGGATGTGAATCCGGCCGGGCGACTGGTCCAGACCTGGGTGAAATCCATCGACCAGCTGCCTCCCATGCTCGACTACAATATCCGAAACGGCAGGACTTACATGTATGATTGGAATGAACCGCTTATTTCCCTTCGGATACGGTCTCAGTTACACCCGTTTCGACTATTCGGGTCTGAAAACCGGCAAAAAAACGCTGAAGGACGGGGATGTGGTCGACGTGACTTTCAGTCTGACCAATTCGGGAGAATATGACGGCGATGAGGTTTCCCAGCTCTATGTCAGTTATCCCGGATCGGAGATCGAACATCCCCGGATTGCCCTGAAGGGATTCAGACGGACATTCGTTCCAAAAGGGCAGAGCGTCGAAGTCACAATCCCACTGAAAGCCTCCGATCTGAAATACTGGGATGCGGATGGCGAACCTGGAAACTGGATCCTGGTAAGATGACCTTTTTCGTGGGAGGTTCGTC
>CAVXNX010000008.1:0-55399 GCA_963763215.1 uncultured Bacteroidales bacterium
AAGATCTGAGCTGCGTAAAAGATCCACGGCTTTTTGCATCTGTCGCGAGCTAAAACGGTCTACGGATTCTAGTGCTTGTTTTTGCTCGCTCTGGCGTTTCTCTTCCCGCTTTGCCTGCCGGTACGCTTCCAGTTCTTTGGTTAGTCCCGTTATGGCATGGCTGACTGTCAGTGTGCTAATTTCGAGCTTTTCGGCTGCCTGCTTGATCAGCCTGTCCGTCTGCGAATGGCTGTACAGGTCTGCCGTGTCCCTAAAACTTACGTAATTGTTACCAGTTAGTTGTACGTGCAACGTGGCCCGAAGCCGGCTTACCGTATTAATATCGATCCCGCCCCAAAGAGTGACCTCCAGTTGGTCGGTGGCGTATTTGATAAAGTCTGCAGTTACCTTTAATGTTGTCTCCTCTAGTTGACCTTCCTGTTCGTTAACCTGGCTTTTTTCTTTTTCAATTGAGTTTTTTCGATTCTCAAAACCGGTTTCAGTTGAAAAAGAAAAAGATCTTCGGGATTCCAAAAGGTGAGTGAAGATTTCAGGATCGTGGTTTAGTAACAGGCTGTTTACATCTTCTCCTTTTGGTGTGTCAACCATGGTAATAGCTAGTTTCTCATGGATCTGTTTCAGCTTTTCAGTTATTGTCTCTATCGCATCTTTTCCTGCTTCATCCCCGTCAAAAAACAAGATAACCTCTTTTAGATCCTTTAACCCTGCTATTGCCTCCCGGTGCTGCCCGGTAAACCCATTGGTCCCATAAAGAGCCAGGATAGTGTAGTCTTTGGTGATCTCCGGCAACTGCTGCAAGGTTGCCGCATCGATAATCGCTTCGGTCAGGATCAGTCTCTTTGTCTCTGGATTCGGATAGCCCGGATATAGTCCCTTATGTTCCCCTTCCAGGTAATGGTGGCCTTTTTGAGTGTGTCTTCCGTAAAGGCTGGAGATATTTCCATCTTTATCAAGTAGCGGGAACACAACACAACCATTAAACCGTGTATAATAGCTATTTTCCCTTCCGAACTTATCGGGTTTTAAAAGGCCTGCCTGCAGGTATTCTTGTTTTTGCTTATCTGTTATTTCCTTTCGTTTGTGCAGGGTTCCTGCATCATAGCCAACAGATAGTGCTTTGTAATCCAGCTTGCGGGATTCAAGATACTCAATTGCTTTCTTTGGTCTTGCCCCAAGGCTTCTTACAAAATGGGTGAAAGAATCGGTGAGGATTCGCTGGTGGTCCCCCGAAGAGAGTTCCGGAAGTTCTTTCACTCCGGGCTTGTTTTCAGAGATTGGATGGTTAGAGTGGTATCCCAGCAGATCCTTAGCCTTTAATATTGCCTCATGCTTGGTATTCTTTTCGTATTTCATGATAAAATCCACCTGGTCACCACTGCCGGCTGAGCAGTTCCCGCTAAAGCAAGTCCAGGTACCGGTCTTGGGATAAACCTGCATGCTTGGGGTCTTGTCATCGTGGAATGGACATTTCAGACGGTTGTTTCGATCGGGGGAGAGGCCATATTGGCGTAAAACTTCAAGGATGGATAGTTGCTGTTTGATCTCGGAAAGTTCCATGATAAAAAAGTTTAAAAATATTTTTTAACCCTTATTCGGGTCAAAAATACCGAATACAAACTAACTTGCAAAACTTTATTAAACTTTTTTATCCCCTTTAAGGTTTGTATATTTGCAAAAGAACTTAAAAACAAGAGCTTTTTAACCCTTATAAAGGTTTTTTGCAATGGACACTTTTGGAAAAAAAATAGCGGCTCTCAGGAAGGCAAATAAAATGTCTCAAACGGAACTGGCCAAAGCACTAAATACTTCCACATCGGTAATCGGCAGGTATGAGCGGGATGAGATGACCCCTTCTATTGATGCAGCCAAAAAGATTGCCAGGATTCTCAACACAACCGTGGGGTATCTGCTTGGAGAGACTGATCAGGAAAATCTGTTTAAGGACCCGGAGATGTTGAAACGCCTTAATGAGATTGAGAAAATGGAGGAGGCCGATAAAGGACACATCCTTTCGGTTGTTGACGGATTTATAAAATCCATCAAGCTTAAAAACATCGCAGCACTTTAAAAAGAAACGAATTATGAAAACACAAGATATTATCGTGCATCCGGAAAATGAACAGCAAATGAACGTTATCAAGGCCTTTTTTAAAGCCCTGAAGATTAAATTTGAAGTTGCCCAGGATTCACCATACGATCCGGAGTTTGTAGCAAAGATAAAAAACAGCCGTAAGCAGGCTGCTGAAGGCAAAACTGTTAAAATCGATCCGGACGATATATGGAAATAGAATATACCCTTCAGGCCAAAGAAGATCTCGACTACTGGAAAAATTCCAACAACATTCCCGTTTTAAAGAAAATACGAAAGCTCATCGAAGCTATTACTCAAAATCCTTACCAGGGAATCGGTAAACCAGAGGCTTTAAAATATGATCTTTCCGGTTGCTGGTCCCGCAGGATCAATAAAGAACACCGTATTGTCTATGAGGTGCATGAGGATAAAATTATGGTGTACTCACTAAGAGGACATTATTAAAATCGTCACTTACAGCTAATCATACTACTTTGATCCTTTAGGAGAGTTTCCATCTGAAAAATTTTCAATCCCCAAGTAGTCCATATTCTTCAAAACCTTATTAATGTTTTTATAGATTTTCCATATCCTGACATATGGTGGGTAATGTAAATAACACTCACTTAAAACGATGATGTTATAATGTGAGTCCTTGCTAATTTCAAAAAAAACGTTTGGAATATATATTTCAGATGGACAAATTACAGCGTTCGAGAGATTTACAAGGTCAGTATCTTTGCTGAGTAACTTATTTATCTTCTTAGAGTTGCTTTTTGTTAATAATATGGTGGTATCAGATAATAACTTGCCATGTTCTATAAAATTTCCATTCCCTATTTTTATGGTTGCCAGGATGCTTTTGCCCCCAAGATTTTCAAGGCGTATAATTGTAGGATAATCATCTTTAAACCAGCAAAATCTTAGAAAAGATGGTTCATGTTTTAATGTATGTTCATTATATGTGTTTTTTAACGTCCTTGAAACTATGGCTAATTGAACTGAGTCTATATATTCAGGGCGATAAGCTGATCGATAATTGTCAAAAAATACTTCAGCATCAAAAATAATTTTATCAGTTTCAATTACATTTCCTTCCCAACTTTTAAAAACGTATTCATTTGACTGAATTTTGAAATCATAGATTTGTTGCCAGTAATTATACTCAATACTATCCATCTGGGAATAGATATTAGTAAAAAACAGAGAATTCAGTACAAAAAATGAGGTGAGACAAATAAAATATTTATTGCTATAACTTAACATGCAAAAGCTTTTAAAAAGTTTAAAATATTTATTTACCGCCAGAATAGATGATCACCCAAAATCCTAAATTTAAATGGGGATATAATATTATTGAATTCACTAGGCTTTAACATTAGTTGAATAGAAATGGTCTTTGTACCTTCCCATATTGGGATGTAACCATTTATTGGAGTAACAATATTGCCATTAAGACGGATTATAGCATCATATCCTGCTTGATCCAAAATGTACATATCTGCCCTTCCAACAAACTTATCTATGGTATATTCAACAATTCCATCATCCGGGAAAGTATAATTATTGATCTTGGATATAGCTCCATTCGAAATAGGATTTCCCGTATCTTCGCCATATCTAATATAATCAAGATAAGAACTTGTTTCATTTCCATCTACAATGCTCTCTAAATGCTTTCTTGGAGAATATCCCCCTTTCCATCTATAAGCATCCCAATCTAAATCAGAATTATTAAATGAGAACGGCCTTCTACCTCTGCCTATATCATCCCCAGTCCAAAAATTTCTTTGGCGATTAGGATCTCCATAGGCAGCATCAATTCCACCAGCAACTCCTCCAATCACTGCACCAGAAACTCCACCCCATAAACCAGCTTTTGTACCACTCCAGAGTCCCTGTCCAAAACTTTCACCTCCCATCCACGCGTTTCCTGATCCGGTAACAAACCCGGATGTAAACCCTGTAGCACCACCAACAGCAGCCCCTGTCAAAAAACTTGTAGTAAAACTCGAAGAGATTGCGGTCATCGCACTTTGAGATCCAATAAACCCTGCTCCAAAAGAGGCCCCCGATAATGATGCTGTAACTCCCATTCCTACACCAGCACTTAATCCTCCTGCAAGAGCACCAATTCCAAAGTATCCAAGTCCTTCCCAAGTAAAATCTGCACCATGAGTTGCCCAGTTGATAATTCCGCCAATGGCTGCTCCGATAATCAGGTGGACAAATTCCCCATCTGGATCGGTATAAACAGTGGATTATTCAGGCAGTAACTATACCTGTTATAACTCTGCGTATGAAACGGCAGTTGCACGTAATTGTCCGGGCTTAAAAAACGGCCCAGCGCCGGGTCGTACATCCTGCCATTCATGTTGATCAGGCCGAACTGGTAAAGGTTTTCATGGCCTGTAAAGCCCCTGGTCAGATACACCGGCTCCGGAATGTTCTCATAGGTCCAGTTCGATGGATTGCGCCTCCGGCCCCAGGCATCGAATGAAGCCTCTTCAACCATGTTCTGGCATGACTGGTCAACCAGGCCGGTAATGGAGCCAAGGTGGTCGGTTATCGTAAAATAGACATTATTGCCAATGACTATCGCGACCAACCCGTTCGGCGAACCGATGTAATACTTATTCCTGGTTCCCGAACCGTCGGTGATCCTTTCGTACCCGTCCCCATAAATCGTGGTGGTTTCATCCTCCCCGTCCGTGTATACTGAAATCCTGCGCTGATCATCCGGTCCGTACGTGAAATCAATCTGTTTATCCCCCTCGGTGATCCGGCTTGCCATCCCCGAAGGGGTGTAGGTGATGATCTGTTCATCTGTGGAGATCGATTCGGGCAGCCCTTTGATGACTTCGACGGCATTGGTTTTAACCTGGTTATAGGAATAACCCCCCACATCCTGTTTATAGGAAATATTTCCGTTGTCCTGGTACTGGAAAGCGTCGCTGCTTCCATTCAGACCCGTTAACCGGTTCAGGTTGTCATAGCTGAAGGATTCGGTCAGCTGGTGCCGGTTGTCGGACCGGTTTTCCAGGTTACCCGTAATGTGGTTGAATGTCAGGTCCAGGTCCTGGAATATGTGAGACTGATACGATGTCGTGTAATTCGACGGGTAATTATAGCTGTCGTAATCACTGTGCGTATTCATTCCGGGTCCCCGGTTGAAGCTGTTCACCCTTCCCGGTTTTTCTTCCCCGGCATACTGCCAGAGCACAAAATTATCCGAATACCTTTTCATGCTTAAAAGAAAACCCTTTCCATCGTATGTACTGCTTACGGCAAAACCGCCGGGATAAGTCTCCCTGGTTAATCTTCCGAAGTTATCGTATTGGAAGGAATATTCAATAGTCGCCCAATAAATTTGGATTCAGATATGTTCCTTCAGCTTTTGTTCTAAAATACAACTTAAAATAATTAAGACTATTTCCTGGGGCGGATACGTATACTCAATGACTTTTCTCTCGAAATAGAAGATTATTAAATGAATATCCAAAGTGAATAAAAAGATTAAAACTCTTCATTCTAATCTTTGGAAAGTCCATAATACTACTATCATTTTTGGTTTTCCATGAAATAGCATTTATTGGAATAAAATATAAACCTGCCGCACCGATAGAAATATCATTATTAAGTAAATGAACCCTTTTTTCAATACCCATCCCAATTTTAATATAATATATATTATTAGAATGAATATTGATAACTTTAGGATTTTGAATCACTTCAAATACATTTGAATTGTTATGCGATTTATCATATATATCAATATTATATGTTTTTTCTCCAAAAGCTAGTTGTGGTAATAATAACAAATTTTGTGATTTCAATATATTATATAATAAAGAAGATTCAAAATTTTGAGTATTTATTAAACTAACGAGCTTATTTGAATTGTTTAAGTTATTTAAAAAGCCATATTTAACTTCGAGTAAGCTTCTGTATGGGGTGAATTGTATTAAAAATCCAAAATTATACTCATCTTGAGGACAACTTAAAGTTGAGATATTATTATTAGAAAAGATATTGTTTAATTTATTAAAATCTGTATAACTTGAATTAATACCAAACAAGAGGTATATTTTAGGATTTGAATTGATTGTGGTATCACTACTAAAGCAGAAGCGAGAGAATAAAAGTACTGATATTAATATTAAATTTCTTTTTAACATACATATTTCAATTTACAATATTATCATTTTATGTTTGAAAAAATGTTATTGCCACCAAGTATCTATCCAATGATTTATTCGCATTGATTCAGTCGCACCAATTGTAAATCCACCTATAGCGCCCACTACTATAGTATAGGGATTATCCAATATTAACCCACCTAGAAAAGCACCCGCTAAAATTGAAGCACCAGTAATTGCAACAAAAACGACAGTTTGTACTACAACTTTTCCAACATGGGATAGAAATGTAAATATTTTCCAAGTTTGACCACTAGGATCTGTATAAATCAGCGGATTATTCAGGCAGTAACTATACCTGTTATAACTCTGCGTATGAAATGGCAATTGCACGTAATTATCCGGGCTTAAAAAACGGCCCAGCGCCGGGTCGTACATCCTGCCATTCATGTTGATCAGCCCGAAATGATCCAGGTGCTCGTGGCCGGTATATCCACGATCAACCAATAAATCTGTACGGGCTTCCGTCTTGTTCCAGTCCGCAGGGTCCATTCTTCTTCCCCAGGCATCATAGGCATACTTCTGTACAACATGTCCAAGGGAATCTGTCAAAGCCATGATTGAACCCAGGTAATCGGAATGGATATAATACAGGCTATCCGGAGAATTTATCTTTTTTATGTTAACGGCTACCAATCCTGCCGGAGAAGCAATATACGTATACTCTATGGTATTTCCACCAGACTCGACGACTTTTTCATAGTTACCGGCGTAATATTTTGTTTTTGTCAGCGAGCTGTTTTTATGAGTTTCCATCTTCGCCCTGGAATAATCGGGACCATAAGTGAAATCAAGCTCATAGTTGTTATCATTGTCGGTGATCTGTGAAACCTTATTAAACCAGGTATAGGAAATATCCTGGGGTATCTTGTCTCCACTGCCGCTCACTTCTGTAACTGCATTCAGGCGGTTCGGATCATATGTGAATATCCCTAGGCCCTGTTTAGAACTGATATTGCCGTTATCTGCATATACGATACTACCATCATGATATGTTGTCAACCTGTTCAGTTCATCGAAGGTAAAATTTTCCTGTTGTCCCGTGATCATATTCTTCCTGTAATTGGGATTTCCCCTGGCATTAAAATCATACAGCCAACTAAATGTACTTCCTGCTGAGATGCTATGTATACGTGAATTCGAATCATAGCCTAAGGTAGTGCTTATGTTATTTCCATAATCGTAACCTGTGATCTGGCCGTTTTCATTCGCTCCTGTTAGTTCCCATACTGGTGTTGAAAAGCCGCCGCGTTTGATTGCAGACAGAAATCCATTCTCATCATACTGATTCACCTGTAAAAAGCCCCCGGGATAAACGATCGTATCCAGAAGCCCTGTTGCCGAATAATAATATTGAGTTTCCAAAGATTCACTTCCGATCTCTTTCGTGATGCTTCTGATATGCAAAAGGTCATCATATGTATAGTTGATAGCAACATCACTGCCGTTTTCATTCATCAATAGCCCGGTACCCGGATCATAACTCCATGATGTATGGTCACTGCCACAATCACGTGAAGTTATTCTTCCAAATTTATCATAATCCATGGTTACTTTATTGCCTCTCGCATCCCTTTCAGATACAAGCTCTCCAAAAGCATTATATTGTGTTGAATCCACTCCTGAATTTGGATCATCGATGCGGGTTCTGTTACCTGCATCATCATACTCCAGACTGATCTGGTAACTCCCGTAATCGATCTGAGATGGGAGTCCCATACTATTATAGGTATAATTGATCGTCCCGCCTTCGTCCTGGACTGAAGTCACCAGTCCGAAATCATTGACTGTTTTTTCACTCCATCCTGTTGAATCTGTCATCGTTACTGACTTGCCATCATATGAAGTAGTAATATTGCCTTGAGGAGTTTCCGAACGAATTAAACGGCCATAATCATCATAAAAATATTCTGTAAAATCTCCATTCGGTTCATATTCACGTTTTAATTTCCCGTCATCATAATATTCCTTTTTATAATTATAATTTCGATTGTAAATTCCTGGCGCTTTTTTAAGTAATAACTGTCCGGCAGCGTTATAATAACTTGTGAAAGTTCCTTTATTTGTTTGGGCAACATCAACAGAATAACAAGTATCCGAAGATCCCTGATCCCAAAATTTTATTGATTTTTCAATAACTGATCCGTCATATAAACGGGTAAGAATTAGTTCTCCAAAACTATCATAGTCATAGGTATCTTTATTTCCATTATAATCAGTCTGTGAACGCAAACGACCAAAATCATCGTATATAAAAGTTACAGGAAATTGCCCATTTACTGTTTTTTGAGAGATAAACCGATTGTCATCAGTATATTCAAATCTAACAGAACGATCCGAAGAAGATTCACCATCCGAGGTAACTATAGAATCGATACCGCCAAAAGCTTTATAGACATATGTCTCGGTCAACTCCTTATCTGTATTTTCAAGGCTTGTTTTAGTCTCAATGCGGTTGGGATGCGTGGAATTATACACTAAGTGCGTATTAGTAACATAATTATTTACGCCATCAATATAATCCAGTGTTTCCGTTTGGGTATTTATCCGTAACGGTAACCAATAACCTGTGGGCAAAGAATAAAAACTCTTTTCTGAGGTTATGGTCATATCTGTCCCATACCGGGATATTACTGTTTCGGGAATGTTATAAGTATTGAAATCCTCATAATCAGTGATTACAGTTGTTGATGTGAGGTGATCTCTTGCGGTATTTTGTAAAGTTCTAAATTGAAAATATTTGGTTCCGCTTAAAGCAGTGCATTGCTGAATACTTTGATTAAATTTTCCAGAGCTGATCAGACTGCTCTCGCCCGCGAATGTAAAAACGGAATCCCTAAGACTCCAGTACATATCGCCCTCAAAATTATTTAAAATGCTCGAAGTTATATCTGTTTTCTCATTTGTTATCGAGTTCTTTGAAAAACCCCTAAAGCCGAATTGCGGATTAAATTTAACATCATTATAATGATAGGAATAACGGGCAAGGTTTGTCTCGCTATTTTCTACATCCACCTGTCTTACTACATATAATGGAGCTAAAATATTGAACAAAGGGTAAGTTCCTTGAGAAGAACGATTGTATACTGTATCATTATATAATGATGCATATTTAAATTTTGTATTAATATTCATTCCGGAAAGTACAGAGGTTACCAGACGTTGACGGCCGCCAGAAATAATAGTAAATAGTTTTTTCTTATGTGAACCATCATTATTTATATGATCTAAAATAAAAGCGCCATTACCTTCGGTATTCAGATTATAATAATAAAATTTTGGACAATTAAAATAATTTATATGATCCAAAGATGCAACAATATCAATATTATTTAATAATACATCGCTTCCGATACTAGAATGAGCATAACATTGTGTATGATATTCAAAATCTAAATCATTGAAAATAGATGTAATATCATTTTCTTCAAAAGTAGATCCTTTACTAAGGTATAATTTTACATGTAATATAGGAATAAATTTAATACAAATTTCTGTAATCATTACCGTATCCACTGTAAAACTAAATCTCAATATATCACTTTTTCCATCACCATTCATATCAGAAATATAAAGAGGCTCATATGGATGATCAAGATGTTCAGGATAGTCTAGAGTAAATGGTTCACATTTATGAATAAATGACTTTCCGGATGAATAAACAATATCCATATTTTCCTGGCTTTCATCCAGAACAGATGGACATAAATCACTAAGCCCATCACCATTAAAATCACCAATCAAACATGGAAATTTCAGTTTTATACTTTTACTTGCAATAACGCTGAACTTCGCTAAATCCCTATTATATTCTATTACTTTCAGAGTGCTATCTGAATCTGCTAATCCTCTGACTAAGATATCAGTTTTAGAATTTCCATTGAAATTCAATGTATAGAAATAATATTTATCATCAATATCTACGCCTAAACTATCTAAATCACCTCCCAACGAGCTAAAATACTTATCATAAATAGAATATTTAATATATGGATTTACTTGTTTATCAAAAATAATTATATCAGTTTCACCATCACCATTAAAATCTCCCGTAACCATATAAGGATTGATTGTACCTCTTAAAATAGTATGTATAATATCCTTTGCCGTAGCATGTTGAATTTGATTTGGTACAAATTGATAGAAATAGTAATCAAGATCCTGATAAACATCATTACCTACAAGATAATGATAATTTTTTCCAAGTAGAACATCATCATCGCCATCATGATCGAAATCACCTATGTTAAGTGAATGAAATCCATCAAATAGATTTACGTTATAATTTGTATAAGAAGTTCCATTTCCCTGATTAATTGAGAACACGCATATATCGGATGAAGTATATGTCGTTTTATCATCGTAACTCACCACATCAATTAATCCATCACCGTTTAAGTCACAAAAATATTTAACCTGTTTAAAACTTGCCGAAATATTCTGTGCATTGGGGCCTTGTAAAGATCCGTCATTATCACTCCAATTTATTATGGTTGAATTCATTTGGCTCCCGGATCCACTGTTCATTTCTACCTCCGAAAGCATACTGTACATATTATCGATATAATTCAGGTTATATTCTCTGAAAACTTTGTCATTGGTTTTAATTCTTACTTTCCGGAGTAGCCGGTTGTTTATTATTTCTTTATCATATATATAAACAGAATTTATATCGTTAATTTTTGATGCATAGAAGAACTTTATAATAGTATTAGAATAAGTAACATTATCAAGAATTAATTGACCATCAGAGAATACATAATTATAATCTATACTTATTCCATCAGGATTAGAAGTTTTATTCAGGACCCAATATACAATATCACCGGTGGAAGGAAAGGTTTGCTTGTATTCCGAAACATAGCCATTGGGTGAATCGACTTCAAAATACAATTTGCCCCCTGAAGTCAAGAGTTTTACTTTTACAATCTGATCAATCTCTTCGCGGTACTCAGAACCGGAAATACCATAGGTACCGCTTGTAAGAATAAGACGATTGCCGTTGAGAAAAAATCTGTCGGAGGTATCCAGGGTTACTGCATTTATATCACCTTCCTGAAGTAAGGATTTTGTTCCTCTTGTAACATTTGAGATCCCTGACAATGACCAACCCCAGCCTGCAATTCCATTACCTGCATTACTTGAATATGCCAGGCCCAATGAAGGCACCATACCATTTACACCAGGAGGAAGATCAAAAGGAATGGAATATTCAGCAGCTCCATTTTGTGAAACATTATATTTACCCGATATGGATCCAACGGTATTATTCGTATTTATACTACGATCCGAATCAGGAATATTTATGTAGTCAACATTACACATTAATGATTCATCAATACTTCCGGTAAAACTTAAGCCGGATGCAGCCGTATATGAAAATCCAGAATCAAGAAATATCTGATCCCTTGCTATGTAATTTTTTGTACCACTTTCCGGTTGGTGTAGGTTCCAGGATGCTGATGGTTCTTGACTGAATATGCTGAAAAAATGCAGAAGAACAAGAATTAGAAAAAAGGTGTATTTGAATTTCATAACAGCTCAGGTAAAGGATATTAGTAACTTTTTTGATCTGTCGAAATAATTAACGAATAATTACTTTCCAATCAGATCTCTGTGAATCATAGTTTAGCACCAGGAAATAAATACCAGGTAAATATTCACCAACGGGGATCTCAATTATATCTTTTACAGCCGAGGTCTTGTAAAGCAGTACCCCTTTATTATTGTATAGATATATGAAAGCATTTTTTGCCTCCAGTACTTTATCATTTACCTTTAAATAGAGGACTTCATCAGCAGGATTCGGAAAGACTTTGATATCGCCATCGACATTTATTGAATCTAATTCTTCCTGGGAAACTTTTGCTGCTTTAAATCCAGAGAAATATTCCACAACTTGCCGGCTTATTCTATTGCCTGCATTATCATAAGTATAGCTCGCATCCCGGGTTCCGATAATGATGGCCTTATCCTGCATTAATATTGTTGGACCATTTACCCAAGTCTTCCACAATTTTAAATGCGCAGTTCCGGTATATTGCCAATATATGGTAACATAAACCCAATTAACACTTGAGTCAATTTTTATTCCATTAGTAGTTTGCCACCAATAGTGATATTGGTTTTCAGACGGAGTTTGCGTATGATTAAATTCATATACGCCATATATGAAAGCCGTGTCTGGTCCTATTATATAATTTTGTCCATTTACAAAATATATTGAACAAAATATTCCAAAAATAATATTTATAAGATATTTCATTGAATATTGTCGAATTATTATCAAATTATTTATCAGCTAATTTCTTTTCCAACATATCAATTCGTTTATTCTGCTCAATAATATAAAGAGTTAATTCTTCAATCTTTTGTAAGAACTTTGCATTAATTTCACCAATATTAATTCCCTCTCTTTTAACTTCTTTAGCGGATGGTATATCGGGCAAATGATGGTTATTTCTGATATAAATCTCTACTTCATTTAAGGTTTTTAAATCATAATTCTTATCGAAAACGAAATCCGACCAGGGAGGTAGCTGAATTTTTACTTCTTTTGTCCTTATGAATCCATCTATTCCCACATTTCCATCAAAATATCCAGCCCATGTATTAAAATCACTTTTTATTTCATCAGCTGCGTATAATCCAGCAAAAACTTTATTTTCCGGAAAATCATTCACTGTCCCTGTCAAGATTGAAATGATTCCCGCAACACGATAAGTACCACCACTAGAGGTATTCATAGTTAGGTGATTAAGGGAGGTATAAAAATATCCGCCAGCGGCTCGTGCAGTTACATCTGAATACTTTGCATTTAATATTGACAAATTCGATACCATACCCATAACGCTTTGCCCTTGGCCTTGGGGAAGATAAACGCCGCTACTCCCGAGTCTGCTTATAAAATCGCCGGCTAGGTTCTCATGAGTTACATGATTTGTTGCATAAAGGTTATGGGCTGACCCACTGGTTAAGTTATCTAACAAATTCAACCTTACATTTGTCATAGGTGGGTATGTGCCAATACTTACTCTTTTTGTTGTACCAATAATTTGAGAGCTTGTTGAACCAGATTCCCATTCTCCTTGGCAGTATATATTTTGAAAAATGAACGTAACACAAACGATTATTAGTAATCGAATATAATTATTATGTAATTTCATGTCTTCAATTATTTAGTTTATTTAATTTTATTTGCAGATTATTTATTTGTTTTTGTTGATCAACTAATAGTTCAATTATAATTGGAAATAAGGAATAGTAATCTATCACATATTTATTATTTATTTTATATACAACTTCTGGAAATATTAGCTTTATTTGTTCTGGCTTTAATCGGTATTCCAAAAAGTTTGGGTCGTCGATAACATTCAAGTTTATATTTTTTGAACTGGCAGTATCTCCTGCAATACTCATACTCTCTGCTGGCATTGCATTAGCGTCATCGACTTTATTTTTCTCAATAGACAATTCGGATAAATTTTGCCAAATTGTGGTGGAATCAATAATTTGAGATGAGAGCTGTTGAGGGACAAAAAATGATAGAACTGTCAAACACAGAATTGTCCAAAGTGGATTTTTATTTTTCATTCGATTTATTTTGAAATTTAACAATGTCATCACCTACTCTTATTATTTAGTCAGATATCATTTATATTGTAGGAAAAATATATTTTCCAATGATTTGTTGGATTCCTACTTTGTTAGTCATTTGATTTAGTTGATAACAAATACCGATTTAGATAATAGGTAGCCACCTTGCTCAAAAATTTTTCTTAACATTCCTCACTACTGTCTCTTTTAAAAAACGTTAAGGACATTTAAAGTATTAATTACAAGCCTGTTATACGTGTATATTTTTTTTAAAGATTTGAAAATTAATTTTATGGCGAGATCATAAAGATAATCGCCATGAATCAAGGGAAAACAGTTTTGCTCATCTTATGTCTATGATACCCGAATACGAATTCGATAAATCTGTTGCCAGGTACAATGGAAATTACCGTGTTCGCAATTTCACTTGCAGTGATCACTTTTATGTCATGAGCTTTGCTCAGTTTACTCACAATAATATTTAACGGGACACTTGTGATTGCCAATTCCAACATTATTATTGGTAGTTACCCTGATCTGAGCATTTGCGATGATATTAAAAAGGAGAAGTGCTGAAATAGCAAATGTGAATTTCGATTTCATGGTTATATTATTTTAATTTATAAGTATTTGTTCAATTAAAAGTCATATTTTATTCATTATTTTTATTCCCTTTATAAGATTATTAGACAATACTATTATACCCCGGAACAACTTAATAAAAAAATCGTTCAGATTTATTTATATAAAAAATATTAATTATTATTTCAGGCAATTCTATTTTAAATTTCAAATTAATATTTTAAAAAAAAAAAATCATTTGTCAATTTAGAATGATTCTAAGATATATTTACAAATCATATATAATCAATTTCACTGAATATGATGAAATCCCGGATTAGTAGACATAAACCAGCTAGCTAATCCGATTTACAACCTTTGCAGGATAATAATCGTCGAAAAATCCAGGGTAATTCGGGGTTGTGAAGAGTTATTACAGTCATACCCAAAGGATATACTTTCGGACAATTAAATGCCGGCTATCATGACTACCCGACCGCCGGTCATTTGAATCCGATTCAGAAGACATTTAATACCGGGATTGCCAACAACGACGACCCACTGTTCGAACTTCCTTATACCGATGAGACAACTGTGATCCCCCATAACAATGAATTTTTCAATTGAAAGTCATCGAAAAAAGCATTCATGTATTGGTTGTATAAAATAAGAAGAAGGAATCGCGAACCGGTAAAAACCTGTCATTGACCGACAATACCCTCAACAAAATTATACAGGAAATGGAGGCCGAACACCTGTAGTACTCGGCTATGAGGCAGATATGGATAGCGCTTTTCCCGCACAGACCGTGAATGAAACAAAAATCCGGTCAAAAGAACCCGAACAATGCCAGACCATAGAAGATCCGGGATTCCGCCGGGATTTATTTCAGGTAGAGTTTAAAATATTTTCAAATTCTTTTTCATTGTGCTAAATTTGTACGTCATACTGGAGACCCTGGCATATGGGCATTAGGGGATTACCATGAAGAAGGGCGACAAAGGTATTTTCCCGCTGCGCCTCTTACCGGCATCTAAAGGGAACAAACTGCAATTACAGATATATGTGGCAATCTCCAATGAATAACAATGATCACCCGGGAAACAATTCGCTCAGGTATGAGATGACAGTTTCCTTCAGCATCAGCCTCGCCATTTTCCTTTTTACGCTTTTTTTCAGGCCATTCAACACCCCACAGCTTATCTCGGATAATACGATACTCTTCATGGCCGGTTTCGGCGGGATCAACTTTATCCTGATGCTGCTTTTCCTGGTCTTTCTGCCCAAATGGGTACCCCGGGATCTCCGGTTATACCTGCATGATTTCGGCCCGTCGACGATCGCCCTGGGTATGATCTGGATCCTCGATTCTGTCGCTTATGGTTTTTATATCCGGTATGTCGGCGAGATTCCCCTGTCCATGTTCCTGATGTTCAAAGTGGTTCTGATGTGCTTCGGTGCGGTGGTCGTTCTGAAGGTCCTCTATATTAAAAAATCGCTAAACAGCCAGGTCGATCTTCTCGAGACAAAAATCGCCGAGAGCCGGGAGATCCTGGACCAGTTTGAGAGTACGCACCAGGATGATGTCATTGAGATCTTTTCCGAGAATCATTCTGAAAAAATTTCCACCACGGCCAGGGAGCTCATCCTGCTCCGGTCGGCCGATAACTATGTCGAAATTATCTACCGTGAGGAAGACAGGACCGTTCGCAAGCTCATCCGCAACACACTGAAGAATATGGAGTATCTCCTTGCCAGGTATCAGAAGTTCATCCGGTGCCACCGCTCGTACATCATCAATATCGATTACGTGGAGAAGCTCGAAAAAAAATACAACATCTACAGCATCCGCGTCAGGGAGATGGACGAACTGTTACCTGTCTCGAGGCAATACCTGATGAGGCTGAAAGAGGCTCTGGAGGAGGATTGACCGGCCGGGGGGGTAAATGCCTTTTATCCTTGCCAGGTGAATTCTATCCCTAAAAGGAGCCATCCATCCATATTTTTTTGAAAAAGAAGTTTTTCAGGATAATCTTGCCTGAAATCTTTTTATATGAATATTCTTCTTGTCAGCCCGGAGTACCCCGACACGTTCTGGAGTTACAAACACGCCCTCAGGTTTATCTCAAAAAAAGCCGCAAATCCACCCCTAGGACTACTCACGGTGGCATCACTGCTCCCGGGTGACTGGAGCGTGAACCTTGTGGATATGAATGTTTCCTCTTTGGCTGACCGGGACATCCGGGATGCCGATTACGTTTTTATCGGCGCCATGTCGGTTCAGCAAAATTCAGCGGAAGAAGTGATACGGCGATGCCGGTCGTTAAATACCGCGGTCGTAGCAGGTGGTCCGCTTTTCACGGAAGAAGCTGACCGGTACAGCATGGTCGACCATCTCGTGCTCAATGAAGCCGAGCTGACCCTCCCCCTGTTCATCCACGATCTTCAGCACGGAGGGGCAAAAAAAATGTATACTACCGAAGCGTTTGCCAACATTGCCGAATCACCGGTCCCGGCCTATCACCTCCTCAAGCTGGGCAGCTATGTTTCGTTGAGCCTGCAGTACTCACGCGGATGCCCTTTTGATTGCGAATTCTGCGATATCACGGCCCTCTTTGGCCACGGCGTGCGAACCAAAACAACAGACCAGGTGCTCCATGAACTCGAAATTCTTTACAAAACGGGGTGGAGAAACGGAATCTTTTTCGTCGACGATAATTTCATCGGGAACAAGAGGAAACTCAAACAGGATCTTCTGCCTGCCCTCGGTGACTGGATGAAGGATCACCACCACCCATTCATCTTCACCACGGAAGCCTCCATCAACCTTTCCGATGATGAAGAGCTCATGAACCTGATGGCCCGGGCAGGATTTGTACGGGTTTTCGTTGGCATCGAAACACCCGATGAAGCCTGCCTGAAAGAATGCAACAAAGTGCAGAATTCCGGTAAGGATCTCCTGAAGGATGTCAGGAAGATCCAGTCGAAGGGGATGGAGGTGTGTGGGGGCTTTATTGTCGGATTTGACAATGACAGCGAATCCGTTTTCAGGAAGCAGATCAACTTCATCCAAAAAAGCGGAATTGTCACAGCCATGGTCGGGCTACTCAATGCACCCAGGAAGACCAGACTTTACGAAAGGCTGGAAAATGAAGGGAGGATCACCGGGAATTTTGACGGTGACAACACCAATTTTTCGATGAATTTTCTTCCCAAAATGGATATCGCAAAATTAACCGAGGGATACCGGCAGATCCTCCATGGCATTTACTCAGGGAAAGCGTATTATGCCAGGATCAGATCCTACCTGTCTCATTTCCGGCCTTCTCCCGAAAGCCGGCGGAAGCTCACCCTGAACAATATCGTTGCCCTTTTCAAATCGATTGTCGTCATCGGCATGTTCAACAGGAACAGGAAACATTTCTGGAGCCTGTTGTTCTGGATTCTGTTCCGGAGGCCGTCATTGTTTTCGTATGCTGTGACCTACAGTATACTGGGGTATCATTATGGCAAAGTCTATTCAATCAGGTGATCATCTGACGTTCCCCTTTCCCCCCATTCGATCGCAGCGGATGATCAGCTCCAGTCCCTGTCCCAGGAATCCCTTTCATTCCACTCATCTGTGGGGGCAAATAATTTCTCTCCCTTCTGAAGATGTTCCTTTACGACTTCTTCATTCAATTCGACCCCGATACCCGGTTTGTCAGGCACCGTGACATACCCCTGCCTGACGAATGGTTTTTCAATACCGGTCACGAGATCTTCCCACCAGGGATTGTCGACCGAATGATGCTCAAGGGCGACGAAATTCTCGGTGGCGGCGGCGGTATGGACGGCCCCAAGCCAGGATACAGGGGAAGAGGCATGATGAAGGGCCATGGCGATGCCATGCTCCTGGGCATAATCACCGATTTTTTTGGTTTCAAGATATCCGCCCGCCGTAACCGGATCGGGATGAACCATATCGACGGCCCGGTTCTCGATCAGGTCTTTAAAGCCTTCCCTAAGGTAAATATCCTCCCCGGTGAGGGTTGGAACATCGACCGAGCGGGAGATTTCCTTCCACATATCAGTATACTGCCAGGGCACGAGATCCTCGAGCCAGGCTACATTGTAGGGCTCATAGGCCTTTGCCAGCCTGATCATGCTGTTTACCCCCATGTGCCCGATGTGATCGATGGCCACCGGGATGTCCCACCCGATGGTTTCCCTGACGAGCGCCAGGTACCTGACCAGTTCAGCCGTTCCTTTTTCGGTGATCTGGACGCCTGTGAAGGGATGCATTGTATTTCCGTACGTTCCACGATCCTGGCTCCAGCCCTGGAGATCACCCCAGGGTTCCGTGTTGTTCAGGGTCCCCGGGATATCCTTGATCAGCCCGATGCCCACATCCATTTTCAGGATGGTAAAACCCATGTCCAGTCTTCCTTTCATCTTCCGGGCAAACAAATCCGGATCCCTTTCCGTGGGTGTATCGACATAAACCCTGACTTTGTCGCGGTATTTTCCACCGAGAAGCTGGTACAGCGGTACACCGTAGGCTTTTCCGGTCAGGTCCCAGAGTGCCATTTCCACGCCGGAAACCCCACCTCCCTGCCGGCCATGCCCGCCAAACTGTTTGATGATCCTGAAGATCTTCTCGACATTGCAGGGATTTTCGCCCAGGATGCGACTCTTCAGCATCAGGGCGTAGCGTTTGTCCGCTCCGTCGCGCACATCCCCCAGGCCGTAGACATCCTGATTGGTGTAAATTTTCACGATCGGCACCCGTCCCACTTCCGCTATACGCATATCGGTGATTTTCAGGTCGGAAGGTGCGGAAAACCGGCTGACACGCTGGGTGGCGTATTCCAACTGGGCTTCAAGGGGCGAGGAGATCATGATCCCGCCGAGGCTCAATCCGCCGAGACCGGCCCATTTCATAAACGATCTCCGGTCGAATTTTCCGTTCCGGGATCCATTGTTTTTGGATTCTGACATGGCAGTTTTGTGAGTTTAGCAGTTAAACATAATGAGAAAGCCGTTGATTCAATGTCGTAAGATAGAGATTTGTAGTTAATCAGGTGGAAGTCGGTGGTCGGTAATCGGTAATCGGTAATCGGTGATCGGTGATCGGTGGTCGGTGGTCGGGGGTCGGTGGTCGGTGATCGGACTTCCGACTCCGGGCCCACAATATATTTTCGCCATAATCCATCGCCTTTTGCCAATTAATGAGCTTTTCAAATTTAAATTGCATCATCGTTTTTTTCTTCCGACTTCCGACATTCCGACTTCCGACTTCCGACTTCCAACTTCCAACTTCCAACTTCCTTACCTTTAACACTGATTAGTTAGTGTTTGCAAGAAAACGCGATGGCCCTTCGGCTCCGCTCAGGGACCGGTGACTTCATTCAAGGGGGTGAACTTTTCGGATGGTGGTAAGGCAGGCAAAAGGCCCCTATGTATAAATTTAATATTCAGTGACTTTCGCAATAAGGGCCTTTTGCCTGCCTTACCACCATCCGAAAAGTTCTTCGTTCATCGAATTGACCGGTCCCTGAGCGATTTCTATGATTTGAGCAAATATTTTTTGTTTTTTTTAGTTAAGTTTACTCGTGGACACATAAATTCCACTGATTGTTAATTGTTTATTATTTAGTTCTTTGACATCTTTGTAATCGCATTAAGTATCTATTTTATAAGACGTTTTATCGAGTAGAGAGATGCTGAGGATTTGTAGAATTTCATAGATTTTGCGGTCAACTTTTAGTTTGTCACCAACTTTTGCAACTAAGCCATGATCGCACAATACATTTGGATTTTCACAGCATTTAAGGTTGTGCCCCAGAAGGATTTTATCCTCAGATGTTGCTTCATCCATTTGGGAAAATAATTCTGTTTCCCAGCGTTTTTTGTACAACATGACGATACCGGGAGCAGCCAGGCTCGTATTGTTGGTCAGGAAAATAAATTCCTGATCTTTCTCCTGATTACTTTAGGTTTCCAACTTGCCCGTCTGATCATACCGAACGCCCTTTTCTTTATCTACTGGGGCAGAGTACATGCGTTTAAACCGCATGTTATTTTTTGCTCTGGTAACGAAGAAAGCTCCTTGATTATGCAGACGATACAACCGACGGTAATCGACATATGCCTTGTCACTAATGGGTTAAGCTAATTGATAATTTAATTGATAAGGAGTGCCTCTTTGGATCACCGCGCAAACTCGATGAAGAATTTTATTTCTGATTGCGTTGATAACAACCATCTTATTTTTTCCTTCGGCAACTTTTCGCTTATAATACATAGAGAGCTCCGGATCTCTCTTAAGCGTAGACATGGCAACAAGATGAAGCAGTTTTTTAAGCTTCTTATTTGCAAACGGACTGACTCTATCTTTACCCCTTATCGACGTACCAGATCGGTGCTCAAATGGAGCAACTCCGCAATAGCATGCCAGCTGTTTGGCATTAATGAAAAGCTTGAATTCATTGGTATAATAAAGTAAGTACATTGCGGTTATTTTACCTATTCCGACAACACTGACCGCTAACCCAAATAATCTCTTTAGGTTCGAGTCATTGTTGATCATATCGTCAAGTTCTTTCTCAATTTGTTTGATCTCTTTTCCGATGGCCTCAAGGGTCATTTTGCATTTTTTCGCGATCTCCATGGCAGCCTCCTTGAATCCTGCATCTTTAAGCTCCTTTATGGGCTGCTTTAAAGATTTACGGGATTCAACAAGACGGTCACGTAATGTTAATAAATCATTCATTCGAAGTACAACCTCACGTGGCGGTTCCCAAAGTACAGCCTTATCCTTCTTTAAGCAGGCATATTCTGCTATACGTTTGGCATCTATGCGATCATTTTTACCTCTTTGAAGTCCCAACGAACGGATGATCTGAACTGGCATCTCCAACCAAACATGATATTTTCTTTCTGTAAGGTAATGCGATAAAAGACGACAATAAATCCCTGTATGCTCCATACAAAACAAAGTCTCTTGCATATTTAAGCCTTGTTTTTTAAGAAATTCTTCCAGGTTTACCAAACCTTTGCCGCTATTGGAAAAGCTTGACGAACTAATCGCCGAAATATCGTTATCCTTAATAAGGGCAACGTCAAATGTTTTTTTGGAAATGTCTATTCCAAGAAAATTTTTAAAGCTCATAATATGTAATTATTAAAAGTTAAAAAAACAACCAGGTTTTAGGCACGCTCAAGCCATTAATAATAGGTCTTTACCTTAATTTCTATTCGAGACTGTCCTAAAACACCATAACGGGTATTTAATCGCTCAATAGGTCTTTAAACCTGCAAGCCGAACTAATGCAGCCCGCATGGTGGTTGTAGTATTAACAAAAATAAATAATTAACAAAAAAAGAAAAAGTAGCAAAAAGTAAAGAAAATCAGCATGTTACATAATTACGTCAAAGAACTGTTAACAAAAAATGTTAATATCAATACAAATCTAAATGAAGCCGAAGGGCCATCGCGTTTTCTTTCTGACACTAGTTACAAAGATTTTAAGAATTTTCTTTTAAAGTTAAAGAATCAGGATTAATTTCGGGAATATCGGTGACAGGATATTTTCATTTCCGCAACGCTTCATCCTCCATCAGCGGATCCAAAATGTCCTGACGAATAAAAACCGGGAACTGCTAAACTGCTGCTATGACGAAAAAAACACTCTACCGCCTTCTCCTGTGGGTCTCTCTCCTCCTGGCTGCTGCCACGGTATTTTTCCTGGCAGCAGGATTCAAATCCCTCACCGGCCCCGTCCTGATCCTGTTTTTCGTCGTTTTGGCCTTCGCCATCCGCGGAAATGAGTTCCTAAGGGGGTTTTCCTACACCATCATGATTTTCGCCGCTGTGACCGTGGCCATGTTTTATCCGGGAGTTTTCACACATTGGGGGCATTTCGAGCTGAAGGTCCTGATCGTCCCTCTTCTGCAGATCATTATGTTCGGCATGGGGTCGCAGATGAGCTTCAAGGATTTTGCCGGGGTAGTCAAAATGCCAAAAGGGGTTGTACTCGGCCTGGCTTGCCAGTTCACGATCATGCCCTTTGTGGGATACATCATTGCCACGTCCTTCGGTTTCCCGCCTGAAATTGCCGCCGGTATTATTCTCATCGGATCGTCGCCCAGCGGCCTGGCCTCCAACGTCATGTCGTTCATCGCCAGGGCCAACCTTGCCCTTTCCGTCACGCTGACGGCTTTTGCCACGATGCTGGCCCCGCTCATCACCCCATCGCTGATGAAGCTCCTGGCCGGGCAGTTCGTGCCGGTGGATTTCTGGGACATGATGCTGGGGATCATCAACATCGTGATCCTCCCGATCATTGCCGGGCTGATCTTCAATGCCGTAGCCTATGGCAGGGAGCAAAGGAAAAGCATTGTGATTCAGGTGATCGTCTATTTCCTCATCATTGCCGTCAAAAACAGCATCCTTTACCTGACGAGCGGGATCGAACCGGCTGCCGCTATGCTTCAGTTCGGAAAAGACCTGTTCTGGTTCCTGTTCCTGCCAGTGGCCGGCGCCCTGGTTTTCAAGAGCCTGGCAAAGGGTCGCCATGGCTACCTGGACAAAGCAATGGCCTTCTTTTCCATGGCCGGAATTGCTGTGATCATCACCATCATTACAGCGACAGGTCGCGATAGTCTGTTGGAGATCGGCGCCTTACTGATCGTTGCCAGCATCATCCACAATCTCGCCGGCTACTTCCTGGGGTACTGGATATGCCGTTTCGCCCGAATGGATGAAAAATCATGCCGGACCATCGCGCTGGAGGTGGGGATGCAGAATGGAGGGCTTGCTTCCGGCATTGCCCTGCAAATGGGTAAGGTGGCAACCATTGGGCTGGCACCTGCCGTATTCGGGCCGTTGATGAATATCACCGGATCGTCGCTTGCGACCTGGTGGCGGGGAAGGCCGGCAAAGGATGATGACCGTGTTCCAGAGACCGTCATCAGTCCGGATGAACTAAAAACACCTCAAACCAAACTGACAAAAACATGAAAAAAACGTCCCTCATTCTCCTTTTACTCACCGGGGTTTCCATGATGCCTCTTTTTTCCCAGTTTTATCATACCCGGGATGAAGTGATCTTTGACACGCAGGAATGGACGGGAGAGCGATTTCCCGACGGACGGCCGAAGGTTGCCGATGACATCCTGCAACGGATGAAACAGGTTTCCATCGAAGAAGCCTGGGGAATTCTCCGGTCCAAAGGTTACCATAACCAGTTCGCCGGCAACTGGACTATTCTTCATGACGACCGGGTGATGGTAGGCCGGGCACTCACCGCATATTACCTTCCTTCAAGACCCGACGCCGCCGAACGGATCACCCAAAAGGGCCACGAGGAGGGCCGCATTGGCGCCATGAACTCCTGGCCGATCGATGCCCTTCAAAAAGGCGATGTATACGTCGCCGATTGTTTCGGGAAGATCATCGACGGGACGCTTATCGGCGACAACCTGGGGAACGCGATCTATGCCAACTCGGGAAACGGCGTTGTTTTCGATGCCGGTGCCAGGGACCTGGAAGGGCTGAATGAAATTGACGGCTTCAATGCCTGGGTCAGGGGCTGGGACCCCTCGTTTCTCCAGGAGACGATGCTCATGGGGATCAATGTACCGGTAAAAATCGGGGATGCGGTCGTTTTCCCCGGCGACGTCGTGCTGGCGAAGAAAGAAGGTGTTTTGTTCATCCCGGCTCACCTGGCCGGGGAAGTGGTGATCCGGTCGGAGTTCATCATGCTGAAGGATGCCTTCGGACATGAGATGCTCAAAAAAGGCATTTACACCCCCGGGCAGATCGACGGCCGCTGGAGCGATGAGATCAAAGACGCCTTTCTCAAATGGATCGACCGGAATCCCGACCAGCTTCCGATGTCACGGAAGGAACTGGACGAATTTCTGAAGGACCGCACCTGGTGAGCGCATGGTTATCCCTGCCTGCCAAAAAGCCTGGTGTACCGCTGGATCATCTTCCTGACCGAGGGGATCATATCATCCTCTTCCATCCGCCAACGCCAGTTCCCGGTGCTGGTCGACGGGGTGTTCATCCGGGCATACCTGTCCAGACCCAGGTAATCCTGCATCGGAATGATCACGGTCCGGGCAGGCGACATAAAAGCCAGGCGGATAAGTTCCCCGTTGCAGTTCCGGCTGTTGATCCATTTGCCGGAATACCGCCTCAGCCTTTTCTTTGACCGGCGGTTCATTTCATCACCGGTACCAGCCTTTCAGGGTGTTATTGTCGTGGGTCCCGGTATAGACCATACTGTTCACCCTGTGATTGTGGGGGGCATGGACGGAACGGGCGCTATCGTCGCCGAAGGCAAACTGCAGCACGCTCATTCCGGGCAGATTATATTTATCCCGGAGATCATAAACGGCCTGGTTCACATCGCCAAGGTCCTCCGCGATAAATGGAAGATCCGGGAACTCCTCGCGGATGCTGTTAAAAAAGTCTTCACCCGGCCCGGTGATCCATTCCCCGTGAACGGCGGTCTTCTCACCTGCAGGCACTTCCCAGTAATCGGAAAACGCCCTGAAATGATCAATCCTGACAAGATCGAAAAGCGACAGATTTTTGGCCAGACGTTGTTTCCACCAGGTGTAGTCATTTTTTTTCATCAAGTCCCACCGGTAAACCGGCATGTTCCAAAGCTGGCCCTCATCATTGAAATAATCGGGCGGCACCCCGGCGACCGTTTCCATTTGCTTTCGCGGGTCCGAGTTTGAACAGATCCGGATGGGACCAGACATCGGCGCTGTCAAAATTGACATAGAAAGGCATGTCGCCGATGATCCTGATCCCTCTTTCATTGGCGAACGTTTTCAGGTCGTTCCACTGTTCAAAAAACAGGAATTGTGAAAACCGGATCTCATCAAGGCGTTCCCGGTACTGATTCCTGTATGAAGCGAGGGCATCCGGGTGGCGGTCACGAAGTTCCACGGGCCATTCATTCCATTTTTTCTCTCCATGGAGTTCCCGGAAAAGAAGGAAAAAGGCAAAATCATCCAGCCAGTATTTCTCTTCCTCGCAAAACGTTTCAAATTTCGCCTTCATCAACGGCATATCGGATCTCACAAACCGCTGCCAGGCTTTTGAAAGGAGGTCAAGCCGGAATGTCTCGGCTTTATCGAAACAGGCCTCATCTCCTTCATCCCCGAAAGCTTCACCAATCTCGTCACCGGAGACCAGGCCGGCGTCGTGGAGCCGTCCCGGATTGATCAGCAGGATGTTACCGGCGAATGCCGACAAGCAGCTGTATGGTGAATAATCGCTGATCCGGTCGACATAATTCAATGGCAGGATCTGCCATCTGGTCTGGCCGGTTTCCTGGAGAAATTCGACAAAATCGAAAGCTTCCTTACCCATGTCGCCGGTCCCGTATTTGCCGGGCAAAGATGTCAGATGGAGCAATACCCCGGCATCGCGGCCTGTTTCTTCAACCTCAGATCTGTAGAAAGCCACACTCAGATCTCCGAAGAGGTCAGCCGCATGGATGGCGTTCCCGGTATCCACCGAACCGCCGGTGAGCAGGTTTTTCCATTTTTCGGGTGCGAGCTCGGGAAGCCGGACCCGTGTGGTTCCCCAGGATATCTCCCCGAAGCTGTCTGAATCGGCCATCAGCGCGGTGAACTGCACCGGGATGGCGATCAGGTACCAGCGACGTTGCTGGTAACGGGCAAAAGCCATGATATGATCCTTGTATTTCCCGCTCACTTCCAGGGGAATATAGGAAGCGGTCCGGAAGAAATCCGGATTGGCGTTTCGTTCCTTCAGGGTTAGCCATGTCAGCCACAGCTTGATCTTTCCATTGGTCCGTTCCTTCCACAGCCGGTTATAGGTTGAAGCACCTTTTCCCTGTTGCTGGCCGGCGATTTCATCGAGAAAGACGGGTCAGTTGTTCGAAATCGACCGGGCGGCGGTTATCAGGATCAACAAAACTGAAATTCCAGATCTCACTTCCGCGGTAGAGATCGGGAATACCCGGACAGGTATTCCTGAGCAAAACCTGGGCAAGAGAAACGATCAGTCCCGGGTCATTGACGATCCTCAGGAAACTCCGGAAACTGGTCATGAATCCGCCATGACGGAGAAGCCGCTCTGTGAATTCGAGGGTTAGTTTCTCATAATCTTCATCGGGTTGCGTCCACGACGTGTTGTCCTTGGCTTCCCGGATCATTTTCAGGATATAGTCGGTAAACCGTTCCCGGAAGGTGTCATCATGCTCGAGTTCGGGCGGATAAGAGCCCGCCAGGGACTGGTAGATGAAGTACTCGTCATTCAGTGTCGGGGCGAACCCGTTCCCTCTGCGTATGGACCGGCCGAATTCTCTCCACTCAAAGACGTAATCTTCCCAAATTTCCGGTATATCGCTGATGACCGAGAGTCTGTGCGCGGCTGTCTTCCCCCCTTTTCGAATCGTGGGTCGACGTTGCATTGAGCGTCAGTGGCGTTTCACGGAGTCTGCGTTTCATCCGGTTATGGAATGCCCGTGTCCGGATGCCGAAATAGTCGGGCGAATCACCGACTTCGTTATGGGCAATGAATTGCGCATAGCTGTAAAAGGCAGTATCCTCCAGCCCTTTGGCCATCAGAGGTCCGGTGTACTGCATGCAGCGGAGGAAAAAATCCCGTCCGGCGTCGCGCCGGGCTGCGTCCTTCCCATCATACAAAAAGAGATCCTGCAGGAGCCCCAGCTCTTTTTTCAGATCGGGTTTATGGGCGACGGATTGCCGGAAAATTCCCCGGATAAAATCCCTCTCCTCCCGGTCGAATGTTTCATAGCCGGGATAGACTTTGTATACCGGGCATTGGATCAGGAACTCGGCGATCGCATGGGTCAGTTTTCCGGCATCGGGCAGAGGTTCGGGAATGCCCGGAAGAGAGAGGCAGCGGTGGAGCAGGTTATCGAGATCTCCGGCCATCCGCTCAAACAGAATGAAATGTTTTTTCTCATAGATCAGGTCGGCGAACACGGGCCGATTTTCGTCCCAATGGTTATAAATGGTGTTGAAACCGGCCGCATTGCCCTCGTTGGTGAACAGGTTGTTGAGAAGGCTGCCGAAATCATAACCGGTGGTGCCCTGTACGGGCCATCCGGTTTTCATCAGTTCCTCCCTGCCGAGGATCTTTTCAACGAGGATATACGTCTGAGGGCCGGTCATCTCCCTGAGCCTTTTGAGATACTGAACAGGGTTGAAGAGCCCGTCGACATGATCCACGCGTAACCCGCTGAAAACGCCCTCTTCCACGAGTCTTCCGGTGAGCTTATGATATTCGGCAAACACCTGAGGGTCTTCCATCCGCAAACTGATCATGCCCGTTGATGGTGAAGAAGCGCCGGTAGTTGATGCGCCGTTCACTTTCCTTCCAGTAAACCGGGAGGTAACGTTGTTCGGAGATCAGGTTCTGGAGTCTTTCGCGGTCGTCATTGATGAGCTGGAGGGAGTTCCCGACCAGGGTTTTTACCTCGGTATCGTCATGGTAGAGTTTCTCAAACACGGCGGCACCTTCGTGGAAATGCGATTCCTCGATGGTGGCCGCGGCCCTTTCAAGCTCTACCCTGAAGGATGAGGCCGGAATCGCATTGAGGATCAGGTGCCACGACAGGTAGCTGAGCGGAAATTCGTTCTCAAAATAGGAGAGCACAAAACCTTCCTCTTCCTTAAAACCGATGGTAAGTTCACCGTCATCCAAAAGCTCGTGCGAGGGGTTTCCCGAAGAAGGGAAGCATCACCTTCCCTCTCAGGTCCTCCTGCCAGTGATCCCAGTCGATGTCAAAAAAGCGATAGTATCCGGAGCGGGGTCCTTTCCTGAAAATATCGGAGATCCAGATATTCTGGGGGTCATAGGCCATGTGGTTGGGAACGATATCCTGTATCCATCCCATCGAGCGTTTCCTGAGCTCCGCGCTGAGGTTCATCAGCTGGTCCATGTCTCCGATTTCAGGATTGAGCATGGTCGGGTCGGTGACATCATAACCGTGCTCACTTCCTTCGACGGCTTTAAAAACGGGAGAGGCGTATATGGTCCTGATTCCTAGTTTCTCCAGGTAAGGGATCACCGTTACGGAGATCTTCAAAGGTAAAATCCTTTGAAAACTGAATCCTGCACGTTGAGACAGGATTATACATTTCCGTTCTGTTCATTCTGATCTTCCACTTTTGTAAACATCACAATTCCCAAGGGTGGCAGGGTCACATTGATCGAAAAATCTTCCTGGTGGTAAGGTACAGGAACGGCATCCGATCCTCCGAAATTCCCATGTCCGCTGCCCCCGTATAATTCGGCATCGCTGTTCAGGATTTCTTTCCAGAATCCTTCTTCAGGCACTCCGACCCTGTAGTTCTGATGCGGCACCGGGGTGAAATTACAGATGACGATGACCGGTTGGTTGCGTGATTCTTGTCGTACCGGACATAACTCAGTATGCTGTTTTTGGAATCATTGGCATCGATCCATCTAAATCCCTCCCCTTCGAAATCATTTTCATAAAACGCAGGATGTGCCCGGTAAGTCGTATTGAGATCCCTGATCCACCGCTGAAGTCCGCGGTGCGAATCATGATCAAGCAGGTGCCAGTCGACGCTGCTTTCATGATTCCATTCCTTCCACTGTCCGATCTCGGCCCCCATGAACATCAGTTTTTTACCCGGGTGGCTGAACATATATCCGAAAAGCAGGCGCATATTGGCAAATTTCTGCCACAGGTCGCCGGGCATTTTATTCATAAGTGAGCCTTTTCCGTGAACCACCTCATCATGGGAGATCGAAAGCATGAAATTTTCACTGAAGGCGTACCAGATGGAGAAGGTGATCTTGTTGTGATGGTAGCTCCGGTAAAGCGGATCTTTCGAAAAATAATCGAGTGTATCGTGCATCCAGCCCATGTTCCATTTCAGCCCGAATCCCAGGCCGCCGGCATAGGTCGGCCGGGTCACCATGGGCCAGGAAGTGGATTCTTCGGCGATGGTCTGTACATCGGGGAATCGGGTATAGACCGATTCAGGTTCAGATCACGGAGGAAGGCAATGGCGGCGAGATTTTCCCTGCCCCCGTATTTATTGGGGATCCACTCCCCTTCCTTCCGGGAGTAATCAAGGTAAAGCATGGATGCCACGGCATCGACACGAAGGCCGTCGATATGGAACTGTTCGAGCCAGAAATGGGCGCTGCTGATCAGGAATTCCTTGATCTCATTCCTGCCGTAATTAAAGATATAGCTGCTCCAGTCGGGATGGTATCCCTGCCGGGGATCCTCATGTTCAAAAAGGAAGGTGCCGTCGAAGAAATGAAGGCCGTGAAGGTCGCCCGGAAAATGCGAGGGCACCCAGTCGAGGATAACGCCGATGCCGTTCTGATGCAGGTAATCGACGAAATACCTGAAATCGTCGGGCGTTCCAAACCGGCTGGTGGGAGCAAAAAACCCCAGTACCTGGTAGCCCCATGATCCGGCGAAAGGATGTTCCATCACCGGGAGGAGTTCGACATGGGTGTATCCCATCTCCTTGATATAATCGGCCAGGTAATGGGCCATTTCCCGGTAGGTCAGGGACCGGTTTCCTTCCTCGGTCACCCTTCTCCATGATGCCATATGAAGTTCATAGACCGACATGGGTGCATCCAGGGCATTCTTCGTCTTTCCGGATTTGTCAGCCATTCGGTGTCGCTGCCATACATATTCATCCTGCCATACCACCGACCCTGTTTTCGGCGGTAGCTCAGTCGTATCTGGCGAAGGGATCTGCTTTTTCGACCTGGTAGTCTGCCACGGTCGAGCGGATGTGGTATTTATACACTTCACCCTTATCGATCCCGGGGATAAAACCTTCCCAGATCCCTGATCCGTCATGTCTGACCTTCAGGGGATGTTCACCGGGCGTCCAGTAGTTGAAATTACCGATCACCGAAACCGCGGCAGCATTGGGCGCCCAGACGGCAAAATGCGTTCCCTTCACCCCTTTGTAGGTGATGACATGGGCTCCCATTTTGTCGTAAAGACTGTAATGGTTTCCCTCCCTGAAGAGATAAACATCATAATCGGAAATAAAAAGGTATCATACCAGACTTTCTCCGGGGGCCGGTGGCCGGCAAGTTCCGGGATCGGAGGCTCCTTCAACATTTTCCGGTTCATTCACCTCTCGGCCGGATGGTTTCTTCACCTGAAGCCTGTCGCTCATCCTCCCGTTTGGGCCGGCTGGCGGGTTTACGGGTTTTGTTTATTCTTTGTCGTTTCGTTTTTCTTATTTTCAGCCATAACATCTGTGTTTTAAAGGGAATCGGCAGATTGCATCCATCATTCCCCGTTATCTTCTATCTTCACTTTCCATAAGATCTTCAACGATCTTGGCCAGACCGTTCAGCGGAATTCTTATCCAGTCGGGCCGGTTATTCATTTCATAATCCGTTTCATAGATTGCCTTTTCGATGACAAACAGCCGGATAAGGACTTCAATATGTTCCTGTTGCATGCGGAATGAAGGAGGCCTTCCCGGCGGTTTCGAGGTATGAACTTCAGGAAACGGTAGCTCACCCTTTTATACCAGTGTTCAACCCATGGTTCCAGCAATTCCGGTACTTCCGGGATAAAATCTCTCCTGGTTCTGTAAGCCCATGTATGCCGCATAGTGGAATGATCTGCAGCATCCCGGCCACATCCCGGAAGGGGCAGTATTTCAGTTTCCGGGCGCTGAGGGACCGGACGGGTTCACCTTCAAAATCGATGATGATGAAGTCCTTCCCGGTAAATAAGAACCTGACCCAGATGATAATCACCGTGGATCCTGGTTTTCATGGAGCTGATCTTCTCCGATGCCAGGATATTTTTAAGTTTGTTCAGAATATCTGCCTTCATTGTCCAGCACACTATTAAGAAGGTCGATGCTGTTTTCAGGGATCCTGCGCCGGTTGGCCCGCAGGTCGGAGAAGGTCCGCTTCAGCAGGGTCCGGAACGTCTGGTACATCGATTTCTGGTAGAGCAAGTGAGAACGGTTCCGGGACAAAATCCGGATCTTCTTTGGCCGAGGAGATGGCCAGGTGCATCTCGGCCGTACGTTTTCCCAGGAGGTCGATCATTTCAAGGTAGAAATGATCGATCAGTTCATCCAGCTGTTTCTGCTCTGCTTCCCGGTAATCCGGCAAGCAGTGGCGGCATGTAATCGGGAGGTTCCTCGATCTGACCCTTCGGCTGACCTGATCCGGTTAAAGAATTCGCTGATAAAGGATTGCGTGAGTTCCCATGCATTCCCCTGGTTCGGAACAAAACCCGCAAGCGTCGCCAGTGACATGTATTTCCCTGCTCGGGTTGCTGTACTCCAGTGAACCGGCAAATGCAGGCAGATTTTTGAAAGCGGGTTTTCTCCGTCAGGAATTTCAGGATCTCGATCTCCGGATTTTTCCCTTCTTCCGGGCTCCGGTAAATCTTGAAGAAGAGACGGTTATCGTAAAGAATGGAAGTATTGGACTGATCGGCGCTCACCACATGTGAATGAAGCGGGAGTTCTCCCTTTTTGACCAGTCCGGCAATCAATCTTTACCGGGTTTGCCGCTGATGGTGCCGTACTTTCCCTTTCAGCTTACCCCCGGTGACGATCAGATCAAAAAACTTCTCCTGCAAAACCGGATTATAAACACCGTCATAGAGCACTCCTCCGGTTGTTTCAAAATCCACATTGGTCAGAACGGCATGGGGATTGATCATCCTTTATATGGGCAGCCTGGTCGCCGACGGCCACAGAGACCGGGAAGAGATAAGTCTCGGATTTACTCTGGAAATAACTCACATCCACCATCAGAATATGGGAATTGAAATCATTATCGCTCACCGGAAGCGTATCGGTGATATCGATGCCTTTGATCTTCCTGGCTTTCCCCCTGAACCACCGGCTCTTATTGATATAATTCAGCAGGATATCGCCGATCTTCCGCATGGTATCGGGTGAGAGCCGGTTCCAGTCATTCTTCTTCAGTGTGATACTGAAGATTCAGGCCGTCGATCTTCATAACATTTTCTGTTCATCGGCTTTTTTCAGTTCAAACCAGAAATAATCTTTAAACTGGAGCGGGAAGTAATAATCGTCTGTTTCGATCTCCGGAAATTCATTCTGGCTGAAGACTTCCACCGGCATATAGCCGGCATATTCGCGCAGATCGATCGTGGGCGATCTGGGAATACCGGGAAAGGTTGATCAGGACGAGAATCTTTTCATCCTCATATTCCCTGATAAATGACAGTACCCTGGGATTACCGGTAGTTGAGGAACCGGATGGTACCCCGGCTGAAAGCCTTATACTGCTTCCTTTTGGCGATGACCCTTCGCATCCACCAGAGCAGGGATGACTGGTTCCTTTCCTGGTTATCGACGTTCAGTCCTTCATAATGGTATTCATAATTGATGATCACCGGAAGGTAAAGGCGTTGCGGGTCGCTGTTGGAAAACCCCGCATTTTTGTTCGGCGACCATTGCATCGGGGTTCTCACGCCGTCACGGTCGCCGAGGTAATGGTTGTCGCCCATGCCGATCTCATCGCCGTAATACACGATCGGAGTTCCGGGCAGTGAAAAAAGCAGCATGTTCATGATCTCGATCTTCCGGCTATCGTTATCGAGCAGGGGCGCCAGGCGTCGCCTGATGCCCAGGTTGATCCGCTGACGCGGGTCGCTGGTAAAACTCTTATACATGTAGTCCCGCTCTTCATCGGTAACCATCTCGAGGGTAAGCTCATCATGGTTCCTGAGAAAGATCGCCCACTGGCAGTTATAGGGGATATCGGGCATCTGGTCCATGATATCGATGATCGGGAAACAGTCCTCCATCTTCATGCTCATATAGAGCCTGGGCATCAGGGGAAAGTTGAAGGCCATATGGCATTCGTCGCCGTTGCCGAAATATGCCGATGAATCTTCCGGCCATTGATTGGCTTCGGCAAGGAGCATCCGGTTATCCCATTTTTCATCGATATAGGCCCGCAGGCTTTTCAGGAACTGGTGGGTTTGCGGGCAGGTTTTCACAGTTGGTCCCCTCCTGTTCATAGAGGTAAGGGACGGCATCGAGTCGCAGCCCGTCGACACCGGTACCGAACCAGAAATCGAGGATTTTGAAAACAGCCTTATGGACGGCGGGATTTTCAAAATTCAGATCGGGCTGATGGGAATAAAAGCGGTGCCAGAAATACGACTTGGCCACGGGATCCCAGGACCAGTTGGAAGATTCGAAATCCTGGAAGATGATCCGGGCTTCATTGTACTTATCGGGTGAATCATTCCAGACATAAAAATTCCGCGTGCTGCTGCGCGGCGAGGCTTCCCGTGGCCTTGCGGAACCATTTATGCTGACTGGAGGTATGGTTGAGAACAAGTTCGGTGATCACTTTCAGATCCCGGCTGTGGGCTTCGCGGATAAATTTTCGAAAATCGGCAAGCGTTCCGTAAGATGGATGGATACCGGTATAATCCGAAATATCATATCCGCCGTCCTTCAGTGGTGATGGATAAAAAGGCAGCAGCCATAGAGCGGTCACGCCGAGAGATTTAAGGTAATCGAGTTTCTGCACCAGCCCCTTGAAATCGCCGATCCCGTCATCATTACTGTCGAAATAGGACTGGACATGCAGCTGATAAATGATGGCATCTTTATACCAGAGATTATTGGATTTTTTCTTCACAACAGCTAAATTTTTATTTACATAAAATAGTCGAAGTCCCGCTCAGTCCTGACTTTTTTCCTGATTCTGAAAATATGTACCGGCATGACCCCGGGATTGAGTTCGACGTAGTTAAACGATCCGTTCCACAGGTAATAAGCGCCGCCGAGCATGTCATGAACCTGGTAAGGAGGAATGTTCGTCCATATCAAAATGATCGACCGGGAAAAACAGCCACCCGGACTGGGTATGATGCGGATCCAGATTCACGACCGTGAGCACGATGTTGCTGAATAATCATCGGTATGTTTGCTGTAACAAATGATCTGTTCATTATTGATCTCATGGAATTTCAAGGGAGTTATTGGAATGGAAGGGCGGGGTTGTCATTCCTGATCCTGTTCACCTGCTTGATGATCAGGCGCAGGCTGTTTTTATCGTTGATATTCCAGTTTTTCACTTCATATTTTTCCGAATCGAGGTATTCTTCAGATCCGGGCAAAGAGGTTTGTTCTCCATCAGTTCAAAGGCCGGACCGTAAATCCCGTAGTTCGAACTCAGTGTGGCCGCGAGAACGAGCCGGATGATGAAGCCGGCCCTGCCGCTTACCTGGAGGTATTCCGGCAGGATGTCGGGCGTGTTGGGCCACAGGTTGGGCCTGAAAAATTCGCCCACCTCGGTATGTGGTCAGTTTTTCCATGTAGCGGGTGAGTTCTTCCTTGGTATTTCGCCAGGTAAAATAGGTATACGACTGGGTGAAGCCCTGTTTGGCCAGCTGGTACATCACCTTGGGCCGGGTGAATGCTTCGGCCAGGAAAATGACATCCGGGGTGGTCTCGTCGTATTTCACCGATCACCCAACCCCAGAAATTGATGGATTTGGTATGCGGATTATCCACCCTGAAAATCTGGATCCCTTTTTCGATCCAGAAGAGGAAGATGCTTTTCAGCTCATCCCACATCGCCTGCCAGTCATCGGTTTCAAAATCAAGGGGGTAGATATCCTCGTATTTCTTCGGGGGGATTTTCGGCATACTGGATGGTGCCATCAGGACGTTTTCGGAACCACTGCGGGTGCTCTTTCACATAAGGATGATCAGGAGAGCACTGGAAGGCAATATCGAGGGCGATTTCGATGTTCAGTTCACGGGCTTTGCGGACGAGGTTCTGGAAATCGTCGAAGGTTCCCAGCCGTGGATGCAGGGATTTATGTCCGCCGTCGCTGCTGCCGATGGCCCAGGGTGAACCCGGATCGCCGGGTGCGGACTTCACATTGTTGTTGGGTCCTTTGCGTTTGGTTTTTCCGATGGGATGCACCGGGGGAAGGTAGAGAACATCGAACCCCAGATCGGCCACATACGGCAGGCGATCGATCACATCGTTGAAGAGGCATATTCGAGGCTGCCTTCCTGTGCGGACCTCGGAAACATTTCATACCAGGCGCTGAAACCGGCCCTGGGCCGGTCGACCACAACGCGCAGTTCGAGATCGTACATGGGTAATGGATTTGCGCACGGGGTAATTTTGCATGACCAGGTATCAGCTGGCCGCTGAGAATACTTTCCGTCTTTTCCACCTTTGAAAGCACCTTCGAGCGAAAGGCTTCACTGTCAGCGTGAGAAATTCCCGGTCCTCGCTGATCAGCACCTGGTCACCATGAAGCACTTCGTCGATGAGCGCTGCACCCGTAAGCAGATCGATCTCATAATCGGTATCGGCTTCGATCCGTTTCTGAATGTCGCGGTACCACGATTTAAAACGGCCGATCCAGGCCCGGACCGTGTACAGGTAATCTTCCTGGGTGACGATGACAAAAAACCCCTTCCAGACATCATTTTCAACATGCTCGAGCGGCACCGACGACCATTCTTTCTCACTGACACGCCGGTAAAGGAGTTCAGCGCTGAGTTCATCGTGGCCGTCGCAATAGATATCGGCCTTGACGCTGACCTTTTCGTTGACGACGCGTTTCACCGGAAATTTACCGCAGTTAACCCGCGGACGGACATTTTCAATAATAACTCGTTGTTTCCCATTCATAATGCTTATGTTGAAAAGATGATCACTGATTTTGGCTGGATTTCAAACTTCTGCCCTCCCTTCACCCTGGCGGGGCAGGCTGTTCCCGGGTCCGAGCCATTTAACCGCCGAAGAATCGAGCAACCTCCCGAAAGAAAGGTCTTCGGATGACGGCAGGGAAATGCCCTGTTTATCCGGTCCGAAATGGAAAACACACCAGAGATGGCTTTCGTCCTTTCTGTCGACCGACCATCAGGACCGGTCCTTCGATCTGCGTTTTCACATTTTCCTTGTCGGGCATGGAAAGGACAGGATGATGTTTCCGGAGGGAGATCAGCGTTTTATAGAAATTGAAAAGGGTGGCCGATTGTTCATCCTGCTTCGTTTTCCAGCTCAATTTCGAATCGAGGAACGTTTTTTCATCGGACGGGATCCGGCACTTCTGACCCGTCATCGCCGTAAAAGCCGGAAAACTCTTTCCGGCGCCCCTCCCTGACGAGCCGGTTGAGCTCAGGATCGTTATGATCGACAAAATACAGGAAAGGGTTCGGCTCGCCGTATTCTTCTCCCATGAATAGCAGGGGAAGAAAAGGGCTGGTCATGACGGTTGCCGGCCACCAGTTTCAGTGTCTCGAAAGTCAACCAGGGCGGTCATCCTGTCGCCCGATTTCCTGTTGCCGACCTGGTCATGGTTCTGGGAACATACCACGAACTGGCCGGCACTGTTTGCCTGCGTGCTGCTTCCATAGGTTCTTTTCCGGTATCCGGAATAGATCCCGTCGTAAACGAAAGCTGAGGAAAATGCTTTGGCCAGGGCGGGAAGTTCTCCGAAATCGGCATAATATCCATCCCTTTCTCCTGTCACCAGGGCATGGAGCGGCATGATGAAAATCATCACTCCATTGGGCATCGAGACCGTATCCCCCTTTTTCCACCGGGGTGATATACCGGGTATTGTTCAGGTCCGATTCGGCAATCAGGTAGCAGGCACGGCCGGTTTCATCCCGGAACACTGGCAGTTTCTTCGGAAAGTTCCTGCATGATATGCCGGGCACTGAAATCAAAGATGGCATGGATGGCATCGAGCCGCAAGGCATCGATATGAAAATCCCTGAACCACATCAGGGCATTCTGAACGACGTAATTCCTGAGTCCGTCACTGTAACGGTCATCAAAATTGACGGCCTTCCCCCAGGGGGTGCTGTACCTGGAGGTGAAGTACGGGCCGAAATGTTCGAGGTAGTTGCCTTCGGGCCCGAGGTGGTTGTAAACCACATCCAGGATGACCGCCAGGCCCCTTGTATGACAGGCATCCACGAGTTTCATCAGCCCGAAAGGCCCGCCGTATGAAGCCTGGACGGCAAACGGATAAACACCGTCATAGCCCCAGTTCCTTTCCCCGGGAAATGCGGCGACCGGCATCAGTTCAACCGCGGTGATCCCCAGGTCGGCAAGGTAATCGAGCCGGGAGATGATGCCATCAAAGGTTCCTTCAGGGGTGAAGGTTCCCGTATGGAGTTCATAGGTGATATACTCTGTGAGGGGCCTGTTCTTCCAGTTCCCGTCGTTCCAGCTGAAATCGTCAGGACTGATCACGGCATGAAGGGCCGTGAACGCCGTCGGGCTGGTATTTGGAAGCCGGATCGGGCCGGGGACCGGTCTGGTCAATATTGAAAAAATACCGGGTTCCCGGTTTTACATTTTGAAGTGACAGGCTCCAATAGCCATATTCACCCGGATTCAACGGAAAACGGGATTGATCCGGTCCGGGCATTTCCAGCCAGGCTTCCCGGGCAAAGGGGGCCCACAGACTGAATTCACACTGACTGGATATATAATTTGCTCCGACTGCTTTTCGAATGCTCATATTCAAAGAAGAATTCAACGAATTTTGGAAGCGGGAAACATCATTACTTCGGGAACGAAAGATGAAAGCCGGCTGAAGTTCCATGCTGTAATTCCTATTTCCCGGCATCCCGGAAAAAAAACAATTATTCACGGTCCTTGTTAACCTTCAGTAATATCTCCCTGACAATACATAGATTAAACATGTGTGCCTCAGAAACGTTCAAAAATCGAGCGGATTTGTTTTGATGGCGACGCACGGGAATAACAGCCTGACTAACACAAAAAACAATATGGCGCTTATGGAAAAATATACCGGACCCGTTTGGCCGGGTAAACCTTATCCCCTGGGAGCGAATTTTGACGGCCAAGGGGTAAACTTTGCCCTTTTCAGTGAAAATGCCCTGGGGGTAAAGCTTTGTTTATTTCACGGTCCCGGCGACAAGAAGGAATATACCCAGATCCAGGTCATGGAGAATACCGATCATGTCTGGCATATTTACCTGCCCGGCATCAAACCGGGCCAGGCTTATGCCTACCGTGTATTCGGGAAATACCGTCCTGCTGAAGGCCAGCGGTTCAATTCACAAAAACTGCTGCTCGACCCTTATGCCAAAGCCATTTGCGGACCGACCAATATCACCGACAAGATGTTCGGTTATGTCCAGGATCCGAAGGCCAAAAAACCGGATGTCAGGAAAGATTCGCGCGACAGTGCCGATGAAGTCAATAAATGCCTCGTCGTGGATCCCGGCTTTGACTGGGAAGGGGTTGAACGGCCCGACACCCTGATGCACAATTCGATCATTTACGAGCTCCATGTAAAGGGTTTCACCGCCCGTCATCCCGATATTCCGGAAAATGAGCGGGGCACTTTCAAGGCTCTTGCTTCGCCGGCCGTTATCGGTTATTTCCAGAAGCTGGGGGTCACAGCGGTGGAGCTGATGCCCGTTCATCATTTTGTCCACAATAAGTTTCTCCTCGATAACGATCTGGTCAATTACTGGGGTTACAACTCGATCGGTTATTTCGCCCCGCATGCCCAGTACAGTCTGAGCGGGGATTGCGGGGGCCAGGTAAATGAATTCAAGGAAATGGTGAAAGCCTTTCACCGGGCCGGGATCGAAGTCATCCTCGACGTCGTTTACAACCATACGGGGGAGGGCGACATGTTGGGCCCCACCCTGTGTTTCAGAGGAATTGACAATCAGAACTACTATCGCCTCGATTCAAAAAACCCCAGGTATTATGTCGATTACACCGGTACTGGAAATACGCTGAACCTGTTGAGTTCACGAACGCTTCAGCTGGTTATGGACAGCCTGCGGTACTGGGCTCTTGAGATGAAGGTTGACGGTTTCCGTTTCGATCTTGCCTCCACGCTGGCCCGTGGATTGTACGATGTCGGAAAACTGTCTACCTTCCTGGATACCATCCACCAGGATCCGGTCATTTCACAGCTTAAACTGATCGCCGAACCCTGGGACCTGGGCGAAGGCGGATACCAGGTCGGCAACTTCCCGGTATTATGGGCTGAATGGAACGGGAAATACCGCGACAGTGTCCGGAAATTCTGGCGCGGGGATGAGAGCCAGGTCATGGAACTCGCCTACCGCCTCAGTGGAAGCAGCGATCTCTACAAAGACAACGGCAAACTTCCTTCCGCCAGCATCAATTTCGTCACCTGCCATGATGGCTTCACCCTCCACGACCTGGTGAGTTATAATGAGAAACACAATGAGGCCAACAAGGAAAACAACAACGACGGGGAAAACCATAATATCAGCTGGAATTCCGGTGCAGAAGGGCCCACCGACGACAAGAAGATCATCAAACTACGCGAACAGCGAAAACGCAGCTTCCTCGCCACACTGATGTTCAGCCAGGGGGTGCCGATGCTCAGCCATGGCGATGAATATGGCAGAACCCAGAACGGGAACAATAATGCCTACTGCCAGGACAACGAACTGACCTGGTTCGACTGGAACTGGAACAAAATACAGAAAAACCTCTTTGAATTTACGAGTCAAATCATCGAGATCAGGAAGTCCCAGCCGGTGACCCATAAACGGCGCTATTTCAAGGGACGTAAAATTTTCGGCAAGGAAGTCAGGGATATCCGGTGGTTGAACACCGATGGCAACGATATGACCGAGGATGAGCTGAACACCAGTTTCATCCGCTGCCTTGGCATGTTGCTGAACGGTGAGCTGATGACCGAGATGGATGAGAAAGGCGAGGTGATCAAGGATGATATCCTGCTGCTCATGGTCAACAGCTACTGGGAACCCCTCTCCTTTTCCCTCCCCCACCTCGACGTGACCAATGAATGGGAAGTCCTGATCGATACATCACTGGATCAGCAGCCTACGGGCGAAGAGGATATTCTGGATGTTTATGAAATCCAGGGCCGGTCGCTGGTCCTCCTCAAGAACGTGCCGTAAAAGACATTTTCAACCGGCCGTCAGTATCATTTTATAACTTATTGTTTCACTCCCTTTTGTGATAACCAGGTAACCGGCAGGCGATCCGTGGATTAACCCGGTTCACCTTGTATTCGGGACGAAATGTCTCCGATGATTGTCCCGGGGTGAAGATCTCATCGGGTACTCCCCATGATTTCCGGCCCATCCTCGGCGATATGCGCGATTTTTCACTGCCAAAGAGCCGGGATGGGTTCAATCCCCGCATAAACACGGCCATTCATTCCTGTCCGGATCCGCATCCATCCTGCCTGAAAAAAAACCATTCACTCATTTTTTATTTGTCCTTTTTTTTATAAATTGTCATTCGTGTAAAACGTTCGGGCCTAATATTTTATCATCACAGCGTACCGCAGTGCCCACAGGGATTACAGGATGTTTTTTCACCACCCGACGCGGCAAAGTTTCATTCTGAATGACCCACTTTCAGGGGTTAACAAAATGTAAACCCAGACGTTATACAACAGGATAACCGGCATCGCCATCAGCACCTCTCACCCCGGGCCGGAGACGGATGATTACACACTGCGCGCAATGGTCAAAGAAAGATCGTTTAATTATTTTTTCGTTTATATTCCCCCGGCCGAACATTGGCAAATTTCTTCATGTCCAGCCGGCGGGTACCGCTATGTTCATTTTTAACATAAAAACCACAGAAGATGGAAATTATCAGAAAAGAACAGTTCATGGAACTAGCCAGAAAAGAGGAAGAAAATCTGATCTCTGTCTGCATTCCGACCCATTCACACGGACAGGAAGTCAATGAGAAACAGGATTCTCTGGCACTGAAGAGTGCTTTGAAATCCATTTCGAACCAGCTGGCCAGAAAGGGCAAGAATAAAAATGACATCGAAAAAATCACCCAGCCGGTCAGGGAACTCATCGACGATTCTTCCTTCTGGAGACATCAGCGAAAAGGTCTGGCTATTTTTGCCTCCGACGATTTCTTTGAAAAATATACACTTCCGCAGGAACCGGATGTGGTGACCTATGCCGGTCAGAAATTTTATCTCAAGCCACTGTTATCAATGATCGACAAAGACGGTAAGTTTTTCCTCCTCACGCTCAGCAAAGCAGGCGTGAAACTTTACCATTGCTCCCGTTTTGATTGTGAGGAGATTGACATCCGTGACCTGGTGCCCTCCTCTCTTGAAGACACCCTCAAATTCGATGTCCCTGAGAAAAGTATCCAGTCCCACAGCGGCGACCGGAAAGAAACGCTCCTGTTTCACGGTCACGGGATCATGAAGGATCAGGACCGGAAAAATCTTCTGCGGTATTTTCACGAAGTCGATAAAGGCCTTCTTTCCATCCTGAAAGAACGGCAGATCCCCATGGTCGTTGCCGGCCTTGGCCATCTCGTTCCGGTTTACCAGGAAGCCAGTGCATATCCCGCCATCACCAGCGAATTTATCGATATTGAACCCGACAGTGTGTCGGTCGACAAGTTGCACACCAGAGCCTGCAAAATCGCAGAAACCGAATCCAACCGCCTGCGTGCCACTCGGCTGAAGCGATACCAGAAACTGGCAGGAACCCGGAAAACCACGACGTTCCCGAGTGAGATCATTTCTTCGGCGTATTTCAAGAATATCGATACCCTGTTTGTCAGGGAAGGCGCCGAGATATGGGGAACCTTCGACAAGGAACGGTACCTGGTTGACACCAACCCTGAAAATGCCAGGAATCATGAGGAACTTGTCAACTTCGCCATCATCCATACCATTCTGAACGGCGGCGAGGTCCTGATGACCCGGGATGAAGAATTCCCCGCCGGGAGTTCCAAGATGGCCGCCATCCTTCGGTCCGAATTGGTTTAAATGATCAGGAGGGTATTTGAAAAGTTCGGAAAAACCGATACTTTTCAAATGCCCTCCTTTAAATGTTCTTCCCTCGATGTCCGAAAAGAAGTACTTCACCGGATGTTCTGGATTCCATTACAAAAGCTGGAAAGGGAAATTCTATCCCGAAAACCTCAGTGAAAAAGAATGGCTCCCTTTTTATGCCGATCAGTTCCCGAGCGTCGAAATCAACAATTCTTTCTATAAACTTCCGGAGAAAAAAACGCTCGGTGAATGGAAAAGTCAGACTCCACGGGGCTTTCGGTTTACCCTCAAGGGCAGCCGGTACACCACCCATATGAAAAAGCTGAAAATGGACAGCGACCTGAAGGACTCGGTGAAGACTTTTTACGATACCGCCTTCAGCCTGAAAAGCAAACTGGGTTGCGTGCTTTGGCAATTGCCCGGGAATCTGCACCGGGATGATGAAAAGCTGAAGGGATTCTGCGGCCTGCTTTCCGGGAATGTCCTGAATTGCATTGAATTCAGACATGAATCCTGGCTCGACGGAGACGTGCTCAGCATCCTGGATAAATCCGGAACCGGATTTTGTATCGTCTCTTGCCCCGACAGTAAACTGAAGAAGGTGACGACGACCGGCAAACTGGCCTATTTCAGGTTCCATGGAGAAAATAAGAAGGGAAAATGGTATGACTACAATTACAGTGACGATGAACTCGACGAATGGGCCACAGCCATGAAGAAAGGTTCATCTCCAACCGTTTTCGCCTATTTCAACAATGACATGCACGGCTATGCCCCGGCGAATGCCCGGGAACTCATCAAAAAGCTTCCCGGATGACCGGCACCTGGACGCCGTCAAACTTCCAATCCTTTGACATACACCGTTTTGACATTCATAAATTCCCTGATCCCCTGGACGGAAAGTTCGCGCCCAAAGCCTGAATTTTTTACTCCCCCGAAGGGAAGACGCGGATCGGATTTGACCATATCGTTCACAAAGACAGCCCCTTCCTCAGCATGATCAATAAAATATTGTGCCTTCTCCCGGGATCTGGTAAACATATTCACGCCGAGTCCGAATGTTGAATTATTGGAAATTTCCAGTGCATCACGGATGTCATCGGCCAGGATGACGGAAAAGACCGGTCCGAACACTTCCTGATCAAAAACCGGCATTCCGGGCATGACATCAAGAAGGATCGTCGGCTCGAAAAATGCCTCATCGCGTTTCCCTCCGGTCAGGAGCATGGCTCCCTTTGAAATGGAATGAATGACCTGGTCGTAAACACCTTCTGCCTGGGCAACGGAAGATAAGGGGCCCAGGTCGGTTTCTTCCTTCATCGGGTTTCCCGTTTTCAGGTTTTTGATCCGGTCGTTCAGGAGCGGAATAAATTTTCCGGCAATTGCCTTTTCAAGAATGAAACGCTTGGCCGCGATACAACTCTGTCCGGCATTTTGCAGCCGTGCCTTCACACCCGTTTCGAGGGCAAGGTCGAGGTCGGCATCGTCGAGCACAACGAAAGCATTATTACCGCCCAGCTCGAGAACCGACTTCTTGATGAGCTTACCGGCCTGGGAGGCGACCTCTGAACCCGCATGCTCGCTGCCGGTCAGGGTCACTCCCCTCACACCGGGATGCGCGATGACCTGTCGCACCCTGCCGGAACCGATGACGAGGGTCTGGAAAACCCCGGGATCAAAACCAGCACGCGAAAACAGATCCTCGATCGAAATGGCGCAGCGCTGGACATTGGAGGCATGCTTTAAAAGGGCGGTGTTGCCGGCCATCAGGTTCGGGGCCGCAAAACGGAAGACCTGCCAGAACGGGAAATTCCATGGCATGACTGCCAGAATGGGCCCAAGGGGATTGTATTTGACATAACTTTGGTCAGCATCGGTACCGACACTCTCATTTTGTAGAAATTTTTCCGCATTTTCCGCATAAAAATCACATACCCAGGCACATTTTTGAACTTCTGCCAGGGATTCACGGATGGGTTTTCCCATTTCCCGGGTCATGGTTTCGGCAAATGATCTGGCTTCATCCCTGAGGATGGTGGCCGCTTTCTTCATTTTTTCACCGCGCTCACCGAAGGAGGTTTTCCGGAACGCATGAAACGTCTCAGACGAAAGACGGATCTTTTGCGTCAGTTCATCATCGCTGATTTCCCGGAATTCTTCCAGCAGCTTCTGGTTGTATGGATTGATGCTTTTAAGGACAGGCATGGTAAAAAGGATTTGAGGGTTTACAGAAAAGATTCGGAGTTTCCGCCCAAAATTCATTCCATTTTACTTCCCTTTGCTCCCCACAAGGGCTTCTCACAGAAAAGCCCTCGCCGGTATTGTCATTTCCCGGCAAAAAAAGCAACTTTGTATGACGGATCATGAGGATGGTGTGGGAAGAAGTTTTCCTGAACCGGTACATTCCGGAATATACCAGACACATGAAAACAACCGGGCGACTCGTCCCTTTTATATACTGAAAAACAGAGCCATCCTTTGTAAATAAAGGGATTCCGGAATCAAAAGTAACCCTCGAATGGAACAATTTATCCTCGCTCTCGACCAGGGCACAACAAGTTCACGGGCTCTCCTTTTCGACAGGGCCGGCAGGATCGTCTCGGTGGCCCAGCGGGAGTTTCCACAGATTTTCCCCCGGCCCGGATGGGTTGAGCATAATCCCAACGACATCTGGTCATCGCAGATGGCCGTGGCACGGGAAGCCCTGGCTGATGCGAACATTCCGGGGCGGGCGGTGGCGGGTCTCGGCATAACCAACCAGCGGGAAACGGTTCTTGTTTGGGACCGCCGAACGGGAGTTCCGGTTTACAATGCGATCGTCTGGCAGGACCGGCGCACCTCTGCCTTTTGTGACAGGTTAAAAGAACAGGGGTACAGTTCCATGATCATGGAAAAGACCGGACTGGTGACCGATGCTTACTTTAGCGCCTCGAAGGTGAAATGGATCCTCGACCATGTCGATGACGCCAGGAAAAAAGCCATGAAGGGATACCTGGCCTTCGGCACGGTCGACTCGTGGCTGATGTGGAAGCTGACCGGGGGGCGGCACCATATCACGGATCCTTCCAATGCAAGCCGGACGATGCTGTTCAATATCAATACCCTCCAATGGGATGAAGACCTCCTGGATCTTTTCGGCATTCCCCCTTCCATGCTGCCGGAGATCAATGCCTCAGGAGCCAGGGCAGGAGCGATTTCACCGGAGATCTTCGGGGCTGAAATCATGGTCGGTGGCATTGCCGGGGACCAGCAATCGGCTCTCTTCGGTCAGCTATGCCTCTCGGAAGGCATGGTGAAGAGCACCTTCGGCACGGGATGCTTTATCCTCAAGAATACCGGATCTGAGCCGTATTTCTCACAGAATAAGCTCATTACATCGGTCGGCTGGCAGCTCGGAAACGAGACCACCTATGTCCTGGAAGGAAGTATCTTCAATGCGGGGGCGGTGGTTCAATGGCTTCGCGACGGACTTCACCTGATCCGGAATTCTGCCGACATCGAAGCGTTGGCGGCCAGTGAGGAAAACAATGGCGGGGTCTTTTTTGTCCCGGCCTTCACCGGACTGGGGGCACCGCATTGGGACCAGTATGCCCGCGGCATCATCGCCGGCCTGGACCGCGGCACCACTGCAGGGCATATCGCGCGGGCCGCCCTTGAGGGCATTGCCTTCCAGGTGATGGATGTCATCCGGGCGATGGAACGTGATTCGGGGATGAAGGTAAGTGAACTGAGGGTCGATGGCGGGGCTGCCGCCAACGACCTGTTAATGCAATTCCAGGCCGATATCCTCGGGATCCCGGTGGTCAGGCCCCACAGCGTGGAAACAACGGCTCTTGGGGCCGCCTACCTGGCCGGTCTGTCATCGGGTTTCTGGCAGAATACTGCCGAACTCCGGTCTCTCCGGCATAACGACAGGATTTTCGAACCCGGGATGGATGAGGAGATAAAGCCGCACAACTCATCGACAGGTGGCAGGATGCTGTGCGGCGCACCATGAACTGGGATCGATGAAGCCTAATCTTTCTTGAGTTTCCGGGTCTCCAGGAAGCTGACCAGATCATCCAGTTCCTGTGTCGCTCAGCATGGGGCCGAAAGGCGGCATGTTCCCTCCCCCGTTGACGATACGGATGGTAAGTTCCTCAGGGGTGAGACGCTCGGCTACATGGGTCAGCTCCGGTCCCCTCAGTCCGCCTTTTTCCCCGATCTTATGACAATACAGGCAGGCTTTCGAATAGAACAGATCTGCACCCCTGGCGGCTGCCGGTGGGACATTGCCGATATCGGAAGCGGTCAGCGGTTTGGCGCTGAATCGCGGTGACCAGGGTGATTTCGTCCCTTCATACCAGAATACACCCACCGAAGTCACGATGGCCAGGACAACGGCGATCGCCCAGGGCCGGCGAAGGGGGCTCCGCTCGCCTTCATTGAAAATAACAGGAACAAAAAGAAGGAAGATCCCGATCACCACCGGGGCAAAGGCGATCACGAACGATTCGATCTGCGGGGGCATGAGGGCAAACACGGCGAAAACCCAGAGGAAGTACCAGTCGGGACGGGGAGTGGACTGGATATTCGAAGGATCAGGCGGGGCGCCGATTTTCGGGGGTCCGGAAAAGATGGCGAAGGCAAAAACGATGAAAATGACAATGATCGCAAAAAGGGCATCACGCCAGGCGGCATTGGGCCAGAAGGGAACACCTTCCTTCCTGAGCAGCTCCTCATATTCTTCACGGTATTTGCCGCGTTTCACCAGTTTACCGGCGACGGGAGGTTCAGAAATGCCATTTTTGATGACCAGGTAGAGATGAAGGCCGAGAAGGGCAAAAATCAGTGCCGGCACCAGGAAGACATGAAAGGCAAAAAAACGGCTCAGGGTGGCTCCGCCCAGGGTATCTCCCCCGAGGAAAAGGCGGGCGAGCGTCGTTCCGATCAGCGGGATCCTTCCGGCCTGTTCTGCACCCACAATGGCCGACCATACGCCGTTGCTGTCCCACCGCAACAACTGGCCGGTAAAGCCCATCGCCAGGGTCAGGAGCAGGAGGAACAGTCCGGATATCCAGCTCATCTCCCGGGGGTATTTAAACGAAGCGGTCAGGTAGACCCGGATCATATGAATCCCGATGAGGAAGATCATGGCTGAAGCTGCAAAAAAATGGATGCCCCGCAGGATATTTCCCAGGGGGGCCTCATTGGTGATGTATCTCAGCGACTGGTAGGCGGTTTCGGAAGTGGGCTGATAGATCAGCGCCAATCCGACACCGGTAACCACCTGGACAATGAACATGAACAGGGTCCCGCTGCCGAAAACGTACATCCATTTGGCGTTCGGCGGAACGGGGTGATCAAATAACGGGGCCAGGGCATCGGAAATCCCTGCCCTGTCGTCAAGCCATGTCCAGAATTTTCGTAGTCCTTTCATGTTTGTGCTGTCTTAGAGGTTTGTGATCGGAATCGGGCTGGTTTCCACCTGCACTTTTCCATGGGCAATTCTCACGGGATATTTCCGCAACCCATAGGGAGGGGGACCGGCTTTTTTTGACCCGTCTTTCCCATACACTCCGCCATGGCAGGGACACAGAAAGAGCTCGGCATCGGCCACCCATCGCACCGGGCATCCCAGGTGAGTGCAGTTCACGGAAAAAGCTTCAAAATGATCCTCGCTGACCCTTCTGAGCCATGCGGCCGTCTTCGATGTCGCACCCGTCCAGGGAAGAATGGAGGCGTCGTGGTATTTCACCAGGACGGTCTTCCCAATGGTGAAATCATTGACAGATCCGACATCTCTCCAGGCGATGACTTTTTTTCGAAGCAGGGGTTCCAGTAAGGCTCCGACGATGGGTATAGCCACGAGTACCGCAGCCAGCCCGCTGACTCCCAAAAGGATCTTGATTAAAAAAGAGCGTCGATTCATATCTATAGTGTATTGTCAGCTGTGATTAAGGTCGCTCACCCAGCCTGAAACCGAGAACCCGACGATGACAATCCCGACAGCCGTCATGATAAATGAGGTGATGAGGCCCCAAAACAACAGGAGAACGCCAAAAGCCAGGAAGATCGGCCAGAATGTCGGCTCGGGAATCTCATCAGGATCAGCCGGCGAGAGCGGGTATTCATCCTGATGCTTCATGAGTTCGTTAATATCCATAATTGATGTGGTTAAAGCGTTTTCGTTTCAGGTTTATTCCAGTCCGGCCTCGGCACCTTTCATATACCACCGTCCCAGGGTGATCAAAATGTTGGTGACATAAATGATACACGCCGGCACCCACATGATCAGTCCGGCAACCTGCTGATCGATACTGCTGGTGATGCCCCAGTCCTGGACGATCATCCCCCGTACCACGGGGTCGGCCCCTGTGAAAAATGCGGTATACATTCCGGCCGGCGCGAAGGTGATGAAGATCCCGAGAACAGTACAGCCCACGCAGGCGGAGAAAAGGTAGAGGGCGCTTTCCAGGGGACCCAGCCGCATGAAGCGCACCGGGGAATAAACCGGCCAGATGAAGATGTATCCCAGGACAAGCAACGATACCATCTCCAGGATCATCAGGGTCGGTGAATGCTTCATCGCTTCAAAGATGACCGGGATATGCCAGATCCACATCGACCCGATGCCCAGCAGCCAGGACACCAGGGGATAAAAAAGGACTTTCCCTGTGGCTGATCTGCCCGGGGAACGCAATACTCTTTCCAGGAAGTCAGGATCGGTGCCGGCCAGGAGTAGAGGGGGAATGATCAGCAGGAAAAAGATATGCTGGACCATGTGTGCGCTGAACAGATAGGACGTCCCGAGATAATCGACCGGGGAGACGGCCATCAGCAGGAAAAGGAGGACACCGGCATAAAAGAGATAACTGTTGGACTTCAGCCTGAAACGGCTTGTGATCAGCTGAAAAGCAATCAGTAAAGCCGTGATGATCAGGGCGGGCACATTTAAAACCCAGTCGGTAACGATATGTTGGAGTATGATCATAATATGGATCCTATATAGACGACGCTAAAGACAACCACCCATACCCCGTCGACAAAATGCCAGTAAACCGATGCCGTGTCCAGGGCGGAGGATTCGAGGGCGGTAAATTTTCCGGAAAAGATCATATAGGTGATGGACGACAGTACGGTAAGACCGATCAGGACGTGCAGTCCGTGGAAACCCGTCAGGGTGAAAAAGGCGGATCCGAAAACATCCCTGCTCACGGTAACATTTTCACTGTAAAGGTGGTAATATTCCGTGCCCTGTCCGATCAGGAAGATCAGTCCGAGGATGACGGTTGCCAGGAGCCACCAGCGGGAGGCATTCCGATTTCCCTTTTTCATGCGTGATTCAGCCATGATAATGGTTGCGCTGCTCGAAAAGAGCAGGATGCTGAAGATCCCCGTCTTGGTGATGTCGAGGTAACGGGCCGTGGAGGAAAGTGTTCCGCCGGGTCTGCTGTAAACCACATAGGAAATAATGAGTGCAATAAAGAAAAACGTCTCGGACGCGATAAAAAATTTCATCATCAGTTTACTTTTCATTTTCTGTCCTCCTTTTTTGATTCACGGGCTTTCCAGTCGGGGTTATCTGGATGTTCAAGGTCCCAGATCGGACGCCGGCTGCGGATAAGCGGCACAGCTTCGAAATTTTTTAAAGCCGGCGGCGAGGAGGTCAGCCATTCGAGGTTCCAGGCGCCCCATGGATTGTCACCGGCTTTCTTACCTTTCCGGAGGCTCCAGAAAATATTGAAGAGGAAGAGGAAGAATGAGGCGGCGAATACGATCAGCATCAAGGTTGAGAAGAGATTGACCTTGCCGAGGTAGGGAAGATCGGGATAGGTGTATACGCGACGGGGCATGCCGAGGAGTCCGAGGAAATGAAAGACAAAAAACGTCCCGTTAAAGCCAATGAAAAAGAGCCAGAAATGCCATTTGCCGATCTTCTCCGACAGCATCCTGCCGGTGATCTTCGGGAACCAGTAGTAGGCGCCGGCAAATCCCCCGGTGAGAGAGGCCCCGATAAAGACATAATGGATATGGGCCACAACGAAATAGGTATCGGTGAGTCTCCAGTCGACAGGTACGATGGAAAAACCGACGCCGCTGAGTCCGCCGAGGGTGAAATCAATCAACAGGGCAAGTGCAAACAGCATCGATGTGGTGAACCTCACCGAGCCTCCCCACATCGTGGCCGCCCAGTTAAAGATCTTTATACCTGTGGGCACGGCGATGAGCATGCTGGTAGCGGCAAAGAAGGCATTGAAGGGAATGCCGAGACCGACGGCGAACATGTGATGGGCCCATACCCCGAATGAAAGAAGCGTGATGGCCACTGTGGAGGCAGCGACGAAACCATAACCGAAGATCGGCTTACGGGAAAACACGGGGATCACCTCGGAAACAATTCCAAAAGCCGGAAGGGCAAGGATATAGACTTCGGGATGGCCGAAGGTCCAGAACAGGTGCTGCCACATGATGGCGCTGCCACCGGTTCCGGTGGTAAAGAAATGCGCATTCATCGTCCGGTCGATCAGGAGCATGGCCACCCCGGCGTTGAGGACGGGAAAAGCCCCAAGGATCAGGAAAGCATTTACGAAGACCATCCAGACAAAAAGCGGAAGACGGTTGAATGACAAGCCCTTTGCCCGCATGGTGAGCGTGGTTATCACGAAATTCAGTGCCGCCCCGATGGTCCCGATCCCCATCAGCAGGATGCTGATGGCCCAGTAATCGACCCCTGGCGTAATGCTGTAGTTATTTTCGGTTAGCGGAGCATAGCTGAACCAGCCGACTTTCGGAGCGCCCCCGGCAAGGAAACTGAAATACAGGATGATGCCCCCAAGGAGGAACATCCAGTAACTGAAGGCATTGAGACGGGGAAAGGCCATTTCATTGGCCCCGATCATCAGGGGAAGAAGATAGGTGGCAAACCCAATCAGCATGGGGGTTAACACCATAAAGATCATCGTTGTGCCATGCATGGAAAAGATCTGATTGTAGACCTCGGGAGAAAGGAATGTATTTTCGGGCCGCGCGAGCTGGATGCGCATCAGGGCGCCTCGGTGAATCCGACCAGGAAAAAAAACACGGCCGTCCAGAGGTACATGATGCCAATCTGTTTATGGTCGACCGATGATATCCATTGAAGAAAACCGTTCGTGGTGCGGAGGCTGGGCAAAGGTTCGGTGGCTTCGGGAATTGGAATAGTTAGCTTCATTTTAGACCCTCCAGGTATGTTTCAAGTTCGTTAATTTCTTTTTGAGACAACATGAAATCGGGCATATGGGCACCCATTTTGACCTTTTGCGGATCGGTCAGCCATTTTTTCATATTTTCGGGGGTATTCAGCATCATTCCGCTCAGGAGGGTCAACCGTGTTGCCACATGACTGAGGTCAGGACCGATATGGGCGTTGGCAGGAGTGCCGGCGATGGCATGGCAATTGGCGCAGGTCTTTTGCTGGAAAAGGAGTGCCCCTTCCCTGCCCGGACCTTCCAGTGGCAAAGGCGGCTCCTTTTGCTGTGCTTTTATCCAGGCGGCATAATCATCGGGCGTCTGGGCGATAACTTTAATAAGCATCCAGGCATGCTCGGTACCGCAAAATTCATTGCACGACCCCGGGTACGTGCCGGTGGTGTCGGCTTCGATCCAGGAATAGTTCAGCCTGCCGGGGATGGCATCCATCTTGCGGCCAAGTGCCGGAACCCACCAGCTGTGAATCACATCGGCCGATTCAATGCGCATCCTCAGTTTTTCTCCCACAGGTATATGCAGTTCATTGGCAGTGATCACACCCTCCTTTGGATAGCGCATGTCCCACCACCATTGGTGCGCAATGATGACAATATCAGGATCCCGTTCTTCGGTGTAAGGTCTGGTTGATCGCCTCCATCGATCTGATCGTCAGGACGAAAAAGAACGTGACGGCGATAAAGGGGATGATGGTCCAGAGGAGTTCGGCCCGGCGGTTTCCGAATGTCTGGGGAGGAACCTCGGGACGTACTTTTTTCCGGTACAAATACCCTCCCAGGATGACCATGATAGCAACCACCAGCATGATGACACCGGCAAGGATAAGGTAATTTAGAAAAAGACTGTTGATGTTGTCGGCTTCGGCTGACGCCGACGGGAACATCGTATGGAAGAACGTTCGGATAGCATCAACTAAGTGACCCATTTTATTTGGTTTTGTTAGTGAAATTTACAAATCTCAAAATCAAAAATCAATAGGCATGACCTCTACCGGCCCGTTTTGAAAAGCTTTCAAGGAGAATAAACACCACTCGTTCCAAATTAGTTCTAAATATATTCGACCTGAAATGTCAGATTAGGAGTTTCACTTCGCTGGACAAAGGGATAACACCACTGTTAATCAACAATTTACAAGCATGGTTGCAAAAAGAAAAGGGCGGTTTTTTCCCGTCCGGAGGAGGATGCCCGCGATAAGAAAGAATGGGAATCTAATTCAGCAGATGCGTGAAAAGATGATCGGCATTCAGCACCAGGATCACGAACAGCACATAATAGTTAAAACGCATGAAATACCGGATAGGTCTGAAGTTTATCGATTCGTTCAGGGCCGGGATGGCAAAAAGGGTGATCACCCACATCGATGAAAGGAACAGGAGAGACACGCTGACCACCGACCGGATGACGCCGAACTGATACAACGACAATGCCGCCAGTGCCGTGCAGATCACCCAGACCAGGATGAGTCTCCGCAGGGCTTTTTTCGAAAGCCGGTGCGTGAGAGCCGGGAACCCGGCTTGTTCATACTGGGGGCCGTACTTGAGCACCAGGAGGTAAAAATGGGGAACCTGCCAGATGAAAAAGAAAAGGGCCATCGCCCATGCCCTGGGGTCTGCCAGGGAGGCTCCCGAACCCGCCCAGCCGGCAAGCGGCGGAATGGCCCCGATGAGCGAACCCGGGATGACGGCATGAGGGGTCATTTTCTTCATTGGGGTATAGACCCCATTGTACCACACGAGCGCAAGAAGACCGAGGATGAGGGCTTCAATGTTCACCGCCTCACTGAGGATGACCACTCCGCCGGCAATTTCAGCCAGCGCAATGAGCTTAGCGTGCATGGGGCTGATCTTCCCGGTGGGAAGGGGTCTATGTCCGCGTTCTGTCCATCAGGGAATCGGTCCGGTATTCCTGGATCTGGTTAATGACCGATGAACCGCAGGCCAGCATGAAAATTCCCGCAGCCACAGGGAGAAATCCCCAGTCGAACGACCCCTTTCCCAGGACATATCCTGTCAGGGTGGTCAGGGCAACGGCAACCGTGATCCTTACCTTACTCAGGACCAAAACCATCCGAATGTATTGCCTTAGGGTGAAACGCTCTTTCATGGACCAGCAAATATAAAGTTATGAGTCAATTGTCCTTCATCCGGCAAAACACCATGAATCCGGATGATCGTTCGTTCAGTGCCCCGGATTCTTCCGCCTGATTGAGTTCTGGCCTGGTTCCAGACAGCCAGGGTGGAAAGGGCCAGGACAGACAGAACGGAATAATAGATCACGGGGGGCACGGGCATGGAATCTCCCTTTGCATACGAATGCAACCCTGAGAGGTAGTAGTTAACCCCAAAATAGGTCATCACCACGGAACTGAACCCGGCCAGGGCAAGAATATTGAAAAGCAGTCGACCTTTCAGTCCGGGCACCAGGCGGATATGCAGGATGACCGCATAGACAATGGCCGTGGTCAGTGCCCATGTCTCTTTCGGATCCCAGCCCCAGTAACGCCCCCAGGATTCATTGGCCCAAACCCCGCCGAGGAAGGTGCCGATGGTCAGCATAAACAGGCCGATCGTCAGGGTCATTTCAGTGATCCGGGTAAGCTGCCCGACCTGGAGTTGGAGCCTGGCCGAGTTCTTCGTGGTCATGAACGACATAACCAGAAGGTTCACCGCCGCCAGCAGGGCGCCCAGTCCGAGAAAACCGTAACTGGCCGTGATGTCGGCCACATGGATGACCAGCCAGTACGACTTGAGAACGGGCACCAGTTGGGTGATCTGAGGATCCATCCAACTCAGGTGGGCAACCATGAGGATGAGCGATGCCAGGATCGCCGTGGCACTCAGGGTGATCCCCGACTTCCGCGAAAAGATCAGTCCCGACAAAACCGTTGCCCAGGCAATAAAGGTCAGAGCTTCATAACCGTTGCTCCAGGGCGCATGACCGGCAATGTACCACCTGAGGCCAAGCCCGGCCATATGGACAAGAAAAGCGGCCAGGATGAGGATGAAAGCGGGAATCGTGAATATCTTCAGTTTTAAGCGTGGGATGAACAGGTGGATAAACTGGAGGAGGAGCAGGATGAAGCCAACGATCATATAGACCTTCATCACGCGCATAAAGAGGTTTGAACGGTTATAAAAGATCTCCGCCCTGATTTTAGTGGCGGGCGGAAGGATGGCTCTTCCGTTCTTCTCCTGGAATGTTTTGATCGTTCTGACCACGGATAGCGGGATCTCCCAATCGTGTGACGACTCCGATTTCTGCATTTCGAGTGAAAGATAATCCAGGCCATGGTTCACGAATACCGAATCGGCGGAGGCAAACATGCCATTTCCGGAAACCGGGGAATACCAGGTGTTGGTGGCATCACCCGCGAGGGGGAACATCCTCAGGGCGGCCCGGGAATAGATCATATTGCAGATGTTCAGGCGTTCATCGGTCCGGATAATTTCATTGTCGTACCGCGTCCGGTATGCGGGTTTTTTCCGGTAGGCCTCCTCCACTTCCTGTCTGAAACGGTAAGTACCCGAGTCGGTGAAAAAATCCATGAATGTGGCATTATTCCCTTGAATACCAAGTTGCTTCCGGATTTCCGGATGGCCGACATGGATCATGGGTTCTTTCAGCCACACCGCAGGAAAGGCCATCATCCCGAGAAGGACCTGCCCCGGCGATTGTCCTTTGTAGGTTTCCTTTCGCACCACCTTCCTCAGGATCTCCGATGCCAGCGTGTTAACCGGCTCGATGCGGCCCTCATTGTCCTGGACAAGCAGGGTATCGAATTCACCGGCCAGTTCTTTGCTGATCACCGGAATAGTGTTACCCGCCACGGTGAGGGAAGGGGAAAGTTCCCCTTGCCTTTCCCTCTTGCCATCCTGGGATGAAGCATTCAGGGCCAATGATCCGAAAATCATCACGGCGAT
>CAVXNX010000009.1:0-235203 GCA_963763215.1 uncultured Bacteroidales bacterium
AGTGCCCTGATCGAAAATCTAAAACGCATTGACATCGTGAAATCAGACATCATTCTTTCCGGAGTGGGCGGACAGGGCATATTGTCTATCGCCGCTGCAATTGCCATGGCCGCTGTCGATAACGGCCTTTACCTCAAACAGGCCGAAGTGCACGGCATGAGCCAGAGGGGAGGGGCCGTGCAGTCCCACCTCCGGCTGTCGGATCAGCCCATTGCTTCCGACCTCATTCCCCTCGGAACAGCCGGTCTTATCATTTCCGTTGAACCCATGGAAGCCCTTCGCTACCTGCCTTACCTGTCGCCGCAGGGCTGGCTGGTGACCAATTCCACTCCCTTCATCAATATTTCCGACTACCCCGAAACATCGACCATTCTCGATGAGGTGAAAAAGACAACGCACCATGTGATGATCGACGCGGATCACATCGCCCGTGAAACCGGATCGGCCAAATCATCCAATATGGTCATTCTCGGTGCGGCCAGTCCATATGTCGGGATCGATGAAGAGAAACTCACCGGGGGAATCCGTGCGGTCTTTGCCCGGAAAGGCGCCGGTATCGTGGAGATGAACATCAAAGCCTTCAGGGCCGGGAGAGACCACGCCCTGAAGTACCTCGCGGGCATTGACGTCTGAAACAATTTTTTCGGTCCCCTTGTTTCCTTTACAAACCAAAAACCCGCAATATGTTTAATGAAAAGGATATCCGTCAAATCGAGAACAGGGGAGTGAAAGTCAGCGAGGTTGAAAAACAGATCGCCTATTTCCGCAACGGGATACCCACCATCGAACTGGTGCATCCCGCCGTCATCGGTGACGGAATTGATGCCCTGGAGAAGGAGGAAGAAGAAAAACTGATCTCGATCTTCGATAATCACCGGACCGACTTCAGCATGATGAAATTTATCCCGGCCTCGGGCGCCGCATCCCGAATGTTCAAAACACTTTTCGAAGCCAGGACCCATTTCAGGCATCACCCGGGGAATGAAGAAGTTTACATGGAGAGCCATCCCCTCGTACGTGAATTTTTTGAAAACCTGCAGGAATACCCCTTCTACTTCGATTTGAAAAAGAAAGCCGCCGAAAAGCACCTCGACTTTGACCTGATGCTGAAGGAAAATAAATATGAGCCCGTACTCCATCTCCTTCTTGGAACAGAGGGGCTGAATTACGGCGAGATGCCGAAAGGGTTGCTGAAATTCCATTCCTACGGCGAGATTTCGCGCACCGCCTTCGAAGAACATTTTGAAGAGACCCTCGATTATCTTTCTGACAACGAGGACGAGGTCAGACTGCATTTCACCGTTTCTCCCGCATACCGTGATGAATTTGAGAAACGTGCTAAAAATGTCAGCGAGGAATACGCTGAAAACCGTGGCACCAATTTCATCGTCGGATTTTCAGAGCAGGAGCCATCGACCGACACCATTGCCGTCGATCTCAACAACGAACCCTTCAGGGACCATGATGGTAACCTTGTCTTTCGTCCGGGCGGTCACGGGGCCTTGCTCGGAAATCTCCAAAACCTCGAAGTTCGGTGGTTTACATTGGGAATATCGACAATGTCGCTCCTGAGGAAATGAGGCAGTTTAAGGTCAGATACAAAAAGATCCTCGGGGGCTACCTGCTCGACCGCATCCGTTCCATCCATGATTTCCTCACGAGGATGGAGAAGGGTGAGACAGGCGAGCCGCTCAGAAGTGAAGTGGTCCGGTTTATCCGGCAGATCTCCAACGATGAAGCCGTGTTGCTCGAACGGGAGACCGATGCGGCCTTTAACCAAAAGGCATTCGGGTTTCTCAACCGTCCCGTGCGTGTCTGCGGCATGGTGGAAAATGTGGGTGAACCGGGCGGAGGTCCCTTCTGGGTTAAAGATAAGTCAGGGAAAATCAGTAAACAGATCGTCGAACGGTCGCAGGTCGATCTTTCCGATCTCCGTCAGGAGGATATCCTGAAACTCTCCACCCATTTTAACCCGGTGGATATGGTGTGCTATATCCGTGATTACCAGGATAAACCCTTCGACCTTTTCCGTTTCCGTGACCCCGATCTCGGGTTTATCTCCAAAAAGTCAGTTGGCGGGAAAGATATCAAGGCTCTTGAACTGCCCGGATTATGGAACGGATCCATGGCAGGGTGGATCACTTATTTCGTGGATCTTCCCCTGGCAACGTTCACTCCGGTGAAAACGGTTTTCGACCTCCTCCGGCCGGAACATCGCTAGCCGGAAGGCTTATCTGACCATAGTATACCCTCAGGGTCACGTCCTGGACGGGATGGATGGTCACGCCCAGTCCCGTTTTATAACTGTTGTCGGTCTGCAGGTTTTTGTACCCTTCCCCGTTCGATACCACAACATCGGGTCAACTTCAAAAGCCATGGAACGGTCATCGCCACTGAGGCCGAGGTGGAAATTGCTGTAGACTTTGAGGATCTCTCCCGGATCGGTATGGAATCAGCAGGCTGGTGAGGAGCCGCGCGCGGCTCCTCACCAGCCTGCTGATTCCACCTGCTGAAACATAACGTAAGTTCATTTTTACCGGTCCCTGAGCGCAGCCGAAGGGCCAATGTTTCAAAAAAAGATTCCCCTGATCATTTTGAAAAACATTTAGGTGTTGTCATATAAATCTGTCAAAGTATAATTGGCCAGTTCATGTCATTTGTCTTATATTTATACACCATTTTGACTCTTACCTAAAACATGGCAAATGGATTACAGCAAGTATAAAATTCTTCTCGTTGACGATGAGGAGGATATCCTTGAATTCCTGAGTTACAATCTGCAAAAGGAAGGATTCCAGATCCTTCGTGCGGGCAATGGAAACGATGCCATCGAACTGGCGAAAAAACACGAACCCCAGCTCATCCTTCTCGATGTCATGATGCCGGGAATGGACGGAATCGAAACCTGTGAAGAAATCCGGAAGATTCCCGGGCTGAACAATGTGCTCATCGCCTTTTTAACGGCCAGGGGAGAAGATTACAGTCAGATCGCCGGATTTGAGGCCGGAGGGGACGACTATATCACCAAGCCCATCAAGCCCAAATTGCTGACCAGCCGGGTTAAAGCCCTTCTGAAGCGATATAAAAAAGCCACGAAGGAACTCGAAAAGGAGGGCACATCAAAACAGATCGATGATATTATCATCGACAAGGAACGTTACCTGGTCATTGTCAGGGGCACTGAAATGTTCCTGCCCAAGAAAGAATTTGAACTGCTTAACCTTTTGATATCCAGGCCTGAAAAAGTTTTTACGCGGGAAGAGATCTTTGAGTAAAGTCTGGGGAGACAATATCATCGTGGGCGACAGGACCATCGATGTTCACATTCGCAAGCTTCGTGAAAAACTGGGAAACGATTACATCCGCACCATAAAGGGTGTCGGGTATAAATTCTCTGTCTGACCCGGCTCATTCATCACCCTCCCAAAAAAAAGCCCCGGTTACCTTGCATCATGAAGGACCGGGGCTTTTTTTGATGGGATATTTTCAGATGGGTACCTTTTTCGAAGGCATTTCCTTTTTGCCCATATTGATGAATTCCTGGTGGGCCTCAAGGACATTGGTCACAAAAAGGAGCATATTTTTCGACTCGGACAGGATGTCGAGATAAATCAGTGTGACTTTCGTCCCCTTTCCTGCTTTTTTGAGTGATTTGACCTGTTTTTTCCGCAGTTCATGCGTCAGATCGACCAGGTCATTCCGCATTTTCTTGAATTCATCCAGATGTTCAAACGAATTTTTCTTCAGGATGGTCAGGGCAAAATTGAAATACTCCGACATCTTATCGTTAAACTTCAGGAGTTCTTCCGTCTGTGTCGCATTCAGCGGGGGATGGTTATTGTCGACATGGTTGAAGAGGGGCTGGATGAAAAAGTACAAGCCATTGGTGGTTTCCCTCAGGTAGTCGAGAACCTGGACATAATGCGGGCCGGATTCGATCTCCTCCTCCTTCATCTTCCGGATGGTCAGGTGAACATTGTTCTTCAGATCCTTGGCTTCCTTGTTGAGCTCACGGGCTTCCTTCCTGATGGAAGCAAGTTCCTTCCGTTTCTCCCTGGAGAAGTTCAGGATGGCCAGGTAATAAAGCTTGGCCACCTGGATGATGATCCGGGTCACGTTTTCAGAGGAGGATTGGATGACATTTTCCGTGCTCAGGTTCTCACCCGACAGGGCGTAACGGGGTTTGGCTTCTTCTTCCCGCCTCTTGTGGATCGAATGGGTTTTAAAGACCACGAAAATGGCCAGGGCGATCAGGGCGAAGATCACCACCATTCCCCCGAAATAAATCATAACGGCAAGGAGGAATGCCGCGGTGAAAGCCGTCAGCGCTGTCAGGAACCAACCGCCGACCACAGTCAGCATGCCGGTGATCCTGTACACGGCGCTCTCCCGGCCCCACGCTCCGTCGGAAAGGGAAGAACCCATCGCCACCATGAAGGTAACGTACGTTGTCGACAGCGGCAGGCGAAGCGATGTGGCCGTGCTGATCAGGATACTGGCCACCACCAGGTTGACCGATGCCCTCACCAGGTCGAAGGCGTTGGTTTCCTTCTGTTGTTTCCGGTCCGTTTCGGCCCGGCTCTGGTCGAAGCGTTGCCGGATAAATTCCTGAAACTTTACCGGAGTGTATTTCTGGATAAAGGCACTGGCATCGACCGACCAGCGGACGAGGAAGCGGGCCAGAACTGAAGAATCAAAACGTTCCGAACCCTCGCTTTGCCGGCTCAGATCGACGGTTGTGGCCGTGACCGACCTTGACTTCCGGGAAAACCGCAAGGTGAGCGACATGATGACCCCGGCGATCAACAGGATGAAGGTGGGGGTCCTGACTTTCCCGTTCAGGCTTTCCATCAGGAATGAACCGGGCTGTGCCCCGGCATGGTGGATAAACACCTTGAACGACTCGAAGCCGGCAAGTGGCACCCCAATGAAGTTCACCAGGTCGTTACCCGCAAAGGCCATCGCCAGGGCAAAGGTCCCGAAAAGGACGATCGGCTTGAGAATGTTGATGCGCGTGAACATCACCATGAGCTGAAAAAACACCGCACCGCCGATGAAACTGTACAGTACGATATTATCGGTATTGGCATTGATCCAGTTGACCATGTTCTCGCTGGTGAACGATGCCCCGCTTACCCCCTTGACGAGCAGGAAGTAGGAAATGGCCGAGGCGGCAATGCCACCCCAGATCCCGCCCCAGTAACGGATGGTCCTGGTGAGGCGGAACGAGAAAAACAACCGGATGATCCATTGCACGATCGCCCCGACACTGAAAGCGATCAGGACCGAAACGAAAATCCCCGATATGATCCCCAAAGCCTTCGCCGAATTGATGTAATTGGCAAGTTCCCCGATGCCCTGGGAAGCCTTGCTGATTTTGATCACGGATACCGCAACGGCTGATCCGAGGAGTTCAAATACAATGGAAACCGTTGTCGATGTGGGAAGGGCAAAGGTGTTGAAGAGATCGAGCAAAATGATGTCGGTCATCATCACTGCCAGGAAAATCACCATGATTTCCGAAAAGTAAAATCGGTCCGGGTTAAAGATGCTCTTCCGGGCAACTTCCATCATCCCGCTTGAAAATGTGGCACCGACAATCACGCCCAGCGAAGCCACGGCTACGATGATTTTAAACGGTGCCGCTTTTGAGCCAATGGCCGAATTGAGAAAATTCACGGCGTCATTGCTGACTCCCACGATCAGATCCGAGATCGCCAGAGCGAAAAGAACGACGACAATAATCAGATAGTAATATTCCATTTGGTTGTATGCTTAAATGCGTGGCAATATTATCCAAATATTCCAAAATGAATATTAATCAAACGTTAACATAAAATGAACAGTTTGTTAATGCATTATTATCAGGCATTTTTCAAAGTTATTCTACTGATAAACTTAACTTAACGATGCCTTAAACCACCTGATTTACATTTGACTGCGTGATTCCCGAGGCAGGCAGCCGGGTCGCACCTGTTGTTCAGCATTAACCTGTTAAATCAAGCCGGAATGAATGAAAATTTATACAAGATCCTGGTCGTGGATGATGAAGAAGACATTGTGGAGTTTGTGAGCTATAACCTCAGGAAGGAGGGATTCGACGTCAGTATCGCACGAAACGGGAGGGACGCCATCCAGGCGGCGGAGAGCTTCCATCCCCATCTGATCTTACTCGATATCATGATGCCTGAAATGGACGGCATCGAAACCTGCGAGGAGATCCGGGCCATCCCTTCACTGGCCGATACCCTGGTGGCCTTTCTTACCGCCCGGTCCGAAGACTATACCCAGATCGCCGGCTTCAATGCCGGGGCCGATGATTTCATCACCAAGCCGGTCCGTCCCCGGGTACTGACGAGCCGGATCAAAGCCCTGCTCAAAAGAAACCGGGTGGCAAAGACAGGCGGGGAAGCGGGGGAGACCCCTGAAAAGACCGACCTGATCATCGATAAGGAAAAGCATCTTGTCCTGTTTCAGGGCAATGAACTGGAACTGCCCCGCAAGGAATTTAACCTGCTTTCGCTGCTGACCTCAAAACCCGCCCGCGTTTTCACCCGGGAAGAGATCTTCGGTCATATCTGGGGAGACGACGTCTATGTCAACGATCGCACCATCGATGTTTATGTCCGGAAGTTGCGGGAAAAGATCGGCATGGAACGCATAAAAACCATCAAAGGGGTCGGCTACAAATATGAAACCTGACCCCTTTGCGGTGATTTTTACCGGATTTTCACTGTTGTCGATTCCTTGATCCAGCAGTTAAAACGGTAGACGTCTCCTTCTTTGAGACTGCGAAAGAACGAATCTTCCACCGACGGATAATTGGATTTATACTGGGAGATCAGCTCGTTGGCCTTCTGCTCACTGGTATTGTCGACCTGTTTGGCCTTTTGACAATAGTCGACGGCAAGCCAGTAGATCGCTTTCTTATCGAAATCTTCACCACCGCAACTCCCCACCCCGGAGATATAGGCACTGGCGATCACAAAATACGGTTCGCCCCAGCCGGGTTTGTTTTCAATGGCTTTCAACGCTTCATCCCGGGCTTCCTGGTACTTTTCGAGCTTGGTGGCGTCGATCAGGGCCAGCTGGTACTGGTAGGTGGCTTTCTGCGCCGGATCATCCTCGGCATTGATGGCCTGGGTCAGATATCCGGCGGCCTTCGCATATTGTTCCTTTTTGATGTTATACCTGGCCAGTTCATAGGCTCTCCCCGCATCGGGAGAAAGCTTCAGCAGTGCCTCGTTCACTGAGGCATAAAACGGTGAGTTGACGCATCCCGAAGAGGACAGGAGATTAGCGGCGACCTGGAGGAGTTTCGGATCGGCTTCGGCGGTATCCACGCGGTCCGAAAGGACATTTGCAATGACGTCGCAGTCCTGGATCCCGGCTCCGGCAACGATTTTGTCGATGGCCTCCGAAACGCGGTCGAATTTTGCGGGATTACCGCCCTGGCTGCGTTCCTGGTCGAGGAGATCCCGGCACAGAAGGTAGTTGTTCAGAAAAGTCGTTGCATCGATCTTCCCCGCCTTCATCATGACCACACCGGTCTGGGCGAGCCCCACCAAAACATTGATATCGATATCGGGGCCGGAAACCCTGGCCGATTTCAGGAACGCCTCGTAAGCCTGGTCGAAGGCCTTATCATTGTAACGGATGATGTCGATCCCTTTTCGCCCCAGGACATACCCTTCCTCCCCAAAATATTCAATTCGCCTGTCATAATTCATCATCAGCGTATCGAAGTAAGCCGACTTTAAAGCCGGGTCGCCGGTCTCTTCAATCTTTTTCCTGAAAATCCTGACTCCGGCAATGTAAATATTCTTGCTGGAAGCGGGGCATTTCAGGAAGACATTCCGCCAGGCAGGCAGGGCGTATTCCGGCATGTCGATTTTAATGTACTCCGACATCGTCGAAAGATCAGCGGCACAACTGATCCGTGAAGCACTGTCGGCACCATAGGCAGGATTCTCATAAGGAGGCAGGTCCTGCGCATGGATCATCAGGGTGATAAAAAATAAAGCAAGGTTTGTGGTTAGTACTCTTTTTGTCAAGTACTTTCTCATAGTGGAGTGATTTGGTTGTGATGCTTTCTGAAATGACATCTGCAAATACCATGCAAACATTGAACCGAAAACCTTTTCAGTGCCTGCCTGGCGTGCTGTATTTCAGATTCCGAAAATAGGAAATTTGTCTGGTAAAAGTAAATTTTTCTTTCTTATTTTTTTTTGTACATTTAGAAGGACGTTGAATTGTTGGATTGGAGAAGGATTGAGTCCTCATCAAAACCTTCGGAATCATGAAAACAAGAAACCTTTTACTGATTATTCTGGCAGTCATCATCGCCGTGCCCGCACTTGGCCGGTTGGGCTGGGCCCTCCGCAAGGGCAGAAAGATGGAGATCATGATCATCAATAAAACGGTGCCGGGAAATTCCCGCAACGAGGTCAGATCGCTGAACTGGGTTCTGAACTACAACAAGATCCTGAAAACAGACAACACCCACTACCGTTTTGAGAGGGATTACTATGGGTATCATCCCGACGCTCCCGCCGAGGAATGGAAGGTTCGTTCCTACCGGATGGCCGACCTGCCTTCGATCGAGGAAAGATACAGCGCCCTTGTTTTCCTCGATAACCAGGGGGTGAAGCTGGATCAGGAAAACGCCGGGACATCGGCGCTCTATTATGGCGGATTCAACCAGAACGATTACCTGCTGCTCAAGGAGATGCTCTCCGCCGGAAAACTCGTCATTGCCGAGTACAATTTTTTCTCCCCGCCGACCCAGGATCTGGTCAGGTACAATACCGAACAAATGCTGGATATCCATTCTCTCGGGTGGCAGGGTAAATACTTCACCAGCCTCGAACAAAAAAAGCTTTCAGGGCAGCTCGATCCGGCCTGGATAGAACATTACCGCGATCACTACGGGAAAGACTGGACCTTTGACGGTCCCGGGATTATCCTGATCAATGAAAAACAGGGACGGATCATCGTTCTTCCGCGCCGGGAAATGATGAATAAAGACTTTCCCGATGTGGTCACCGAAAAAGCCCTGGCAAAATCCCTCGCCCTTCCCGTAAGGGCTGCCTATACCGGCTGGTTTGATGTGGTCTATAAGGGCAACAATGCCCTCATCAGCACATTTGATCTTAACCTGAATGAAAAAGGCAGGGAGATGATGATGAAAAACGGGCTGGAATGTCGTTTCCCCGCCGTGATCAAATCTTCCAGCCAGCATTTTTATTACCTTGCCGGTGATTTTTCGAAGGAGCATGTATCACTCACCTGCTCAAGGCTGTGCGTGATCAATAATCTTCTTCGAACCGTCGCCGGAAAAATGACAAAGAAACCGGGTGCATTTTTTCAGACCTATTATGTACCCGTAATGTCGGCTATCCTGGAGGAACATTTTAACGAAATGAACCGGTCCGGGGTCTGATTCTGAACACAGCCGATGTGCAGAGGAATCCGCGCAGGAGGTTAAAACCTGAAAAAATGGAAATATTGCATGTTGCCCTGATGCAGGTCGACCTGAACTGGGAGGAAGCATCGAAAAACCGTGAACTTTTTGACAGTTTGACGGAAGGCTTGCAGGGTAGGGCCGATCTTGTGATCCTGCCCGAAATGTTCACTACCGGGTTCACCATGAACTCCGCACGACTGGCGGAACCCATGTCGGGTGAAACGATCCGCTGGATGCGGGAAAAAGCCGTCCGCCTGGGCGCGGTGATCACCGGGAGCCTGATCATCAATGAAAACGGCCGGTATTACAACCGGTTGATCTGGATGCCCCCCGATGGAAGTGTTGAATGGTATGATAAGCGTCACCTTTTCAGGATGGGAGCGGAGGATCGCTTTTACTCGGCCGGTAAAAACCGCCTGGTTACCCGGCTGAAAGGATGGCGGATCAGCCCGCTGATCTGCTACGACCTGAGATTTCCTGTCTGGAGCAGGAATTGCAACGATACCGACGTGCTGATCTACGTGGCTAACTGGCCGGCTTCCCGGCGAACGGTATGGAATGTCCTGTTGAAAGCCCGGGCTATCGAGAACCAGGTCTTCGTCGCCGGAGTCAACAGGGTGGGTACCGACGGGGAAGGTATTAAATACCTCGGCGAAACACGGATGATCAACCCAAAGGGTGAAGTGATCGCGGGTCTTGACTCCGGATTCCCGGGAATAACCATCGCCACACTTTCCCCGGAGGACCTGACCACCTTCCGCGAAAAATTCCCCGTCGCCCTCGATGCCGATAATTTTACCATCCAGCCCTGAAAAGCCGGCTCACGGCTGGTTAACCCGGATCTGCAAAAAAAAGCTGCCTGCACTTTGCAGACAGCTTTCCGTTTTTTGTAGATCCTGTCCGGAAAATCAATGTTCGTGTTTCCCGTGGCAGTTGTCTTTATCGCATCCTTCACAACTTTCGTGCGAATGAATATGACCATGCTCCAGTTCATCTTCGCTGGCATCCCGGATCTCCGTCACTTCGCCGGAGAAGTAAAGATTGGTCCCTGCCATGGGATGGTTGAAATCCATGACAACGGCTTCTTCACCAATTTCCCTGACGATACCGTTGAGCCTGTTGCCTTCCCGGTCGAGCATCGGAATGGTGTTTCCCGTCTTTAACAGGTTGTGATCCAACTCACCTTCGATGCGGAAAACATCGATGGGGACATCAACGATGGCATTTTCCTCAACAGGTCCGTAAGCTTCATCACTGGTGAGACTGAACTGGAAGGGGTCACCTTCGTTCAGACCGGCAAGGTTCTCTTCAAATTTCGGCAGGAGATTCCCTCTCCCGAATAGAAAGGTAAGGGGTTTTTCCCGGGTAAGCTCTTCAACAACATCACCATGGTGATCATCTTTTCTTAATTGGTAAATAATGGAAACAACTTTGTTTTCTGCTATTGTCATCGTAAAAATGATTTTATGTAATTAATCCTCAAATAAAAGTTATTCTATTAAAATATCAAAATAACCTCAAGTTAAATTTCTGATAAATTATAGTAACTAACAGTTTTGGGGAATTATTGTTTGCCACCTTGTGTCTTTATGGCAATCTGTCCGGGGCCTGCATTTTCATCGATAACCGGAGAAGGGAACGGGGCTTCAAGATCCTGCCTTCTCCTGGAATTGACCAGGGAAATGGTCATCGCCAGGCTGCTGGCAATGATGATGAACAGCAGCACGCCCGGATCAAAGCGGTCGCTGGTCAGCTCTCCGGGTATGGCGTAAAACAATAGAATGGTGATCAGGCCCCGTGGGGCAAGGAAAATTTCCGGGAAAAAATGGCGAACCCTCAGGATGCGGAAAATCATGTAACGCAACCCATAAATGACAACAAGGATGATCATGCTGACAAGCAGTACTTTCCAGCTGTAAAGCGACGACAAGGTAATGGTGATCCCAAAGATCACGAAGAAAAATGTCCTCACGATAAAAGCCGATTCAAGCGTAATGATCCTGAAATTGTTGCTGATCTCCACCAGGGCATCCTCACGGATCAGGTTTTTCAGCTTCCCGGCAAAAAAGATATGGCGGTTCTGGAGAACCAGGCCGAAGACGAGAATGATCATCAGCGATGACAGGTGCATGAGCTTGGCCATGGAATAGAGCAGGATCAGCACCGCGATCAGCAGGAAGAGTTTGACCTGGGTGCGGATATTCTGAAAAATGAGAATCAGGACATAACTGACGAGGAATGAAACGGCGATGGTGCCCGTCACATTGACCGCCAGGCTCAACCCGATTTCTCCGATGCCGCCTGCCGTGGCGCTCTCAATCAGGAAATAAAAGATCATGATGCCGAGAATATCGGAAAAAGTACTCTCGTAAATCATAAACTCCTTCTTCTCCTCATCCAGCCCCGATGTGCTCGGGATCACGATAGCACTGCTGATGATGGACAGGGGCATGGCGTAGATCAGCGCCTCGAATAGCCCCGTTTTCAGGTAGACCATCAGGATCAGCGCCAGGCAGAAAGCGGTGAAGATGAGCGACAGGAAGGCGATGAGAAAAGACCGCCAGATCATGCCCCGCTTTTCCCGGCTAAGCCTGAGATCCAGGGAAGCTTCCAAAACGATCATGATCAGCCCGACGATCCCCAGGACCTCAAGAACCGGCATAAAATTTATATCTTCCACATGAAAAAGACTGAATGACAAATGGATCAGTATGCCGGAGGTGATCAGCAGCAAGGCACTGGGAATGCTGGTCCTCCGCGAAACGATGTTGAACAGGTAACTGAGGATGACAATGACCGAACAGGCGATGATGATTCCGTATGAAGAAAAAATTCCCATGTTACTTCAGGTATATTTGAAAGCCCATTCGTATGATGGGGTTGGTGTACAATGAACGGCTCGAGGTGTCCGTGTCCCAAAGGGCCAGGATGCTGAACGAAACCCGCTGCCCGGCCTGCTCCCGTAACCCGCCCCCCAGAAGCATTGTGCTGTGCCAAAGCCGGCCGGCCTGCGGAGGATAGTCGAAATACTGCCTGTCGAGACTCAGCCCTTCGTATTCAATATGCCCGAAAATTCCACTGTTCATCCCCAGGGGGATGACCTTGTTCAGATTTTTGATCACATCCAGTTCGGAATAGGCCCGTATCCCGAAAATGTTGGTGCTGTAACTGATATAAGGAAAGTACTGTCGTGAATCCTTGAGAAATTCATACCTCCCGCCAACAGCTACAGAGAGTCTGTCGGTCAGGTTATAGCCCAGCGAAGGTGAAACTTCGATCCGGGTCACTGTCCCCAACATTAAACCAAAATCCGGAGCAATGAAAAAATGCCCGGCATGACTGTCATCCTCCGGCTGTTCATTGTAGTACTGCCCATACAGGGGCGTGAAAACCGACAGGACCGCAAAGGGTGCCAGACAGATGATGTGACGCAATATCCCTCTTTTCATTCTGCTGTTTCTTTGTTACAGTGGTAAAGGTAAATTTAAATTAAAACACTTATCCGGCATAAGTGTTAAAAAAAAGAGAAACTAATCAGTACGAAGTCGGTAATCGGTAATCGGTAATCGGTAATCGGTGGTCGGTAGTCGGTGGTCAGTGGTGCTTCGATGGTGGGCCCGACTTCCGACTTCCGGCTTCTGACTGATTAAAACAAAAAATATTTACTTACCTTGTCTTTTCAAATAGAAACAAACCGATAATAACCCGCTTATGAACATTCTGATCACCGGCGCGAGTCGTGGCCTGGGAGCTGCTCTGGCACGGTGTTTTGCCGCGCGGAACGCCGACCGCATACTTTTGACCTCGGCAAACGAAAATCGACTGAATGAGCTTGTAACACGCCTTAAAACAGAATACCCGCTTGCAGAGGTGTCGGGAATGCCGGCCGACCTGACGGATGAACAGGATGCCACATCACTGGTTTCATGGATCGGGGAACATGGCGATGCACTCGACATTCTGATCAACAATGCCGGATATCTGGTCAACAGGGGATTCGGGGATACCGACACGGCGACGGCGGAGCGCATTTTCCGGGTGAATTATTTTGCTCCGGCTTTCCTGATCCGTTCATTGACCGGATTGCTGGCCCGGTCGGAACATGGCGCATGTCGTGAGCATCGGCAGTATGGGCGGGTTCCAGGGCAGTGTGAAATTTCCCGGGCTCTCGCATTACAGCGCTTCGAAAGCGGCATTGGCCGTGCTCACCGAATGCCTGGCTGCAGAATTCCATGAATCGGGCATCGCCTTTAATTGCCTGGCATTGGGATCGGTACAGACCGAAATGCTGGAGGAAGCGTTCCCGGGATACCAGGCGCCACTGAGTGCGGAGGAAATGGCCGGATTTATCTGCCATTTTGCCTTGAACGGTCACCGGTTCATGAATGGCAAGATCCTCCCTGTAGCGCTCTCCACGCCATAGATGCCCTGATCAGATATCGGTGTTGACCATGTTCTCCTCGTTATACTCTTTTGGCTCTACATCCCCCTTGAGGACCATCAGTCCATTCATGGCCAGGGCATGCATCTCATCTTCACCGGGATAGATAATCACCGGCGCAATGAAAGAAACCATTTTCTTGATGTATTCCACCACCATCGGGTTGTTGGCAATTCCTCCGGTGAGAATGATGCCATCCACTTCGCCGTGAAGAACGGTGGCCAGGGCCCCGATCTCTTTGGCCACCTGGTACGACATGGCATCCTGGATCATCCGGGCCCGCTCGTCGCCGTCGATGGCCATCAGCTCGATCTGGTAGGCGCTGTTGGTGCCGAAATAGGCCATCAGCCCGCCATAACCCGTGATCATCCGCTTCACTTGCTCAATGTCGGTGTCGTCCTTGAAGCATTCCTTAATAAGCTGCCCGGCCGGGACGGTTCCCGATCTCTCCGGTGAAAAGGGCCCTTCACCGTCAAGGGCATTGTTCACATCGATGACCCGTCCTTTCAGATGGGCGCCCACGGAGATGCCTCCGCCCATGTGCGCGATAATCAGGTTGAGATCCTCGTATTTCTTGTTCAGCAGGCGGGCGTAAGACCGGGCGGTGGCTTTCTGGTTCAGGGCATGGAAAATCGACAGCCGCTTGAATTCGGGATGCCCGGCAATACGGGCAACGTCGATCAGTTCGTCAACGACCACCGGATCCGCAATGTAGGCCTTCGCATTGGGCAGGCTCCGCGCGATATCGTCGGCAATGAGCCCCCCGAGATTGCTGGCATGCTCGCCGAGCACGCCTTCACGCAGATCCTGCTTCATCCGCTCGTTAATGATGTATATGCCCGATTTAATGGGCCGGATTAAACCTCCCCGGCCAACAACGGCTTCGATCTTGTCCATTTCGATCTGTGCATGGGCGAGCTCATTCAGGATGATATCCTTCCGGTAGCTGTACTGGTCCACAACATGGTCAAAACGGCAAAGCTCTTCGGTCGGATGCTGGATGCTCTTCAGGAAGATCACCTTGGTGTTGGTGTAGACGGCAATTTTGGTCGATGTGGATCCGGGGTTGATCGCCAGTATATGTTTAAATCCCATGGTGAATCGTTTTTTAGATGGCAGCTGCAAGAGCGATGGAATAAAGCTTGGTTTCCCCGGTGTCGGCCCGTGAAGTCAGTACGATCGGAGCGGCAGCCCCGGTGATGATGGCCGCTGAGATCCCGTCGGAAAGGAAACCCATCGATTTATAAAGGATGTTCCCGCTGTTCAGGTCGGGAGTGAGAAGGATATCGGCATGTCCGGCAACCCGCGACTTGATGCCCTTACGCCCGGCGGCCTCCTCCGAAATGGCATTATCCAGTGCCAGGGGGCCGTCGACGAGACATCCGGGGATCTGCCCGCGGGTGTTCATCTGCGTCAACACGGCAGCATCGGTGGTGGAGGAAATTTTCGGATTGACGGTTTCGAGCGGGCCGAGAACGGCCACTTTGGGCTCAACAATGCCAAGGGCAGAAAACACCCGGGCGGCATTGCGGATGATACAAGCCTTTTCATGGATATCCGGGGCGATATTCATGGCCGCATCGGTCACGCCCAGCAGCTTAGGGTAGTAGCGTGTCTGGAAGATGGCCAGGTGACTGAGCAGGGTTGGATCGTGGCCGGGTTCTGCACTCTTCATCAGTCCCCGGTCCTTATCAAGAACAGCCCGCAATAGCGGAGCGGTCGGCACCATCCCCTTCATGAGGATATCGGCACGCTCCTCCCGGATCAGTTCAACCGCCCGGATGCAGGAACGTTCCGGATCTTTTTCGTCGATGATGTCCACTCCGCTGAGATCGAATCCGATTTCCCGGGCTATCTCCACAATCCGAACCGAATGACCCACCAGGATGGGTTTGGCAATATGGAGCGTCACGGCTTGCATGACCGCCCGCAGTACCTGCAGATCTTCCGCCGCCGCAACGGCCACTGTCCGTATCTCCCGCCTGCCGGCTATGTCCCTGATATCATCGAGCGTTTTACATTCCATGCTCATTTGATTTCGTTAATAATGCGTTCCGTATCGGTGGCAATGACGAATTCTTCATTGGTCGGGATGACCATCACCGTAACTTTCGAATCGCTGGCAGAGATGATCTTTTCCTTTCCCCGGACACCTTCGTTGGCTTCGGCAGAATAATGAAGACCCAGGTATTCGAAATCCTTGCAAACCGCATCTCGCGTTTCCGGACTGTTTTCCCCGACACCGCCGGTGAAAACCAGGACATCCAGACCTCCCATGGCGGCGGCGTATGCGCCGATGTACTTCCGGATCCGGTAATGATACATGTCCAGCCCGAGCACCGCCCGTTCATTCCCCTTTTCGGCCGCCTGTTCAATCTCCCTCATATCGGATGAAATCCCCGTGATACCCAGCATCCCGCTGTGCTTGTTGATCAGCGTATTGGCATTATGCGAGTCGATCCCTTCTTTTTGCATGATATAGATAAGGACACCGAGGTCGAGATCACCCGTGCGTGTGCCCATGATCAGCCCCTCAACAGGGGTCAGCCCCATAGACGTGTCGACAGATTTCCCCCCCTTGATGGCCGTAACGGAAGCCCCGTTGCCAAGGTGACAGGTGATGATTTTCAGGTCCTTCTTGTCTTTTTTCAGGATCTGTGCCGCCCGGTCGGAAACGAACTTATGACTTGAACCGTGGAACCCGTAACGCCTCAGAGCATACTTGGCATACAGAGAGTAGGGAATGGCATACATGTAGGCCTGTGGCGGCATCGTCTGGTGAAACGCCGTATCGAAGGTCCCCACCTGCGGAACATCGGGCAGGAGATTTTTCATGGCGCTAATCCCCTTCAGGTTTGGCGGATTGTGAAGAGGTGCCAGGTCGATGCTTTCATTCATCTTTTCAATGACTTCGTCAGTGATCAGGACACTGTCTTTGAACGTCTCACCCCCGTGCACCACGCGGTGCCCAACGGCGTCGATCTCATCGAAACTCTTAAGTGAGCCGTATTTTTCACTTTTGAGAATGCCGAGAATGAACTCGATGCCCTGCTGATGGTCCAAAATCTCGCCTTCAAGCTTGATCTTGGTGCCGTCATTGCGTTCATGCTTGATAAAAGAACCATGCAGGCCGACTTTTTCAGCCACGCCTTTTGCAAGGACATCGGATTGGTTGGTGTCAAAAAGCTGGTATTTTATCGATGAGCTTCCACAATTTAAAACGATAATTTTCATACGTCAGTCATGTGTTTTTAAGTGACCGCCAGAGGCGGAATGTTTTTCCTCATTTCCGGTTTTCAAAAACGAAAACAGGAGCGGGGATAATGAATATATCAATTGTCCGGACATCCGCCGGCATCATTTGAATTCGGTGGCCTGGATCGCCTGGCTGATGATCTTGCCGCCTTCATACTTGTAGAATCCCTTGCCGGTTTTTGTGCCGTGGTAGCCGGCCCGGACAAGCCGTTTCAGGATCGGAGAGGGTTTGTACTTCTGCAGCCCGAATTCCGCATAGAGGTTGTCCATCCATTTCAATAGTTTGTCGAGGCCGATCCTGTCGGCCATCTCAAACGGTCCGAAAAGCAAGCCATAGCCGAGTTTCATGGTGGTGTCGATGCATTGCACCGAGGCCACGCCTTCCATCAGGGTTTCACAGGCTTCGTTGATCAGGGTGACAATCAGCCTGCTGCTGACGTGACCAGGCGATTCATGGAGCGCGATCGCTGTTTTGTCGATCATCTTGCAGAACCGGATGGTGCTATCGTAGGTGTAATCATTGGTTTCAACACCCCTGACGACCTCCACGATTTTCACCGTTGAGGCAGGGGCGATAAAGTGAAGCCCGATGGCCCGCTCCGGGTGTCTGAGCACCGAGGCCAGGTCGGAGATCATGAGCGTGGAGTTGTTGGACGTGATCACCACATCGTCGCCGACCACGGCTTCAACCTTCTTGAAAACCTCTTTGCGGATTTCAATATTGGTGCCCGGTTTTCGCGAATTGATCGACTCGATCACCAGGTCGGCATCCCGGATATCATTGTAATCGGTTGAGCCTTTTATTCTGGAAAGAATCGCCCGCTTTTCTCCTTCCGTCAGCCCCCATTTATTGATGATCTCATCGAGTTGCACTTCCATCTCCTTGTAGACTTCCTTAATGCGCTCCTCGGAAACGTCGATGAAAACGACTTCCATGCCCTGCTGGCTGACAAGCCTGGTAATTTCCTGGCCCATGGCACCGCAGCCGATGACGGCTACTTTTTGAATGCTGCCATGGGATTCAGCAGATTGCTGGCTAAGGGCAAAATCTTCTAATGTCTCGGTCATTGTATCAGTTATTTTTATGTAATGGTCTTGTATGTTTCTTAATTCCCCGCGGCCTGGTTAGCCGTGATGGCAACAAGGTTAACGATATCGCTGACGGAGCAGCCTCGCGAAAGATCATTGATGGGTGCCGCCATCCCCTGCAGAACCGGTCCGATGGCTTCCGCGCCGGCCAGTCGCTGAACCAGCTTATAGGCGATGTTCCCGACTTCCAGGCTGGGGAAGATCAGCACATTTGCTTTACCGGCGATCTCGCTGCCCGGGGCCTTCGATTTTCCGATGGCTTCCACGATGGCTGCATCAGCCTGTAATTCACCGTCGATCTTGAGGTCCGGCGCCATTTCCCTGGCAATCCTGGTGGCACTGACGACCTTGTCGACCATGGCATGCCGGGCGCTTCCCTTGGTTGAAAAACTCAGCATGGCGACCTTCGGTTCGAAACCGGCGATCGCTCGCGTTGTCGCGGCTGTGGCCACAGCGATCTCAGCCAGTTCCCGGTCGGTGGGATCGGGATGAACGGCACAGTCGGCAAAGACCATCATTCCGTCATGACCGAACTCCGTATCTTTCAGAATCATGATAAATGCGCCGGAAACAACACTGATGCCCGGCTTTGTTTTTACATACTGGAAAGCCGGCCTGAGAACGTCTCCCGTGGCATTCTGTGCCCCGGCAACCTCACCATCGGCATCACCTGCCTTGATCATCAGGGTGCCAAGGTAAAGCGGATCTTCAATCAGCGTCATCGCCTCCTCACGGGTTAACCCCTTGCTTTTGCGGAGTTCAACCATCAGATCGACGTAAGCCTCTTTTTTGTCATGCGATTTGGGATCCACGATCCGTGCAGCGGAAATATTACCCAGGTGCAGTTCATTCGCTTTCTTGTTGATTTCCTGCGGGTTGCCGATCAGGATGATGTCGGCAATCCCTTCACCGATGATGATATCCGCCGCTTTAAGGGTGCGCTCTTCCAATACCCTCGGGTAACACGATACGCTTATGATGTTCCTTAGCTTTTGCCTTGATTTGTTCCAGTAAATTCATTGATTTTCAGTTGATTGTGATGATGATTTTTGTTGTCATAAAAGTAATCAAAAATAATCAAGCCCGGCGGGAGTTTTAGATGATTTATATCAGCTTTAACAGGTGTTTTAAAACAATTTTTTGCCAGTTGATCAAAAGGATCCTGAAAATTTGTTTAGTCTTCAGTTAACCAAAACCCTTATGCATCATGAAAGTTCAGAAAATTTTCGAAAGTCTGTGGCTGGATTATGTCAGCCAGACGCCCTCGGCAGGCCGTATTCATGAATTGTTCAGCAGGGAAGGGGAAAATGTCCGGAACGATCACATTGCCTTCCGGACCTTCAATGATCCGCGGGTGAGCATTGAGGTGCTGGCCGAACCTTTTGTAGCGGAAGGATATATTGAAAAGGGTGAATATCACCTTCAGCAATAAACATCTTGAAGCCAGGCATTTCGAACTTCCCGGCGAACCGGAGGCTCCGCGGGTGTTCATCAGCCAGCTGGTGCTCGCGGATTTTTCGGATGAGCTCCGGGAAACCATCACCCGGCTGATCGACACCATACCCGATAATAAACTCGATCCCGATCAACTGATCCTGGCCGGACCGGTATTCGGTCAACCTTCATATGAAACCTACCAGAAATTGCGAGAGGAATCGGAATATGCCGCCTGGGTCTACGTTTTCGGTTACCGGGCCAACCATTTCACGGTCAGCGTCAATGCATTGGAAAAATTCAGGGATCTGGCCGAGGTCAATGCATTCCTGAAAGCCAACGGTTTCGAGCTGAATACGTCGGGAGGGGAGATCAAGGGATCGGCTGAGCAGCTACTCCGGCAATCGAGCACACTCGCCGATAAAACGGAGGTCGAATTTACGGAGGGTAAATTCCTCATCCCCTCATGTTATTATGAATTTGCGGAACGTTTCGAAGACGGGAGGGCCGGCTCTTCAGCGGCTTTATCGCCGATTCGGCCGATAAAATCTTTGAAAGCACGCATTACAGGAAGTAACCCGGATTTAGCCATCTTCCCTGATCATGGTCAGGAGCATCTTGAACTTTTCGGGAGCCTTCACGGCATGGGGATGTCCGGCGGGGAGGATGATGGACTCCCCGGTGGCACAGGATGTTGGAAATCCCGTCGATGATGATTTCTCCCTTTCCTTCCAGGACCTGCACCAGGGCATCAAAAGGAGCGGAATGTTCACTGAGTTCCTGGTCCTGGTCAAAGGCGAACAGCGTGATGTTCCCTCCGGTTTTTTTCAGGATCTGTTTGCTGACGACACCGTCGTCAGAGTAGGTTATTTTCTGCGTGAAATCAAAACGCGCTGCGGTTGAAAAGGATTGTTCTTTCATCGTTAATCCGTTTAAAGGGTTAAGGATACTAAATTCTGGCCATCGAAAGGGTGATGGCGTGCAGGGAGATGGTTATAAACAGATAAAGGTACCTTGATGTTTTCGGAGAAAGCTTAAAAAATTTGTACTTGATGGAATCCGAATGGCACGAGGTGACACAATCGCCGCATAACGTGCAGGTCAATCCCGGCTTGTGCCTGAGGATGTCCTGCTTTCCCAGGGCATCATAGCTGCAGTGTTTCGAACAAAGCATGCAGGCCGAGCAGGCGTCGTCGATATACATCCGGAAGGGTGAGACAAAACGGTAGTGGTTGACGATGGTCCCGATGGGGCACCATGCGATGCACTGGACCATCTTGCCTCTGCCGGCGCGACAGGAAGATCATGATGCCCAATCCGGCGATGCCGAAAAGCAGGGCGGCCGACAGTACCAGCCACCCGGGGGCATTGAACCATTTGAACACCAGGGCGGCGACGATCACGGTAAATAAGGTGCTGTACTTGATCCTTTTTTTGTTCTTCAAGGGTTTCCCCGGTTTTTTTACGGCTGAAAAATAATTGTCGATGCCTCCGAAATAACAAATGTGACTGCACCATGCCGGCCCCGACAGGATCACTGTGCTGACAAAAAGGAGAGTCATCACCGAGGTCTCTCCGCGGTAGAGTCGGGCCGGCCAGGATCATCGCCGGAATGGGCAGATGAAGCTTGCCGGTCATCAGGAAAACCGGCCCGAGCGTTACGCCTAAAATCAGTTGCACGAAAAAAACCACCGAGAACAGAAACCATGTTTTTTTCCGCCATTCCGCCGACGAGGCGGGATCCTGCATGTGCCAGGCCACAATCCCGGCGTACAGGGAAATCGCCCCGACCTGCACCCAGCCGCCGCCGTGAAAAAGCCGCTCCAGCAACAGGAGCGGGGTTTTGGGCATAACGTTGATCAGGGTAAGGTTCATGAAAACAAACAGGAACACGGCCATGGACAGGATAATTTGCTCTTTCCGTGCTACTTCCGGTTGTGAGAGGCGGAGGGGAACTGGGGCGAATGCATTCTAACGCATATTTAAGTACACGAATGCTCAAATATAAAAAAGATTTTTGAAAAAACGGGGCGAGGTCGTATTTCCCAATTTTCCAGGAGAGGGAGAACGTTTTTATTTTTTACCTTTATGGCCCTAAAACAGCCTGTTTACTTATGACAGCCATTGCCATCGACAAGGAATTGAGAATCAAGGGTGACGTTTTTACAGACGAATCCAAAAGGCTGATGTACTCCACGGATGCTTCAGCCTACCGGGAAAAACCTGAAGGTGTGACCTGGCCGGCCGGCGAGGAGGATATTCTGGAAATCATCCGTTATGCGCGCCGGCACGGCATGAACCTCATTCCGAGAGGAGCAGGGACATCCCTGGCCGGGCAGGTGGTCGGAAAGGGTCTTGTGGTGGATGTCTCCAGGCACATGAACGAGATCCTGGAGATCAATGCCGAAGAACGGTGGGTCAGGGTTCAGCCGGGAATCGTTCTGGATGAGCTGAATCTCCGGCTGAAACCTTATGGATTGTTTTTTGCCCCGGAAACGTCAACGTCCAACCGCTGTGTGATCGGCGGGATGATCGGGAACAACAGCAGCGGGTTGCACTCGTTGATTTACGGGACGACACGTGAGCATCTCCTGGAGGTCCGTGCCATCCTGTCGGACGGATCAATTGCGGTATTCGGACCTGTCGGGTCAGGCGGAATTCGATGCACGGTGTGATGGTGACACCCTTGAAAATAAGATCTACAGGCACATCCGGACCTTGCTCGCTGATGAACAGAACCGGCAGAAGATCGATGAACAGTATCCCGATCCGGTGATTGTGCGCCGGAATACCGGCTATGCCCTGGATGTCCTGAAAAACTGCTCGATTTTTGAGCCGGGATCGACCGGGAATTTCAATTTCTGCAAGCTGATCGCCGGTTCTGAAGGCACCCTTGCCTTTGTCACCGAAGCGAAGCTGAACCTGATCCCGCTTCCCCCGGCTGAAAAGGCGCTGATGTGTGTCCATTTCAACTCGGTTATGGAAGCCATCAAGGGAAATCTGGTGGCCCTGAAATACAAGCCGGGTGCCGTGGAACTGATGGATAACAAGATCCTTGAGCTGACGCGTGAAAATATTGAACAACGAAAGAACCGGTTCTTTGTCAAGGGTGACCCGGGGGCCATCCTGATGATCGAATTTGCCAGGGAGAGCGTGGATGAGATTTCTACTTTATGTGAATCGTTGGAAGATGAACTGCGTCAGTCTGGTCTGGGTTATCATTTTCCGGTTATAACCGGTCCGGATATCCGGAAAGTCTGGAATCTCAGGAAAGCGGGCCTGGGTGTTTTATCGAACATGCCGGGCGATGCCAAACCGGTTTCCGTGATCGAGGATACCTCGGTTAATCCGGCCAGCCTGGAAGAGTACATCGGCCAGTTTAACAGGATCCTGAAACGTTACCATTTGGAATGTGTTTACCACGCGCATATCTCGGTGGGGGAACTTCACCTGCGCCCCATCCTGAACCTCAAAGATCCCGTTGACGTCGAGCTTTTCCATACCATTGCGGAAGAAACGGCCCGGCTGGTCAAGACATTCCGGGGTTCGCTCAGTGGTGAACATGGCGACGGCCGCCTTCGGGGAGAATTCATCCCGTTGATGGTCGGCGAGGAGATCTACCGCTGGTTCCAGGAGATCAAAGGGACCTGGGACCCGGATCATCTTTTCAACGCGGGGAAAATCACCGATACTCCGCCGATGAACCGGTTTCTTCGCTTTGAGCCGGGAACGCCGGAACGCGAGATCCCGACGATCTTCGATTTTTCATCCACGGGCGGGATTCTCCGGGCTGCTGAAAAATGCAACGGAACAGGGGACTGCCGTAAATCGGAGCTGATCGGGGGGACGATGTGCCCGAGCTATATGGCTTCACGCGATGAGAATACCACCACACGGGCCAGGGCGAATATCCTCCGGGAATTTCTGACGCACTCGCGTAAGAAAAATCCCTTCGATCATCCGGAAATTTATGATGTCCTCGATCTCTGCCTCTCCTGTAAAGGATGTAAATCCGAATGTCCGTCCAATGTCGATATGGCCAAGCTGAAGGCGGAATTCCTCCAGCATTATTATGATGCCAATGGTATTCCTTTGAGAACAAGGATGATCGCCTATATAACTTCATTAAATAAACTCGGTGCTCTCTTCCCGGCCATGTACAATGCCATGGTTTCTTCGCGGGCGTTTTCGGGGACGTTAAAACGCATGATCGGCTTCGCCGAAAAAAGGAGCATCCCGCTCTTGCACCGCCAGACCTTCCATGCCTGGGCGCGGAAAAATCTGGAACGCCTGAATGCGAGTCTCCCGGATGATGCGCGGACGGTGTGTCTTTTTGCGGACGAATTCACCGAATACAATGATACTGAGATCGGTATCAAAGCGGTAAAACTGCTTATTGCCCTGGGTTACCGTGTGAGGATCCCCCGGCATGGAGAAAGTGCCAGAACATTCATCTCCAAGGGGTTGCTGAGAACGGCCAGAAAAAAGGCCATACGGAACATCATGCTGCTGAAAGAAAGTGTCAGCGCCGAATCTCCGCTGCTGGGCATCGAACCGTCGGCGATCCTGAGTTTCAGGGATGAATATCCGGATTTGGTCGGCGGGACTTTAAAGAAAGAGGCGCTCAGGATCGGGGGAAATGCCCTGATGATCGAAGAGTTTCTCGCCAGGGAATCGGAGGCGGGACGAATTGATCCGTCACGTTTTACCCGGGACGTGAAACACGTCAGTCTTCACGGGCACTGTCAGCAGAAAGCCATCGCTTCGACGGCCGCCACACTGAAGGTGCTGTCGGTTCCCGAAAATTATCATGTCGTTGAGATTCCTTCGGGTTGCTGCGGGATGGCCGGTTCATTCGGATACGAGAAGGAGCATTATGATCTTTCCATGAAGGTCGGCGAACTGGTGCTCTTCCCTGCCGTCAGGGCAGCGGCCCGGGAGGTGATCATTGCTGCACCAGGGACGAGCTGCCGGCACCAGATCAAGGATGGCACGGGACGGAAGGCCCTCCACCCGGTGGAGGTGTTGTACGATGCACTTCTCCACAAACCCTGAACCGGGAAGCTTCCGGGACTCAGATTTTCAGCTGTTCACCTTCCGATTTGGCGATAATGACGGCTCCACAGCTGTCACTCCAGACATTCGTCGCGGTCCGGAACATATCCAGGATCCGGTCGACGGCAAGGATCAGCCCGACTCCTTCGAGGGGAAGGTCGACGGCCGTGAGGATCACGGTCATCATGACGAGTCCGGCCATCGGGATGCCTGCCGCCCCGATTGATGCCAGCAATGCGGTGATGACGACGGTGAACTGCTGGAAAAAACTCAGCTCAATGCCATATGCCTGTGCAATGAACAGGGCCGCCACACATTCGTACAATGCGGTTCCGTCCATATTGATGGTGGCCCCCAGGGGAAGGGTGAAACTGGAGATCTCGTTGGAAACGCCGCTGTTTTCCTCAACAGCCGTCATGGTCAGGGGTAAGGTCGCCCCGGAAGAAGAGGTGGAAAAGGCCGTCAGGAGCGGGGTGGTCATATTGGCAAAGTGCCGGTAAGGCCTGGATTTTCCAACGAACCGGACCAGGAGCGGGAGGGTCAGGAAGGAATGGATGAAGAGGGCAAGGAGAACGGTTCCCATATACTGCCCCATGCTGGAGACGAGCGCTACAAGGTTGTCCTGGTCGGCCACGACTTTCGAGACGATGCCAAAGATCCCCAGCGGGGTGAACAGGATAATGAACATCGTGATCTTCATCATGACCTCGAACACCGAATTGAACAGGTCAGTCAGGAATAGCCTGGGCTTCGCGCCGACCCGGGTGATGAAGAATCCGAACAGCATGCTGAAAAAGATCACCGAAAGCATATCGTTCTCAACCAGTGCTTTGAAGACATTGTCGGGGATGATGTCCACGATCAGATCCCTGAAATCCCGCTGATTTTCAGCCAGTCCCTGGACAGACTGCACCAGGTTCAGATCGGATCCCACGCCGGGGCGGATCAGGTTCACCAGGAGAAGCCCGGTAAAAATGGCGATCAGACTGGTCAGGATATAATAACTGATGGTCTTCAGTCCGAGCCTCCCGATATTCTGTCCCGACCCCAGGTTGGTGATACCTGAGATCAACGAACTGACCACCAGTGGAATGATCAGCATCTTTAGCGCCCGCAGAAACATATCACCCATCCAGCTCACATCCATGACCGCCGGGTTATCGTAAGCCGCATTGGTCAGGGTGGCCTGGTACTTCTCAAAATCAGCCGTTCCAAGGATTTCCTCAAGCTTATCCGAAAATTCCGCCAGGGATTCAAAGGTCGTGCCCTTTTCCGTTTTAACAGCCAGGATCACCCGTGAGGGGAGTCCCTTCTTCGTGAGCTTCCGGATGGTTTGATCCGTGATCCGGTAATGCGTGGAAAAAACAAGACCAAAAAGAATGGACAGGATCAGGGCAATCAGAATCTGCCAGTGCAACGCCGGTTTTTTCATAGCATCATATTTACCCTGCGAATATAAACCAAAGACAGTGGATTTAAAAGAAGAGCATCCTCAAAGAATCCACCAGGGAAATTTCACAGCCGTTCAAAGCTCAAATTTTTTAAAAATTCCGGACCACAGGGCAGTTCCGGATCAAATACGCGATTCTCAGAAGTCCAAAATCCCGGTAATTAGAATGTCAAGCCCATGGTAAATAAAACGTTACAGAGTGTGAACCATGACTTTCCGAAGCGTGGAAAAAACAAATTTCAGCCAAAATCCGAATCTCACTCCTCCATTTCACTTCCATTCACCCCCCAGGAAAAAAATCCACGGGCTATTCCACCCCAGGATGGGGAAGGGAGCCGCCCAGACGCCAATCCCACCACTCTGTTTACAACAATAAACCAATAACAATACCGAAAAGTCTAAGAACATGTTACATGTGTATACATTTGGAGATTTCAACCACAAAAATGAAAGGGGATCAACTATTTATTAACGACTTTTGTTTTCTCTGTTTTAATTATGATTATTACTAACTAATAACCAGATAATTACATGATTTACATGAATATAAAATACCAATATTTCGCAGGTTTTACCCGATTTAGCGCTCTATGTGTTGCTATAATCCAAAAAAATAATTATATATAACTGTATACCAGATCTTTAAAAGAATTAATTGATGTAAAACTATCGGTAAAGTCTCCTTGCCTTAGGCCTTCAACACCACTAATTTAGACCGATGAATGAAACCAGGACCAAAAAGCTGCCAAAGGGCCGTAAATAAAGGCAATATTACAACGATAAACAATATGTTACAACGATAAACAACCCCAATGATACTCATGTAAACAATAGATTTGTTACATTTGTAATTCATTCCATTTATTTGTAAACAGGAAGGAAGGACCTATTCTTTGTTGAGTTATTGAAGTCCTCCGCCAACACCATATTCATCCACCACTAACAGAAACCACATGGATACGCTCATTGAAAGGCTCGAACAGATCCTGCAGAAGTACGATCTCTCGGCATCAAAGCTGGCAGATCTCCTCGAAGTGCAGCGATCGGGGATCTCCCATATCCTGGCCGGGCGGAATAAACCCAGCTATGATTTCATGGTCAGACTGGCGGAGAAATTTCCGGAAATCGATGCCAACTGGTTACTTTCTGGCCGTGGACAGATGTTGAAAGATGATCCCGAAGTGAAAGTTAACGTCTCCAAAAAGGCAGTAGAGAAGCCCAAAGTGAATCCGGTTTCGTATCCGGAGATCCCTGGCTTATTCGACGCCCCAACGACTTCCAGGTCCTCAAGCCCTGCTTCGGAAACTGCTGCCAGGGAGGAAAATGAGCCTGTTTACAAAAGTAAACAAGAGGATACTGAAGCTTCCGGTGGGGAAATGGAAGCGGTCATTATCTTATACCGTGACGGAACCTTCAAGCGGTATAAGCCCTTATAGATTATTCTGATTATCTTTGTTCAAAAATTTCATGTACAAACGCATTCTGCGGCCGCTATTGTTCCTTCTCCCGCCTGAAACGGTCCATGACCTCATCGTTTCAATGGTCAGAACCGGTCACCGGATTCCCGGGGTCAAGCGGCTTCTGCGATCTGCATTTTCGTTCCGTCATCCCCGGCTGGGGAAAGAAGTTCTCGGATTATGGTTTGAAAATCCGGTAGGACTGGCGGCTGGTTTTGATAAGAATGCTTCGTTTTTTAAGGCATTCCGGATGTTCGGCTTCGGATTCATCGAAGTCGGTACTGTTACTCCCGAGCCGCAGCCCGGCAATCCCCGGCCACGGAGTTTCCGCCTTCCCCGCGACAAGGCGCTGATTAACCGGATGGGCTTCAATAATCTCGGGGTGGAGGCGGCTGTCAAGCGGCTCAAATCCAGATCCGAAGGGTATATCGTTGGCGGGAATATCGGGAAGAACACACTGACGCCAAATGACAGAGCCGTGGATGACTACGCCAGGTGTTTTGATCAATTGTATGATCACGTGGATTATTTTGTGGTGAATGTCAGCTGTCCGAATATTTCGGATATGGCCGAGCTCCAGGATGAGGAGAAACTCCGGGAGATCCTCCGCCGGCTGGTGGGCATCCGGGAGACAAAGCAAGTCCGGAAACCGGTTCTCCTCAAGATTTCTCCCGATCTGAACTGGAAGCAGATCGACGAATCGCTGCTGATCATCCGGGAGACCGGCCTCGACGGCATCGTGGCCACCAATACGACCATCACGCGGGATCACCTGGAAACACCAGGGGAACGTATTAAACAGATCGGCCGGGGAGGACTTTCGGGATCTCCTCTCAGGGATCGCTCCACGGAAGTGATCCGGTATATCCGCCGGAAAACCGGCCCAGGCTTTCCCATCATCGGGGTGGGTGGCATCATGACGGTACAGGACGCACTGGATAAGATTGATGCCGGGGCCGATCTTTTGCAGATCTATACCGGGTTTATCTACGAGGGTCCCTGTTTTGTCAGGCGGATCCTACGCCGGTTAAGCGCACTTCCCCCGAATTCTTAGGCATCGCGTCAGCGTGATCGCTCAAAGAAACCTGTCGAGGCCGAACCATGATGCTTCCCGTCAATTCTGCTTCTCCGGTACCCCACCCGTTCACCTGTTTGCATGTTACTGCATTGGTCAACCCGGAGGAACGTTCCGCAATGAATTCTTTCATACCCTTTCTAAATTATTACGGATCTTAATATCCTAAACTTTTGAAACTCCACTCTCCGGCTGCAGAAAGCCGGCTGATGCGCCAATAATTCGTTCCGTCTGATCCGACCCATATCATGGCCTCTCATCTGGTTTACAATAGTTTCCATGGATGTTCACGTTCCGGGATTTCGTACCGGGAGAAAATCCGTTCAAGGGTCGTTTAAACCTGTTGGTGGTTCAGGATATTATCCTTATTTTTAGTGTTAACTTTTTTTACCTGTAGGTTCCCTTACGATATCTTTCGGATTCGTCTCGGGGAAGGTGATCATAACGCTAAACCAAAGGATCATGAAACGGAGAAATTTCTTCCGGGTGGCTTCTGTAAGCCTGGCGGGGATGGGCCTGGCAGCCTCGTGTACCAATGCCGGCAAAAAACCGGATACGGAAGCGGCAACCGGCTCGGTGGCCAATGAAACCCCGGCATACCGCGGGAAGATCAAGACGGCTTTCCCCGCGGCCGGCAGGAAGGGGGCAAATGATACGATCGTCCTGGCTCTCATCGGTGCGGGCGGATACGGCACCAACCTGGCTCTGCAGACGGCCGGGCTTAAGGCGAACACGCGCTTTAAGTACGTATGTGACGTGGACGATACGCGTGGGGGGATGGCAATGGCCGAATTGAAAAAACTCCAGGGGGTCGAACCGGTTCGCGTCAGGGATATGCGCAAGGTTTTCGACGACAAGGAAGTCGACGGGGTTTTCATTGCAACCCCGGAACACTGGCACGGTCTGGCAACCGTCTGGGCCTGCCAGGCCGGAAAGGATGTGTATGTTGAAAAATGCATCTCCCATACGATTTATGAAGGGCAGAAGATGATCGAGGCTGCCATGAAATACAACCGGGTGGTCCAGTGCGGGACGCAGAACAGGAGCGCCGGTTATGCCCTTAGCGCCCGCGATTACCTGAAGAGCGGCGAACTGGGCGACATCGTCTCGGTCCACGTCAGGGGCCTTCTCGATGGCCCGGTTCCTCTGAGCGACAATGAGAATTCGGGGACGCCCGGCACGATTGACTGGAACATGTGGCTCGGGCCGGCCCCGGAAGTGCCATACAGCGTTTCCCGGAACAAGGCCTGGGGATATTACTGGGACTATTCGGGTGGGTACGCCATGGCCGAAGGGATCATCCATCAGCTCGACATGGCCAGGCTCGTGCTGGGAGACCCGGGGTTCCCCAAATCGGCTTTTTGTGCCGGTGGACGGTATTGTTTCGACGACAAACGGGAAATACCGGATTTCCAGATGGTCACCTTCGATTATGGGACCTTCATCATGACCCTTGAGGCCGGTGAGTTTACGTCCTATATGGCTAAATCCAGCCCCCGTGTCCGTTTTGGTGAGGATTTTCCGGAATGGAAACAGAATGCCACGTTGATCCAGATCCTGGGTACGAAACAGATGATGTATGTCGGCCGGATGGGAGGAGGATGGCAGGTTTTCGATAAAGACCGGAAGATCGTTCATCAGCAGACGGGTTTATATCCACTGGAACCTCATCTCCGGAACTACCTGGAATGCATCCGGACGCGCAATCAGCCCAATGGGAACATCATCCAGGGCCATCAGAGCGCCGTCCTGATCCACCTGGCCAATCTGTCGTACCGCTCGGGAAACCGGCAACTGGATTTTTCGGCCGATCACGAGTCGGTCGTCAATAACACGGAAGCGCGCCGGCTATCCGAACCTGCTTTCCGGAAGGGTTTTGAAATCCCCAAAGACGTCTGATTTTCAGGGCCGGTTTGAAAATTCTGGTACTTTTTTCGATCATTGTGGTACCCTTTCGTTCCTGCCGTGCGGCCGCCCTGATTATTTTTTACCTTTGGAATGTTCGTGAAGATAACCGCGACAACCCCTTAAGAACCATTAAACTGAAGATGATGAAAAGAAGGACATTTTTTCAGCTCTCATCGTTGAGCTTAGCCGGCATGGGTCTGGCCGGATCCTGTTCAGGACCGGGCTCTAAAAAGACCGGAGCGGCGGCCGCTTCAACGGGGATACCCGCCGGGCCACCGGCATACCGCAACGCACTGAAAACGGCTAATCCGGGCACGAAAAAGCGCAGCGCGGGCGATACCGTGGTTCTCGCCCTGATCGGTGCCGGTGCCTATGGGACAAACCTGATCCTTCAGGCCGCCGGGTCGGATTCAAATATCCGGATCAAATATGTTTGTGATGTCGATGATACGAGGGGAGGACACGCCATCGCCGAACTGAAAAAGCTACAGGGTACTGAGCCGGTCCGGGTCAGGGACATGCGGAAGATTTTTGACGACCGTGAAGTGGATGGGGTCTTCATTGCCACCCCTGAACACTGGCATTCCCTGGCAACAATCTGGGCCTGCCAGGCGGGAAAGGATGTGTATGTGGAGAAAACGGTGTCGCACGATATTTACGAGGGACAGAAGATGATTGAAGCCGCCATGAAATACGGCAGGGTGGTTCAGTGCGGGATGCAGAACAGGAGCGCCGGCTATGGCCTTTCGGCCAGGGACTACATCAAAAGCGGCGAGCTTGGAGACATCGTTGCCGTCCATATCCGGGAACTGGATGAAGGTCCGGTGCCCTTCCACGCAGAAAAAGATTCATCCGCCCCCGATACGATCGACTGGGACCGGTGGCTGGGACCGGCACCGAAAGTCCCCTATAATGTCTCCAGGAATAAAGCCTGGGGCTATTACTGGGATTATTCAGGGGGGTATGCCATGTCGGGCGGCATCATCCACCAGCTCGACCTGGCCCGGCTGGTTTTGGGCGATCCGGGCTTTCCCTCATCTGTCTATTGCACCGGTGGCCGATATTGCTATGACGATCACCGGGAAGTGCCGGATTACCAGATGGCGACCTTCGATTACGGGAATTTCATCCTGACTCTCGAGGCCGGAGAATTTACACCCTACATGGCCAAATCGGCACCCGCGATCCGGTTTGGTAACGACTTTCCCGAATGGAAGCAGAATTCGACCAGCATCCAGATCCTGGGGGCCAGACGCATGATGTACGTCGGCAGGATGGGCGGGGGCTGGCAGGTCTATGATAAGGACGGCAGGGTTGTCGCCCAGCAACCGGGCCTCTTTCCGTTGCAGGCGCACATCAGGAACTTTGTGGACTGCATCAGGACGCGCAACCAGCCTAACGGTGCGATCCTGCAGGGACATAACAGCGGGGTGCTCATTCATCTGGCGAACATTGCGTACCGGGTGGGCAAAAAACAACTGGATTTTTCACCCGAATCCGAGACCATCACCAATAACACCGAAGCCCTGCAGATGGCCTATCCATCCTATCGCCGGGATTACGAAATTCCGAAAGAGATATAACATACGAGGAAATGAAGAAAACGAAAAGCATCATCCTGATCATCGCATCGGCCGGCATTCTGGCCCTGGCCGTGCTGGTCATCCTGGCCTTCTCCCGGACCTGGGGAAAGAGCGACATTGAATTCAGGGTCCATATCAACCAGGAACTCGTGCAGCAGTCCACCTTCGGTGAATCCCCTACATTTGCCTTCTGGATTGAAGATCCCGCCACCGGTAAGGTCCGGACCATCTATGTCACCCGCCGGGCGGCTCTGGGTGATTGGGAAGGAAAGGCAAGGGTACCGGTTGCCCTGCCGGAATGGTTCGATATCTTCAAAAAACAAACCCAAACCGAAGAGGCGCCCAATGTGGAAAAACACGCCTCTCTGACCATTACCGGCGCAACCCCGCAACCCGGTTACTTCACCGCACGGGTCCGTGTTCCGGAGGGCAGCAAATGGAACTGTTTTATCGAGATGAACCTGGCCGGTGATTTCAACGACGATTACCAGATGTACAATGAAAAGGAGAAGACATCCGACGAATACCTTTCGGGCCAGCCGGCGCTGCTCTACGAGGCAGCCATCACGGCCGACAGGGGAGAGCATGCCGTGCCCCGGGTGGCAGGGATGACGGTGTTGGATTCCACCGGCCATGCGGAGATCGAACCGCTGAAAGGCATAACCACGGCCAAAGATGTTTTCGATGAAATCGACATCTCGGTGATTCGTCCCAAACCCCGGATTATCGAATGGTAAGGGACCGCTCTTTCAGGAGTTTGGTTCATCCGGGAGATCCATCACCCAGAGATCGTGAATGTGGCCCGATTAATAGTTCAGTTTGTGCACGATCTGTTTTTCAGATGAATTGGGAAGACACAGGTATTGAGAACGATCAGGATGTTGCATCCAGATCCGGATTTCCCCGGAATGCCCCGTTGATTGGGGTCTGGTTCTCCGCCCTTTCAGTCAAAGGGTGACTTTTTTCATCGACTGTTTTTACCGTCCGGAAGGCTTGACAGCCGTTCATCCGGAGTCGTTCGATACTTTCATTAAAAGAATCGTTCAGGGCATTGGCCACCCGTCCCCGGCAAAAAGGACAGGCCTGGAAATCGCCATTGGCATCGATGTACAGATAACGGTTTCCGGCGCCCATACAGCCAAGCCTGCGTTGATGATACCCGAAAAAGGACACGATGGGATAATCCCGGTATCTGGGATCACTGTTAACCCGGATCGCAAACCGGCTCAGGAGATCGATTTCAGGCCGCCTGAGATGAACATCCCGGCCTGCAAAATGTCCGGCTGCCCTGGGTTCAAGGATCCGGATGAAATGAACCCCGTGATCCCTGGCCAGTTCCGCATAAGCCGTCAGATTTTCTTCAGAGACAAATTCCCGGGTGGCACAAACCGACAGACTGACCATGATCCCGGCCTGTCGGCAATTCCCGACGGCATTTAAAACCCATTTGTAACTTTCAGGATGATTCCTGAAATGGTTATGTTCCTCTTCTTTCCAGTGATCGAGACTGATATTGGCACCTTTTAACCCGGCGCATTTTAAGGCGCCGGCTTTTTCTGTGGTGAGACCGAATCCGGATGTCAAAAGCCAGAAATCGATATTCGCGGAAGCTTCACCGATCAGATACAACATATCGTCAAAGCGCATCAGGGGTTCCCCGCCGCTAAGCTGAACATGCCGGATCCCCTGTTTTTCAATTTTCTCCAGGATGCATTTTAGCTGATCCCTTGAGAGATGGTCCGTTTTGTCGATATTATTCCAATCGTAACAATGGCGGCACCTCAGGAGACAGCGGTTGGTTATGCCCCAGATCACCGTTTGTTGATGGATCAGCCCGGGATTTTGTCTTCCAATCTCCGGGCTGTTGCGGGCTAATTCCCCGAGAAGCGCATGCTTCAGGTTGCGTGAAGGCATTCCGGGATAATCTGCCGACCAGTAGTATTTTCCTTCCGACCGGATAAACCTGGTGATTTTCCGGTTCCCGTTCACATAGGCGCGGAACCTGCGGATGCGCTGTACTTCACGGAATGCGGCAGCCGGGTTTAAATTCATCCGAAGGACCTGACGGAAAATATACACGATCAGTCGGATTCGGATCCAGGAGCCCTTTTTCCCTGAAATGATCCTGGCGGGAGTTTGCTTTTTCAGGTCGTTTTTTTCTATTGTCATTATAAACGCGTTGATAAACAATTTCATACGTAGCCTCATAGAGAATGGCCATGAATGATTGCCTGCTTTCCTGGCTATTCCGCCATCGGGGGAATTTTCTGTTCAGTGACCAGGTCCCATATATTTTTGTTGACAAAACGATTGAACTCCCCGGGCTGCCTGAATTTCCGGAGGTAGTCAAGGTCGGCTTCCCCGTGCGGATCACGGATTAATTCATACCAACCCTTGGTATGCAGATAAAGGGTACGTAACCCCGAGGCAGGAGGAGGAAGCCGGAATTTCAGTTCGGCGTAATCGCCGGGGACGGGTTGCACATAATACTTCCGGTCGTCTTTTTGGAGGGTCTTCCGGATTTCTTTTCCGTCCTGGTTGATGGCTGTTTCAGGTTGTATAACCTGGGGCAGGATCTCTTTACCGGCCGAATAATCGACAGCCACATAATCGATCTCCCAGAAATAACTTCCAAATTCAAGTTTCACTTTGAGCGGATCATTTTCGGTTCCGTCGAGGGGAATTTCCAGGATATCCTCTTTCATGGCCATGGGACCGGCGATGTTGTAGTAGTCGACCGGCTGCCACGTTCCATTACGCTCAACCAAAAGGGAGAGCGGGATATTCTGATCGACCGTCCATTTTACCAGTTGAGCTGCCGGGGCTTTACGTTGCCGTTTGACAATTTTTGAATAATAGTCTCCATACTGGTTTTGGAATTTTCCCATCATGTAGTCGAGGATGAATGAGTTTTTAGCATGGATGGCCAATTTAGCGGACACGGCATTGCCCGGGTTTGGAAAATCCAGGATAATGCCATCGGTAATGGAATGGGAAGGATCACTGATTTTGCTCGTATAGAATAGCGTGTCTTTTTTTCCGATCAACCCCGTTATTTCCTCTCCGGTGAAATCAACCGCTCTGGAAGGACTGACCGGGTCCTGGAGCATAAACGCCCGGCCGTATTTATCGACCATGATTTCCGTACCCAAAGGATGATCAAAAATCCAGAGTTCCATGAGGTTGGTATGCTGGATTTCCTTCACCTCATTGGTGATCTGCAGCCTGTATTCCTTAGCGTCGTTTTTGTAGCAAGGCAGCTTCATAAAATCATGCCTTTCAAGAGGCGGATGGATGCTGCCACTATAGATTTCACCGGTAAACTGGAAATTGTCACCGTCGTAGGTATAGATAAACGGGCAGGAACTTTTCGTCAGGATGGCGATAAGGAGGATGACGGATAATGTTGCAGCCGTAATGCCGACGGCGCCGAATGTCCAGGAAGCAATCGTAGCCGCCTGGTCTTTTTCATACACTTCAATTTTCGTGATGGCAGGCAGGGGGATCGAAACCCGTGAATCGGGGAAATGCTTCAGTTCGGTGATGTAGAGATGAATTTCATTCAGCAGGTATCTCTCATCATGTTTTGCCCGCGTCAGGTAACGATTGGCCCTATTTGGATTGACCTGCTTACTTTTGATGGTATCCCGGACAGCCACTCCCGTGAGGGCTTCCCCGCTCACATCAGGATCTTCGAGGATCCAGGACTGGTTGAACAGATGGATGATGAAGGTTTTATGTTGGATTTCAAATTCAGACAGTTTATCGGCTCCCGGAGGTTGGACAGAAGCGACCTTAAAGTAATTCCTGCAACCATAGAGGTTCATCATGGCTGCGATCAATATCCACGAAATGATTTTCACAGGAAGAGAGAAAGGGAGAATGCAGGGGTTCTTTCTACTTGTACAGGAATGATCCTGGAAGGGGATATTTTTCATAGGCGGGGGAATTAGAAATTAAATGAAACCTCCAGTTTAAAATGGGTTTTCTGGAAATTGGAGTTGAAACCCAGGGGGAATTCGATGACAAGAGCGGAAATGGTCCTCCTTAAAATCATGCGGGAAACAGAAGCATTTAAGAGGATACCGGTGTAAGAGTTTTTCTCGTTATAATAATCAAAATAATCGGAAGTTTCTTCCCAGAATTGACCGGTTATCAGGGCGATGCCTGTTCCGATCCGGGCAAATTCAGAGAGTTGAGAAAATAGTAATTTGCACCGGCCGTGATATAGAAATCAGATTTTTGATTTATTGTGCCTGAATAGGGATACACCATTCCCTAGATTGAACAGCCCGGAGATCCGGATGCCCAGTTTGCCATGAAGAAGGTCACGTTGATAGAAGACATTTAAACCGCCATAGAATAACGGGAAAATATTAATTCCGGCGTTATTCTTGTAATGGGTGAGGGATATATTTTCCGAAGGCAATGCAACGGGGGTGAAGATCTCAACGCGGCCGTCCGGATAACGAATACTGTCGATCGCTTCGCGGCTGATAAGGTGGGTGATCCCATCCGCGTCTCCAGCCAGCCGGAAAGAACGGACACCGCCAGTGGTATCGATTTGCGTCGCGACGACCCGGGTTCCGTCGGTTTTGTAAATAACGGCCTGGGAGAGAAGATTCATGCCGGCCATAGTCAGAAGCAGGGCCAGAATGATCCTGGGCCATGCCTGAGGGTGCCTTGGGAGCTTCATGGCGGTATAGTTTAAAGTCTTGACAAATAACGCGTAAAGACATAAATTTACGCTCCTGGACACGAAAAGTCAAGGCGGAAGGGAATTATTCGGCCATCCCCCACGAATACACTTCAAATTTTGCAATGACGAGCCAGGTACCGGCGGTGGGTACAGGAAATTCTAAAGGGATTTGTACAGGTGAAACTTATCTTCAGTCTAAATGGCGGATCGGTGCCCCCTGGTTGTTCTTGTTCTGAATCCTTTTAGGCGCGCATTCAGTACTTCTACGACAGACTGGATCCGCCGAAGCCATACCGACATTCGCTTCCTGGAATAAAAATTATCCGCCATATTTCGAACCTGAATGTTTTTTAGGATTCCGGAAGAGAAGCATGGAAACGAAAAGTCATGCGTTCCATGGTTCCCTGAAAATGGATTTTTGCAGTGTGGGGTATTGAACGATAAGAGTCAATGATATCTCATATGTTCCTGACAGGCAAGGCAATTCTATTTAAAAAAAGGGACAAATCCGCGATTTGCGAATTTGTCCCTTCATGTGATCCAGCTGGGGCTCGAACCCAGGACCCCATCCTTAAAAGGGATGTGCTCTACCAACTGAGCTACTGAATCTCCTGTTTTGTTAACGGGTTGCAAAGATAAAGCAATATTGATTTTATCCAAAGTGTTTTCAGGAATTATTTGTAAAAAATGCACTGTTATATAACAAACAAACTCAGTTTCAGGTTTATATCTTCCCGGAAAAAATTCGCCCTGAAACAGGTGAAAACAGCCGGATTCAGAATATCGCGGGTATGAAGCGGCGGTGAAATTTTCAATCCGCTGGTTCTTCAGAAACGGATCAGCTTTTCGATCTTGTGACGCCTCAGCCAGCTGCTGATGATCTGGCGGATTTCCCTGTTGTCGGCGGCAACGCTGATGCAGGCCTTCAGGTCCTCCACCTGGAGGTAGGAGGCGGAGATATCAAGGAAACCAAATCCCTTGTAAAGTCCGTTCTCGATCAGAATGACCGAACGTTCGTCGGGCGTCCGCCCCCGGTCGATCATGATCAGGTTATCATCTTCGTATTCGACGGATTCGATGAGGTTTTTGGCCCTGGCGTTATATACGGTTTTGGATTCCGCACCGATACAGGCGCCGTTGCATTGCCTGATGCTGTAATGGAAACAGGCTCCCTCGGTCTGGTACATTCCCGAAAGCTTCTGGCACAGCCAGTGTTTCTGGATCCTGGCGGCCAGCCAGTTTTTCGCTTCCGTGGCATTGTTGAAGGTGATATGCGGCAGCCGGTTTTCCGTTCCTAGTTTTCCCGATGCGGAAATTCAGGTAACCCTGGTCATCATAAGTGACTGTATAAGCCCCACGACGAAAAGGTCCTTCTCTGGCTGCGGTTATACCGGGGCTTGAATTTCTTGATTTCGTCCGACTCTTTCAGAAGGGCCACCAGTTCACTGCCGGTCAGTTCGTAGGAAATCCCGGCGATCCGGCCGCTCATCTCGGTGGCCTTGCGACTGGCTGTATTCCCGAGATGGCTCAGAACCCGGGAATGGATGTTCTTGCTCTTCCCGACGTAGATCAGGTTGCCTTCCGAATCGTGAAAATAATAAACGCCCGTTGCCGCCGGCAGTTCGGAAATGTTTTCCGGGCTTGAGAAAGCCATTGAGATTTTTGAGCCGTCCCTCCGGTTTGACCATCAGGGGAAGGGCATTTCCGTTCACGGCATTCTTTTCGATGAGGATTTCGAAGAGTTTTACCGTGGCGAAGGCATCGCCGGCGGCCCGGTGCCGGTCGGTGATCACAATGGAAAGCTGTTCGCAGATCTTACCCAGACTATAAGAAGGAAAGCCGGGGATCAGTTTGCGGCTGAGTTTCAGTGTACACAGCGTTTTCCGTTGGAAATCGAACCCGAGCTGCCGGAATTCCTCGCGGATGAAACCATAGTCGAAGGTGACGTTATGCCCGACGATGATGCACTGTTCAGTGATCTCAACGATCCGGCGGGCAATCTCAAAAAATTTCGGCGCCTCTGCCACCATCTCATTGGTGATCCCGGTCAGGCTGGTGATGAAATACGGAATGTTCTTTTCAGGATTCACCAGGGAGGAAAATTCATCGATGACTTTTTCCCCGTTGTGAATGAAGATGGCAATTTCGGTAATTTTCTCATGTTTCGGACTCCCGCCGGTCGTCTCAATATCCAGAACAGCAAAATTCATCCTTCGAAGTTTTCACAAAAATGATAAAAAAAGATGAAGTGTCAGGCAGTTGCTTCGTCTTTTCCTTTATCTTCCTGTGATTCAGTTTTTTTGGCCGGAGCCTTCCTGGGTGCCGGTTTTTCTACTGTCGAAGTTTTGGCCTCTGCGGCCCGCGGAGCGGGGCGGGGAGCGGTTTGTTCGGTGATCACCGGCGGGACTTTGGTCACATTCCGGGTTTTTGTCTTATGTTTCGGACGACGTTTGCCAAACGATCCGGCGAAAAATTTTCCGCGTCTTGTTTTGATGTCTCCTTTTCCCATGATGATCCGTTTAAAATGATGTTTCCGATAAAATTAAGAAAATTATGAGCAGGAAGTACAGGCGGAAGGACATTTTCATGAACCGGCTTTCAGAAAATCGCGGTACTCGTCGTAAAAGGATTCGATCTTCATCATGTTCTTATAGAAGAACGGAAATACAATTTCCCAGCTCTTGCGGTCATAGATGCTGACGCCGGTCATTTCCAGGTTTATACGGCTGATGGACTTGCCGTTTGGCTGGACCCGGTCCGGTTCCCAATGCATCTCCTGACCCACGGTCGTATGCAGAATTTTTTTGACCTGTTCCATTTTTTCAAAAAGCTCAAGACGCCGTTCTTCATTGCGGGTTTCAATATCGATACCCACACTCGCTTTGTCTTCGTCGAATTCAAACTTCATCTTGAGCTGCCGGATGCCGGTATTGTTCATGATCCATTTCGCCGGTTTACCCTTTTGGCGGCGACGGACGGCGCTGTAGGAATGGAACCGGGTCCAGAATTCTTCCCGCATGGCTTTTTTGTCTTCAGCAGTGAACATCACAATGGCGTTTCAGGGTTTGGAACATTTATTCCGGCTCAATATTTTTCCTTCGGGTCTTTTTCTCTGCGGCCGCTTTTTTTTCGGAAAGCCGTTTTTCTTTGGAAGCCGCAGTGGGACGGGTCGGGGTTCTTTTCCTGACCGGTTTCAATGCACTGGAAATCATGGCATAGAACCGTTTTTCGGCTTCGATCCGGTTCCCGGCCTGGGTCCTTTCCGTCTGTGAGACGATGATGAGGTCGCCTTCCTTGTTGATCCGGTTTTTCAGTTTCGCTCTTAGGGTTTCCTTCTCTTCCGCCGTAAAAGATGGTGAAGCATCAATGTTGAACCTGAGCTCAATCCGTGTGTTGACCTTATTCACATTCTGTCCGCCCGCTCCGCTGCTGCGGGAAGCCTGGAACGTCATTTCTCCCGAAAGATCCCTCATGCTGTCCGCGGATTCATCCATCATTGTGCTTTTAGATCACAAAGATACGATTTCCCGCAAATACATGGAAGGACACCACCGATCCCGTGAACAGGCGGGAGTGATCCGCCGATCGATTGCCTGAAGATTGAAAAAGATAGGCAAGGACGGACAATAAGTCATGACGAAGGAATTCTGCCGGAGTTACGGGAAGTCTCTGACCGATCGGTGAAGGCTCTCTACGGCGTTGAGTCTGCTCAGTGGATGAAATTTAATGATCCACAAAACTAAAAAAACCGAAAATAGTTTTATTATTTTTGCCCACTCGAAAAATTGAAGAAACCATGGATACAGAAGAAAGGATTCTCTGGCAGACCCTCGAACTTTTTAAGTTGCATGGCATACGGCGTGTGACCATGGATCAGATCTCCGCCGAACTGGGAATGTCAAAGCGAACGATCTACGAAATGTTTACCGACCGGGATACCCTGGTCGGGAAAACGCTCGAGTATGCCATGAAACGGGAACGGGAAGACCTTCTCGGGATCATTGATGGCGCGGCCAACGTGATCGAGGCTCTCTATCTGATCGGTAAAGACGGGCAGCAGAAAAGGGCACGGATCAATGTCCTGTTCTTTGAAGACATCCGGAAATATTACCGCCGCTTCCTGGAGACCCGGAAACACCGGAAAGGGATCATGAACACCGACATCACCTTTACCCTCCTGAAAAGAGGCATGGATGAGGGCGTTTTTCTCCCTGAGCTTGATATCGATGTTGTCAATAACTTTTTGCAGCAAATGATGAACCTGGTACATAATTTGGAAATCGTGCCCGATCCGATGAATGCAGAAAAATTGATCATCCGGAATATTTTTCTTCCGTATTTCCGTGGGATTTCAACATCAAAGGGGAGGGAACTCCTGGAGGAATATTTTGCCCATCAAAATCCCTAATTCAACGGTCACTCCGTAAAGTAACATAAACATGAGAAAAGCAGGAATTCTTTTTTTGGTCATAGGTGTGATGGTCTCGGCTGCAGTGGCGGGTCAGGATCAGCTATACCTCAATCTCGACAGTGCCAGGCAATACGCCCTGGCTTATAACAAAACCCTGAAGACTTCGGGTTACGGCATCGACAAAGCCCATGAAAAGCTCAGGGAAACGATCGCCAATGGACTTCCCCAGGTTGAAGCCAAGGTGGATTACTCAAATTTTTTTGGGGCTTCAATGATGCTGAAATTCGCCGAGAATGTCCCGGCCTCCAGCATCCCCTTCAAGCCCACAAGCAACCTGAATGTGAGTGTGGGCCAGCTCATCTTCAGCGGAAATTATATCGTGAGTGTAAAAATGGCCGCTTTATATGAAGAAATGGCAGCCACCAGCCTGGAGAAAAGTGAGCTGGATGTCAAAGAACAGGTCACCCAGTCGTATTACCTGATTCTTGTCAGTGAACAGCTCCGCGATATCGTTGAAAAAAACCTGCAGGATGTCCGCGATCTCTATCAAAAAACACAGCTGATGCTCACAACAGGCATCGTTGAGCAAACCGACCTGGATCAGATCAGCATGCAGGTGGCCTTCCTTGAAAATACGCTCAAATCGGGCGAGCGGCAGGTTGAAATGGCTTATAACATGATGCGCCTGAACCTCGGTGTCACCGCCGATGTGCAGATCAGCCTTACCGAAGGCCTCGACGCCATCCTTCAGCAGATCGATTTTGAAAATGCACTGTCCGACCCGTTCGATGTTTCCGGCAATGTCAGTTATCAACTGATCAAGAAACAGGAAGAAATCTCCTCCCGGCAGATCGAAATGGAAAAGATGAATTATCTCCCTACGGTGAGCGGGTTTTACAATTATACCTACAAAATACTGAAACCCAACTTCGATCTCTCTCCAAAGAATGTCATCGGACTGAATGTCACGATTCCGATCTTCTCCAGCGGGGTCAGGAAATACAAGGTGAGTGAAGCCCGGATCGATTATGAAACGGCCCGGATGAACCGCGAACTCCTCTCAGACCAGCTGAGCATCCAGGAAAAACAACTCCGCTTCAATCTTCGCAACGCCCTGGAAAAATACAGGTCACAAAAAGAAAATGTCAATGTGTCACAACGTGTCTATGATAACATGAACATGAAGTATGAACAGGGTCTCGTGTCCAGTATTGACCTGACCACCTCCGACACGAATTATCTCTCGGCGGAGACCCAGTATCTCAACGCCCTTCTCCAGTTGCTCGAGGCGCATACCTCTCTTGAAAAACTCATCAACAATTTATAAAGATAACCCTTGTAATTCTAAGATAATGAGACGGAAATCCTTTTTTTTCATGGCAATCATTTTGCCGGTTCTCTTCGCCGGTGCCTGTCAATCCGTTCCGGCGGATAAAGGTAAAACGGAGGCCGTTGCCGATACCGCCGTGGCCATCGTCAATGTGATGGAGCTGAAAGAGAGCACGGTGGCCAAAACCATCGAATATTATTCAAGCATTGACGCTTTTGAAAACGTCAATCTTGCCCCGGCATCACCGGGAAGAATCGAGAAGATCTTTGTAGAGACGGGTTCACGGATTTCGAAGGGCGATCTCCTTGTGCAGATGGACCGCACGCCGTTGCACCAGGCCGAAGTGCAGCTGGCTGCCCTGAAGACGGACTTCGAACGCTTCGATACCCTGCGTAAGGCCGGCGGGGTTGCCGAGCAGAAGTTCGACCAGGTCAGGACGCAATATGAAGTGGCTCAGGCCAATGTCGGTTTCCTGAAGGAAAATACCAGGCTTCTGGCCCCATTTTCGGGTATCGTCAGTGGAAAATATTTTGAGGACGGGGAAGTTTATTCCGGGGCGCCGAATAACACGTCCGGCAAACCCGCCATCCTCTCGCTGGTGCAGATCAACCCTGTGAAAGCGCTGGTGAACATCCCCGAAAGTTATTTCCCCAGCGTCCGCCCGGGCGACAAGACACAGGTCTTTTCCGACACCTATCCGGGTGAATTATTCAACGGAAAAATTTTCCGGGTTCACCCCACCGTCGATCCGGCCACCCGTTCGTTCGTGGTCGAAGTGGAGATCCCCAACCCCGAACAAAAACTTCGCCCGGGCATGTTCTGCCGTGTGATCCTTAATTTCGGTGAGAAGGCGGCGGTCACGGTTCCTGCCATTTCCATACTCAAACTGCAAGGATCCAACGAGCGCTACGTTTTCATCGCCGACGGTGACCATGCCAAAAGAGTGGTCGTCAGGCTCGGCCAGCGTTTCGACGACCAGGTTGAAATTCTCTCCGACGAGATCAAACCGGGCGACAGGCTCATAGTGGAGGGACAATCCAAACTCCTCGACGGTGATGCCATTAAAGTGGTGTCGGAATGATTTCTATTCTCCAATAAAAAAATGTCCAGACTAAAATGAGTATTTATAAAAGTGCAGTAAAGAATCCCATTACCACATTCATGATCTTTGCCGCCCTGATCGTAATGGGTATTTATTCGTTGATCCAGATCCCGATCGATCTTTACCCGGAACTGAATCCGCCGTATATCTCCGTCATGACGTCCTATTCAGGGGCCAACGCCGCAGATATCGAAACCAACGTGACCAAACGCATCGAAGATGCACTGAATACGGTGGATAACCTGAAAGAGATCTCTTCGGTGTCGTACGATAACCTCTCGGTGGTCACGCTCGAATTCGAGTGGGATGCGAACCTCGACGAAGCGTCCAACGATATCCGCGACGCCATCGACAGGATTTACGATTACCTACCTGAAGATGCCGACCGGCCCACGATTTTCAAGTTCAACACCAGCATGATGCCGATCGTGTTCTATGCAGTGACTGCTGATGAGAGTTACCCGGGTTTGTCGAAGATCATCGATGAAAAACTGATCAATCCCCTGAACCGCATCAACGGCATCGGTTCCATCAGCATGATCGGCTCTCCCAACCGGAAGATCTATGTGGATGTCGATCCCCGCAGAATGGATGCGTACAACCTGACCATCGAACAGATCGGCAATGTGATCGGCGCCGAGAACATGAACATGCCTTCGGGGAACGTGAAGATGGGCAGGATGGATTACCAGCTTCGTGTTGAAGGTGAATTTCAGCAGAGCGACCAGCTGAAGAACCTGGTCGTCGGGCATTATGGCGGAAAGGATATATTCCTCAAAGAGGTTGCCGAGGTCAGGGATACCCTGAAAGACATTTCTCTTGAGGAGCGGATCAACGGCCAGCAGGGGCTGAGAATGTTCGTGATGAAGCAGTCCGGTGCGAACACGGTGAAGATCGCCCGTGAGGTCAATGCCAAAATGGCTGAGCTGGTTAAGACACTGCCTCCGGATATTAAGGTGCAGAAGATCCTCGATACGTCGACATTCATCCGGGATTCGATTTCCAACCTTTCGGAAACCCTGATGTGGGCTCTGCTGTTCGTCGTGTTGGTCGTTCTGTTTTTCCTCGGCCGGTGGCGGGCGACATTTATCATCGTTCTGACGATCCCGATCTCGCTGATCGTGGCGTTCATCTACCTCTTTATCACCGGCAGTTCCATCAATGTCATTTCATTGACCTCCCTGTCGATCGCCATCGGGATGGTGGTTGATGATGCCATCGTGGTGCTGGAGAATATCACCAAACACATCGAAAGAGGCAGCAGTCCGCGCGAAGCGGCCATCTACGCCACCAATGAAGTCTGGCTCTCGGTCATCGTCACAACCATGGTGATTGTGGCCGTTTTCTTCCCGCTGACTCTCGTCTCGGGAATGACAGGCGTGCTCTTTAAGCAGCTCGGATGGATTGTGACCATCACGGTGGTCACTTCAACGGTGGCGGCCATTTCACTGACTCCCGTTCTTGCATCCAAGCTATTGAGACTCAGGCCTAAGAAGAAAAACCCCGGGCCTCTCAGTTATGAAAAAACGATTGGAAAATCACTGGGAAAACTCGACAGTTTCTATGAGAGGGCGCTGCGGTGGGTTTTGCGCCGGAAGAAAATGGTCATGCTCTTCTCCTTTCTATTGTTCGTCTCATCATTTCTCCTCTTCAAATACATCGGCACGGAATTTATGCCCGAGTCGGATGAAAGCCGGATCACCGCAAACGTCGAACTTCAGACGGGGATGAGGGTGGAGGAGACCATGAAGGTAACCCGGGAGATCGAACATCTCATCAAAGAAAATTACCCTGAGGTTGAGATCATTTCGACCTCTTCAGGTTCCGATGATGAAGGAGGGATGTTCTCCCTGTTCAGCCAGACGGGATCGAACATCATCAACATCATGATGCGGCTTGCTCCGCCGGAGGAAAGACAGCGGACAGTCTGGGACATCGCCAGTGATCTCAGGAAACAGCTCACACAGATCGCCCGGGTCATCAATTACTCGGTCACCACCTCGAGCAGTGGCTTTGGAGGTTCCACCAATACGGTGAATGTGGATATCTACGGCTACGATTTCAACACCACCAGCAATCTCGCTACGGAGATCAGCAAGCGTGTCAAGGGGATCAAGGGAGCCGAGGATGTTCAGATCAGCCGGAAAGCCGAGAAACCCGAGCTGCAGGTTGTGCTGGACAGGACCAAACTGGCGGGCCACGGCTTGAGCAGCGCCCTGGTTTCGACCTATATCCGCGACAGGGTTCAGGGGATGACCGCATCGAGGTTCCGTGAAGAAGGCGATGAATACGATATCATCGTCCGGCTCGATGAGGATGCCCGAAATTCGATAACCGATCTGCAGGAACTGACGATCGTAAACCCACAGGGTCAGAAGATCAAACTGAAGGAACTGGGCGAAGTGAAAGAATTCTGGAGTCCGCCAAACATACAGCGGAAAAGGAAGGAGAGGCTGGTCACGGTTTCGGCCACTCCCGTAGGCGTTCCCCTTGGCACACTTGCCGGTCAGATCAAGGCTGAAGTCGCTCAGGTCGATCTGCCCCAGGAAGTGATGGTGGATGTCGGCGGGGCCTATGAGGACCAGATGGACTCCTTCAAGGACCTGGCCCTGCTGCTCCTGATCAGCCTGATCCTGGTCTTCCTGGTTATGGCCTCGCAGTTCGAATCCTTCGCCATGCCATTTGTCATCATGTTCTCCATCCCGTTTGCGTTCACCGGGGTGATCCTGGCGCTCTTCCTGACCCACACCACGCTGAGCGTGATTGCAGCACTGGGAGCGGTGCTGCTGGTCGGGATCGTCGTCAAGAACGGGATCGTCCTGGTCGATTACATCAACCTGATGAGAGACCGGGGCTACGGACTGAACGACGCCATCGCCTTATCGGGCCGATCAAGGCTGCGCCCGGTGCTGATGACCGCCCTTACCACAATCCTCGGGATGCTGCCGCTGGCCATGAGTGCCGGTGAAGGCTCGGAACTGTGGTCTCCCATGGGGATCACGGTTATCGGGGGACTGGTGTTCTCAACACTGGTCACCCTGATCATCGTTCCGGTCATGTATGCCGTCTTTGCCCGGAGAGGGGAAAGGGACAAAAAAGTTGATATCCGGAGCCGGTTCGTATTTATGGACCGTGGATAAGGAATGCAGGCGCCAGGACCACAGGCCGGATCAGCTCTTACCGGCCCCGTTCATACCTGTCAATGCATGAAATCTGAAAAACACTCAACTATGAAAGCCGTACTTATTGTCTTTAACCAGGCCAACACGGAACGCGTGGAATACATGTTCGACCGTCTCGGGATCCGGGGGTATACCTGGTGGAACGATGTACAGGGAAGGGGGAGCCGTCAGCGGTGAGCCCCGGATGGGAACCCATACCTGGCCGGAAATGAATTCCGCCGCGCTGGCCGTCATTGCCGATGAACAGGTCGACGAACTTCTCGAAAAAGTCAGGAGCCTGGATAAGGTGAATGAAGAAGTCGGGGTCAGGGCCTTTGTGTGGGAAATCCTGAAAAGCGTCTGACCAGATGCTTTCATGCGCAAATCCTCTGTCAATCAATAGGTTCAAGGATCAAACTGACGGATTAACAAAAATACAGTCAGGGCCCCGCTCACGGCTCTGACTTTTTTGGCATTCAAACCGGCTCTGACAGGCTTCACGGCGTGAAAATCGAGAGATCATGGATGCCCAGCTTTATCTCGATCTGCGCGACTTTATCGACCATGGTCGCAAACCCGTCTTCCCCAAACATGTCCTGTTCTTTCTTTTCGAAATCTTCACCCATCGCATCAAATTCAGAGGGGGTAACAATGTCTCTCAGTTTTGGAAAGAGAACAGTATCCTCCCTGGCTTCGTGCGGCCGGTACATCCGGATAAATTCCGTCATCAGTCCGGCCAGTTTCACCTTCTTGTCCTGTGTCCGGATCAGTCCCATATTGCCGTACCCGAGGATCTGTTCGGTGACATTGCGGCCGGCAGTATGCTGCTTGCGGAGGATGGTGACAAGGTCGGTCAGGACCCCGGCTTTCTCGAACCTCGGGAACAGGTGGTCTTCCTCCAGCTTTTCGTGATAGCTTTCAATAAAATTCCGGATGATTCCTGCTGAGGTGAGAAGAAGGGCAGGGTCAAAATCATCCTGGGAATTCAGCTTACCGATGAGATTTTCGTAGATCAGCAGCACCCGGTTTAACAAGCCGTGCTCACGCATCAGGTCTTCCGGCGGACTGACCTCTTCGCTGCTCTTTTTACCGTTCTCTTCTTCTTCCGTATTCTTTCGGCCTGCTCCCGATGTACATCCAGGGAGTATCAATGGCGCACGAGCCGGCAGCCACAATGAGGGCTGCCTGCTTTAGAAAATCCCTTCTCCGGGTGTTTCCTTCTCTTGAGGGCATGATCTTTCATGAGATTCTGCTTTTATAGGTTTAGATATTCCAAAATAGTGTCAGAAAGAAAACTCATGTTTTTTAGCCGTGCTTGATAAGAAAACGTCAAGAGCAAGGCTTGCGATGACTGAAAAACAGGAGTTTACTATTCGTAAATGACTGTTTTGAAGTCGGGCATAACGCAGCTATTGGCGTTTTCTTGCAAGCACTAAATAGCTGGGACCACCGGATCAATGACTGGACAGAGTTCGGACAGAGCATCTTTCCGATGATTGTTCAACTTCAGATTCATCTTTCTGTCGGTGCGTCAGGGTCAAAATCCGGTCCACCGATAATCCACCGCCTCCGGTGATCATGAGGAAGAGGCTGCCAAGCCACATGGAATAATCGGTACGGATCTCGTGAGCCATGGGCCAGAAGCCGTAGGCATGCATTTCCCTCAGGTTGAACGGTCCCAATGGATGCCCCAGAAGAATGGGAATTTTCGTCGAGAGGATCGCCACCGAAATGTTGATCAGCATGATGAAGGCGGCAGGGCGTGTCAGAAAACCGGCAAGGATCAGGGCTCCGCAGAGGATCTCAAAGACTCCCGAAAGTGCAGCATAGAACCGGGGATCTGGAAAGCCTATCGTGGCGAACCTTCCGTATCCGAGCGCTTCAGGGAAGATGAATTTCTGGAGTCCTTCGGAAAGAAAAACGGCTCCCACCATGAGCCTGATCAGGATGACCGTCATGTTGCCGGATGTGTAAACCATTTTGTGCATGATGACGTGAGATTTGGGTTGATCAAATGAAAAGATTTTTGCGCGGCAACCGGTAGCTAAACAACATTGATTCCGTGATTGTTGTCCCGTTTTAATGGAAACGGCATTGCCTGTCCCGGCGAAAAGCCGGCTCGCATCAAACAAATCAGCCTGTCGCAATGTATACCTACCGTGATCAAAAAGACCCCTACCAATAAAAAATCTGAATATCATGAATAAACCGCTAACACCCGGACAGCTGAAGAAAATGAACGCCTACTGGCATGCCGCCAATTACCTTTCTGTGGGGCAAATTTATCTCTATGACAATCCTCTTCTGAAAGAACCGTTGAAGAAAGAGCACATCAAACCGAGGCTCCTGGGACACTGGGGAACCACTCCCGGGCTGAATTTTTTATATGTGCATCTCAACCGCCTCATCAAAGAGCGGGACCTGGATATGATCTTTATCACCGGACCGGGGCACGGTGGCCCGGCGATGGTGGCCAACACATACCTGGAAGGCACCTATTCCGAACTTTATCCCAATATCAGCCAGGATGAAAAGGGAATGAAGAAACTCTTCACGCAGTTTTCCTTTCCCGGTGGCGTCCCCAGCCATGCCGCTCCTGAAACGCCGGGGTCCATCCATGAAGGAGGGGAACTCGGGTATTCCCTGGCTCACGCCTACGGGGCCGTGTTTGATAATCCCGGTCTGATTGTGGCATGCGTGATCGGTGATGGGGAGGCTGAAACAGGCCCCCTGGCCACCAGCTGGCACTCCAACAAGTTCCTGAACCCGGTTCACGACGGGGCTGTCATTCCCATCCTCCACCTGAATGGATACAAGATCGCCAATCCAACGGTCCTGGCAAGGATCTCCGATGATGAGCTGGATCAGCTTATCCGGGGTTACGGTTATCACCCTTATGTCGTCGCCGGTTCCGAGCCTGAAGATATGCACCAGCAGCTGGCCGGAACCCTCGACAAGGTGGTTGACGAGATCCGGGACATCCAGGAAAAAGCGCGGAAAAATGGTTTCACGGAACGACCGCAATGGCCCATGATCATTTTTAAGTCGCCCAAAGGATGGACCGGACCTAAGGAAGTGGACGGGAAACAGATCGAGGGCACATGGAGGTCCCACCAGGTGCCTCTTGCCGGGCTTTATGAGAACGAGGATCACATCCGGATCCTTGAAAAATGGATGAAAAGTTACAAGCCCGAAGAACTTTTCGATGAGAACGGCCGCCTGGTGGACGAATTGGCCGAGCTGGCTCCTCAGGGTATAAGACGTATGGGAGCCAATCCGCACGCCAACGGGGGACTGCTGCTCAAAAACCTGAAAATGCCCGATTTCAGGGATCATGCCGTCGATATTCCTGATCCCGGAAAAGTCAGGGCGGAAGCCACCCGGATCGTCAGCGCCTTCCTGAGGGATGTGATAAAACTGAACTGGGATGAACGGAATTTTCGCGTCGTCGGGCCCGATGAAACGGAGTCTAACCGCCTTTCCCACCTGTTCGATATCACCAACCGTGTTTTTACGGCCGATATCCACGAGGTGGATGAGAACATTTCGCCCGACGGCCGGGTGATGGAAGTCCTCAGTGAACATCTCTGCGAGGGCTGGCTCGAAGGATACCTGCTGACCGGAAGACACGGGTTATTTTCATCCTATGAAGCTTTCATCCATATCATCGACTCGATGTTCAACCAACATGCCAAATGGCTGAAGGTTTCGATGAACATCCCGTGGCGCAGGCCGATCTCATCTCTGAATTACCTCCTGACCTCGCACGTCTGGCGACAGGACCATAATGGTTTTACTCACCAGGATCCGGGCTTTCTCGATCATGTGGTGAATAAAACAGCCAGCATCATCAGGGTCTACCTGCCACCCGATGCCAATACCCTTCTGTCGGTTATGGATCATTGCCTGAGAAGCCGCGATTACGTCAATGTGATCGTAGCCGGAAAACAACCGGAAATGCAGTGGCTCAATATGGATGCGGCCGTCAGGCATTGCACGGCTGGCCTGGGAATCTGGGAATGGGCCAGCAACGACAGGGGAGAGGAACCCGATGTGGTGATGGCGTGCTCGGGCGATGTTCCCACCCTTGAAACCCTCGCGGCAGTTGAGATCCTCTGGCAAAACTTCCCCGATTTGAAAATCCGGACGGTGAATGTCGTCGACCTGATGACCCTTCAGCCACAAAGTGAACATCCGCATGGACTGAGTGAAAAGGATTTCGATGCCATCTTCACGAAAAATAAGCCGATCATTTTCGCCTTTCACGGGTATCCAAAGCTGATCCACCGGCTGACCTACCGGCAGACCAATCACCAAAACCTGCATGTCCGTGGTTACAAAGAGGAGGGCAGTACCACCACACCCTTCGATATGGTGGTCAGGAATGATCTCGACCGGTACCACCTGGTGGGTGATGTGATCGACCGTCTTCCCGGCCTGGGATCCAAAGCGGCTTATGTCAAGCAGTACCTGCGCGATAAACTGCTCGATCATAAAAACTACGTCCATAAATACGGCCAGGATATGCCGGAAATCCGGGACTGGGAATGGAAAGGAAAAAAATCCGGGAAAAAATAGACCGGCTATTCCGGCGGGTTTCCCGGTGAAATGCGACCACCCTCGGCATCCGGCCTTCTTTTTCGTTCCTGGAAAGGCCGGATGATGATGTCGTCGCCACATACCGGGCAGGTATAGATCTCACATCCCATGCAGGCAAAACAATTTCCACACGATCGCTCCGCATACCGGCGGTTGCCTTCGAAGCCGCAACCGCTGCACCTTATGGTTTCTCCTTCCGCCATATCTGCCAGGGATGAAATCCTCGGGCTAAAATAATCATTTTCCGGAAAACAGCTCCATGGATCCCCGGCCGAATGCACGATCGAAAGAGAAAGCATATCCCGTCTGCTTTCAATCTGTAATCGCTCTTCCTGAAAGATTAACCGGAACTTAATGTCACGGATGTCCGAGGATCTTTATGGGCGATTTAATAAGATTCTGAATTTTATCGCCTTATTGGGAAAAATGAAGAGATGATCACAACTTTTTTTAACGTATAATTTAATCTTTTCCCGAGGGATGGTTGTTTAACCATTAGACTTCATAAGGAAAATTCAAAAGGGGGAACAAAATGAGAATTCTTGTGGTTGAAGATGATCAAAAGTTCTCATATTACCTTAAAGCCGGGCTGGAAGGCGACGGACACAAAGTTGAAGTGGTGTATGATAGCCAGGCAGGTTTGAAGAGGGTGATGTCGAAAAACTACGACATCATCATCCTGGATGTGATCCTTCCGGGGGACAATGGTTTTGTTTTGTGTGAGAAAATCCGCAGCCATGACATCAATACCCCGGTGATGCTGCTCACCTCATTGGATTCTGTGGATGACAAGGTCAAGGGATTTGAGAGCGGCGGCGATGATTACCTGGTGAAGCCCTTCAGCTACAAAGAACTCAGGGCCAGGATCCGGGCTCTTAAGCGAAGGTCCGCCGGTGCCACGGTCTCCCACATTATCCGTATTTCCGATCTTGAGATTGATGCCCAGGGCAAAAAAGTCAGGCGCAGCAATACCCGGATCGATGTGACCGCCATCGAATACAAACTCCTTGAACTCCTGGCCCGGAACAAGGGCAGGGTGCTCGACAGGATGGAAATCATGGATCATGTCTGGGGTCACTCCTATAATACCGGCACCAACGTCGTGGATGTCCATATTAATTCTCTCCGGAAAAAAATAGATAAAGACTTCACTCCCAAACTAATACGAACCGTTATCGGCATGGGGTACGTCATGGATGATGAAGAAGAGGAGATGCAATGACCGTCTTTCCAGGGAATTCAAAATTTAACGTTTGATGCAAAATAGTCATTGTGAGATGGATAGAAAAAAATGATCCGGATTAATGTATTTCTAATGAAAGTTTAATCTCCTCTTAATTTGTTCTCCAACAAAGCGTTGTATTTTTACTATCCCAAAAGACCCGGAAAAGGTTTTCATGAAGCCGGGTGGTTTATGGAGAAAAACAACCCTATCCTCTGATTTTCATTTAAACACTTAAAAATTCGAGGCCCATGGATCATTCAAAGGAATCATCACTGACTAAACTCCGGAGTTTTCACCAGGAAATCCGGAAGATTGAGAAAGAGATCCGCGTTTTGGAAAAGACCATTGAAACCAGTGACCAAAATAATGGCTACTGGCCGGAAAGTAAACTTTATTCTCCTGCTGTGGATAAAAAAAGGAAGGAAATCCGGCAGGAGAAGGACCTGAATTTTATTGTTCCGTGGCAGATGGGTTGAGTTAAGAATCGATCGATCAAAAACTGACGTTTTTTTCCATACCCGGAGATCCAAACAACCTGGACAGCAACCCACTGATTTCCGGGGATTAATGAAGAGGTGAATAAAAATATGGAGGTTTCACTCAGTATGGATGATGATGCATGAAAAAACATCATGATCCGGAATCTGGGTGAAACCTTTTTTCATGTCTTTTCCGCTCTCTAACCGGTTGGAGGGTGGTTTGAGAATTGTTTGAGAATTGTTTGAGAATTGTTTGAGAATTGTTTGAGAATTGTTTGAGCGACGACGATCCGGGATCTCTCGTCTTCCCGTACCCACGTATCCACGTAGACGGGCGGGTCGCGACCCGCCCCTACGGGTGGCTTTGAATGGAATTGGTGGAAAACACCCTTCTTCCTTCGTGTCAGGCCAACATCACTGGGGCCGGGCTCGTTCAGGTTCGCACCAATCGCGGGTGGCCTGCGCGCTCTTCTAATGGTTTTTCTGGAATAACGAAGAATGTATTTTAAACAGTGTTGGTGGAGGAGTGTTGCCGCCGGGAAAATCGTATTCACGATTTCATTCTGATTTGCCTGATAGAGAACTGACGACTATCCTTGTCCTCTACGTCTTCCCGCACCCACGTACCCACGTACCCACGTACCTACGTAACATACTACTGCACAACGATTTGAACAGGCCCGGATGTCGTTCTCAGCCCAATATTGTCTTCCGCCACTGCCCATACGGTATACGACCCTGACCTGACATCGTGCCAGATAAACGTGCCGGATCCCGGTTGGCCCGACCCGATATAGTGTTTTCCTGCATAAAACTTTATGCTGTAGATCCACTGGTCATCGGCCGAACGCAGATCAAAGGCGGCATCGTCACCTGCCTGGTACACCCCTTCCTTCGACTGGATCATGATGACGGGGTACTGGTCGGGGATGGAAGGACCGTCTTTTGCCGTCAGGAAACCATATGCGGCGGCAGCCGGGGCAATGGTCTGATGGACCGTGTATTCGTCGGCCGGGACGGACCGGTAATTTTCAACCCAGAGTTCATGAGCCGGCCATTGTGGCTCATGTTGGGCATTGAAATAAGGCGGGTAGAGGCGTCCGTCGAGAAGGGCAAAATCGGCATCGTGTGGACCGTTATAGTCACAGTTATCGCCCGATTTTGAAGGGGCGAACCAGTCGCACAACACACGCGGACCGTAGGGAACGATGCCGGGAATGAAAGCATCGACCTGATCATACCAGGAATCCAGGTGAAACACATATTTCGGGTGGTTGTGGCCCACTCCCGACATCCAGACCATGTTCAGGGGATTCCCGCCAAGGAAGTAACTGGTGGTGGTCACACAGGCGTCATAATATTTTTTGGCATCGGGATCACCGGCCGTCCGGCATACCCACCAGGCCACCATCGATGGGAGGACCAGGGGCGTTGTGGCCTGCCCGTTGTTCAGTGGGATATACATATTGCCGCCCATCCGCATGCTCCTGTTGTCCTGAATGGCCTGAGTAACGGCCAGTGAGGCAAAATTTTTAGTGGTTTGAATTAAGGTTTCCTTCAAATGTTTGTTTTTCACCGACGGTGTCGTTACATACGCCCAGATTGCCCACCGGGCTTCACCGGGGTCCTGTGTTGAAGCGTCGATCCCCCTGGCTTTGACATCCATGGCAAACCGGTTTTCATAGGAAGGCGACAAGGTCAGCTTATAAAGCCATGCTGATGCGGCCATCCGGTTTTCGATGAACTGGCTTTTTTGTTCGTCCCCCGGCCGGGTGTTGTCCATCGCCCAGGCATAAGCCTTCTCTGCCGCGTCGAGGTAATCGCCGATGATCGCCTTGTAATCCTCCCCGGTCCGTTTCGTAGTCAAACCCAGACAATACGCATATTCGGCCGCCACGGAAGCAAAAGCATACGAATCCCTGGGGTCTTCCCCGAAAACGATCCATTCGGTGCAGTCGAGCCATGAGGGGGTTCCTTCCGGAAGACAACTCTGGTCCGAAATATCGGGTTCAACCCGGCTTCCGAAAATGCCGCCTGTCGGACCGACATTGTGTTTAAAGTAATCGACCAGCCAAACGGCTTCATCCAGGATATCGGGGATATGTGTCCCGGTATAGCCGTTTCCAGCCTGGGCTTCCGGGATGTTAAGTTCGCCATCGCGGAAGCTCTCCGGCGTCAGTTCATAGGCCAGAAGGAGTGACCGTGGGACTCTGAAATGCGAAAAATATCCGTCCCAGTCGCCGGCGTCATGATACCAGCCGTGGATATGGCTCAAATCCACGGAGCGGTCGAAATGATCTTCAATGTTTTCCTTCTGGTTTGAACCGCTTTCATCGGTAAGATCGAGGGTCCTGACGGAAGTATAGACCAGTTTGCGGTTTTTCCATTCGGGACGGGGCCATTCCAGGGCGTAAGGCTCATCCAGGGCGGTCATGGCGCGTTCATAATAAAGAGCCCGGGCGGTGAAATAGAATGGGTCAAAATACACATCAGGACGAATGCGGAATGGGAAGGAGGCGCCCAGCCCCTCCACAGTGAGAATGTACTCGCCTTGGCCGGCAAAATCACTGAAATCGCACTGCCAGATGTCTGAGCCCGTGAAGCTGCCTTGAGGAAGCAATTCGGGCATGGCGTTGTCGGGTGAAGATCCCAGTTTTTTCTGCAAGGTGACTTTTCCCGTAAAGCCAGGGGTTTTCTCCGGTTTCCCGTCGATGAGCCGATAGATGCCGAAGGACCGGTCCGAAAGATCGACGGTGAGAGGACCGAGATCCCCCATCCACTGGGAGATATAAGCATACTTCGGACCGTGGGGGAGATATCCTGCCTGGTTGGTATGGAGGGCGACCGATCGCGTGGAGAGCGGATCATAGGTCAGGATCCATTCAGGCAGGTTATCAGCCAGGTCGCCGGTCTGCAGGACATAGGTTTTGCCGGGTTTCAGCGGGGAGGGGAGAACAAGGTAAAGGATGTGCAGAGAAACGTAATCATTCCAGCAGGACTGCCGGTCCGGATCCCATTTGCATTTTTGTGAGACATCATCGATCTTGCTTTTCCGGCCGATACGCAAGGGGGACCGGGGGCCGGAATAGGCAGGGTCGTCGATGCTGACCAGGTGGTACGATGCCGGGTCGGTGGCCCGGTCAATGTCGAGGGGCCATCTGAAGATGGTATCATTGGAGGGACCTTTGAGAAAGCCGCCCATTTCGACATATCCTTCGTCGAATTCGATCCGGAGGATCTGATCGGTAACCGGAAGGACTTCAATCAGATCGGCCCCCGACGCCACGAATGGCGCCAGGAGCATCAGGGTTACAAGAGCTGTCCTGTTCATTCTTGTCAGGAGATTATTTGAGGGGTGGTTTGACTTTTAGAATACAATGATAAGGTTTCTCCGGTCCATTTCATAGAAGTAAGGGAGAGGAAAAAGCGTGGCCGGGCCGCCTGAAGCCGCGGAATGAAAGAAGATAATTGCGGGGGTACCGGATCGACATGCGATACGACTCAGACAGGGTCAGCGCGTTGAACCGGCGAATCTTCTTCACATAGATGAGCTTATGATCGCCGGGCTCATAGTAATCCTCCAGTTCTGCCTTCAGAAGATAGCCGTTATTTGTATAGAAAACCCGTGTCGGTTCGTATTCCGGCTTTGACGAGGTTTCGATATACAGCGCCAGACCGCCTGCGTTCCCAACCAAACCTTCTGCCTGTTGAAGCAGGCGGCGCCCGATACCTTTGTTGCGGAATGCCTGGCTGGTGGCTATCCAGTAAAGATCGTAGCTGACCAGTGAACAGGGTATCAGGCCATAACAGGCGAAGGCCACCGTTACTGCGCCGGTCTCGGCAAACAGGAATTCGTAACCGCTTGCCGGACCTTTGGTCAGGCGTTCATCGACCAGTTCGCGCGCGACGATGATTTCATCCTCCCTGAAAAAACCGGTGGACCGGATGATCCCGTCGACAGTCAGGATATCTTCGGGTCTGACATTATTTCGAAAGGTGATTTCCATTTGCCTGATTTAACGCTTTCCGGATTAAATGATCGATACAGTTCGTGAAAGTCAGCCCGGCTTTTTCACAAGCGGCATAAAAACCGGAATCGGGTGATATGCAGGGATTGGCATTGATTTCGAGCACGAAGGGTTGCCCATTCTCATTCACCCGGAAATCGATCCGGGCATAGCCCGAAAGACCGAATTGGTCCCAGCAATCGAGGGAAAGCCGTCGGAGGGTTTCGAGAAGTGTCGCATCGGTTTCCGGGAAATCGAAGCTGCGGCGGGTGTTCTCATATTCAAAAGATTCTTCGTCCCATTTAGCGGCATACCCGACGATGTGGGGCTTGGAGTCGGGAAAACCGCTGAACAGCATTTCGGCAGGAGGCAGGATCAGGGGGCCTTCTCCAGTTTCGAGGATGGAAATGTTAAACTCCCTTCCCGGGATATATTCTTCAATGAAGAAATCCCTGCCGAACTTTTGCCGGAATTCCTCCAGTATTTCCGCGCCATCACCCGAGAACACATTTTTATCGGTGATTCCCACAGAAGCATCTTCCCACAGGGGTTTGACAATGAAGGTTTTCTGACCGGTCCCGGGGGCGAATGAGTCTTCACCGGACCATTCCGGAGTGGGGATCCCGGCTGATTTCAGGATTTTTTTTGCCAGAAGTTTATGGGAGGTCAAAAAGACGGCTTCAGGAGGGCAACCTGTAAAGGGCACAGCCAGCGACTTCAGAAGAGCGGGACCCAGGTAGATCATGTCGGCTCTTCCGCCACCGCTCTCGGCGAGATTGATCACCACATCGGGAGAGATCTCCCGGATGGCCCTGGCGCATGAGGCGAGATCGAGGCTCATAAAAACCCGTTCGCTCTCATATTCGAGCTCTTCCAGGGCATCTTCCACGGCACAAGCCTGATCCAGAACGTCGAGTTCATCAGGCAGGGCATTTTCTCTCAATTCATTCAGTAATATGACAGCCTTTTTCATTTTGAGCGGTTACTTTAATTCTGAGTCTTGTACGGAGCTTTTTTTCAGCCGGCGACAATGGGTTCAGCTGGTCCCCGGGGCTGAAGCGGTCCGGTTAATTTTTTTTACGGCCGAATCCATGATCATGCGGATCAGGGTCGCATAGGAGATGCCGTTCAACCCGCAGAGTATGGGAAGGTCGGAATGGACAGGGTTCAACCCTGCCAACGGGTTGACCTCGATGAAACAGGCCTGGCCATTCCCGTTGTAGCGGATATCGACCCGGCCGGCGTCCTCACATTCGAGGGCGTTCCACGCTTCAAGAGCAACCTTTGCACACTGTGCTTCCTCTTCGCCCGATGTCCTGGAATAATTCACCCGGTCGACATAATTTTCCTTATTCGAATAGGAATAGGCATTTTTCTCAGCCACCGCCTGGAGGATGATCTCCATGGTCCCGACCACGCGGGCATCTTTTCCGGTCCCGACGATACCCACTGTAAATTCACGCCCGCTGAGGAATTCCTCGACAAGGACGGGTTGACGGAATTTCAGGAGAAGATCGCGGCACACAGCCTCGAGCTGGCGGGTATTTTCAATAAATGAATTTCCACTGATCCCTTTTCCGGTGCCCTCGGCAATGGGTTTGGCGAAAAGCGGGAAGGGAAGGTCGACAAGGGAGATATCGCCGGCCGATCTGACGATCCGGAAGTCGGCTGTGGGCACCCCGGCATCGCGAACCACTCTCTTGGTCATTGCTTTATGCAGGGTAAGTGACAGCACCAGGGGGCCGGAGAAGACGTAGGGAATATTCCAGGCATCCAGGATGGCCGGGACCTGTGCTTCCCTGCCCATGCCGTAGAGGCCTTCGCAAATATTGAAAACGATATCCCACCGGCGGCCCTTCACCAGGGCCCGGGCCAGTTGCTGCACATTTCCGATCCTCTCGGTCTCAAACCCGTGGATGTTCAAGGCATGCTCGATGGCGGCCACGGTTTCGTCCTTGTCAAACTCGGCGGTTTCTTCTTCGCCGAAACCCATCTTCAGGTATTCCGAACGAAGGTCATAGGTCAGTCCTGTTTTCATTTCTTCAAAAATTCATGTTCAATCCAGCACCAGGAAAATATTTTGGGTTACGCGCACATTTTAACGGTTCACATGTAATCGGGATAGGTGTAATGTTTACCCTGGTAATTCGACAGGATGATGTCACCGTCTTTCTTCCCGACAACATAATTGGGCAGGAGGGGGATTTTTCCGCCGCCGCCCGGTGCATCGATCACAAAATGGGGAACGGCGTACCCCGAGGTGAAGCCCCTCAGTGAACGGATGATCTCAATACCCTTCTCCACAGGTGTTCTGAAATGGGCAGAGCCCGGAACCGGATCGCACTGGTAGAGGTAATAAGGTCTGACGCGGATCTTCAGGAGTTCATGCATCAGCTTTTTAAAGACTTCCGGGTCGTCATTGATATCCTTCAGCAAGACGGTCTGGCTTCCCATGGGTATTCCTGCATCGGCAAGGCGGTTGCAGGCCGCACTGACCTCCGGGGTGATCTCATCGGGATGAGTGAAGTGAATGCTGAGATACAGGGGGTGAAATTTGCGGAGCAGCCGCATCAGCGCCGGGAGTGATCCTCTGGGGGAGGACCACCGGAACCTTGGTTCCGATGCGAATAATTTCAACATGCGGAATGGCCCGGAGCCGTGTGAGCAGGTATTTGAGTTTCTCGTCGGAAAGGGTGAGCGGGTCGCCGCCGGAGAGGAGAACATCGCGGATCTCGGTGTGCTCGCGGATATATTCAATCGCTTCATCCCAGTCGGCCTTTCGGGTGTGCGATTTCCCCCTGCCGGCTACCATGTGCGAGCGGGTGCAATACCGGCAGTAATTGCTGCAGAAGTTCGTCACCAGGAAGAGGACCCGGTCGGGATACCTGTGTACCAGGCAATTGAGGTTGTTATGCTGATGTTCATTCAAGCGGATCAGGCTGTTCACCTGGGGAAAGGATGAGCTCATTCACGACCGGCACCATCGTCCGCCGGACCGGGTTCATTGCACTTTCACCATAAAACAAACTTGCAAAATAAGGGGTGATGCGGACCGGCAGGTTAATGTGGCTATCCGTTGAGACCATCCGTTCGTCGGGGGAAAGGTTCAGAAAAACGGCAAGTTCTTTCAGCGAGGTGAAACTGTGGCGCAGCTGCCATTGCCAATTGTTCCATTCACGCAGGGTGGTCCCTGGAAAAAACGTGTCGAGAAAGCGTAGTGATTTTTGGTTAATTGGTTGAAAACCCTGGAGTGGCTCTTCTAAAGAGGCCGGATTTTCTGCTGAGAGACACGATGCGCTCGGAGGCTCCTGGACATCGGACTCACCTGAAGCAGAAATCATGAGATGCTTTTCGTCTGATTTCATGTAGAATTTGTATGGGAAAACGCTTCATAATTAAGTTCTCATAATACATAAAAAGCATAATTTCAATCATTTACCTATGATCTCCGGTTATGCTTCAACCGTTGCTATTTTTTGCAATGATATGCTTTTTTTACATTGATTGTTACGTTCCGGACAGGATTTATTCAGACATTTATTCACAATTTTGTGAACAAAATGAAAATCAGGAGTTTAATCACTGTATGGAGAACTTGTTGACCAGGAGTGGGAAAAAACACAAAACCCTTACATAAGTACCTCTATGTAAGGGTTTTGTGGTTACAATCCTGAAAACCAATGGATATGATCCGATTATTTTCTCATCGTATCGGAATCACCTTTTTTACCCTGCAGGCTTTCAGCGGTCTGAAGATGCTGCTGCAGAACCGGGAGAGAACTTTCAATCCAGTTATCAAGCTTGGTGTTCTTGACTTCCTGTTTTTCTTCTTTCATCTTGGAAATGTCCTCTTTATGGTCCTGAATGGTCTGGTTAAGGAAAGCCTTATCAAACTCATCACCGGATTTCTGGCTCAACTGATCGATCATCTGCTGATCTTTCGAGCTCAGTTTCTGGTCGACATTGACATTCATACCCATGGCAATGTTCTGCAGTTTCTGGTTGGCCGTGGTATGGTAATCCACCATTTTCCGGGCCAGGTCTTTTACTTCCTCGGAACTACTCTTTTGCTGGGCAAGCTGACCCAGTTTGAGGTATAGCATCCCGTTCTCAGAAGCCGTCTGGATGAAATCCTTTACGTTCTGATCCGTCTGACCTTGCTGCGGCTGATGTTGCTGGGTATAGTTATTCCCCTTATTATGGATGGTATCATAACTATTGGTCCTTTGCGCAAATGCAGTCATGGACATCAGCGCTATGGCGATTGATATTAAACTAAACTTTTTCATAATGCATGGTTATTAAATGGTTAAACAAATCATTCTTCTGATTTGCCTTTGGGTGGCAAATCTCACTATCACATTTGTTATTCAATTAAATAAATGGAATTTACCGTCAAGAGCAGATGAATACTGACCTCAACTTCAACTTCCTCCTTTCTGAAATTTAATGCTCTTTTTTACGGTATTTGACGGTTATCACTCGTTGCACTCTGAGAAAAGATTAGAATAATTCTCCCTTATGTGGGTTTCCATTGGTCAGGTTTGTTATGATTTCGGACTTTCAAAAGTGTGCCAAACATTTACCAACCCGACCAGGAACTCCGTAATTGCTTGAAAAATAAGGATAAACCATTCTTGATCCTGCTTTCATCCGGCCATCAGGAAAAGATGTTGTGTATTTTTGATGAAATTTTTCCCCACTTCATCTTCTGACGAACGAAAGTTATTCGCAGCGTTTTTCCGCTGGCTATTTGTTCATTAAAAACTCAGGGAGATACGGGGCTTAAAAGAAATGTTTATTTGTGGTGGGAAAAACGATCTTTGATCCGCCTTCCCGGCATCTCCGGACGACTTTTATCCGGTTTTTTAAGACACGCACTCCCTGACGTCTCATAAGTTCCCTTGTGGTTGTTGAGCATCGTCACAACACCCCTTCTACCTGTCAGTCACTTTGCCGGTTCATATCTTTTTGGACATTCTCAGCCGTTGTCAGGTGTTTTTCCAGAACAGGAAGGGTAGTGTCGATCCAGTTATCAAGCTTGCCATCGGGAACTTTCTTTTCCGCTTCCTTAAAAGCGGCAATGTCACTCTGGTGGTTTTTGACCACGATATTGACAAATGCCCTGCTGAATTCATTGCTTGGTTTCAACCTGAGTTCGTCCAGCGTTTTTTGCTGATCTTTGGTCAGTTTCGGCTGAACATCGATATTCATATCTTTGGCAATGGATTCAAGTTTCATATCCGCATTGGAGTGATTCTTGGCGAGCATCATCCCCAAATCTTTGACTTCCTTGGAATTACCTCTCTTCACAGCCATCTGTCCGAGTTCTTTTTCCATCACACCACCATTCAGTGCTGTTTTAACGAAATTATCCGTCTTGCTCTGGTTCCAATGCGAACCATTATCACTCATGGTTTTCTTGTTCGTGGTCTGATTCTGCATTTTTCCGTTCATGTCATCCCGTTTAGTATTCTGGGAAAAACCTGTCATACACATTCCCAGGATAACCATCATCAAACTCAACTTTTTCATCATCGTATTTTTAAAAATCAGTCAAACTGGTATTCAGAATTCTCACATTCTTTGGATTATCAAGGCATCAGGAAGATCTCCGGGCGTTGTGTCCGCAAACGTTATCCGCGTCCACCGTCTTAATTGTGGCTCCCGGATGCCAGATTCAGAGTTTCAAAGAACCATTCTCCGCGCTGCCGGTCAATATAACAGCGCCACATGCCCGATACACGGAAAATACTATGCCACAAAACCGGAATACCAGGTTTGATTTTCCTCTGAAAGCCCTTTGCCCATAGGTGATGCCGCCACCTTTGAAGTCCTTTTCCCTGAGTTTCCGGGACCAGTCTTCTCGTGGTGAAATTCTTTCACATCTGTGTAAATAAGTCCCACGGATTTTGAGCCTGTCAACCACCGGGTCAATTTGCCGGACTTTTTCAAACTTATTCACCCCAACATTGTTTCATTGCAAAACACCAAAAATCAGAAAATGAAAAATACAAAAAAGAAGACCATAAGCAGGAAGGGAGACACGGAATACCTTCCGGGATACCCTGAACAGCCTCAAAATGAGGATATATATAATCAGGAAGAAGAGGAACGTGAAGTCAGTCCCGAGAACCCTGAAAAACTCAAGAAAAAGAGCGGGAAATACCGGAAATTCAATGAGAAGGATTTTGACGACGTGGAAACCGGCAGTGATCTCGATGTTCCCGGTTCACAGGAAGATGAGGATGAAGATGGTTACGGTTTGGATGATGAGGAAAATGATTATTACAGCCTGGGCGGGGAAAATCATGAGGACCTCGAAGACGACTGGGGCGACTGAGGGAAGGCCACCGGCTGCATCTGAACCCTGAGTTGGAAAATTCATTTCTTACAGGTAAAAATTCTCTGAACACCAATACCTTCCTTCCCCGGCGTTTCATTTGCGCCGGGGCGGGGTTTCATTAAAACCACTAAAACCATGACGAAGAAAACCACTGACCACGATTTCAAACCGATGGTCATGACCAAAGTGCTGATTGCCCTCGATTACGATCCCACAGCACAAAAAGTCGCCGAAACGGGTTACGCCCTGGCCCGTTCGATGCATGCCGAGGTGACACTGCTGCATGTCGTGGCCGATGCCATTTACTACACGTCGAGGGATTATTCCCCGGTGATGGGTTTTACCGGCTTCAGTGATATCGGTACGATGCCATACCTGAACCTCGATGCCCTCATGGAAGCGGCTGAACGGTTCCTGGATGGGACCAAAAAACATCTGGGCGACTCCACCATTCAAACACGGGTCGGTGAAGGCGACGATGCGTCGGTCATCCTCGATGTGGCCAAAGAAATACATGCCGACCTGATCATCATGGGGTCCCACAGTCATCGTTGGCTTGAGAAAATCCTTATCGGAAGCGTCACCGAAGAAGTCCTGGAAAAAACCACCATTCCTTTGTTCATCATCCCGACACAGGCGAAAAAATGACGGGTATCAAACCTACCGCCCAGGCGTTGATGATGTGCACATCAGGATTAAGGTTCCGTTAACATGCCGGACAGCTTCCCTGATCAACCCTTGTCCATGAACTTAACTCTTCTTACCCATGAGAAATATCCATTTGACGTTCGTTCTTCTCATTTTCCTGGCCTTTTCATGCCAGCCTTCGACCACCATTGTCGGGACAATGGATTATCCCAGGGCCATCGTTGGGCACTGGCAGGGAATGGTCGGGGATTACTACAAGGAAAACATCACCTTCAACAGCGATCATACCTTTAAAACCAAGCTCCAGTCCGGCGGATTCATCGGAAATACGCTCTCCCAGGGCGTATACGGGATGGCATGCCGGGACATGGAAGATCGCCGACAGCACGCTGACCCTCGACATTTCGCAGTCAAAGAACGAACGGCTTTTCAACAAGTCCGGCACCTATACCATTGTCTCCTTCACGGAAAGCGAATTCAGGTTGAAGGATGATCAGGGCGAAACATCCACGTTCGTCAGGTTTCATGGCCTGTAAAAGGGCAGGGGGCATTCGCGAATGCTTCTTTTCCGTTTCGCCTGTCGCTGCGCGCTCCTCCTTCGCTGATTTCCGGCGCGGGCGCCGGTTCAGGGCAAAACATATGAACAGCCGATTGTTGAAAAATAATTGATATACAGTTGTTTGATATGAGTCGAAATGGTGAACTTTGTTAAAAATCACGGTCATGATCGGTCATCTGGATAAATCACCCCAACTGGAGATTTTCAGGATCCCGCTGCGGAATCAGATTCCTGAAGATCATGAGCTCGTCCGACTGTCGCGGAATATCAACTGGGATAAAATGACCGGAGCCCTCAGCATCCATTATTCACCCGACAAGGGCCGGCGGGCCATACCGGTGAGGAAAATGGCCGCCATGGTTTTGCTGAAGCATCTCTATGGCGGAACGGATGAAGGGATTCTTTTAAAGTGGCTTGAAGACCCTGCTTTTCAGTATTTTAGCGGGGAAGTCTACCGCCAGCAGGAAATGCCGTTCAGCAGGTCCGAACTGGTGAAATTCCGCCACAGGATCGGGAGGCAGGGTATGGAAGTCATCTTTTCCATTGAGGTTCTCCTGTTGATCGATGATCTGATGAACCGGCGCGAAAATCCCGTTGAACCTGCCCATCAGCAATGGCAGCTCGTCCGGTTTTTCAGGCATTTGTTTTCCGGCAAGGATCCGGTGTCTAATTGATATCCCGACTGCCCGAAACGAGGAGTTCTTCACTATCCGGAATTTCCCTGGAAACCTTCGGCTTCGTCCTCATGATCACCGTTTTACGCAATTCGGGAATATTTCTCAGCGGTTTCTTTCCCCGGCGCATGGTTTTTCGTTTCTCACTGAATATCAGAAAAATAAATTTAGTATTGCCAATGAGATAACGGCGCCAAAGGCGGCGGGGTTCTTTCAGCAACCGGTACAGCCATTCAAGTCCGAGGGTGATCATAAAACCGGGTGCACGGCTGACGGTTCCGGCATAAAAGTTAAAAACAGCTCCAATGCAGCAGATGTGCCCGGTCTCTAATTCTTCATAATGCTGAAACGCCCATTTTTCCTGTTTTGGTGCTGTCATACCGATGAAAAGAACATCGGGCTTGCACGAATTGATCTGGTTGAGCATTTCTTCATTTTCCCGTTCCGTAAACTTATCGGTGAAGGAAGGGGGAAATGAATTGACGGTGACATGCGGGTAGCTGTCCTTCACCTTCTCATGAATGCGTTCGAGGGTCAGCTCGTCACAACCCAGGAAGAAACACGTTCCTTTTTTTTCGTTCAGACGTTTCATCTCATAGTCGAAGAGGTCGGCGCCGGCGATCTTTCGAAGGCGCAATCCCCTCAGGAACCGGAGGGCATAAACAATGCTGATCCCGTCGGGAAGCAGAACATCGGAGTTCCGGAGTGCAAGGGCAAATTCCCTGTCCTTCTGGGCCATGTTATACGAATGGGCGTTGATGGTATTGATCAACAATTTTTTATCGGGCAATGACCACAGGGAAGAACAGAATGGGGTGGAAGCGGACAGTAAATATTTCATTTTGGTGCGTTTAGTCTGGTTTGAAATGGCATCCCGATGCCTTTATGTAAAGGGATCCGGCATCAGGGTGTTTTCATTCAGCGATAACTGGGTTGAAATGGTTTCCGAAAAAATTTTCACCATATTATTAACATTGCTTTTATCACGGATGATCTGGCGCGCGTTTTCAGAAAATGTCCTGATATTTTCAGGGCTTTCATTGATCCTCCGTTCCATGGCAGCTGCCAGGCTGCCGGCATCGTCAGCGTCGAAACGGTAACCCGATACCTTTTCAATGACCAGATCATCTTCGGTTCCGTCGGCTTTCGCCACGATGCAGGTTTTTCCCCAGAACATGGCCTGGTTAAGGGCCAGTCCGCCGGTTCCCGGAAGAACGAAGCAGTCGCATGCGGCAAAATACGGATCCACTCCGTCGATGATCCGGCCGAGAAAAAGAATGTTGGGGTCGTTCAGGCTCCCGAGTCTTTTCCTCCACCATCGGCCGGAGCGGACCATCGCCGATGATGATGAGTTTGATCCGGTCATATTTTTTACGCAATGCAGAAAATGCTTCCAGTAAAAGGTCCACCTTTTTCTCCGGGATCAGTCCGCCGACATACAGAAACGTCACAAAGGATTCCAGTTCGAGTTCATGTGTGATCTCAACCGATTTCCTGAGAATAGCGGGGCTGTTGGCGACAAGGTCATCCGTCTCGATGCCGTTGTAACACGTCCGAATGTCTGCCGGGTCTATTCCCATACCTTCCACATAGTTTGTCGCCGTCGTGCTGTAGGTCAGGTGGAAATCGGCCCGTTTAAAAAATGCAGAGACCAGCTTGTTTTTCAGGACGAGCAGCGTACCGCTTGGCCCTTCCGGGCTCCCAGCCGCATGTCCAGAAAACCAGCTTTTTATGATGCTGTCTGACCCATTTTGAAATCCTTCGCAACGAGATATCGCCCCCGATCCCCTGCATAATCACAAGATCGGGATCATAGCTTTTCATGGTCCTGAACATGCCGTCATTGACGACCATGTTCAGGCGAAGAACGTTAATGGTCCGGGCAGGGAAGCCACGCTCGGGGAAAGGGGTTTCTCCTTTAAAAGACGGCCGGCCGTCCTCTTTCGATTTTGTTCCGTGAAATACCATCAGTTCTGCTCTGTCCTCCAGCATTTTCGAAAGCTTATCATAAAACGTGATCCTGTAAGGCTGAAGCATAGGGGTTATCAGGAGAATCTTTTTTTTGGTGATGTCTTTTCTCATAAAACGGTTCTTATCAATTCGGCAGAACATCTTTCGTTGCATCGTCCATCAAGCGATACAAGTTTTCCGTGAAGATGAAGTGATTTCATTTCATACGCCGGAATACCCCGGCTTTCTTTTTTTCAGGATGCACTTACGAGAGAAATTTTTGATATTTTTTACGCAAAAAAGGAAGAAAGGTTTTCGTTTTCGTTTTAAACTTTCTCATTTTCAGTACTTTCAGCAAATATACAAAAAGTTCGCTTAATCAAATCAAATTTTAGATTGTGAAAATGTTAAGTTTATGCCTGAGGATGAAAAGTCTTATAAACAACTTTTGAACAAGGATGTTCCCCTGTAAACAAACCGGCAGTCATGACAAATCAGAAAAAGCACCGTTTGGTCATCTTATCGGGGCCCTCGTGCGCGGGGAAGAGTCCGTTGGCTAAAGCCCTGAAATTAGTTTTACCCTTCTTTGGCCGGGATCGCTTCAGCCTCTCGTTCTTTATAACAGCCGGTCACCGCGCCCTGGGGAAACCGACGGCGTCGATTATGCCTTCCGCCGGCGGGAGGAGATTGAATCATTCCGCGTCAGATGACCGGTATGTCGTCATGGATGTCCGTGGTGACCTTCAGGCGCTTGACTTGCCAGAACTGGCGGCCACACTTGAGCGCGGCGATGTGTTCTTTGAAGGAAATCCCGTTGTCGGGCGGCTTTTGCAAACGCATCCGGCCCTGGAAGAAATGGAACGGCTGAGTCTCTTTATGTCGCCGCTGTCGCGGGAAGAGATCGTCTTTCTCAAAGGGGTCCGGCCGGCCGTGTCCCTGCCCTCGCTGGTCACCGATATCATGAGAAGAAGGTTACTGCGTCGCACCCGTAAACAAAAAGGGGAATTGTCAGCGGCCGACCTTGAAAACATTGAACGGAGGGCGTCCAGTGCTTATCGCGAGATGCTGGATGCGCACTATTTCCGGTACGTGATTCCCAACCATGACGGCGAGGATAGTGAGAACTGGGATGCGTTCTACTTTCCGCTCGGTGATGCCCGAAAGTCCCTGCTGGCTTTCGTTTCCGCCCTGAAGGGAAAAACATCGGATGTGCTGGAGGTATGGGATGCGGACCTGCTCCCCCGGCAGGATGATTAAGGCATGATTTTCTGAATTTTCCCGGAAGAATGCAGGAACATACGAAAATATTTAAAGATATAACCGATAGATATCTGTAACCGGTTATAGGTTTCGGTCCGGTCCCTTTCCTGAACCCACTGGTGCTGAGGTTTGAGATGATAATTCAGCTCCTGGTAATGCCAGGTAAAGCTGAAGAGGAAAGAGGCATTTTCATTCAGGATCTTTTCAACGCCGATCCCGAGCGTCACATGGGCACCGCCTTTTCCCGTATAGGAGTAATCCCAGGCCTTCTCGCGCTTTTCGGCCGGGAGGGTATAGCCGGTTTTGGCGATCAGGACCGGGGAGACAACACCATCGGTCATACGCATGCGGACGAAAACCGACCACGGTATTTCCAGCCATTCGTAAAATTCAAAACCCATGGAGGTCCCGACCGATATCCCGTCTTTCAGCCGGTAACTGTAGCCAAGGCTGATAGCGGGGATAATCGGTTTTCCCACCAACTCCTGTCCCGAATGCACCAGCAGGGCCCCGTCCAGGCTGAATTCCGACCCGCCTGGTTAAAGATCAGGGCCTTGTATTCGAAGGGTTTCTCATGGGTCACCGAATCAATGCGCGACCTGTCGAAGACCCAGGTGTCGCCGGCATGGTTCAAAATCCGGATCTTATGGCCGGTGGTGTCCTGCAGGATCATGCCCCGGATAACCGTGCCGTCGGAAAGATGCAGTACATCCTCATGTTTTTGGGCGAAAACCGGCAGGGAACAAAAAATCAGAAAGAGCGACAGGGTATGGGGCGATCAGGAGTTTCTTCATCGGGATTCAGTGTGGGATTTCTCTACGGACGGTTCCCGTGGCGAAAACGTTGCGTTGAAAAAAAATCATTTCCCGACGCATCCATCCGGCATATGCCTTCGCATCTCTTGATAAATCAAAACCACTAAATCGATGAAGAAACTAAAAAACCTGGCTTTGTGCGGCATCCTGATCCTGACCTTCACCGGGTGCAAGGAGAAAGTCACCGACCGGTACTACGTCAACTCTCCGGTCTATATGGACGTCCAGGCTTTCCGGAAATCCGTGAAGGTCACCGGCTCCGAAGACATATCCGTCGCCGGAAAGATCTATTTCAAAGATCATTACATCTTTATCAATGAATCTCTCAAGGGAATTCATGTGATTGACAACAGCGATCCCGTCCCAGTCCGGAATTCGTCTCTTTCATCGAAATTCCCGGCAATTCGGATATGGCCATCAAGGACAGCATTCTCTTCGCCGACAGTTTTGTCGATCTTGTCGCCCTCAACATCAGCGACATTCATAACATCACCGAAGTTGGCAGGGTCGACAGCATCTTTCCCTATTCCCTGCCTCCCTTGCCGCAGGAAAATAGTCTGCCTTTCGAGAACGTCGACGCCACCAAAGGAATCGTGGTGGGCTGGCAGACGAAAATGGTGGAGGAAGATGTCCGTCTGGCAAACAACAATCTCATTTTCATGGAACGGGGTGATCTGATGTTTTCAGCTTCAGTGAACAGCAAAGTGAGCTACAGCAGCGGTGGATCCGGTTCGATGTCGGTGGGAGTGGGCGGTTCCATGGCCAGGTTCACGATTTATGACAACTTCCTTTACACCGTGGACCAGAGTAATCTTAAGGCGTTTGATATCGATGACCTGTCGAATCCTTTGCTCATTTCAGACCAGTCCATCGGGTGGGGTGTGGAAACGGTCTTTCAGTACCGTAACAAACTGTTTTTCGGTACGAATACCGGTATGATCATTTTTGATCTGAACAATCCTTCCTCGCCCGGTTTCCTTTCTTCATACAGTCACATGCGAAGTTGCGATCCGGTGGTTGTGGACGGGGACTATGCCTACGTGACGCTCAGATCGGGAAACCTCTGTGGCGAATCGACCAGCCAGCTCGATGTGATTGACATCTCGACCATTACCTCCCCGCAATGGAAACAGTCGTATCCGATGCAGGAGCCGTATGGCCTTGGGATCGACCAAAACAAGCTCTTCGTTTGCGATGGTCCTGCCGGGTTGAAGGTTTTCGATGCACAGAATCCTCAGAATCTGGAAAAGATCGCCTGGTTTCCCGACGTGAACGCATTCGATGTCATCCCCTATCATGGTGTCCTGATGATGATCGGGAACGGCGGCCTTTACCAGTATTCCTACAGCGGCCCGGATCAGATCAGCCTTCTCAGCCAAATACCAATCCACAGCGAAGAGGAATGAACCGCGCATGTGCTTTTCGGCCCGCGGCCGGGATCCCGTTTCGGGGTCCCGGTTTTTTTTGTGTCCTTCACCATCATTCCGGTCGGCCGTTCAACTTCCTGTTGGGGAGATAATCCGCTGATTTGCCTGGCGAATCCGATGATCTCGCGCATCTGTGGAAACAACTGCCGGAAATGCATATCCGGTCGGCGCAGGAAATAAATCAGGACGATGACTGAGGTGACACCATAGGAGACCGAGGCCACGATTCCCTGCTCCCGTATAACCCCAGAGCGGGATGAAGACAAAACTCAGGCCGATCGTGACGGCCAGCCCGGCGGAACTCCCGATGGCATTGATGTAATGTTTCCCCGTGGCTGAAAAATAATGACCCAGGATCAGGGCGATCCCAAAGAACAATGTGCCGGGAGCCAGTGCCAGGATAATGTAACGGATACCGCCGAATTCGGGACCAAAAATGGCGACGTAGAGCGAAGAAGGCAGGAATATGAGGATTACCACAGCCACTGCCGACACCATGAGGTTGATCCAGAGCAGGTTCCGGGTCAACCTGACAGAGTAGGCATCATCGGTCGAATTCACAATAACGGAATTCTGCACCAGCGCGATACTGCGGCTGATCAGCCAGATCGATTCGGCGATCGAGATCGCGTTTGAATAAATGCCCACCTCACTCGTCCCGCTGTAGTAATTCAGGATATAATAGCTGAAGCGGAAGCTCAGCAATTGGGTAAAAACAGCCATCTGGTTGAAAAAACCCAGGAACGCCATGCTTTTGAGTGCCTTACGCCATATTTCCAGGGGTTCCCGGGTCCATTTCCGGTAATCCGTGTAGGTGAGGAGATAGCTGGCAATAAGGCTCGAACCATACCCCACATAAAGCGATACCAGGTAGGCGTGGATTGTCTTGTTTTTCAAAACCATGAAAAACAGGAAGAGCATGAAAAGGGTGGCCGAAATCTGGAGGATACTGACAAAGTTATTCGCTTTGATCCGCTGACGGGCAAGGAGAAGGGTGAGATTGATATTGGTGAGTGAGAGAAGAAATGCCAGCAGGCAGGTGTCGCGGATATATACCTCCGGAACGAGATGGATGACACGCAGAAGGCCGTAAATTGCTGATATGGTTATCAGAAGCCAGATATAGGAGGGAATGAGTAAAACGGATACCGGGAATCGGGGAATGTGGTAGACCAGGGAAGAAGGACCGATAACTCCCGTCATGATGATGACGATTGAGATGGTCGCGATGATGAGTCCCTGTTCCCCTTTACCGCTGGCCCCAAGATAATTGGATAGCAGGATGGCAATGACCAGGCTGGCGGCTGAAGCGAAAATTCGCGTCCCAAGGGTATTGAGTATTTTCCCGATCATTTTTTCTCCGCTTTCCTGCCTTGTAACACCTGCTGATAGACCTCGGCAAACTGCCTGCCAACCCTCTCCATGCTGAAATGTTCCGCGGCATAGTGATGGATGAACTTCCGGTCGTATTCCGGGTCATGGTCCATCATGTAAACCATCCCGTGAACCAGGCCGCTTTCATCCCCCTTATTCACCAGGTACCCCGTTCTTTCATTCACATGCTCCCCAATTCCACCCGTATCGGTACTCAGGACAGGCAACCCGCAGGAAAAGGATTCCGCGATGACGCATGGCTGGTTTTCATAATTGCTGAACAGGAGGAAGGCATCCGAATCCTGCATGAACGCCGGAATATCCTCATGTTTCTGCTTGCCATGGAAAAAGACCTTTCGATCCAGGAGGCCAAGTTCCCCGGCCAACGCGAATTGTGTTTCCGAATGCTGACCAACAAAATCGATCCGGAAAAGCCTGCCGGTTTTATCCAGTTCACCGGCAGCTCGAAGAATGCCGGTGATGTTCTTCTGTTCCTCTTTCATGGATGAAACATGCAGGAAACGGAATGTCTTCTCCCGGGTCCGTTCTTTCATGACGAAGCGTGAGAGATCGACGGCATTCGGGACGACCTTGAAATTTCCCCTGAAACCATGCCTTCGCAGTGATGATCCCAGGTCATTCGATACGGGCATGATCATACCGGCTTTCCGTGCCAGCCATCGGGTCAGTCTTTTCCGGGGAATATGGTCGGTCAGGTAGATCGTCCAGTGTTCCGTGATCACGAACGGAACCGGGGAAAATCGCCGGAAAAGCGCAACGACAAAGATGATGGGATAGATCACACTCGCGTGAATGATATCCGGCTTTCCGAATTTTTTCACAACGAAGCGAAATCCGTGCAAATAAGCACTTATGTACCTGGAGCCGTTGATCAACATGGAAAGAAGGGGTAACCTCGACTTTTTAAAGTAGATCGTCAGTTCGTAAGGTGATCCGGCTTTTTCATGGAATTCGCGCTGCCTGCTCTTCATTTCGGGATCTGCCTGGACAAAGAGGACCATAACGTTATTTTCGCGGGAAGCGGCCCGGGCATGTCGTTCCACAAAATCGCCATTGGTGGGATGAAGTCTGTTGGGAAACCAGGACGAAAGAAAAAGGACTTTAAAATTTCTTTTCATGGAATGACAAGGGTTTCACAATGGCGTCAACATACCGGAACATTCTAACCGGGACCAGGCGACCGGTATCCCGTCTTTTCTTACGGTATGTTGATCCGTGATGCCACGGTAAAAGTACAAAATTTTCGTGGACAGCCGGTTGCCACTTGGTGAATTAACATTGCGGCATGACTTCTCCATAAAATTCCACCGCGCTGTCGAATTTTCACAGGGCCGGATGAGCCGGAATGCCACTGGACGTCAGGGAAATCCATGGATCCATTCATTGACCCTGAGACGGGGAATCTCATAATGCCTTGAACTATCGGCAGGACTTTTTGTTTACATGAATATTTTTTACTGTTTACCCGCACATGGAAGGATAGCCGGGACCGGCAAAGGTTCACGCTTTATCGCACTTCCCGGGAACATTCCTTCCTGAATGGCGGGTTCCCCGGCATTCCTCAGCTGTCCGGTTTCTCCGGAGTCCTGGCAGGTTATCGGAATGCATCTTTTTTATGCCGACCTGTTTCAAATGTTTCCCCAGGCATTTGCCATTGCAGTTATCTATTTTTTTCAATTAAAAAAAGGAACTATGGAAACAAAAACAGGTGTCCGGACCGGACAGGCAATTCAGCAGGTCGACCCGATGAAGATCATGAACACGGGAATGGGGTTTTTCAGCTCGAAAACCTTGCTGACCGCTGTGAAACTGAATCTCTTTACCATTCTTTCGAAAGGCTCCTTTATCCCGTGATGAGATCAAGGTGGAACTGGGTCTTCACGGCAGGGGACTTTATGATTTCCTCGATTCACTGGTCGCTTTAGGATTCCTAAAACGGGATGGGTACAGGAAAGAGGCGAGGTATTCCAATTCGGAGGACAGTGCCCTTTTCCTCGACAAAAACAAGCCGACCTACATGGGAGGGATCCTCGAGATGAGTAATAACCGTTTGTATCCCATTTGGAACCGTCTTGAGGACGGGCTCAAAACGGGGAATCCGCAAAACGAGATCCTGACTGGGGAGGAGACCTTATTTGACACCCTTTACCAGGATATCGACAAGATGCGCGAATTTATCCGGGGCATGGACGGATTCCAGGCCGGGAATTTTATGGCCCTTGCCGCAAACTTTGACTTCTCGAAGTATAAAACGCTATGCGATATCGGCGGTGCCGGAGCAATGTTATCCATCCAGGTGACACGGCAGAATCCGCATATGAAGTGTATCTCGCTCGATCTTTCGTCAGTGTGTTTCATCGCCCGTGAAAATATCAGGGCAGCCGGCATGGAAGGGAAGATCGAGATCCGGGAAGGTGATTTCTTCGATGGACCATTTCCTTCAGCAGATGTCATCACCATGGGGAATATCCTGCACGACTGGGGAACAACCGATAAAAAAACCCTGATCAGGAAAGCCTATGATGCTCTGACCGAAGGTGGATCATTGGTGGTCATTGAGACGATCATCGACAACGAGCGGAAAGAAAATGCCATGGGCCTTCTGATGTCACTGAACATGCTCCTGGAAACACACCAGGGTTATGATATGACCTACGGCACTTTTGATTGTTTCACCCGCGAGGTGGGGTTCCGGGATTCATACCTCCTCCCGCTGGCCGGACCGGTCAGCGCGGCCATCGCGGTGAAATAGATCGACGGAAAAAAGGCATTCAAGCTGATCCGTCAATGATAACAAAGAAGGGAAACCGGGTGAGGCTGTCCTGAAGGTCAGCCCCGCCCTTTTCTCCCGCTGAACCGGAAAGCTTTGAAGGCTTTTCCCGTGAAGCATTCGGCGGAAGAAGGGAAGGATCGTCATGCCGGCCGTGGTTCAATAAGGCTTTTGCTAAAGGTCTTCATTTCGTGCTGGAAGGCAGCCCAAACGGCCACGAGAAACAACAGGGATCCGGCGGTGTTGATTATTATCCGTTTGACCATTTGCGGATCAAAAATAGAATTTCGCTTTTTCGACAGGAACAGGAAATCGGTGAGTGGCCGGATGTAACCGACGAATGGGGGAGAGGGATCGGTGAAGTGTTTCCCTGCCTTATCCTTCGCGGTACACATGATGCTTTTTCACGGAAAATGGCCTTATACCGGCATTTTCGGGTTAAAAAAGCATCAAAACCATGATTTTAGTGGGTTCAGCGGATCAGCCTTCGGGGTTTACCTTTCGTACATGATGGTTCCTGCCTGGTCCGCCAGGATGATCATTTCTCCCGGTTCATTCCTGTTCAGCACCGAAATTTTGGGATGGCCGTTAACAGTCATCCCTCTTTCCGAAAACGTCGTGTGCAACGTACCGAGGGCTTTTTCCGGGGTATTGTTGTTCTTGCTCAGGTGGGCCAGGCAGATGTGGGTGAGATGATCACCGAGGTTTTCTGCCAGGAAAGCAGAGGTCTGAAGATTTCCAAGGTGACCGTTACCGGATTGAATCCGTTTTTTCAGGTAATACGGGTAGGGACCGTTCACCAGCATTTCTTCGTCGTAGTTGGATTCGATGACCAGCAGGTTGGCCAGTTTCAGGTATGGGGCGGCGGTTTCGCAGATGTGTCCGAGGTCGGTGGCAATGGTGATTTTTTTTCCGCCTCCGCAGATATGAAACCCGATGGTTTCAGGGGCATCATGGTGGACCGGGAACGCTTCAATGTCAAAGCCGGCCAGGTGAAATTTCTGATGCAGGGGTATCTCGCGGATGCAATCGGTTGAGATCCTCCTTTGGGGTGACAGAATGCTTTTCCAGATATTTGCTGTGGTAAAAGCCGGCAGGTTGTTCCGGCGCGTCAGAACTTCGAGTCCGCGGATATGGTCCGAATGATTATGCGTGACCAGCACCCCCATGATGCTTTGGATGGAAATACCCCGTAATTTCAGGAACTTCCGGATCGAGGTAGCTGAAATGCCCGCATCGATCAGGATGCCGTGAAAGGCATTGCCAATGTAATAACAGTTTCCACTGGAACCGCTGCTGAGGCTGCAAAAGTTAATTGTCATCAGACCAAAATTATGGGAACAAAGGTACAAGAATCAGGGAAAATGTGCAGTCTTTTTCCAGCAATCAACTTCTGGAACCGGTATTTCATAAATCCATGAACGCCTTCGCTTCTTTGGTCAAAATGCGGTTGACTACACCCGGATTTTCTTCCTGATTTGACTTGATATTCAGCAATTTAATGTCAGGATCACTCATGCTAAAAACAGCCAGGGCTGGTATTCATCCGATAAAAAACTTTTGTATATTTATTCCCGGAAACCTGAAACAAAACCCTTTATGAACACATTACCGCTTGTTGCCACGGTCGAGCTCATCAACGACAAGGTGAAATTCAACTGCCAATCGCGTACCAATACTCCGGTCACGGTTGATTATACGCCACCGATAGGCGACGGAGAAGGATATACTTCGCTCGAGCTGCTGCTCATCAGCCTTTCAACGTGCGTGGGTACCGCCATTGCCGCCGGATTGAGACGGATGCAAAAGACCATCGCTTCATTGACCATTGAAAGCCATGGATACCGGAGGGATGAACACCCGACGGGGTTCAGGAACATTGAGCTCATGATCAACATGCGTTCTCCGGATATCACTTCGGTGGATATGGAAAAAGTGCTTGGCACCCTGGAAAAAATCTGCCCTGTTCTGAGCATGCTTTCCGAACAGGTCAAAGTGGAGTTCACCTATTGCATTAACGAGACGACCTGGGCCAACGTCCGTTAGCCTCAACAGGAAAAACCGGACCGGGGTAGGGATTCCTTGCCCCGTTTGACAGACAACGGAAAGGCCGGATCGTTCACATGGTATCCTGTACCGGTACCGGCTGGCGGGGGAGGGGTTATTGGAACGGCCCCGTCCGGATTTCAGGGCGGTCAGGGAATGATACGGCTCCCATCCTGTTCCCACTCCACCAGTTCGCCTTTTTCGTAGGTTGACCGGAGTGAGCCATCTTCATACCAGGTCACCTGAGTCCCAAACATATACTCGTTATCAATGTAATCCAACTCCCTGGATTTTTGGCCGTTCCGGTAATATTCGATGGTCTTTCCATTCCGCTTCCCATTCTTATAGGTTATTTCGCTTTCAAGTTCCCCGGTGGGATACCAGGATTTATAGACACCTTCAAGTTTTCCATCGATGTACCAGACTTCATCCTTCTTTTGCCGTTATGATAATAGGTGATCTGCAACCTGGTTTTATCGCCCGAAGTCCAGGTCGTGTATAACCCGGATGTGGTCATAAAGGGTCCCGGCTTTATCTTTCCAATGTTTTTCTCATCCGCGCCGTAGCCATAGCTCTCAACGACTTTTCCATTCCTGTCGTGGACCCAGTTCCCGATCGCATACCCATCTTTCTTTTCAATCAATTTATGGTTCCCGTCCCGGAAAATTTCAGCAATGTCGTTTTGATTATTGTCATACATCACTTCAATGCTCGCATATCCTTCCTTGGTCACCACGGGATGATCGAATCTCGAATAATACTCCCGCTTAATGACAAGGCCAGAGGGATTACAAGTGATCTTTTTAATCGCGTACCCGTCGGGCGAATCGATCAGCCTGTTGTGACGATCGTAGTAAGCAACCTGCTCCAGTTGATGCGGGCGGGAATACCGTGACCTGATGGTGGCCATGCCATGGTTCCCTTCCGCCACCAGCTGAGCCTCCCGGTTGTAACATTCGAGGGTCGTTTCATCATCATTGCTGTCATAATAATGCTTATAAATGGCAACTCCCTTGTTGTTTTCGGCCAACCGGCCCGATTCATCTCCTTGGGCAACTTTTCCCTGACCCGGATTTTCGGTTTTCTCGCCGCTTCCGCCTTCTTCTTTTTCTTTTCCCGATGTTGTTGTTTTTCCCTTTCGATCGCCGCTTCCTCTGTCCAGATGGTCTCATCTTTTAGGTAAAGCGCGCAGCTTTCCTCAAAATCGGCGATTTTGCCGGTTAATTTACAGACCAGGCCCTGACCGGCATCAAATTGCCGGTTTAGGCATGTTCTGCAGAATTTCAGGTGATCACGTCTGTCCATTCCTGGATAGTATTCATGGAAAAAGTCGGGTGAACGGATGCCGGGAAACCTGCCGAAACAGGCTCAGGCATTCCCGGCGAAGGTGAACATGTGGGCCAGATTCCCACTGGCGAGGGCAATGAGGAAGACGACAAAATACAAACACAGGACAATGATCATCAGGATCCCCATAAAACGGTAATGCTTCTTCAGGTATCATAAACGCCAGACCAGGCGTTCGGAATACCGGACCATCATGCTGAATGCGATCAACATCAATCCCGGAAGGTTTTGCAAACTGTTTGATCCTCGGGATAAGGGTGGCGTAACGTTTCAGCTACTTCCTGAGAAAGACCTATTGTGAAAACTGCAAATAAGCCCGGTGGAACGGTTTCTCTGACGGAAGGCCATATACCCTTTTGGAATTCAACCCCTATGATTTCAAAAACGCCTGCCGTTCCTTCATGGGCGACATCCGGAATTTGAGAATTTTGGCGCTGACATATGGTTTTACAACATATGATGGCACAATGTCATTTCTTGTGTCAGTAAAAGAATGTAAATTTATCGCCTGTTTATAAAACCGGAGGTTAAACTGAAATCTTATTACCCAGTGAAATAATACCAAAAAAATGAAAAAATTAGAAATCCTGGCAATGGGCATGCTCCTGGTATTCATGGCAGCCTGCCATTCAAATTCAGAACAAAAAAACTCAATGGAAAACGCGAAAAACCTGGAATCCAATCCGTTCATGCATCCCAGTTCACTGCCTTTCCAGGCACCTGATTTTACAAAAATCAAGGATAGTGACTTTGCACCCGCCTTTGAAGAAGGCTTGAAAGAACAAAAAGAAGAAATCGAAAAGATCGCCAACAATCCGGAAGCGCCGACCTTCGAAAACACGCTGGTGGCCCTTGAAAAAAGCGGAGAGCTCCTTCGCCGCGTCAACGGGGTTTTCAACATGCTTTCCGGAGCCAACACCGATTCTGTTTTGCAAAAACTGAGCGAAGACATTGCTCCAAAACTGGCGGCGCAGCAGGATGCAATTTATCTGAATGACAGCCTTTACGCCAGGATCAAGACACTTTACCAGAAAAAAGATGAACTCAATCTGGATAAGGAATCGGCACGTTTGCTCGATTACTATCATTTGAATTTCATCCTCGCCGGTGCGAATCTCTCCTCAGAGGACAAGGTCAAATTGAAAAAGCTGAATGAAGAAGAAGCCGGCCTCAGTGCCAAATTTACCAACCAGTTGCTGGCTGCTGCCAAGGAAAGCGCCCTGGTGGTGAGCGACAAGGATTCACTGAAAGGGCTCTCGGAAGGCGCTTTGAACTCGGCTTCACAGGATGCTGAAGCCGCGGGGGTTAAAGGAAAATGGATGCTTCCGCTTCAAAATACGACCCAGCAACCTGCACTTCAATCACTCGAAAACCGGGATACCCGTCACCGGTTATTTGAAGACTCATGGAACAGGGCCGAAAAAGGGGGCAAAAACGATACCCGCTCCACCATCAAACGCCTGGCGAAAATCCGGGCTGAAAAAGCCGGTTTATTGGGATATCCCAATTATGCTGCCTGGAGCCTCCAGGACCAGATGGCCAAAACACCCGAAGCAGTGCAAACCTTCCTGGGAAAACTGATCCCGGCTTCCACGGCCAAAGCCCGTAAAGAAGCGGCCGATCTTCAGACGATCATTGATAAGGAAAAAGGCGGATTCCAACTGCAACCCTGGGACTGGAATTTTTATGCCGAGAAAGTCCGGAAAGCCCGCTATGATCTGGATGAAAACCAGGTAAAACCCTATTTCGAATTGTTCAATGTACTGGAAAACGGCGTATTTTATGCGGCCAACCAATTGTATGGACTGACATTCGAACGCCGGAACGATATCCCGGTTTACAGCGACGACATGCGTGTTTATACCGTTTACGATAAAGACAGTACCGAAATCGGTTTGTTTTACTGCGACTATTTCACACGCGACAATAAATCGGGCGGCGCCTGGATGAGCAATGTCGTTGAGCAGTCGAAATTGCTGGGCACCAAACCGGTGATTTACAATGTCTGCAACTTCACCAAACCGGCTCCCGGCGAACCGGCCTTGATCACCTACGATGATGTGACCACCATGTTCCATGAATTCGGACACGCCCTGCATGGTTTCTTTGCCGACCAGATCTATCCGAGTTTGTCGGGTACCAATGTGGCCCGCGATTTTGTGGAACTGCCCTCCCAGTTCAACGAGCACTGGGCGCTGGATCCGAAAGTGTTCAGCCATTATGCCGTGCATTACAAGACCGGCAAACCGATGCCACAGGCCCTGGTCGACAAGATCAAAAAATCGCAGAAATTTAACCAGGGATACGCCTTGACCGAATTGCTGGCCGCCGCCGAACTCGATATGGAATGGCACACCATTCCCGCCGGTGATTCGGTAAAATCAGTCGATGACTTTGAAATCTCCGCTCTGAAACATACCAACCTTGATCTGCCGCAGGTTCCCCCGCGCTACCGTTCAAGTTACTTTCTGCATATCTGGGGCAATGGCTACCCGGCCGGGTATTATGCGTACCTGTGGACAGAAATGCTGGATGACAATGCCTATAACTGGTTCGAGGAACATGGAGGCATGACCCGGGCCAATGGTCAGCGATTCCGCGATATGATCCTCTCACGCGGCGACACCGAAGATTACAATAAGATGTTTTACGATTTCGTCGGGCATAAACCTGATATCCAGCCCATGCTGGAAGACCGCGGCTTAACCGGAAAATGAACTGATCCGCATTAATCCGGTCCCGGACACAGGGAATTCTTCTCTTACCAACAATCACTGGCAGAGAAGGGTTCCCTGTGTTTTTTTGATGACCGGGGCGGGTCCGGGGCGGGGCAACCATCCATTTTTCCATTCCTGCTAAGCTCTTCACCAGGGAGAGGAAGTCAATGCCATCTCACGGCGTCTCTTTCCCAAGCCTTTACCACATTTACACGTTTTTCCGCTCCTTTTCAATGATCCGGCCTGGCCTCCGATTTATGCCGGAATTCAGTGCCGGATCTTTCGGTAAACGGGACGGCCGATCCCCTCTATCCATTGAAAACAGGCGATTTTCGACCCTTTTTGACCAGTGCACCAGTATGAAGTGGTGAACGAATTGATTTTCTGTGAACCAAATCTTAATTTTCCTGTCTGTATTAGAGATAGGTTAATCTATACCATCGATAACCAGCTTTGCAATTCTCAGAAATATTTTTTTCTATAAACCTAAAAATGAAATGATATGAAAAAGTTATCCATCATCCTGTCCCTTGTCATCATGGCATTTGTTTACACGCCCGGATCATTTGCAGGGAATCACCACAAGTCTAATAATGGTCACAAATTTCACAAGGTTGAAGATTGGAAAGGCGGCAAAAAAACAACCGGTGTTCCGTTGGATGGCGGTTTGCTTGCACTCCTTGCCGGAGCAGGGGTAACGTATTTTGCAGCGAGGAAAAAGAAAAAGAACGAACAGTGATGCTTCAGCAAAAATAACATCAATCCATTTCTAAATAAAATCCCGGAATACCTGCTGATGCAGGTTCCGGGCTTTATTTTTTCAAAATCGGAGGTATACGCACAATGCCGGGATCCAGAACTCTTCGAATTAGCCTTTTCACATTTGTTGCCCTTATCATTTTTTATGCCATACTGCGGATGTTTTTTTTCACCAGCGATCCGGTATGGCCATTGATCATGCGCATCTTTTCTTCTTACCAGGCGCTTGCGGAAAGTGCGTCAAATATCTTTCTCAGGTGGTGGGGGTCGCCCTTGCGAATCCATGGCCATGTTTCCATGGCAGATGGTATTGCCATAATCCCCATAGACAGCGGGCTCCTCCTGAAAAAATGGTTCATCGTCCTGTTGCTTCTCATTTGGATCACGCCTGTTTCCCCCATAAAACGCATCGGCCTTTCCCTAGCTCTCCTGGCTCTGAATTTCGTTTTTGCCGCCATCGATATCGCTCTCTTTGCCACCATGTCCGACCCCGATCTCACTTCGTCAATGCAAGTGTCACGAACACCCGGTGTGGTGGCGATGGTGACCTTTTTCGTGCTTTTCGTCATGGCCAATAAGTCCATCTTGCTTAAGCGAATGTCCGCATGGCGGATCGACACCGCTTATGTTGGATCCATGCTGGGAAGCCTGTTCGTTGTGATGTATATCTATGTTTTCCTTGGGAACTTCATCCTGGGGGCCTTCGATTTCAGGCTCTGGGTCAGCTTTCTCTTTGGATCGACGCAAAAATTGCTGAGCCTTTTCCACATCGGCTCAGTGCTCGATGGAAATCTGTTAATGGGTGAAAATGCCAACCTTTACATGGGTAAAGCCTGCCTCGGTTTGAATACCATACTTCTGTTTTCGGCAGTGGTCTACCTGACAGGCCTCGGTCACCGGTACCGCTGGCTCTTTATCGCCGGCGGGGTGGTTCTCATCAATCTCATGAACATTCTCAGGCTCACCCTGCTGTTCATTTTTGTTCAACGTCATGGCGGGTATGACCTGACAATCGATGTGCATGACATGTACGACTATGTCATCTATTCCTTTATATTCCTGCTCTGGATCGTCTGGTTCGAATTCTTCCTGGACATCCGGAATGTAAGGCACCATAGCGGGGAAACGGGTAAAATTTAGCTCCCCGGAAGGGCAGGGGCAGGAATTCATCCCTGAGTCATCATAACGGGTGACCTCCGGAATTTCGAAACCCCATCTAATATGTCTGTCACCCGTTATCGTCCATTGAACAGGATTTTTCAACGTAGAGCGGACTTTGCCCCGTGATCATCACGTTGAAAAAATGCATCCGGGAAACGACAGGAAACGGTCCATGTGGATTCCGGCATTACGTGTGCTGACCCATCACCTTTCCGGTCAGGTCAAAGATCTCAGTAGTAAAGGAGCCTGGTGGTGCCATAAAAGCACAACTTAACTGAAGTTGACCAATTGAAAGATCGTTTTAAGCCACATTCCACAAACAAAAAAACATGATGAAAAAATCCCTGATCTTTGTCTGCCTGGTCGCCCTGATGCGGCTTTCCACGGCCCAGTCACCCACCATCTTCGGATTCTATAACGATCATGTCGAAAAAGAGCTTGATCTTGAATCGGCCTTTGATAGCCATCTCAGCAGTGAGAACATCGGGAAAACCATTAAAAAACTTTCAGATGAGCCGCACCATCTGGGTTCTCCCGGGAGCAGGAAAAATGCAGATTACATTTTGAGCCTGTTCAAAGAATGGGGGTGGGATGCCGGCATCGACACGTTTTATGTTTTGTTCCCGACACCAAAAACCAGGCTTCTGGAAATGACTTCACCGGTGAAATACCGGGCTTTGTTAAAAGAGCCGGCCCTGAATGAAGATGCCACATCGGGACAGAAAGGACAGCTGGACACCTACAATGCCTACAGTGCCGATGGGGATGTGACGGCCGACCTGGTATTTGTCAATTACGGACTGCCGGAAGACTATGAAATGCTCGATAAAATGGGTATCGATGTCAAAGGTAAAATCGTCATCGCCAAATACGGGCACAGCTGGAGAGGGATCAAACCCAAAGTGGCGCAGGAACACGGGGCTATTGGCTGCATCATCTACAGCGATCCCGCCGATGATGGCTATTTCGAAGGGGATGTCTACCCCAAAGGTGCCTTCAAGAATGAATTTGGCGTTCAACGCGGATCCGTGCTTGATATGCCGGTTTATCCCGGCGATCCCCTGACACCGGGCACGGGAGCCGAAAAAAATGCCAAAAGACTTGACCGCTCCAGAGGCTCCCAGCCTTTTGAAGATCCCGGTCCTGCCCATCGGCTATCACGATGCCGCCCCTTTACTGAAGGCGCTCGACGGCCCGGTGGCCCCGGAAAGCTGGCACGGAGGATTGCCCTTCGCCTATCACATCGGTCCCGGTAAAGCCAGGGTCCATTTAAAGGTAGCCTTCAACTGGGATCAGGTGCCCTGTTATGATGTCATCGCGAAGATTCCGGGAGAAAAATTTCCGGATGAATGGGTGATCCGGGGAAATCATCAGGATGCGTGGGTAAATGGTGCAGCTGACCCGGTGAGCGGATTGGCTCCATTACTGGAGGAAGCCAAATCGATGGGCGCCCTGTTAAAAACAGGATGGGAACCCGACAGGACAATCGTTTACTGCGTATGGGATGGTGAAGAACCCGGATTGCTCGGATCGACCGAATGGGTGGAAGACCATGAAAAAGAACTCAAGGATAAAGCCGTGGTTTACATCAACTCCGACGGCAACGGCCGTGGATTCCTCTACGCGGAGGGGTCGCATGCCCTTGAACCTCTTTTGGACGAAGTTTCCAAAAATGTGGCTGACCCGGAAACCCATGTCAGCGTCTTTGAAAGACGGAAAGCTCACAGGATCATAACCACAAACGACCTGGCGGAGAAGGAGAAAATCTGGGATGAGAATGAACTTAAAATCGGTGCCATGGGATCTGGGTCGGACTATAGTTCGTTCCTGCAACATGAGGGCATCCCGTCACTGAACCTGGGTTTCGGAGGGGAAAACGAAGGCGGCGAATACCATTCCATCTACGATTCGTACGACATGTACATCCGGTTTAAAGATCCCGGTTTTCATTACGGTGTGGCTCTTGCCGAAACGGCCGGACACGTGGTATTGCGGATGTCGGAAGCCGACGGACTGCCTTTTGATTTTACCCATTTGTACAAAACGGTGAAGACGTATGTCAATGAATTGACCGGGCTGATGAGCCACATGCGTGAGGAAACGGCTCTTGAGAATAAGATCTTTTATTCCGGGTATTACCGGATAGGGGAGGATCCGACGAAAGGATATAAGATCAGGGATCCCGAAACGGAGGTTCCTTACCTGGATTTTTCACCTCTTGAAAATGCCCTCACCCATCTTGAAAAGAGCGTCGACACCCTGGATACCGTTTACCGGGAAAAACTGAAGTCAAACGAGGTCGACGATGTCTTTAACCAGGCGCTTTACAGGGCGGAGCAACAGTTGCTGAATCGCAAAAGGACTGCCCCAAAGGGAATGGTATAAACACACCCTTTATGCTCCGGGATTTTACACCGGTTACGGCGTAAAAACAATGCCCGGGATCAGGGAAGCCATTGAACAAAGAGACTGGAACCTCGCGCAACAGCAAATCGAAACAGATGCCCAGGTTCTGGATGGCTTTGCCGGTTATTTCGACCGTCTCATTCAACAGGACAGGTAACCGGATCCGGTGCTCACTTATCACTCATATAAGATCGCAACGGCCCTTACATCATGGGCATTCACTCAATGCGGCGGAATTATTCCTGGCAAGAAAGTGTCTCTAAATGAATTTGTTAGCTAGTCATCCAATTCGTTTCCTTTCGGGAATTTTCATCTCCGTTTCAGTAACCTTAAAATTAAAAAAGGCCTCTCATGGCTGATTACCGGTAATTTATCCTAAATTTAATCATGAGTTTTCCGGTCATGCATTTCATATTTCCAGTGATTGAATGAAGAAAATCCGTTATAAGTGACAAATTCCGACAGAAGGCGATGGATTGAAATTCTTGCCGTCGTTTTGACGGGTGGACTTAAGTATGTTCTGGTCGACTGGCTGAACTTCCGGATATTCTATATCATGGCAGCCTGTTTATCATGGATCATCTATATTCTGTCGCGTTACCGGCACGACAGGAATACCCTCCAGCGTTGGGGATTCAGAAAAGAAAACTTTAAGCGGTCATTCCTCTTCATCTTACCCTTTGCCCTTCTGACGATTGGCGGCATCCTCTGGTATGGACTCCACTTCCACAGGAACTTCCTGAACTGGCATGTGATCCCGATATTGTTTCTTTACCCGTTATGGGGGATGATCCAGCAATTTATGATGACAGCGCTTATCGCCGGAAATCTGTTGGCCGCCGGAAACCTGAATATAGGGAAATACCGGGTCATCCTGATCACCTCATTGTTGTTTTCCATGGCCCATTTTCCTTACCTGTCTTTAATGGTTTACGCCTTTTTCATGGAGATCCTGTTCACCTTTACCTACTTTAAATGGCGTAACCTTTGGCCCCTGGGGCTTTTCCACGGGTGGGTATCAGGGCTGTTGCTGTTCTTCGTACTGGGCAGGGATCTGTGGAGCGAGCTGTGGAAAATATTTTAAAAGCTTTCCGGATTACCGAAGCTGACCATCTCCTGTAAAAATCACGTTAGGGAAGGCAAAAGGATCAGATATGAAAAAATCGTTTCAGGTCCGTCACTTTTTTCAAACGATAATGGATGTAGAACAGGATTGTTGAGATGATCACCATGGAGACCACAACGATCAGGCTCCAGTTGAAACTGAGATCACCTTTTTTGTAGATGGAAATGATCCCATCGGTGCAGAGGCACATAACGCCCGATGTCAGGAGAACATAGGCAATAACGTTTAACCCCTTCTGCCTGGCCCTTTTTATCAGGAGGATCAGAAGCAGGATACTGACATAGGCAGCCAGCAACAGGGGAATACCCAGTTTCATTCCCCACCCGGTTCGCCCGGCAAAAATATCCAGCAGGACAAGAAAGCCCGAAGTCGACAGGAAACTCAGCAGCAGCAGGAGAACCCTCCTCCGGTAAAGGAAGAGAACGAGGCTGATATTGATAAAGAGGACCACACTCCCTGTCAATGGGAATTTTGACCATGTGATATTGTGATTTACAGCTACATCGATCAGGGCAACGATGATCATTCCGGCACCCAGAATGATCACGGAGATTTGCCAGATGATTTTTCTTCGTTGCAACCCGGTCAATTTTCGGTAATCGGATACAAGTTTTTCTTCCTTCCGTAATCGCCTCAATTCCAGGTAGGCCGGATTATCTTCATTTTTGACAGGAAGAGGTTCACCACAAAGAGAGCAGAAATTGGCATTCTCTTCAAGTTCCGCTCCGCAGTTAGGACAGGTGATCATGATTTTCTATACTTTTATTTCCGGCCTCGCCGACCGGATTTGTTCATGAATAAAACGGAGGAACCTGTTTTCAAATTCATCCGAAGTGGTGATATTTCCCATTGCCAAAACGAGTTTATCTTCATAGCCGATCACGCCGCAGTTTATTTTGAGCATTTTGTTGGGTGGAGGAGGGATAAACAGGAAATGATCGGTCATTTCGCCGGCTTTTTCCGGAAGGGTAATTTTACCGAGGTTGGTGATCACTCCGCTGTACTGGCTTGCGCCAAGGGAATAGAACGTAAACCGGAGGATGAGACTTTTCACGAACAGGGGGATGCCCCGGACAAAGGTCTTTTTCTCACCGCCAACATTCCTGGAGATGTTTTTGTTGATCAGTTTTTCATCGGTTTCCAGTTGCATCTGGTGATATACCGATTTGATGATCTCGTCAAAGCTGTAATGTCCCAGGCGAAGGTCGATTTCAGGCATAACGAACAGGGAAAAGTTCCTCATCGTTTTTGAAGGAAATATTTTTCTGAGATTGATGGGAACCTGGATCCGTAATTTTTTAGATCTCGCATGTCTCCCTTTGGAATTCAGCTCCTCATGAATATTCTGCAAAACGAATAAATAAACTGCAACGAGATATACCGTGATGCTGACACCCTTATCGCCGGCGATCTGTTTGAGCTGCGTAATGGAAAAAACGTTGACACTTCTGGTGAAACGGGGAACTGCGGCCAACGGAAAAGGAATGTGGTAGGCACGCGTTCTTTTCACCATGGGGGGAATATCTTGCTTAAAATACCGGTTATAGGCATCCTCGTATTCTTCTTCACTGACAGAACCTGTCAAATGCCGGGACACCGACGGATCTTCGGCATCGTAGGCCTCCGCGTACAGCGCCAGAACGGTCTTTAAAAATCGCACTCCTCCCTCGCCGTCGGTCAGGATATGGGAAAATTCAACACTCAGCCTGTTGTCTTTTACCAGGATCCTTATCAGCAGGCTTCCCCTGGGAAATTTTGTACAACAGGGTCCCAGGTCGGGTTCGATGGGGAAATGAATGGGGAGGTGTTCAAGATAATACCAGAAAAATCCTTCCTTTAGCTGGACCCTGAAATAGGGATACCTTTCTTCGGCTTTCAGAACAGCTTTTTGCAGGACTTTTAACCGGACCGGTTGTTTTAAGACGGCCGTCAGTCTGAAGACCGAGGTCACTTCACTCGTTATGATGGCTGGGAAAATCTTAGCCGCATTGTCGAGAGCGAACCAAAATTTGCCATGTTGCGGGATGGTATTTTCGAGAGGTTTTTCCATCTGATTTCCAGTTACATCCAATCCCTGGGTTCATCAAAGTTACAAAATATTATGCCCAGGGAAAATGTTTTATTTTTCGGGAGTCCGGTTTCGTTTTGTTCCCGGGGGTGAAAGGTTCCGGAGAAATCACTGCAGCCATTTATACCATCCTTCCCATTTATCCCCTGATTTCATTTTTGATCTTCTCCCCGGATGGTTTAATTTCGCATAAAAACGTGCATGATGATCGTCACCTGCGTATATGTCCATGTAAAGCCCGGCGCTGCCGATCGTTTCATCGGGGCTACCAGGGAGAACCACAGGAAATCGGTTAAGGAACCGGGTAATCTGCGTTTTGATCTGATCAGGGAAACCGAAGATTCCGACCGGTTCATGATGTATGAAGCCTATGAGTCGGAAGAAGCAGCCGCTGCTCACAAAGCGACGCCACATTACCTCGAATGGAGGGCAAGAGTGGCAGACCTGATGGCTGAACCCCGGAAAGGGATCCGTTACACTGTTATTGAACCAAATGACCGCTCCCAATGGTAAAAGCATTCCGTTTTGCCCGTCTTCCGGAGATCATCTTCAGAGTCGGCGGCATTTCCGAGCTTCCCTCGCTCCTGAAGAGATTCGGAGAACCGGTCCTTCTGGTTACCGGGCGTCATTCATTTACCGGCTCGGAACGGGGGCAGAACCTGCTCAGTGCCCTGGAAAAGGAAAAAATCGCTTTTTCCCTGATGCATATTGCCGGTGAACCGTCACCTGCCGTGATTGATAACGCCACAGCATCGTATGGTGAGAGAGGGATTAAATGCGTTGTCGCCATTGGCGGCGGAAGCGTTCTGGATGCGGGGAAAGCCGTCTCTGCCATGCTCCGGGTAAAGGGATCGGTAAAGGACTACCTGGAGGGCGTCGGAACCCTCGATCACCCGGGAATAAAGGTTCCCTTCATTGCGGTGCCAACGACAGCCGGAACCGGCAGTGAAGCCACAAAAAATGCGGTGATTTCCGAGGTGGGGCCGGATGGCTTCAAAAAATCGCTCCGCCACGATGCCCTTGTCCCCGATATCGCCTTACTGGACCCTGCACTTACCCTTGACTGTCCTCCCGGGGTAACGGCAGCCAGCGGCATGGACAGCTTTACCCAGCTCACGGAAGCGTTTCTTTCCACGAAGGCTTCGGAATATACCGATGCTTTTGCCTGGATGGGATTGAAAGCCATAAAATCATCCCTTCTGACCGCAGTAAAAGACGGTAGCGATATGGAAGCCCGGACGGGGATGTCGCTTGCCGCGCTCAATTCGGGGATATGCCTGGCGAATGCCGGTCTCGGTACCGTGCATGGTTTCGCTTCAGTGCTGGGCGGGAAATATGATCTTCCCCACGGGCTGATCTGCGGCTCGCTGATGGCGGTGACGAACCGCGTCAACGTCAGGGAATTGCGCAGGAAAGACCCCGCTTCGCCGGCCCTGGCAAAATATGCCCGGCTTGGCGAATTATTCCTCGATACCACCGGGAAATCCCAGGAGTATTATATCGACGGCTTTGTTGAATATCTCTTTGAACTCACTTCCGAACTCGGACTTCACGCTCAGCGGGGTTCGGGACCGGATGAGAAGGACCTCGAGGAGATCAGCGCAAGATCCGGGAATAAAAATAATCCCGTTGAACTTAGCCCGGAGAACAGGCTGGAGATCCTGGAGGAATGGCTGGGATTAAGTTCCAAACTACCGACTACTAATAACCATTAATCCTTAGCCAGAAAAAAATTCTTCATAAAAAAATCACGCCAGTTCCACCACATATATCCAGGTTGATTTTCATGAGGGTAAGTCCATCTTTCGTTCGGTTGATCCTGCATGTCTACCCTTAACAAGTAAGGTTTGCACTCCGGTCGTCCGGGCTGTTCCATGAATGGCGATGCGTCATTGTGTACTATTCTTATCCCAGATAATATTGTATTCATTTCCCAATAGATCTTGATAATACGCACATACGTAAAACTGAGTTGTTGAAGACATCGGAGTAGGAAGCACAAAATTATACTTATCCATTTTAGATGGATCCTGGCCTGAATAGAGCGATGCACCAAGGTTGATCTGCTGATTGTTTGCCGCCAGCTGTAACTGAATAAGGTATATGAAATTGTCAGGATTAACGGAGCTGTCATCGAATCTTTTGTAATCGACTGAAACGGAAGTTATATCACCATCGCTGTTGGTATGCACGGTTGGCTCAGCGAAAATGAGATAAATCTTGGGGCAAACTGTGACGTAGTTTATTGTATATCCGGTACCATTCACTGTCATTGTATATTCACCTTTTCTGAAGGGAGGCGAATACTGACCTTCACCAACCCTATGGAAAAATGCAAGAAAACCTCTATCCGCAGTATCATAACCCGACATCGAAATATCATTATATGGATCATCATTTGGTCCCGAAAGCACAGCAGATTCCGGATTGGCAGGAAGAAGATTTGACCCGTAGGAAAATCGCATGGCATAACTGATATTGATATTCGATGTGTCAAAAATTTGTGGTTCCAGATTGTTTATTCCATATGTACCGGCAATAACCGTAAACGATGAACTTACACGCAGATATTTCTTTGACAGAATATCGATTACCCCGTCATTATCGACATCGATGTTTTTAGATATGGATTCGAAATAGCCTCCGATCTCTCTGTACCATCCTATTTCTTCAGCATTAAGTCCTATTTCATTACCCAGGGGATTATTTTCAGGAATTACATTTGTACCTTCCAATGTTAAATGACTCAGATCAATGACCGTATTATCTCCCTCCTTAAGACTTACAAGCGGTAAAACATTTAATCCACCCGCCTGAAGACTTCCGATGAAATGATTATCAGCTGTAAGGAAAGACAATGCACAGGCTGTTCCCGAAGGGGCCTGAGCAGAAAAGGAACCATTATTGATAGTAAAAACAGAATAGCTGTTGCTATTAAAAACAAGCACCTTCCTGGCATCTGATAACGCGAATGAATTTGCCGATTTTAACGTAGTGCTTTTCATACTTGCCGATGATCCGATCATTCCCTTTATAACAATATTGGTAGTCCTTTCCGGATTTTTGTCCTTTGAACAGCCCACAATTATTATGGTGATGCAAAGCAATAGCAACAGGTTTTTCATTTAGTTAGTTATTAATAATTGCCTACTCTGACAAGTTTTCGGCATCGCTTAGGACATTTGAAAATAAATTAACATACAGGTATACGTTAGCCATTAAAAAAAGTCGCACAATTGCACTATCTATTAATTTTGAAATTAATTTGTCTATGAGGGAATTAGTCCACCTGAATACTAAATTTTGTTTAGGGTTTATGTAGTTCATAAAAGCAGGTGTCCTGACGAAAGAGGATTTCATTGAGTTATCTTTCTCAACAACCAGAATTGATTACGATCAGAACAGAAGAAGATAAATATAATCAGTTCGGGGTATTTAATTGTCACCAAAAAATTTTACTGGTCATTGGATTATTGGAATTTTACTATCCGGATAGTTAGGTAGTCCCATCAATTCTTTTGTTAGATTCAATCCGGTTAGCCAAAGAAAAATTTTCTCTCTGTCATGGATAGTTGCACGTTTAAGTAGAACTTTTTTACCTGTCAATTCATGTTTCATGGCTAATCAATAGTTTTTACAATAATGGGTTTCTAGACTGTCGATAATATTTATATATCTCAAACCATGCTATGCTTGAAAATCCCAAAAGAGAGCAAATTACGACCTGTAAAAAGCTGATTTTATCAAACTGGAAAAGGTTCAAAAGGAATGGTATATTCAGGATTAAAATCAAAAACAATATGGCCCCACCGACAACCCATTTAACCGACTTGTTAGGAGTAACAATAATTTGAAAAATAGTTGAAGTCCAGGAGCGATTGGAAAGAATTACAGCAATATTTGATGAAATAAGGGCTACAAAAGTAAGTGCTCTGACTGTTTTTTCAGCATAGCCGAGTCTCAACCCTATAAAATAGATGAGAATTGTAACCAATAAAATACCTAAACCTTGTGAACAGCTTAAGAGTATTTTTTTAGCTCCGAAAAATGGTTCATCCATTTTTTTTGGTGGTCTCGACATCACATTTTTTTCCTCGCGTTCCGATTCAAAAATAATTGAACAGGACGGGTCTATAATCAATTCAAGAAATACGATATGTACCGGCCATAGAATTAAAGGAAGGTCGGCAAAGAAAACTGGAATTAGTGATAAACCTGCTATAGGTACGTGGATTGCAAAAATGTAACCTAATGCTTTTTGTAAGTTATCAAATATCCTGCGACCCATTTTTACAGCCCCAACAATAGAAGCAAAATTATCGTCCATCAAGACCAACGAAGACGCCTCCCTTGCAACATCTGTTCCTTTTTCGCCCATCGCTATCCCAATATGCGCCGATTTGAGGGCAGGTGCATCATTAACGCCATCGCCTGTCATTGCAACTATTTCACGATTTCTTTTAAGAGCATTTATTATTTTTAACTTTTGTTCCGGAACCACCCGGGCAAAAATATTGACATCTTTAATTCGTTCAGATAATTCCCCTTCTGTTAATTTTTCCAGTTCAGGACCGCTAATGCAAAGGTCAGGGTTTTTTAACCCTATATCTTTTCCAATATTTATGGCAGTTACAGGATAATCACCAGTAATCATTATAACCCTAATACCTGCCTGATAACATTCTTTCACAGCATCTGGTACGTTTTCCCTGATGGGGTCGGATAGGCCTAACAGTCCTATAAATTCAAAATTAAAATCATGCTGGTTAAGCGGAAGCGTACCGGGAACTATTTTTGCCCTGGCAACCCCTAAAACCCGTAAGCCGGAAGAAGCCATCTCTGTAACAGCGTTTTCATATTTTTTCTGAACCACTGGGTCAAGGTGACACAAATCGAAAATTGCTTCGGGAGCTCCTTTGGTAGCAATCACTTTTTCAGTGTTATCTGTACTTGAAAAAACCCTCGACATTGCCAGCATTTCTTTTGATAATGGATATTCCTTTTCCATTATCCAGTCGGTATGGATGTGTTCTGTGTTTTCAAGAAATTGTTTACCAATTTTTATAATTGCCTTTTCCATGGGGTCGAATGGGTTTGACTGACTTGCAAGTATTCCAAACTCAATGATCGCATGAAATGGCTCAGGAAAAGGATTGTCAGGTATAATTGAATAAAACTCTTCGGTATTAAATACTTTTGTAACCGTCATTTTATTTTGGGTAAGCGTACCGGTTTTATCAGTACAAAGGACAGTAGCAGAACCGAGCGTTTCTATCGCAGCTGGTTTGCGTGTTAATACATGCTTTTTTGATATTCTCCAAGCTCCAAGGGCAAGAAAAATTGTAAGAACAACAGGAAATTCTTCTGGCAACATGGCCATTGCAAGTGTTATACCGGCAAGAAATCCTTTAAGAATATCACCTCTTGTCAAAGAATAAATTACAATTACCAGCACACATAGCGAAATACCTACAATGGCAAGACGTTTTACCAATGTGCCCATTTCTCTTTTTAACTGGGTGGGTTCTTCTTTTACCGATTCTAATGCAGAACCTATTTTACCGATTTCAGTCTTCATTCCGGTGGCAATAACCCGAGCAATACCATTGCCCTGTACAATCATTGAACCTGAATAAATGCATGGAATATCATCTCCACCGGGTGTAAAACTTTTATCCTTATCCTGACCTTCACGTTTTCTTACCGGAACTGACTCGCCGGTTAATAAAGATTCGTCAGCTAATAAACTAACAGATTGTAACACGAATGCATCAGCAGGAACCCTGTCACCTTCCTGAAGAATAATAATATCATCCGGAACAACTTCCCTGCCGGGGATTCTTATTGTTTCTCCATCACGAATGACAAGAGCCCTTGGACTTGCAAGATTTTTCAATGCATCCAGCGCTTTTTCTGTCTTTTTCTCCTGGTAAAACTCAATACCCATCACAACAAAAACAAAACCCAGCAACATTAAACCTTCCTGAACATCACCCAAAATAAGATATAATGTACCGCAGGCAACCAGCAGAAGAAACATCGGTTCTTTTACTACCCCAAACGCAATATGAAATATGCTTTTTGGTTTGGATGATGGTAACTCATTGTAACCTTCCGACAGGAGCTTTTCTTTTGCCTGTATTTCGGTAAGTCCTTGATAATTATTATTTAAAATGTGATTCCATTTGAATAGTATAATATTATTCATCCATCATTTATGAGATATTTACTTTTCAGAGAAAACTTTTTCTAATAGTTCAATTAAAAGTTCTGTTTCCTCTTTGCTGAGTTTTTTAAGAATTGATTCTTCAATTCTCCGATGGGCATAATCATGCATCTTGTTTATCAGATTTCCTTTTTCGGTAAGGTGTAAATGTGCGCTCCGCCTGTCGGTATCTGACTGAACTTTAAATACATAATCTTTTTCTATTAGCTTGTCGACTGAAATTTTCACTGTTGGTTTGGTCAGTTTTAAAAAAGCGGCAAGTTCAGTAATATTCGGATTGACAAGCATATTGATTGCCTCAAGATGATGCATTTGAGTAAACGTTAATTCAGAAAAATTAAACTGCTCTTTAGCAGCCTCTTCTTCCTGAACTAACATACCGGATAGTTTTGATATCGTTTCTACAAGTTTTTCCATCTTAGTTAATACAGTTAGTATTTACTAACTTAAATTATTTAGATTGCTTTTTTCTATTTAATTGCATATTAGCGACTCAATTAGTGTCAGAAAGAAAACTCATGTTTTTTAGCCGTGCTTGATAAGAAAACGTCAAGAGCAAGGCTTGCGATGACTGAAAAACAGGAGTTTACTATTCGTAAATGACTGTTTTGAAGTCGAGCATAACGCAGCTATTGGCGTTTTCTTGCAAGCACTAATTAATGATTATTTCGCGCTACTACCTAACTAATTGAATAATGAGAAAGGCTAAGCAATAAACCAGAAATAAAAAAGAGTGATTAGGAAATTTTTGGCGGTTGCCAAATATTTGATGTGGGATTATTATTGCTATTCCATGAATAGAAAGGAAAAAGATGAATCATAACAGAAAAACTACCTGATTTTACGTTTGCACAATTTATCAGGCTATCATCTTCATAGCAATCTGATTGAGAATAACAGTGATTTGAAAAATCAGATGAAGCGCAACATGTTTCAATTTGATTATCCGAAAAAAAATTATGAGCAAAACAGTTATCACCCCATTGCAAGAACAAGGTGATAACCAATATCATTAAACATTTTTGTTTTAATGAATCTTTCATACCACAAATATAGTTAGTAAATACTAACTAAAGAAATTTAGAAGTGTTCTTACCTATTTTTTTGTCAAAAACTCGCCTTATTCCAGAAAGCTTTCATCCCGGTACCCCCGGATCTCACCGGTCAATCCGGAAGGGTGAAGTATCCAGGCTCATCTTTTCACCCGTGATCATTTCGCTTAACAATTTCCCCGTTGCCGGTGCCAGGGTGACCCCCATCATGGAGTGACCGGTGGCCACATAGACATTCTGAAAGCCAGGCGTTCTTCCGATAAACGGCATCCCGTCGAATGAACACGGCCGGTGGCCCTGCCAGATCCGCGAAATCTGTAAGCCGGATTCGGAAGGGTAGAACTGTTTGGCTGCCCGCAGGATCTGGTTAACATGGGATTTCCTGATCTTCCTGTTGCCCGAACCCAATTCCATGCCTCCTCCGAAAACAGTCATCCCTTCGCCAAGGGGAGTGACCGATACCCTGGCATCACTGAGCAGCGCCGGATAGCGGATCGGCTTCGAAGTCTGTACGCGGAAACTGTATCCTTTGCCCGGTTGAAGGTCAAGTTTGAGATTTAGTGTCTTCAATAGGACGGCACTCCGGTAACCAGCCGCAATCACAATGATGTCGGGTTTAAAAGATCCTTGTGAGGTTTCCAGACCGACCGCTGTCCTTCCTGAAGCCGTTATTGCGTATACCTCGCAATCCCGGATCACCCTTACACCGGAACCTTCCAATGCAGAAATCAGGGAATGCATTAATGCATTGGGATCCAGATGATTATCAGAAGGGTAAAATAGGCCTCCGGAAACATCCGGCTTCAGTCAGGTTCCATCCGGTGCACTTCGTCCCGGCTCAAAATCAGATACCTCCAGGCCCTCACGACGTGCCATTTCTGCTTCCTCCAGTAAGGTTTCACCTACTTTCCCCGACCGGTACAACATCATCAGACCGTCGTCCCAGAGCGGAAAATCCAGTTCCCCCGCGGCTTTCAATTCCCCATAGAGACTTTTGCTGAACAAACTGAGATCCCTCAGGGCCGGTATCGATTCTTTGACATGTTTTGCCGTGGCTGATAGCATAAACCGGAAATACCAGCGTAGCAGCCCGGGATCTGCCGACATACGTACCGAGATGGAAGACCGGGGATTGAAAAGGTTTTTCATCGCCGAGTGCAGGGTATGGGGAGATGCGAAGGGGACGATGTGACTTGGAACGATCAGTCCTGCATTGCCGTACGAGCAACCGTCTGTCATATCACCGCTGTCCGCAATAATGATCTCCGCCCCGCTTTCCCGGAGATACCAGGCCGTGAAAAGGCCCACCACACCGCCTCCGATAATCATGATTCGCTTCATGGCCGGTTTTTATTTTGAAAACAGAAAGCCCCTGGCTGAGGAGCTCTGCGGAACTAAAACAACACTGAACCCGTCCCTTCAGGATTCATCAGTAATCTTGAATGACGTCATTCTGTACCCCTTTTCTCACTTCTCACCACTCACTTTCTCACCCTACATATCGCCTCATCACTTCTCCCTCCTAAATCACCTGGAATCCAAAGGCATAAGGATCATCTTCGTCGTCAATGGTTATGGTATTAAATCCGGTTATTTTAGCCCACCCCTCAATGCCGGGGATGATGGCTGGGTATTCTCCCACTCTCGCCAGGTCTTCCACTGTCCCTGTAAACATGCTGCCAATGATGCTCTCATGCACAAAACGGTCTCCTTTCCTGAGTTTTCCCCTGGCCGTCAATTGTGCCATCCGGGCTGAAGTGCCTGTACCGCAGGGAGAACGGTCAATGGCCTTGTCGCCATAAAAAACGGCATTCCGTCCATCAGCTTCGGGGGACACCGGTTTTCCGGTCCACTGGATATGACTGACACCTGAAATATCCGCATTTTCCGGATGACGGAAGGTGAAGGTTTCATTGATGCGTTTTCGCAAGGGGCGGCTGAACGCGATCAATTCTTCAGCGCTGTAATATTCCATCCCCCTGAAATTGGGTTGGGGATCGACGATGGCATAATAATTCCCTCCATAGGCCACATCGAAAGTGAGATTGCCAAGATGCGGCGATTCAATCTGAAGATCCTGTCCGGCAAGGAACGATGCCACATTCGTAAGCTTTACTGATGATACCTTTTTACCTTCCATCGTGTATTCCGCCCTGACCAGGCCGGCCGGGACTTCAATCAGCAATCTCTCCCGGAGTTTTGGGAGTAATCAGTCCCTCCTGGATGACAACCGTGACGGTTCCTATCGTCCCGTGTCCGCACATGGGCAGGCATCCGCTGGTTTCAACAAATAACAGGCCCATGTCGTGGGAAGGATCCGCCGGTGGAAAAATAATGCTTCCCGACATCAGGTCGTGACCCCGGGGCTCGAACATCAATCCTTTACGTATCCAGTCGTAATTCTCCATGAAATGCAGGCGACGTTCAAACATGCTGGTTCCTCCGGGATCCGGCACGCCATCCACGATTACCCTGACGGGGTTCCCGCAGGTATGGGCATCGATGCAATGAAACGTAGAAGCACTCATCATCATGGTCATTTAACGGGTTCCCGGGTCAGGTGACCATTCGTACGGCGCCAGATATTAAGCGGATTGGCATTCTTAAGTTCATCGGGCAGATAATCATCCGGGGCATCCTGGAAACAGACCGGCCGAAGGAACCGTTTTATGGCATCCACCCCCACGGAGGTGAAACGTGCATCGGTGGTGGCAGGGTAGGGGCCGCCATGCTGCATGGAATATCCTACCTCGACACCCGTTGGCATACCATTGAAGATCAGTCGCCCGGCTTTGTCCTGTGCCGCCAGGATATGCTCCCGGAATTTTTTGAAATCCTCCGGGCGTTCCGTGCACTGATGCCGTCAATTGCCCCTGGAATCCCCTGATCACCTGCAGCATTTCCGACGGGTCCTGGCATTCGACCAGGAGGGTAAGGGGACCGAAGATCTCTTCAGCCAGTTCAGGCTTTTGAATGAAATCCTTTCCGGAAACCTTTGCAATGAGCGGCCTGCCTTGCAATTTTCCGGGTTCCTTTTCCGCTTCGGCCAATTTTGTAACCACGGGGTTCCTGAACAGGGCTTCGGATTTCCGGACATAATGATGACTTATATTGGCGTGCAGCATCGTAGCCGGAAGCGTATCCCTGAACTGAGCGGCCAGACCGGATTCGAATTTTTCCAGTCCCTGATCTTTCAAACCGACCACTATGCCCGGATTCGTACAGAATTGCCCTGCACCCAGATTCACCGAGGCCGCGACAGTGGCGGCCAGTGAGGACGGATCTTCCTGTACCTTACCCGGAAGCAGGAATACGGGATTCACGCTGCCCATTTCAGCAAAAACAGGAATGGGAACCGGCCGTTTCTGGGCGAGTTCATATAAACTTTTGCCCCCGGCAAAGGATCCGGTGAAGGTCACTGTTTTGACACCGGGATGAAGCACCAGATCCTGTCCGACAGAAAAATCCAACGCGTTGAGTGATGAGAAAACACCATCGGGCATACCGGTTTTTTTGGCGGCAGAAATAATGGCTCCTGCGACCAGTTCATTGGTGCCGGCATGATAGGGGTGAGCCTTCACAATAACCGGATTTCCGGCTGCCAAAGCCGAAGCGGTATCTCCGCCGGCCGTTGAAAAAGCCAAAGGAAAGTTGCTGGCGGTAAAAACCACAACCGGTCCGGTGGGTTGTAACATCTTTCGGATATCGGGCCGGGCAGCCGGTTTCTGATCGGGCGGGGGCGTATCGATGGATGCCTCAACCCAGGATCCCTCATCCAGCAATGAGGCAAATAGACGCAACTGGTTCACCGTTCGTCCCCTCTCACCCGTGATTCTGCCTTCCGGTAGTCCTGATTCAAGGCACGCCCGTTCGATCAGGGAAGACCCCAGGTTCTCGATCTCACCGGCAATGGCCCTGAGAAAAACAGCACGTTGCTTCCCGCTTGTTCGTTTATAGTGCTCAAAGGCCGTAACCTGCTTTGGATACGGCATCCCGGATCTCTGCATCTGTGGCCTGCACGAATGACTTCTGTCAATTCTTCCAGAGATACCGGGTTAAAAGTATTGAAAGTGGTCGTGCCATTTGCAGACAGATCAAACCCAATAATATTTTTTCCGTGTATCATATTTTTAAAGATTTAAATAATCGGGCAGTGCAGGGCGGGTATCCAAAGCCCTTTGGAGGATATCCATCACCCGTTCCCGTTCCGGACCGATCAGTGGCAGACGGGGAGGGCGCACGTATTCATTTCCCAGACCGGTCAAGGATTCCGCCAGTTTGATATTCTGTACGAGTTTCGTCGATACATCCAGCTCAAGCACCGGTAAGAACCAGCGGTAAAGGTTAAGCGCTTCCTGGTGCCTTCCCGCCTTTATCAGGCGGTACAGGGCAACTGTCTCGCGAGGGAAGGCGCATACCAGACCGGCTACCCATCCGTCAGCTCCCATAAGCAGGCTCTCCATTCCCAGGGTGTCAACCCCGGTGAGAACCGCGAAACGATCGCCGAAGGCATTTTTCATCCGGGTGATGTTCGAAATATCGCGTGTGGATTCTTTGACAGCCTGTACGGTTGGAACATCCTTTAACTGTTCAAACATTTCGGGGGTAATCCGGATCTTATAGTCGACCGGGTTGTTGTACAGGAGAATAGGGAGTTCCGTTGCTGTGGCAATTTCGCGGAAATAGGTCAGCGTTTCCCGCTCATCGGAGGTGTATTGCATCGGAGGCAAAAGCATGAGCCCGTCGGCTCCGTTATCGTGCGCATGCAATGCAGCTTCGATGGCAATTTTTGTTGATCTCTCGGCGATATTCATTAAAACCGGGATCTTTCCTCCCAGGATTTTGACAGTGTGAACGAGCAATTTGTCCTTCTCTTCATGAAGGAGTGTGCTTGCTTCTCCCAACGATCCTCCCAGAATGATCCCATTCACGCCGGCTTGCACCTGTGCCTGAAGATTCATATCCAAGGTGTCGAGGTCAAGCTCGTCGCCGGGCGTAAACGGTGTTGTTATTGCAGGAAAAATCCCTTTCCATTCAAATTTCATTTTTCGTGAGAATTTAGTTGAACCCCATATCATTTTTCTCTGGTAAAATTATTTAGAATATTTCTAAATAAATACCTTGATTTTATCATGAACCAATAGGATCTTATCCATGTTTTAATAGAAGATAACCCAAATCACGAATATTTCATATCATATGAACGATTACCACTAAATCCATAAAAACATTTGCAGCCACATGAAAATCCTTCCATTCCGTATAGCGAAGCCCGTCAATGCAACCTTTTGGATCCAGCATGACCGTCTTCCGCATTTATATGATATTCTGCACCAACACGATGAATTCCAGGTGACTCTGATCGAAGAAAGCACGGGTCACGTGATTGCCGGAAACAGTATCCATGAATTTCAGCCGGGTGACATTTTTGTATTCGGATCCAAATTTCCGCATACCTTCAGGAACGAGCCATCGTACTACGAACCAGGGAGTCTCAAACAAGCGCGGTCGATGTCGGTTTATTTTGAATGGAAATCGCTGGGTGAAGGGTTTCTTGAACTGCCTGAGACAAAAATCCTGAAGGATTTCAGGCAAAAAGCCGACAGGGGGATCTTTTATCCCGGTAAATTTAACCGGGATATTGCCATGGATTTGCATGATCTTGACAGGGAAATCGAACTCGGGCAGTTGATTCTCTTTTTAAAAGTCCTGAACCGGCTGGCGGTCTCGCCTGCAAAGAAAATTCTTGCAACGGAGGGCACGTACAATACGATGAATGAAACCGATGAGAAGCGCCTGGATGCCGTTTACCGGTTTACGCTCAATGAGTTTCATCGTCCGATAATGCTGGCCGAGGTGGCCGGAGTGGCCAACATGACAGTAAATTCATTCTGCCGCTATTTTAAAACCCGGACACGAAAATCCTATTTTGATTTCCTGACGGAATACCGGATTGGTTACTCCTGCAAGCTCCTGCAACAGGAAGAATTTAGCGTTTCCGAGATTTGTTATCGTGCGGGATTCAGAAATTTATCTAATTTTAACCGGAAATTCAGGGAAATCATCAGGTGTACGCCTACGGAGTACCGGAAAATGCAGGAACAAGCCGGCATTGAATAACACGTGATCCATTTTTACCTTATCAATATGATGCGATTTTTGACCGCCCTGCAAGTTGGGGTTTTGTTTCTTTCGACAAACCTGTTGGCACAGGTACCTGACTTTACCCGGCAGGACACACTCCGGGGCAGTATTACGAAAGAAAGGGCCTGGTGGGATTTAACCTGGTATGATTTGCGTGTAAAAGTCAATCCCGGTGACAGCACCATTTCCGGGAGCAACCTTATCGGGTACCGCGTCATCGGTGATCAGCAGCTGATGCAGATTGATCTGCAGCCCCCCATGCAGATTACCCGCATTTCCCAGGACGGGATCGATCAGAAATTTACTCGGGATGGGAACGCCTGGTTTGTACAATTGCAAAAGGAACAGAAAAGGGGAGAGGTAAACAATGTGTTGGTGGAGTTTAACGGTAAGCCTAAGATCAGCCATAAACCTCCCTGGGACGGGGGGATAACGTGGGACCGGGACCAAAATGGTCATCCTCTTATCGTTTCGGCAAACGAGGGGGATGGGGCCAGTTTATGGTGGCCCTGTAAGGACCATCCCTATGATGAACCCGACAGCATGCTGATCAGCGTGACTGTTCCGGAACCATTGCGGGATATTTCCAACGGGAGATTGCGTAAAGTGGAACACCATCGTGACGGCACAAACACCTCCAGTTGGTTTGTTTCCGCTCCGATCAACAATTATGGTGTTAACATCAACGTCGGGGATTACGTGCATTTCGGCGAGGTTTACAAAGGAGAAAAAGGCGACCTGGATTGTGACTACTGGGTTCTGCGAAAAGACAAGGGTAAAGCCAGGGAACAGTTCAAACAGGTACCGTTGATGCTGAAAGCTCTGGAGCACTGGTTTGGGCCTTACCCTTTTTATGAAGACGGGTACAAGTTAGTGGAAGTACCTTATCCGGGCATGGAACACCAGAGTTCCGTAACTTACGGGAACGGTTTTACAAACGGTTATGGAGGAAAGGATGTGAGCCGGACCGGGTATGGGATGAAATTTGATTTCATTATCGTCCATGAATCAGCACACGAATGGTTCGCCAACAGCATCACCGATTGGGATGCTGCAGATATGTGGATTCATGAGAGTTTTGGTGCCTATTCCGAGAGCCTTTTCGTGGACTACTACTGGGGAAAGGAAGCCGGGGCATCCTATTGCCGGGGAACGCGTCTGAATATTTCCAATGACCGGCCGATCATTGGGTTTTACAATGTGAACGCCCCAGGCTCCGGGGACATGTATGCCAAAGGTGCGAACATGCTCCATACCCTGAGGCAAATGATTGATAATGATGAAAAATGGAGGCAGATCCTCAGGGGGTTGAATGTGGAATTTTATCATCAGACGGTCAAATCGGAACAGATTGAAAATTATATCGGTGAGCAGTCCGGACTGGATCTGAAGCCATTTTTCGACCAGTACCTTCGCGATACCCGGATCCCCACCTTTGAATATGCGCTTCTTAACGGGAAAATGCGCTACCGCTTCGGGAACTGCATTCCGGGATTCCATATGAAACTGAAGGTATACATCAACGGACAGCCGACGTGGCTGGACCCTGAAAGAGCATGGAAAAACCTCGATTCAGAGGAAGCGGTTCGAACGGTCAAAATCGACCCTGATTTTTATGTGGCCGAGTTTCCGTGTGCAGAAATGGAAGCGAAAGATCAGTCTTTTCCGGAGTGAACGGGAATTGAAGGAGGAATAAAGGACTGGATTGAAGATGGAGGGACGTTCGTCCATCCTCCTTCAACCCGGACCTCCTTTAATTTTTCCCGGCCATCCCCTGGATCCTCAGGCGTTCCTTCAGTTTCACCGCTGCTTCGGTTACGGCAAGACCTCCTTTACCCGTGCATTTGTTGCAGGAAGGCATCATTTTACTCACTGCCGATACCGTCTGGATGACCTGATCGAGGGGAATGATAAATTCATATCCTGAAACGGCCATGGTTGCACAGGAGTAAGCATTGACCGCCGCGCTGATATTTTTCCCCAGGCAGGGAACTTCAACCCGGTCGGCCACCGGATCACATACCAGCCCGATCATATTCTGAATGGCCATTGAAGCAGCTCCAAGGGCTTGTTTTGCTGTACCTCCCATGAGCTGCACAAAAGCCGCCGCCCCCATTCCGGCGGCCGCACCGCATTCTGCCTGACACCCGTGTTCTTCAGCCGAAAATCCCGGTCCTTGTGCAAAATAAGCGCCCACGATACCGGCGGCAAAATACGCTTTGATCAATTCATCGTGCGAGGCACCGATATTTTCGGATGTTGCCCGCAAAAGTCCGCCCACTGTACCTGCGGAACCGGCAGTGGGCACGGCAACAACCACTTCCATGGCGCTCTTGGATTCCATGATGGCCGAAACATAGGCGATGATCCGGTTAACCACCGAATCTCTGATTTTACCCGAGGCCTCGGCATTTTTTATGAGATGGGACTGCTGACCCAGGATGCGGTCATCATATTTCGTTCCCCGGATCCCGGTGTCGATGCTGTTGTTGATGATCTCCACGATATTCTCCATGAGCCTTTTCGTTTCATTCTCATCCATTCCGCTGATGCACTGTTCATAGACAATGCCAAGATCGCCAAGATCAGCACCGGTCTTCTCGGAATATTCCACCAGGGACTGTACGGTTGTGAAGGGCATGGGGGACTGATTTCCACCTATTACCGGCATGATCGGATGGATGACGGAAATGTCAGCGATCATGGGGTGACTTTGGATACGGGAAATGACCTCCCGCGAAAAGGCTACGGAAGATTTTAATTCGTACAGGATCATATCCTCCATTTTCCCTGTGATTAAATCCATTCCAGAAGGCAGAAAGGTTTTCAATTCGTCCGAAATATCGGGTTTCCCTGTCGTGAAGGCCAGAATTTCATGTAAATCTCCATCCATTTCGACCTTGATCCCGTTGACCGAACGAATTTGAAAAGATCCGCCACCCAGCGAAACGGCGATAATCTGCACATGTTTTCCGGAACGGCCATAGAGGGTCAACCGGACGGTATTGGCATGGTCGGTGGGAAATGAGCTGACCAGGTAATCGATCGTGATCCCTTTTTGCAGCGCCAGCTGACCGGGATGTTTCATCTCTACGTCTGTAATATCAAGTCCGAGGAGACCACCGTCCATTCCCATTACGGTTCCCTGTTCCCTGAAGTTTGGCGCCCAGGCACCGTCCGCATCGAACTCGACCAGGGCTTTTTCCAAAGGATCATTCAGGATCTCCAGACCGGTCCGGCCGATACGCCATGAAGCAGCCGTGTGGGAACTGGAAGGACCGCGCATGACCGGCCCGATGACATCGTTGAATATACTGGGTAATTTTTTCATAATGGTCTAATTTTTAGATGATCTCGTCGAACACAGCACCTTTTTCACTGAACAAACGACAAGCCCGGCTTCAATAATCCGGTACAGGAAAATTCATAATTTCCCGATTCGGAACATTGGCCGGTGAAAAGTTGGGGTTAAACAGTCGGGTCGGACCAAAAGGGTTTGTGGATGAACGTCGGGCTAAAAATACAAAAAAATCACGTTCAAACGGTGCAAGTCGATGCTACAAACCAAGGAAAGAACAAGAGGAAACGGCATTTGTTCACTTCAGATCCGATCCCAGATCCGGGATTCCGGGCCTATTTCTCTTGAAGATGCAAATGTGGATTATGTTACAAGAGCTTCGGGTAAAGAAAACCTGGCACAAGGATCATTCATGGGGCAAAGAGCATCAGGACAAAATTAGTCCTGTTTATTAAGATACATCTTCTTTTTTAATGAAATTACCAGTCTGTTTTTTGTTTTGCCTGGTTTAACCATGTTTGCAGATTTTCAGGATGGTTATTATTCTCAAAGCCCTTCTTTCTATCTTGGCATTGACTTTAATTCTAATTAGTGCTTGCAAGAAAACGCCAATAGCTGCGTTATGCTCGACTTCAAAACAGTCATTTACGAATAGTAAACTCCTGTTTTTCAGTCATCGCAAGCCTTGCTCTTGACGTTTTCTTATCAAGCACGGCTAAAAAACATGAGTTTTCTTTCTGACACTAATTACATCCCTTCAGTAAAAAAGAATCTTGAAGACATAAATATTTCAAAGCTCGACTATAAAGGAGTCCGATTGGTGCCATCGCATTATAAAATTTAAAATTGCAAAGTTCATGGACATTTGATAGGTGTTAGTCGATGATTAGCCTGATTAGATTGGGATTTCAAAAATGATATTCAATTTCAGAGTTTAATTTGCTTTTTGAAATGCTGTAGGATCAATGATTGGCATAATTGCATTATGGAGAAATGTTCCCCTAAACATGGAAGAAGCAATACCTCTCGTTGTTGAAATTGAAACTGAATTAAGAGTGATAACAAATTGATCAGGAAATGTAACTTGTTTCGTGTCGGCATCAATAAAAGACTTTAATTCCGGTACTTCATAAATACAGCTTGCTTTTATGTTACCATAATTCTGATCCCTGGAATCATTGGAAATTGTTACGCTACAAACAACTATTACCAGATTCCTTTCGTTGTTTATTCTTTGTTGCAACTGGATATCATACTGATAAACCGGATTATCTTGCATTGGTTGTTTGGGGGCATTCAGAGCGTATTCTAATAACTCAATGGCCTTTATCTGAAAACTGATATTTTTAACTTCATTTTTTTTCATGCTTGTCCATTCTTATAATAAAAATTACGACCACTAAGGAAGATCTCTGATTTGAAATTTAAATCAGATCCGAAGAAGTCATCATAATTATCCGAAACAGAACAGGGCTCTGCACGTTGGCTTACAACTACATGATATTTAACAACGACTTCCTCCTTTTCTTTAACATTTAAGAGTTGTATACCTAATGCATTTTCAATTTCGACAAGAGTATCCACCGTAAAATTGTGAGTTCCCGAAAGCCATTTGGTTACAATGGAAGGATTCCCTTTTCCAACAGCTTCCAGTAGATCCTTTTTCTTCCAGCCTTTTGCTTTCATTGCTTCATCAATCTTCGCTGCAATGATCATTTTGGCGTCAGTTTTGGATTGTTCTAAAGGACTAATTTCCTTCAGTAAATCATCAATAAGATTGGTATTTTGTGTCTTCATGTCTTTATTCTTCTTCATCTTTTGTGAATTCCAGGTTTCCAATAAAATCCATGTAATCATCGGAGTAGGAGATTTCTCCCTCTCTGATTCGATTAGTTATTTGTTGTGAGAGCCAACGTAGAAAATAGTTTTCTTTGGTAAGTTTTTCATCCTCCTGGAAAGCACGGAAGTTTTTTGATTTTGGACCTCCATTACCAATGACAATAATTTGAGTGCCATATCTAATACAGTATAAGCGGAGTTCACTATCAGGATCATCATAAAGAGCACATACGCCGTCACCAGGGTTACCCTCATTCAATTTGAAATACTGTTCCCGGGCTCCGGTTTTGTGCCCCATAGATTTTAAACGCTTGATAATGTCTTTTGTTTCATCTTTAAATGAAATAATATTTTCTCCAATAAATTTTTCGAGTAGGGTTTCCTGGTCATCGTCTACATATACAGAATATATGGATGCCTTGTCTCCACTTAGTTTTTCAATTTTTATTAGGCTGCACTTCATTGTTAAAATTGGACTTGCGAATCTACAATGATTTTACTTAAAAGTAAAATATTTTAGTAAAATTTAACATATTGGACCTTTACCAATCATTCATTTGCACCCAGGAAATAAATAGCCTGCAAAGGCAACATATTCTTCACCTCATCCGAAAACCGATCATAATACTCCTGCCAAAGCGAAATAAACCGCTGGAAATTGATCAGCTCTATGTGAATATGTGATTCCCGGGCTGACCGTTCCGCCTCACTGGTAAATTTACCAGAAGTAACGAATAGGCCAACATCACCGGGTTTACTAAGCAAGCCGACAAGTTTCCGGATCTCGTCAACAGCGATTGAATTATCCGGCCAATGCTTAACCTGTACCTTTATCCGTGGTTCTTTGGCACCAATGGGATCGGAATAGGCAATGATATCAATGCCGCCATCACGGCCCCTGGTTGCAATATGAGGTGTATGATAGCCCATGGCCCTGAGCAATGCTGCTACCATATCCTGAAATTCATAGGGATTTTTCGCATGCAGGTATGTCCGTATACCGTCCAGGGCTTCCTCCTCGTACTTATCGATCATTGCTTGCTGGCTTTGGGTATCTTCGCTTTCCGTTTCATCGCCCGGAATAATGCCGAGATCCTGGCTGGCTTTCCATTTATTGTAAGCAGCAGAAGCGGTCTCCAGGAGCTGTTCCGGGCCCAGTTTAATGGCTTTCTCACCTTCGTCGGTCAGTGACCATATCCCCTTGTTTTTTCGCAAATATCCGGCTCTAATGCAGTCAATCGTATAGAAATGAAGGATGGATTCCCAGCGGATGTATCCGGTCTTTTCGTAGCGTTCATTTTCCCAGTCGGTGAAGTCAACCGTTTCCCGCATTTTGGAGATAACATCCCGGCCGGGCATTTCGCCGCCATTATTCTTAAGGATCTTGAAGGCAGCATAGATTGTCTTTTAGGCAACGGCTTTAGACTTTGATACTCCTTTACTCATGATTACACAGTTTAGAGCAGGACAGAGGTGAATTTTAAGGTTCTCTATTCAAATTTAGGAAACTTTCGTAAAAGTGTGCGGATTTCAGATGATCATTTAATGCTTTTGCGAAAGACAAATTTAAAGGTCAGTTCATTTTCTATTATGCTCTCGGAATCGCATAAACGCCCTACTAATCCCTCCTGGTGTCGGGATGAGTTCGACTTGAACTTTTCATTGCCCCCTTCGGGCTTTTGAAAAGTTAGTCTCATTCACTTTCCGATACAGAAATTCCTGAAAATATTCCCCAAAATCTCATCGGGTGTGACTTCACCGGTGATTTCTCCGATATAATGAATGACCTGCCGGATGTCCTGCGCGATCAGATCCTCCGGAATGTAGGCGTCCAGCCCTTCATAAGCCCGGTTCAGACTCTCGCCGGCATGGAGCAAAGCCTCATAATGACGGGCATTGGATACGATGATGTCGCTGTCCTTCAGGTGGGTGATCTCCGACGATTCGATCAGCATCCGCTGGAGTTCATCCAGGTGATCGTCTTTTTCTGCCGAGAGGAAGATGATCTTCTCATCCGGATTCATTATTAACGATTCCCGGAGACGATCAACCGTTTCCGGAGTTTCGAGATCGATTTTATTAATGACGAGCACCAGGTGTTTGACAGATCCGGCGGTCTGCTTTCGGATCTCTTTCACCGCGGACATGGTGGTTTCGGCCGGATCGCCCGCATCGCCCATCAAGAGCACGATGGCTGCCTGGCCGATCTTCTGGTAGGTTTTCCGGATCCCGAGATTTTCGATCACATCGGCCGTCTCTCTCAGTCCGGCGGTATCGATAAACCGGAACGTAATGCCTTCGATCACCACCGTATCCTCGATCACATCCCGGGTGGTGCCGGCGATTTCCGATACGATGGCCCGGTCCTCATTCAGCAGCCGGTTAAGCAGGGTGGACTTGCCCACGTTGGGTTTCCCGATGATGGCCACCGGTACGCCATTCTTAATGGCATTGCCCAGGCTGAATGATGAGATGAGCCGGTCGATGACGTTTTTGATATGTTCGACCAGGGTCTTCAGTTCCTTCCGGTTGGCAAATTCGACGTCTTCCTCGCTGAAATCGAGCTCGAGTTCAATGAGCGAGGCGAAATCCAGCAGGGCTTTCCGCAGTTTGCTGAGCTCCTGGGAAAAGCCGCCGCGCATCTGGTCCATAGCAATGCGGTGGGCCGCTGCCGATTCGGAGGCGACCAGGTCGGCCACTGCCTCGGCCTGTGACAGATCCATCTTGCCATTCAGGTAGGCACGCTGGGTGAATTCACCGGGACGGGCCATCACCGCCCCGTGATGTATCAAAAGCTCAATGATCTTTTTCTGGATCCACGTTGAAGCATGGCAGGTGATCTCGATGGAGTCTTCACCGGTGTAAGAGCGGGGTGCCCTAAAGAGGCTGAACAGTACGTCATCAACGACTTCATCGCCGTCCATGATATCGCCGTGATGAATGGTATTGGGTTCCTGCCTGGCCAGAATCTTGGTCCGGTCTCCGGGCCTGAAGATCTTTTCGCAAATCGCAAAGGTATCCTTTCCGGATACCCTGATCAGGGCAATCGCCCCCGATCCGGAAGTGGCAGGGGCACATATGGTGGTGTCGAAATCCATGGTCACACAAAGATAAATGAATAATCAGTGAATTCTTTATGCAGGAACAGGAGAGGGAGGAATTTGTTGGAAGATTGCCCATTGTAAAATAGTTCGCATTTCGGAAACCGGATTTTGGACAAGCCTCCCATAGTGTCTAAACAGACGTTATTTGCCATGGGGTGGGTAAACTCCGGGGGTTCGTTTTCCCGAATTAAAAAATTATCCCTACTTTTGATCTTTAAAAATTTCAAAGCGATGAGCGTTTTACTTAGCAAAGACTCAAAAGTTCTGATCCAGGGTTTTACCGGCAGCGAGGGCAGCTTCCATGCCGGTCAGATGATTGAATACGGCACGCAGGTCGTGGGAGGGGTTACTCCCGGGAAAGGCGGTCAGGAACATCTTGGACGCCCGGTATTCAATACGGTCAAGGATGCCGTGGATCAGGTACAGGCCGATACATCGGTGATTTTCGTCCCTCCGGCCTTTGCCGCCGATGCGATCATGGAGGCCGCTGACGCTGGCATAAAGCTGATCGTCGCGATTACGGAAGGCATTCCGGTGTCCGATATGGTTAAAGTGAAAGAATATTTGCGTAACCGGCCCTCAAGGCTTATTGGTCCCAACTGTCCCGGGATTATCACACCCGGGGAAGCCAAGGTAGGCATTATGCCTGGCTTTATCCATCAGAAGGGAGTCGTCGGCATTGTGTCCCGCTCAGGGACGCTCACTTATGAAGCGGTTGACCAGGTGACCAAGACCGGCCTGGGCCAGTCAACCTGTATCGGTATTGGGGGAGATCCCATCGTGGGAACGACCACCCTCGATGCAATCAAACTCTTTATGGAGGACGAACAGACCAAAGGTATCATCATGATCGGCGAAATCGGAGGAAGCATGGAAGCGGAAGCTGCTGAATGGATCAAAGAACACGGAACCAAGCCGGTTGCGGGATTCATTGCCGGTCAGACTGCTCCGAAAGGACGAAGAATGGGCCATGCCGGGGCCATCATCGGCGGGAAAAGTGATACGGCTGCCGCCAAGATGGCCATCATGAGGGAATGTGGCATCACTGTTGTCGAATCCCCCGCCGACCTTGGAAGCACCATCGCCTCCCTGCTCTGATCATTTCTGCGAATCATGGCTGAACCGATGGAACAATCGATAAGGGCTGCTGCCGAAGTCATAAAAAAATCCCGGCATACCACCGCGTTCACCGGAGCCGGGATTTCCGTCGAAAGCGGAATCCCGCCTTTTCGAGGTCCGGAAGGGCTGTGGACGAAATATGATCCCAAATACCTGGATATTGAATATTTCCTGTCCCATGCTGAAGAATCCTGGAACGTGATCAAAACACTTTTTTATGATTTTTTTGGCAAGGTCTCACCCAACCGGGCTCATGTATCTCTTGCCCGCCTCGAGGAAGCAGGATTACTGAAAGCCATCATCACCCAGAATATCGATAACCTTCACCAGGAAGCCGGGTGCAGGGCGGTTATCGAGTTCCACGGGAACTACCGGATGCTTGCCTGTCCAAAATGCGGCCGTAAATACCCCGCCGATGAGGTTATTTCTGAAACGTTGCCACCAAGGTGCACATTTGACCACAGTATTCTTAAGCCCGATTTCGTTTTCTTCGGCGAACCCATTCCTGAGCGGGCCAGTGAGGCCGCCTTCCATGAAGCCAGCGTGGCCGATGTTTTCCTCCTTGTGGGCACCACCGGTGAAGTGATGCCGGCCAATATGATCCCCGGCTCGCCAAACAAAACGGGGCAACCATCATTGAAGTCAATACCGATCCTTCAGCCTATACTACCGATGTGACGGATATTTTTCTCCCGGGCAGGGCAGGGGAAATCCTTCCCGAAATGGTCGAATTGATCTTTCAGTGATTCAGTTGTTTACCCTCCGACTTTACATCCCGTTCGAATTTCAAGGAGCGGGATTTATTGTTTAAATCGAATATCTTTCTTTTATTTGCACGAATTAAAACTCATCTGAAAAATGGATTTACTTAAAGGAAAAACAGCTGTCATCACCGGAGCAGCCAGGGGTATCGGACGGCAAATCGCTGTGTCTTTTGCCCGTGAGGGAGCCAATGTCGCCTTCACGGATCTGAACCTCGACGAGAATATGAAATCGCTCGAAGCCGAGCTGAAGGCTTTAGGGGTCAATGCAAAGGGATATGCTTCGGATGCCAGTCAATATCAGCAGACAGACGATGTGGTGAACCAGATCGCCGGCGACTTTGAACGGATCGACATCCTGGTTAACAATGCCGGGATCACCCGCGACACGCTGTTAATGCGAATGGACGAAGAAACCTGGGACCTGGTGATCAAGGTCAACCTGAAATCGGTGTTCAACTTCACCAAGGCTGTACAGAAAGTCATGCTGAAGCAGCGTTTCGGCTCCATCATCAACATGAGTTCTGTCGTCGGTGTATCGGGAAATGCAGGCCAGGCGAACTATTCCGCTTCCAAAGCCGGAATCATCGGCTTCACCAAATCGGTTGCCAAAGAACTCGGTTCACGAGGCATTCGCTGCAATGCCATTGCTCCGGGATTCATCATCACGGAAATGACGGCAAAACTTCCGGAAGATGTCAGGCAGGAATGGATCAAGGGTATCCCGCTGAGAAGGGGAGGCACCCCGGAGGATGTGGCCAATGTCTGCCTGTTCCTCGGATCGGACCTTTCATCGTACGTCAGTGGCCAGGTGATCAACGTTTGCGGCGCTATGAACACCTGATAATTTTTCAAACAAACCGGCGAATTTCCCCTGAAATTGTTTAATTTCACGGGATATTTGCCGGGGACTTGTTATGAGAAAGACACGCATTCTTTTCACAGGGTTGTTCTTCTTGTTTATTGCCGGTTGCATTCCCGGGAAATATTTATCTTTTGACACGCTGGAACCCGCTGAGATCACGTTCCCCCCGGATGTCAAAAAAGTTTTGGTCTTCAATTTCGCTTATCTGCCCTCCGCCGACACATCCGCCTTTAATGAGGTCCACCGCTTAAAGCCGAAGGAACAATATTTTGTCGATACCATCGTCATCCATAGTGTTTTCAACGGCCTCTTTTCCGTTCTCGACAATTCCCCGGCCAGTTTTCTCAACGATGCCCCTTATTATGAATTGCGGCCGGAAGACACCACGGCTTTCCTGAAACCGCTTTCACAAGCAGCCATCGACCATCTCTGTGACACGTTCAATGTTGACGCCGTGATTTCCTTTGAGTATTACGCTCTGTCACTGGATGTCCGGGCTTATAACACGGTGACCTACGACGAAGGATTTGAATATGTCGGTGCCGCTGATGAAGCCTTGTACAGGGTTATGTTCTGGAGGATCTATGACCGGCAGGAGGGTGTCATCAATGAAAAAATGATGCGGGACACGTTATATTGGTCGGCCTATGGCGCCGATGAAGATGAAGCCCGCCGGAACCTCCCCGAAATCGGGGATATCCTCAGGGAAGCCTTCTGGTATGGCGGGTATAAATACGGCACGGAAATCTCACCGAGTTGGGATGAGGTCAAACGGTCGTATTTTGAGATTCAGGGAGTCCAGGGCGACAGTCTCTCACTGGATGAGGACAGGCTAAAGCGCCTTAGCAGAAGGCAAAAAGAGGATCAGGGCTTACAAGGCAGCCTACAACCTCGCCGTGTATTATGAAATGCATGACAGCTTGACGACGGCTATAAATTGGATCGACCGCGCTCTTCAACTCAGGCCTGATGCGGGAATCGCAAAATACTACCAGCGCGAACTGGATAAACGGAAAAAATCCCTTCCTGAACTGGAGAAGCAGCTGACTCACTAATTTTTAAGCAAGCAAGTCATGTATAATTTTGTGTTTTTTACGATCCTCGCCATTCTGATTCTCGGATTCGCTCTGGAAAGATGGCTCGAATTTCTGAACCTTAAAAATACCTTTACCTCACCTCCCGAAGAACTGTCGGACGTTTATGAAGCCTCGCGTTACGAGCAATCCCAGAAGTACAAAAGAGTGAACACGCGGTTTTCGTTCATCACCAGTACACTCAGCCTGATATTGGTCCTCCTGATGCTCTTCCTTGGCGGATTTGCCCTGGTAAACAGGATCGCCTTCGACATTTCCGGCCATTACATTGTCGTCGCCCTGGTATTCTTCGGGATCCTGATGCTGGGATCGGATCTGCTGATGCTTCCCTTTTCAGTTTATGACACCTTTGTGATTGAAGAGAAATTCGGCTTTAACAAGACGACGCCGAAGATTTTTATCCTGGATAAACTGAAATCATGGATCGTGGGCGCGATCATCGGAGGCGGACTGATCGCCTTGATTATCTGGTTCTATAAACTGACGGGGAGAAATTTCTGGTTTTGGGCATGGATCCTGGTCTCGGTATTTACCATCCTGATGACCATGTTTTATTCCAACCTGATCGTTCCGCTATTCAACAAGCAGACACCACTCGAAGAGGGAGAACTGCGGAGTGCCATTGAATCATTTTCCCGGAGGGCAGGCTTTCAGCTGACGAATATTTACGTCATTGACGGTTCCAGGCGTTCGACAAAATCCAATGCATATTTTACCGGACTGGGGGCGAAGAAGAGGATCGTTCTTTACGACACGCTGATCCAGGATCTGTCAACGGAAGAAATCGTGGCAGTGCTCGCCCATGAAATCGGGCATTACAAAAAGAAACATATCGTGACGGGAACCATCCTGGGCATTATTCAGACGGGTCTCACCCTTTTTATTTTCTCGTTATTTTTGAATAATCCCGCATCTGTCGGCTGCTCTGGGCGTCAGGGAACCCAATTTTCACATCAGTGTCATTGCCTTTGGCATCTTGTATTCACCCGTTTCCCTGGTTATTGGTTTGATATTCAATAATATAAGCCGAAGAAATGAATACCAGGCAGACCGCTATGCCGCGGAATTCGAAAAGGCTGACCCGTTGATATCGGCTTTGAAAAAGCTGACATCGAAGAATTTAAGCAATCTCACTCCTCATCCGCTTTATGTACGGTTCCACTATTCTCATCCCACATTGCTGGAAAGGGTGAGGGCCCTCCAGCGTTTTCAGAAATGAGTTCCGAAGGTTATTTTTCCGGGACGATTTCTTCGGGAAGCGGCTCTCCGGCCGGGATGAAGGTCATGGATACCGAATTGACGCAATGCCGGGTTTCTTTCGCTGTAAAACCTTCTCCTAAAAAAACATGCCCCAGGTGAGCACCGCAATTGGCACAAAGGATTTCCGTTCTTCGGCCGTCGGCATCCGGTTGCCTTTTCACGGCTCCCGGAATCTCATCGTCGAAACTCGGCCATCCGCAATGACTGTCAAATTTATCGGATGACCTGTACAATGGAGCATTACAGCGCTTACAGATGTAAGTCCCTTTTTCCTTGTTATCGACATATTTACCTGTCCATGGTCTTTCCGTTCCCTTATTGAGCATCACGAATTTTTCGAATTCAGTCAGTTTATTGTATGTATGGGGATGATCGTTCGTGGCTACGTGTTCTTTCTGATCCTTTTCCATGATTTCCGATTTTTTTGTTTCCTGCGCAAATGAGGTCATTGCAAAGCCGGCAAAAAGCAGCATGATGGCAATGATTGTTTTCATTTTTCCTGAGTTTTAATGTATAAACGCAGGAAATCCGTGTTTGGTTTATGAAGGGATGGAATTTGGAATCATGCCATTATGGATCTCTGGAAATGATCCGGATGTTGAAGCTTCAACGGCAAATTGTCGCTATTTTCGTCAATTTTAGCCGAAAAAGGGTGAATGCCGATATCTTGAATCCCTTCTGAAACCCGCATAAAAACAGCCTGTTGAAAACTTTTCATCAAATTGTCCGGAAACGGACGCTGAGATTTGGGGGGTCGAACCCATTAAGGGGCGGCGAGTTTGGAAGGCGGGGGAGGGACCCACCCAAAAAAAGCCAGAAAGAACGAAAGGCCCTTCCTGCGCCCTTTCAGTAAGTGAGATCCGTAATGCGAGCCCCTCAATAAATCTTTTTTTCTCCTTTTGCGCACCGGTGAACGACCCGATTTGCGAAAGAAACGTTCGGCGAAAACACGACATAAAAAAGGTGACCTGTATCCTGGTCACCTTCCTGGTTATCAGAGCGGGAAACGGGGATCGAACCCGCGACCCTCAGCTTGGGAAGCTGATGCTCTACCACTGAGCTACTCCCGCTTTTGAGCTTACAAAATTAATTTTTTTCTGTTATGACCCGTACAAATTCAAAAATTTTTTCCTGGAAAAGCCAACTTCATGCCCCGGCATTTACCCCCTTCGTGCTCTTCCCGTACCCACGTATCCACCAAGACGGGCGGGTTGCGACCTGCCCCTACGGATGGCCTCAAAAGACCTTATAAATATTCCGATATGATGACTGACTGACCGATAATGTTTTCCTGCAGATCGCGAGGATTTCTGCGGAAACAATTTAAAACCTCAGCGTAAATCAGCGGTATCAGCGGGAAATTTTTTCCTGGTAGTGCTTCGGTAAATGTTTTCCCGCAGATCGCGCGGATTACCGCAGAAAGAATCGAAAACTTCTGCGTAAATCAGCGGTATCAGCGGGAATTTTTTTCCTTGTAATGCTTCGGTTTATGTTTTCCCGCAGATCGCGCGGATTACCGCAGAAGCAATCAAAACTTCAGCGTAAATCAGCGATATCAGCGGGAAATTTTTTCCTGGTAGTGCTTCGTTTAATGTTTTCCCGCAGATCGCGCGGATTACCGCGGAAACAATCAAAACCTCAGCGTAAATCAGCGGTATCAGCGGGAATTTTTTTCCTGGTAATGCTTCGGTTAATGTTTTCCCGCAGATCGCGCGGATTACCGCGGAAACAATCAAAACGTCAGCGTAAATCAGCGGTATCTGCGGGAATTTTTTTCCTGGTAATGCTTCGGTTAATGTTTTCCCGCAGATCGCGCGGATTACCGCAGAAACAATCAAAACCTCAGCGTAAATCAGCGATATCAGCGGGAATTTTTTTCCTGGTAATGCTTCGGTTAATGTTTTCCCGCAGATCGCGCGGATTACCGCGGAAACAATCTAAACCTTCAGCGTAAATCAGCGGTATCAGCGGGAATTTTTTTCCTGGTAATGCTTCGGTTAATGTTTTCCCGCAGATCGCGCGGATTACCGCGGAAACAATCTAAAACCTCTGCGTAAATCAGCGATATCTGCGGGAAATTTTTTCCTTGTAATGCTTCGGTTAATGTTTTCCCGCAGATCGCGCGGATTACCGCAGAAGCAATCAAAACCTCTGCGTAAATCAGCGATATCAGCGGGAAATTTTTTCCTGGTAGTGCTTCGATAAATGTATTCCCGCAGATCGCGCGGATTACCGCGGAAACAATCAAAACCTCTGCGTAAATCAGCGATATCTGCGGGAAATTTTTTCCTGGTAGTGCTTCGGTTAATGTTTTCCCGCAGATCGCGCGGATTACCGCAGAAACAATCAAAACTTCAGCGTAAATCAGCGATATCTGCGGGAAATTTTTTCCTGGTAGTGCTTCGATAAATGTATTCCCGCAGATCGCGCAGATTACCGCAGAAACAATCGAAAACGTCTGCGTAAATCGGCGATATCTGCGGGAATATTTTTTCCTGGTAGTGCTTCGGTTAATGTTTTCCCGCAGATCGCGCGGATTTCCGCAGAAAGAATCGAAAACGTCAGCGTAAATCAGCGACATCAGCGGGAAATTTTTTCCTGGTAGTGTTTCGTTTAATGTTTTTCCGCAGATCGCGCGGATTTCCGCAGAAGCAATCTAAAACTTCAGCGTAAATCAGCGGTATCAGCGGGAATTTTTTTCCTGGTAATGCTTCGATAAATGTATTCCCGCAGATCGCGCGGATTTCCGCAGAAAGAATCGAAAACGTCAGCGTAAATCGGCGGTATCAGCGGGAATTTTTTCCTGGACATTGAACTTAAACTCGTCCGAATAAACATTTACTTTTCGTTTCATAGTCCTGTTTTTTGTTTACATTTTTTGTAAACCTATTTCAGGATAAGTCAATTTGAAAAAAACTTCCTCTTCCCGTACCCGCGTACCCACGTTCCTCCGTTCCCGCTTAAAGAAAGAACAATATCACCCCGCAAACGCTGATCACGGCTCCGATCATCTCCTTAACTGTTATCTTATGCCGAAAGAGGATGATGGAAGGGGGGATGATGAGCACCGGGACGATCGCCATGATGGTAGAGGCAATCCCCGTCTTGGTGTAGCTGATGGCCACGAGGGAAAAGGAAACCCCGAGGAAAGGTCCGAAGAATGAACCCGTTGTGATGGCGGCAAGTCCTTTTTTGTTTTTCATGGCCATCCATACGGTTGACCATCTCCCGCTAAGGGTAACAATCAGCGCAAAACCGGCTATTCCTGTCAGGATCCGGATCTGTGTCGCGGCGAAGGGATCATAGGTGCCCATGCCATATTTGCTGAAAACAATGCCAAGTCCCTGGCCCAATGCCCCGAGAAAAGCAAATAACACCCCTTTGACGGGTTTGTTGAATGACAGTTTCTCCGTCCCGTTTTTCCGGCCGAAAACGGTGAGGCCGATGCCGAAAACGGTGAGGGCCATTCCGGCAAGGCTCATCAGACTCAGCGTTTCTCCGAGAATCAGGAACCCGAAAACCGCTGCGATCGTGGGAGCGAGCGTCATGATCAGCATGGCAAACCAGGATCCGACGATGGTGTAGGATTTAAAGAGAAAAAGATCGCCGAGCACAAAGCCGATAAGCCCGGAAACACTTAACCACACCCAGTTGTGGGCACTGGCATCGGCAGGAAGAGGGTTGCCGCGCCGGAACCAGGTGAGAACACATAAAAATCCAAAGGCGAAAACCAGCCGGATAAAATTCACCGGAAGCGATCCGACACGTACGGATGCCGATTCAAAGGCAAGGGCGGTAATGGTCCAGAAGACAGCTACCAGCAAGGCGGAGAATTCTCCGAGATGAGATGCGATCATTCAACAGGTTTTAAAGCCGCAAAGATAATGAACCCTCACTCTGAAGAACACCAGTATACCAGAATTTTCAAATGATGACCGGTTTTTCTCCCGGTCAACCTTCTGAATGATCTCCGGACACGTTTTTTTGTTATTCAATACAGATAAAATCGTAATTTTGATCCTTTAATTTCAATTATGACAGCAGCCATCATCACCATAGGAGACGAGATCCTGATCGGGCAGATCGTGGATACCAATTCCGCATGGATCGCAGAGAGTCTTAATCTGATCGGCATCCATGTCCTTGAAATCCGCAGCGTGGCCGATCAGCATGAACATATTTCTTCGGCCCTCGCTGATTATGAAGGCCGGGTTGACCTGGTGGTCGTGACCGGCGGCCTGGGGCCGACACGTGACGATATTACGCGGCAGACGCTGGCTGAATACTTCGGTGGCAATCTGACCGAGAATTCAGAAGTCCTTCAGCATATCAAAGAGCTTTTCCACCTTCGGGGGTATACGCTATCGGACCTGAATCGCCGGCAGGCAGTAGTGCCCGACAATTGCCAGATCCTCGAAAATGCTGAAGGAACGGCTCCGGGAATGTGGTTCGAACAGGGAGGGACCATCTTTGTATCGATGCCGGGCGTCCCTTTCGAGATGAAAAGCATTGTCAGCAGGCAATTGATTCCGCGCCTTGCCCGGATGATGAACGGAAGTCTCATTGTTCACCGGACAATCATGACCCAGGGTATTCCCGAATCCTACCTTGCTTCAACCATTTCCGACTGGGAACTTGCCCTGCCGGGCAATGTGAAACTGGCTTATCTTCCACATCCGGGACTTGTCCGGCTCCGCTTGACTGCCCTTGGGGAAAATCGCGGGGATCTTAATGCATTACTCCAGGCTGAAATAGATAAGTTACTGAAAATCATACCTGAAGATATATTTGCACTTGAGGATACCACCCTCGAAAAAGTTGTCGGAGATCTTCTGAAGGAGAATTCCCTCAGTGTTTCCACAGCCGAGAGTTGCACCGGGGGACGAATTGCGGCATTGATCACTTCGGTGCCCGGAAGTTCCGGCTATTACAAGGGTTCTGTGGTGGCTTATGCCAACGAGATCAAAATGTCCGAACTGGGAGTTGACGAGGAAACATTGAAAAACAACGGTGCCGTGAGCCGTGAAGTGGTCGAACAGATGGCCGGAGGAATCCGGAAACGGTTCCATACCGATTATGCAATAGCGACAAGTGGCATTGCCGGGCCTTCGGGAGGATCTGCTGAAAAACCGGTCGGAACCGTTTGGATCTGTGTCAGCAATGCCGAAAAATCCTATTCAAAGCGCTTTTTCTTCGGTGACAACCGGCAGAGAATAATCGAACGAAGCAGTATTACGGCACTTAATATCCTGAGAAAGATGATTTTAGGATATGAACTCAACGGATAAGGATTTATGGGAAAAAAATCCGGCAATCATTTGATTATTTGAAAGAAAATGTCGTAATTTGCGTTCTGTTTGAAAAAACCCAAGAAAATCTATAGAAATGTCACGAGTTTGCCAGATAACGGGAAAGAAAATGATGGTGGGAAACAATGTTTCGCACTCCAAAAAAAGAACAAAACGGAAATTTTACCCGAATTTGTTCAACAAGAAATTCTATCTTCCGGAAGAGGACAGGTGGATCAGTCTAAAAGTATCGGCCCAGGGGATCCGGACCATAAGCAAGAAAGGGCTGAACAACGCACTGAAGGACGCCAGGGAAAAGGGTTTCATCACGAGTTATTAATTCTTAAAAGCACCAGGAAATGGCTAAGAAAGGTAAAGGAAACAGAGTACAGGTTATTCTTGAATGCACGGAGCATAAAGAAAGTGGCATGCCCGGAACTTCCCGCTATATCACCACCAAAAACAGGAAGAACACGCCCGACAGGCTTGAGCTGAAAAAGTACAACCCTGTGTTGAGGAAAGTGACTGTTCATAAAGAAATCAAATAAACGATACTGAAATGGCAAAGAAAGTTGTTGCAAGCCTGCGTACAGGAAAAGGAAGAAATTTCGTGAAATGCATTAAAATGGTTAAATCCGAAAAGAACCAATCCTATGCATTTGAGGAAGAAATGATCCACATGGACCATATTAAGGATTTCTTCGAAAAATAAGCGACCCGCTCAAATCGTATTTTGCATGAAAGCTTTCTGAACAGGAAAGCTTTTTTTATATGGATCTAAAAATTACACCACATGGGAATCTTCAACAGACAGAAGAAGCAAGACCTCGAACAGGGACTGAAGAAGACCAAGGAAAGTGTGTTTATGAAGCTTTCCCGGGCCGTCGTCGGAAAATCGAAGGTGGATGATGAGGTTCTCGATAACCTGGAGGAAGTGCTGATCAGCTCAGATGTCGGGGTCGACACCACCATCCGGATCATCGGACGCATCGAGGAACGGGTTGCCAGGGACAGGTACATGAATGTTGGGGAACTGAATGTGATCCTGAAGGAGGAGATCGAAGCGCTGCTCGAGCAAAACAATACCGGCGTCATCAGGGGATTTGATGAAGAACTCCCGGCCAGGCCTTATGTGATCATGGTTGTGGGCGTGAACGGCGTGGGAAAGACAACGACCATCGGCAAGCTGGCCTACCATTTTCAGAAAGCCGGTAAGAGCGTGATCCTGGGCGCGGCCGACACCTTCCGTGCTGCCGCCGTGGAACAGATTTCCATTTGGGCAGACCGGGTAGGGGTTGAACTCGTCAAGCAGAAAATGGGATCCGATCCGGCTTCGGTGGCTTACGATACCCTGGCTTCGGCGAAAGCAAAAAACGCGGATGTCGTCATCATCGATACGGCCGGCCGCCTGCACAACAAGGTCAACCTGATGAACGAACTGGGCAAGATCAAGTCGGTGATGAAAAAAATTCTCCCCGATGCGCCCCACGAAATCCTGCTCGTCCTTGACGGATCGACGGGACAAAACGCCTTTGAACAAGCCAGACAGTTTACAGCCGTAACGGAAGTCAATGCCCTGGCCCTGACCAAGCTCGACGGGACAGCCAAAGGCGGCGTCGTTATCGGGATCTCCGACCAGTTTAAAATACCGGTCAAATACATCGGCCTGGGTGAGAAGATGGAGGACCTCCAGGTCTTTGATAAACATGAATTTGTGGATTCCCTCTTTAATGCCTGATGCCTTCCGTCTTCAGAACCATCTAAGCCGTTTTTGAAATGAAAGTGAACGTGGTGACCCTGGGATGTGCCAAAAACCTGGTGGATTCGGAAAAACTTCTTCGTCAGCTGCAGGAAAACGGGCATACTGTCCTTTATGACCGCAATGAAACGGCCGATGCCGTGATCATCAATACCTGCGGCTTTATTCTCGATGCCAAAACGGAATCCGTTAATACCATCCTGTCGTGGGTTGAAGCCAGGAAGAAAGGGCAGATCTCAAAACTTGTCGTAATGGGCTGCCTGTCACAACGTTACAGGCAATCTCTGCAAAAGGAGATCCCGGAGGTTGACGGTTTTTTTGGCGTCAACGACCATGAGTCCATTCTCGAAGTTCTCGGCAGCCATTACTACGCCGGGCTGTTGCATGAACGACTGCTCACCACGCCTTCACATTATGCCTACCTGAAAATTTCGGAAGGCTGCAACCGTCACTGTGCCTTCTGTGCCATTCCCGCGATCCGCGGCCGGCAGAAATCCGTTCCGGTTGAAGATCTCCTGGTTGGAAGCCCGGATTCTCGCCCAGGCCGGCGTGAAGGAACTCCTTCTTATCGCCCAGGATCTGACGTCTTACGGTACGGACCTGGACGGGAAAAAACACCTGCCCGAACTGCTCGAGCAACTGGTAAGCATCAACGGCCCGGAATGGATCCGTCTTCATTACACCTATCCGCTCGGCTTCCCGTCGACTGAAATGATCAGGCTGATGAAAGCACATCCGAAGATCTGCCGGTATCTCGACATCCCTGTCCAGCATGTGAACGACAACATCCTGAAAGCCATGAACCGGGGCCACGGGCGAACGCAGATCGAGAAAATCATTGAGGCATTCCGGAATGAACTCCCGGACATTACGGTTCGGTCCACCGTCATTACGGGATTTCCCGGTGAAGGGAAGAAGGAATTCGAAGAGCTGAAATCGTTCATCCGGTCTGTCCGGTTTGACCGGCTCGGGGTTTTTACCTATTCTCATGAGGAAAATACCCCCGCAGCCAAACGCTTTCGCGATGTAATTTCCGACAAAACCAAGAAGCATCGCCTGGAAGAACTCATGGGCATCCAGCAGGAAATTTCCCTCGAGTTAAATGCGAAAAAGATCGGGACAAACGCTCAAGGTGCTCATCGACCGGAAGGAAGGTGAATATTTCATCGGCCGTACGGAAGGCGATTCGCCTGAGGTGGACAACGAAGTGCTGATACCGGCGGGCGGCGCCATGGATCTGCATCCCGGGCAATTTTACGAAGTACTCATCCGTGAAGCCGGTGAATTCGACCTTGTGGGGACGGTGCAGAATTCATAACCGGCAAAACCTTTCCATGAGGGCAAAAAAAATGCAAAGACCGGTCACAGTCTTTGCATTTCCGGCAGAGTGAGTTACCCTGTCTATACTTCACGCTTGACGTTCTTATTCTTTTCCCCTTTAATGATCCGGATCTGGATGTTTTCACCTTTTTTATCAAGCCCCACAGAAATGGTATCTCCCTCACTGACGGAGGCTCTGATGATGGTTTCAGCCATCGGATCTTCAAGGTACTTCTGAATGGCCCGTTTCAGGGGCCGGGCTCCGAACTGAAGGTCGTATCCTTTCTCGATCACGAAATCCTTGGCTGCGGATGAGATTTTGACGTCGTACCCGAGACCATTGACCCGTTCGTAGAGGCCCTGGAGTTCAATCTCGATGATCTTATAGATATCTTCCTTGGTCAGGCTGTTGAACAGAACGACATCATCGATCCGATTCAGGAATTCGGGCGCGAAAGCACGTTTCAGGGCTTTCTGGATGATGCTCTTGGTATGCTCGTTGGCCAGTTCCTGGCGTGCCTGGGTGTTGAATCCGACTCCCTGGCCAAAGTCCTTGATCTGACGTGAGCCAATATTTGAGGTCATGATGACGATGGTGTTCCTGAAGTCAACTCGGCGACCCAGGCTGTCTGTCAGCTGACCTTCATCGAGGACCTGAAGGAGGATATGGAAGACATCGGGGTGGGCTTTTTCGATTTCATCGAGCAGGACTACGCTATAGGGCCGTCTTCTGACCTTCTCTGTCAGCTGTCCGCCCTCTTCATAGCCGATATATCCCGGAGGCGCCCCGACGAGTCGCGAAACGGAGAATTTCTCCATGTATTCGCTCATGTCGATGCGGATGAGATTATCGACGCTGTCGAACAGGTACTGGGCCAGCACTTTGGCCAGCTGGGTTTTCCCCACGCCGGTCGGACCGAGGAAGATGAATGTTCCGATGGGTTTGTTCGGATCTTTGAGGCCGGCACGGTTACGTTGGATGGACTTCACCACTTTCTGGATCGCCTCGTCCTGTCCGATAACCTTTCCACTGATCTCGTCGGCCATCTTAAGCAGCCGGGTGCCTTCAGCCTGGGCAATACGCTGAACAGGCACACCGGTCATCATGGCGACAACTTCGGCCACTTTCTCGGCATCAACGGTTTCCCTGTTTTTAGCCAGTTCACGTTCCCATTTGACTTTTTCCTGTTCCAGGCTCTCGAGCAGTTCCTTTTCCTTGTCGCGGAAGCTGGCGGCGCGTTCGAAATTCTGGTTTTTGACCGCCCGGATTTTTTCCTTTTTCGTCTCCTCGATTTCAGCTTCAAGTTTGACGATCTTCTCAGGGACCACGATGTTGGAAATATGCACCCGTGGATCCGGCTTCATCGAGCGCGTCGATGGCCTTGTCGGGAAGCAGGCGGTCGCTGATATACCGTTGCGTCAGTTTGACGCAGGCCATGATGGCGTCGGGGGTATAATAGACGTTATGGTGTTCTTCGTACCGCTCCTTGATATTATTCAGGATCTCGACGGTTTCCTCCATACTGGTGGGTTCCACCATGACTTTCTGGAATCTTCGTTCCAGCGCTCCGTCCTTTTCGATATGCTGACGGTATTCATCGAGGGTTGTTGCCCCGATACACTGAATTTCACCCCTGGCAAGAGCCGGTTTCAGCATATTTGCAGCATCGAGGGAACCGGTCGCACCTCCAGCTCCGACGATCGTATGGATTTCGTCGATGAAGAGGATGACATTGTTGTTTTTGGCCAGTTCATTAAGAATGGCTTTCATGCGCTCCTCAAACTGTCCGCGGTATTTGGTCCCGGCCACGATCGAGGCCAGGTCGAGGGTAACCACCCGCTTGTCGAACAGCACCCGGGAAACCTTGCGCTGAACGATCCGGTTTGCGAGGCCTTCGGCGATGGCTGATTTTCCGACGCCGGGTTCCCCGATAAGGATCGGGTTGTTTTTTTTCCGGCGGCTGAGGATCTGGGCCAGGCGTTCGATCTCGGTTTCACGGCCGACGATGGGGTCAAGGCGTCCTTCCTCTGCTGCCTTGGTGAGGTCGATACCGAAATTATCCAGCACGGGGGTATCGGACGTCTTGGAAGATGATGCGCTGCTGCCCGGTTTTCCGGTGCCAAAGGGACCGCGGGCATCATCATCATCGTCACTGGGAAAATCGGCTTTATTCTCGAAATTGGTGTTTTCCAGTTCGCTCTTGACTTCATCGTAGGTGATGTTATGATCACCGAGAAGCTGCGTGGCGTAATTATTCTCGTCTTTAAGAATGGCCAGCAGGAGATGACCGGTATCGATCATGGAATCCTTCAGGGCCCGGGCTTCGAGGTACACCAGTTTAAGTACCCTCTCGGTATTTTTGAGAAGGGGAATGTTATCGGTGTCTGATATGCTCGTCACATGATCCTGTTTGATATGATTTTCAAGTTCTTTCTTGAGGTCAAACAGGTCCGCTCCCAGAAGCAGAAGTATATCTATGGCCAGACCTTCACCATCCCTGAGAATCCCGAGGAAAAGATGCTCGACACTGAGATGGGTATTCCCCAGCCTAACCGCTTCTTCCTTGCTGTAACTTAAAACATCCTTAATCCGCTGCGAAAATTTTGCATCCATAATTTGTCTCCAAAAGATCATATCGAATATACATTTTTACATTACAAATATAGCAATAAAACAAATATGATTTATAAACAGTTCAATGTTGATAATTTAGTGCCCGATGTGCCCGTTTTAGGCAAGAATTGCTTAATTTCGTAGGTCCGGATTTTCGAGGCCGTTTTTCCGGATTTTAACCTGATATTTCATTAACTGAAACAATTTTTATGGCAGAAGGAGAAAAGATTTTAAAAATCAATATTGAAGAGGAAATGAAATCGGCCTACATCGATTATTCGATGTCGGTTATTGTTTCGAGGGCCCTGCCTGACGTCAGGGACGGGCTCAAGCCGGTACACCGGAGGGTCCTGTTCGGTATGCAGGATCTGGGGTTACTGGCCAACCGTTCTTTCAAGAAATCGGCAAGGATCGTTGGGGAAGTTCTTGGGAAGTACCATCCTCACGGTGATTCATCCGTATATGATACAATGGTCCGCATGGCCCAGCCATGGTCACTTCGCTATCCGCTCATCGACGGGCAGGGCAACTTCGGATCGGTCGACGGCGACAGCCCGGCGGCAATGCGATACACCGAAGTCAGACTCCAGAAAATCGCCGAAGCCACCATGGCCGATATGGACAAGAATACGGTCGATTTTCAGCTCAACTTCGATGATTCGCTCGAAGAGCCCACCGTACTTCCCACCCGGATCCCCTTGTTGCTTGTCAACGGTACCTCGGGCATCGCCGTGGGTATGGCAACAAATATGGCCCCCCATAACCTCAGGAACGTCGTCGATGCCATCGTGGCTTATATCGACAATAAGGAGATCACTATTGAAGAACTCATCCCCATCATTAAAGCTCCGGATTTTCCAACCGGGGGGATCATCTATGGTTACCAGGGTGTCAAGGAAGCTTATGAAACCGGGAGAGGCCGCGTGGTCATCCGGGCAAAAACCGAAATAGAAGTCACCGCTTCCGGGCGGGAGACTATCATCGTTACGGAAATCCCTTACCTGGTCAACAAGGCCGAACTGATCAAGAAGATCGCCGACCTGGTCAATGAAAAGAAGATCGAAGGCATTTCCTATGTGAATGACGAATCCGACCGGAGTGGCATGCGTATCGTCATCATCCTGAAAAAGGATGCGATGTCTAATGTAGTTCTTAATCAATTACTTAAGCATACTCAATTACAAAATACATTTAATGTAAACAGCATCGCTCTGGTTAACGGGCGGCCAAAGACGCTGAACCTCAAACAGCTGATCACACACTTTGTCAATCACCGCCATGAGGTGGTGGTCAGGCGGACGCAGTACGAACTGGAACAGGCAGAAAAGAGAGCTCACATCCTGGAAGGGTTGCTGATCGCCCTCGACCATCTCGATGAAGTGATCGCACTGATCAGGGCTTCCAAAACGGTGGAAGAGGCCAGGGAAGGGCTGATGCGCGAATTCACACTGAGCGATATCCAGGCCCGGGCCATCCTCGATATGCGGCTGCAGAAGCTGACCGGCCTTGAACGGGATAAAATCCGGGAAGAATACGACGAGTTGCAGAAACAGATCACTTACCTGAAAGAAGTTCTGGCGGATGAATCTCTCCGTATGAAAATCATCAAGGATGAACTTCTTGAAGTCAGGGAAAAATACGGTGACGAACGACGGACGGAGATCGTGCCGGATGCCGAGGAATTCAACCCCGAAGACTTTTACGCCGACGACGATATGGTCATCACCATTTCCCACCTGGGATATATCAAACGTACCCCGCTGAGTGACTTTAAAACCCAGGGAAGGGGAGGGGTCGGCTCCAAAGGCAGCACCACACGGGATGAAGATTTCCTCTCGCATATGTTCAGCGCCACAATGCACAACACCTTGTTGTTCTTCACGGAAAAAGGCAAATGCTTCTGGATGAAAGTTTATGAAATCCCGGAAGGCACGCGCCAATCCAAAGGGCGGGCGATACAGAATATGATCAACCTTGAACCGGGCGACCGCGTCATGGCATATCTGTACGTGAAAAATCTGAAGGATGAGGACTATATCAACGACGAATTACATCGTGCTGGTCACCCGTAAGGGAATCATCAAAAAGACTTCCCTGGAAGCCTATTCACGGCCGAGATCCAACGGGATCAATGCCATCAACATCAAGGAAGGCGACCTGCTGCTGGAAGCACTGCTCACCAACGGGAATCACGAGATTGTTCTCGGAGTGAGATCAGGAAAGGCCATCCGTTTCCATGAACGTACCGTCAGGGCAATCGGGAGAACCGGATCGGGTGTCAAAGGCGTCAGCTTCTCCAAGACAAACGACCATGTGATCGGGGCTATCTCCGTCGAAAACCAAAACAAGGACGTGCTGGTGGTCTCCGAAAAAGGATATGGAAAACGTTCATCCATAAGCGATTACCGCATCACCAACCGGGGAGGTAAAGGGGTCAAAACCATTAACATCACCCCAAAAACCGGCGATCTGATCGGTCTGAAATCGGTCACCGATGAAGACGACCTGATGATCATCACCCGGAACGGAATCGTCATCCGGCTCTCCGTTTCAAACATCCGCGTCATGGGACGGGCAACCCAGGGGGTAAGGCTGATCAATCTCCGAAATGGAGATGAAATTGCCGCTTTGACACAGGTCCCTGCACAGATCGAAGAAGCTGAAGCCGGGATAGTTGAAACTGAACCTTCTGACAATTAATGCGTTAATCTGAAGAGATGATTTTGGCATCTCATTTGACCAGTGAATGAAAATATCTTAATTTTAGCGCTAAATAACTAAAAAAGAACATGATGAAACGCTTATTATTTATTGCATTGATTTTCTGCGGTTTATCCAGCGTCATGGCACAGGAGCAAGTCGCTTTGCTTAATTTTAACGTGCTGCAAAAAAAGCTGGAGAAGAGCAATGAAAAGATTCAAAATGAGAAAAAGGCTACCAATGCCAAAACATGGTTCGAGCGTGGAAAACTCATGCAGGACATTTTTGATCTCGATCTCGAGTATGTCACCGATGGCATGGATCCAAAGATGCTCAAGCTCTATTACAAGGATCCTGAGAATATCAAGACCGAGACCAAGGATGGCGAGAAGACCGAAATTTACCAGTACGACAGGATCGATTTTTATTTCAAGAACAACAAGCTTGACCATTGGGTGAGGAAAAAAGAGGTTACCGATCATCCGCTCGACAAAGCCTTTGATGCCTATCAGAAGACCCTCGACCTTGATCAGAAAGGGAAATTGACCAGCAAAGTGAAGGATCAGCTTATTCTTCTGAAAAAAGAATACCAGCAGGATGGGATCAATGCCTATTATGCCGGTGAGAGCAAAAACGCCCTGGCCGATTTCGAAAGTGTCCTGAAAATAGATAATATGGATATGTTTGAAGGGGTGAAAGATACAATTATGATCCAGTATGTCGGGATTATCGCCCGTGAAATGGGGGATTACAAAACCGCCATTAAATACTACAAACAACTGGCCGATTTGGGCTTTGGCGGACCCAATACGTATCTGAACATCAAGAACGACTATCTGTCAATGGGAGATACGACCCAGGCAATCCAGACCATGGAAAAAGCCTTCGCCGAATACCCCGATACGCTGAATATCGTGGCTAACCTCGTCGACCTTTACATCCGTACCGGGAAAATCGACCAGGGTCTTAAAACCGTGGACGATGCCATTAGCAGTCACCCGCAGAGGGCCGAACTCTACTACTGGAAGGGAAGGCTTCTGCTGAATTCACCGGGTGAAGGGAACATCGACAAAGCCATCGATGCTTATAACAAAGCCCTCGAGAGAGATCCGAGCCTGTATTATGTGTATTATGACCTCGGCCTGATCTATTTCCTCCAGGGACAGGATATATTCAAACAGTCCGGAGAAGAAAAAGATCCGAACAGGCGGGATCAGATCAATAAAATCGCCACAGATAAATATAACGATGCGATCCCGATGCTCGAAAAGGCATTGAATCTTAACACCTCCAATACGGAAATCAAAAAAGAAACGCTGGATCTGCTGAAAAGGATCTATTACAAACTGGGGATGACTGACAAGTACAACGATGTCGTCAACCAGCTGAATAACCTGCAGTAAATCAGACAATACAAGATAAAGGGAGGGCCGTGACCGGCTTTCCCTTTATTGGTCATTTTTATATTTAACATAATATTAATTATAGGACTTTTATATTCTCCCAGACAATACGCATCCTATGTGTTCTTCCCGCCGGATTACTGACAAACCACCGGCAAACCCATCAAGCCAACCTGGCAGCTGTGCATCCATTCGCCGACACAGAATGATCCGGGATTCCGTTCCATTAACGTGCGCTTAAAAGGATCCAAAGGAAAATCAGATTCCTGACCACCGGATGTGACATTCCTAAATGCGATTGTCCATTTCTGAATCTCCAGCTGCCCGACGTTGAACTTCATCAGGAACTTCAAATTCCGGCATCTTTCCGGCCTCTCATAAAATTCTCCTCTCAACTCCGGATTTCTCCGTTTCAATAACCGAACTGATTTTCATGCCAAGGTGTCCAGGAATGAGGACGCTGCCTGAACCGGATTTTGCACATCAAAGCCCGCGAGAATCGCCTATTGGGATCCTTTCGCCCTTCTCCCGGGAATTTTGAGTTCAGGGAGCCCTTTGGGACCGCCTGAACAAATCTGCCCCGGGAATGTCTTCTTAATCAACGAACAACGATGAATGCCCGTCATGATCATTCCCCCGGCCTGCCATCCTGAGGAGATGAATCTTTTGTGATACTTTCGTGACAGTTAAGGTTTACCTTCATCCAAAATTCAGCATCATGAAGCGCGTATTAGTCATTGAAGACGACCATGATATTGTCGACCTCCTGACCATCCATCTTAAAGATATGAAGTGCGATGTTGATGTGGCTTACGATGGCGCTGAAGGTCAACGCCTGGCCCTTGAAAACCGCTACGATCTCATCATCATGGACATCATGCTTCCCTATATCGACGGGAATGCCATCACCCGCAAAATCAGGGCTCTGGATATCTACACACCGGTTCTTATGCTCACCGCCAAAACCGAAGAGATCGACAAGGTTATCGGACTGGAATCCGGTGCCGATGATTATCTCACAAAACCCTTCGGAATCAGGGAGTTCATCGCCCGTGTCAAAGCCATTTTCAGACGCTCCGAGCAAAATGAGACCCTGATGGGCCTGGCCAGCAAGCAGAATATCAATGCCGGAAGCCTGAAGATTGATGTAAACAAACGGAAAGTTACCCTTGGTAATCAACGCATTGATCTGACTCCCAAAGAGTTCGATCTGCTTGCCCTTCTGGCCGGAAACCCGGGCCGCAGCTATTCCCGTGACCAGCTGCTCAGTGAAGTCTGGGGATATGACTTTGCCGGGTATGAACATACGGTCAATTCCCACATCAACCGGCTGAGAACCAAGATCGAGCCGGATATTTCCAATCCCCTGTACATCCTGACAACATGGGGCATCGGTTACCGGTTCAACGATGAAATCTAATCCGTCATGAAAATTCAATTACCCGGCAAAAGCCTGTATTGGCGCATCAGTATGTCGTTCCTGGCTATCCTGATCGTTCTCGGACTTGCCTATGTCCTGATCACCGTCATCGCCACCAACCGGTATTACAATGAGACGACACAACGGCTGAATGCCACGGTCGCCGAAAGTATGCTGGCAGAGGTGTCTCCATTTACCAACGGGAAGGTTAATGAAGAATCGGTGAGCAAAATCATGCATTCCATGATGGCTGTCAATCCCACTCTTGAAGTTTATCTTTTGGACCAGACGGGAAAGATCCTGACCTTTGTCGTTTTTGACAAAAAGGTCAAATTGAGCAGCATTGATCTTGGACCGGTCAGGGAGTTCATCCGGACCCGGGGGAAGCAATACGTCCTTGGCGATGATCCGAGGAATCCGGGTCACAAGACAATATTTTCCGCAGCCGAGGTCAGCGAGGGCCAGAATCTTGAAGGCTATGTTTACCTTGTCCTGGCCAGTGAACAATATGAAAATATCACCGCTGCCCTCCTGGGAAGCTATTGGCTCAGGGTTGGCACCAATGCCTTCATCCTGACACTTCTCGCCGCTTTCACCATCGGACTGGTCCTGATCTGGTTCCTGACGCGGAACCTTCGGATCGTCATCCGGACATTCCGGAGGTTCGAAGATGGCGATCTTCATGCCCGGATTCCGGAAGATCACATGAAAGGCGAACTCTCCACCCTTTCCCACACCTTTAATAATATGGCCGATACCATCCTGAAAAATATCGATGCCCTGAAGGAAGTGGACAGCCTGCGGCGGGAACTGATCGCCAATGTCTCACACGATCTGCGTAACCCTCTGGCCGTCATCCATGGCTATATCGAGACTCTCATCATCAAGGAAAAGGACCTGAACAGCAAGGACCGGAAGAAATACCTTGAGATCATTCTCAAAGGCAGTGAGAAACTCAAACGCCTGGTATCCGATTTATTCGAACTTTCCAAGCTCGAAACCCGGCAGGTTCACCTTCAGAAAGAACCCTTCTTTATCAATGAACTCGTGCAGGATGCCGTGACCAACCTGCGTCTTATGGCCGAGCGGAAGAACATCACCATCCATTCGGATATTTCAACCTCCCTCCCACTTGTCGTTGCCGATATTTCACTCATGGAGAGGGTTATCCAGAACCTGCTGGACAATGCGATCCATTATACACCCGAATCGGGCAAGATTACCCTGATCGTCAATAAGATAGGGAGAGAAGTTGAAGTTGACATCCGGAACACCGGTGAGGGCATTCCCGAAAAGGACCTGCCCTTCATCTTCAACAGGTATTATAAGGTGGATAAAGAAAAATCGGGTATCGAAGGCACCGGTCTTGGCCTGGCCATCGTGAAGAAAATTCTTGACATTCATCAAATCCCGATCAACGTGAAGAGCAAACCGGGTGAATTCACGTCATTCTCCATGAAGATTCCGGTTTACCGGCCATCTGCAGGGTGATAGCTGCCGATGGGCAGATTTTAGGAGGAGCTCCCGTTTCCGGGTTCGACTTCAACGAATCAGTCAAACTCCTCAATCAGCACTCCCATTTTCCCCATCCTGTAATCCCGCATCGCCTCCAGGATCTCGGTATCGGTATTCATCACGAAGGGACCGCTTGCCGCGACCGGTTCATTCAAAGGTTCCCCGGAAAGGAGGATCGCCCGGGTATCCTCAAGGGCTTCCAGCTCAATGTCGCCGTCCATCGGATCGAACACCGCCATTTCTTTTCCCCTGATCTCATGTCCACCGGTTCTGACCTTTCCGTCGAGAAGGTAAACCAGGGCATTGAACGAAGGCGGAACGGGCAGGCTGATGCTCGCGCCCTTCTTCAGTTCGATCCTCAGAATTTCCAGAGGGGTTAAGGGTTGAATTCCGCCAGGTATATCCCGGAATTTCCCGGCCACGACCATGACCCTGGCAGACTTATCAGCCGATTCCCAGGTTGGGGTCTGTTTTTCCGTAAGGGGAAGATAGACCGGCTGGTCCATCTTGTGCTTCGCGGGAAGGTTGATCCAAAATTGGATAAGTTCAAGGTCTCCCCCATTCTCGGCGATATCTTTGGAGGGCCGTTCACTATGAATGATCCCCATTCCGCTGTTGATCCATTGCGTCCCGCCTTCATAGACCACACTTGACCCCCCGCGCGAATCGCGGTGATGCAAGCCCCCTTTAAAAATGAAGGTTACCGGGGCAAAACCCCGGTGTGGGTGAGGCCCGACGCCGAGGTGGTTTTGCCGGTGCCCTTTTTCATAATGTTGATCCCAGTGATGGATCAGCAAAAAGGGATCGATCTGTTCTACCTCACTCACCGGTAAAGCCTGGTCGAGGATGATCCCGCCCATATTCACCTTTTCTGCCCTGATGGTCCTGTTCACGGTTCTCATATTCTCACGGTTTAACGTAAGAACAATGCAAGGCAGGACAAGTTTGTGCAGCCGGCAAAAATATCCTGAAATCAGGTCACTCAGACTGGAGATCTCTTCGGTGTGACCAACTTCGGGGATGCTGATATTCCGGTATCCGCAACTTTCCAGGTACGACTTGTAAAATTGCTGGGGACCATACTCGCCATGGACGAGGAAGATCTTCTGAAGTCTCGATGGGTCCTGACAGGAGAGATACGACTCCATTTCCTTGTAGTCTCCATGACCGCTGAAGGAATCGAGTCTCTTTATCTCTGCCAGCACGGGGTACTTAACGCCATGTATCGACACTTCCTTGTCGCCTCTCAGCAATCGTGCGCCGAGTGTCCGGGGTGCACAATAACCGACAGCCAGAACGGTGTTGGCAGGATTGGAAATTGAATTTGCCAGGTGATGCTTGACTCTCCCGGCTTCCATCATTCCTGAGGCGGAAATAATGACACAGGGTTTTTTAATGTCATTCAGTTTCTTTGAATCCTCGACTCTTTTAATGTAGAACAGGGAGTTGAACCCGAACGGATCGGGATCCTGTTCCATAACGCCGATAATCTCTTCATTAAAACATTCCGGATGGAGTCTGAATATATCGGTGGCATTGACGGCCAGGGGGCTGTCGACATAAATGTCAATCCGCGGCAGCCGTTTTTCATTGTAGAAATTATTCAGGGAATAGACGATTTCCTGGGTCCTCCCGACGCTGAAGGAAGGGATGATGAGTTTCCCCCCTTTATTGACGCAGGTATCGATGAGGACATTCAGGAGTTCGGCCTCGGAACCGGTCCTGTCCTGATGCAGCCGGTCTCCGTAGGTCGCCTCGGTGATCAGGTAATCGGCCTGAGGGAAGGGGTCCGGGATGATGCAGGATCCGGTTGGTGGGACGGCCGATATCGCCCGTATATGCCAGCGTGATGGGCTGTCCGTTCTCCTTGATTTCGAGCAGGGCGACGCCGCTTCCGAGCATATGGCCGGTATTGACAAACCGGACCTTGGTCCGTTCGTCAATCCTGAACTTCCGGTCGTAGGGAACGCCGATAAACAGTTTCATGCAGGCGACGGCATCGGCATGGGAATAGAGTGGCTCAACTGGCGGAAGTCCTTTCCTGGCTCTCTTTTTATTGAAGGTCCATGTATCGTGTTCCTGGATATGCCCCGAATCTGCGAGCATAATGGAGCACAGGTCGCGCGTGGCACTCGTGCAGATCACCGAGCCCCGGAAACCGAGCTTATAGATGTAAGGGATCAGCCCGGAGTGATCGATATGGGCATGGGTGAGGATGATGTGGTCGATCGTCAGGGGGATCGAACCCCAGTTTGCGGTTCAGTGAGTCGGTCTCCAGGCCCTTTCCCTGGTACATGCCGCAATCCAGCAGTATTTTTTTGCCCTGGGAAGTGGTGATCAGGTGTTTGCTTCCGGTCACTTCACGTGCGGCACCTAAGAATTGTAGTCTCATGGAAAAAAGATTAGAAAATGCGGTTATCGGATGAACAGTATAAATGTAATAAAATATTTCAGTTTCCGCTCAGTTCATCCAGTTCGAGCCAGCGCATGGTTTTTTCATCCAGCAGGTCAATGATTTCGCCAATGCGGGAGGAGGCCTTTTCGAGTTTTTCATAATCGTTCTCTCCCGAATTCAAAAGGGATTCCAGCGTCGATTTTTCGTTTTCCAGTTCTCCGATCTCCTTTTCCAGTCGTTCGTATTCCTGTTTTTCTTTGTACGTTAATTTTTTCTTCCCGGATGGGCTCCCGGGCGAAGGCTCTTTTCGTTCGGGCTTTTTCGGGCTCTCATCCGTTGAATTCCGGCTTTCTTCTTCAGCCTGCGCCTTTTCCATCTTATAACCGGAATATGAACCATAGTAATCGATGATCTTTCCCTCCCCTTCAAAAATGAACATATGGTCGACCAGCTTATCGAGAAGGTACCGGTCGTGTGAGACCAGGATCAGGCAGCCCCTGAAAGCGGAGAGAAATTCTTCCAGCCGGGTAAGTGTAAGGATATCAAGGTCATTGGTGGGTTCATCAAGGATCAGGAAATTGGGATGCCTGACAAGGACGGTGAGCAGGTAGAGTCTTCGTCTTTCGCCGCCGCTGAGTTTGGAGACGAAATCGTACTGAGCCTGCGGGGAAAACAGGAAGAACTGCAGGAACTGGGATGCGCTGAGCGTCGAGCCGTCGGCGGTTTTAATCACTTCGGCGATGTCTTTGACTACGTCGATGACCCGTTTTGACTCGTCGACCCGGATACCTTCCTGCGAATAGTATCCATAAACGATGGTTTCGCCGGTGATGACACTCCCGCTGTCGGGTTTTTCCCTTCCGGTGATCAGGTTCAGCAGGGTCGATTTCCCCGTGCCATTGGGACCGATGATACCGATCTTCTCCCCCTGCGTGAAGGTGTAGTTAAATCCGGAGAGGATGGTCAGATCGCCGTATTTTTTAGTAAGATTCTTGATTTCCAGTATTTTACCTCCGACCCTTCGCATGTTAACCCCCAACTGGAGTGAACTTTGCGGCCGGGTCACCCTGGCTTGTTCCTTTGCTTTTTGAAAAGCGTCGATCCTGCTTTTGGATTTGGTACCCCGGGCTTTTGGCATCCTCCGGATCCAGTCGAGCTCCCTTTTGACATACTTATCGGCCCGTTCCTTTTCCGCGGCCAGGGATGCTTGTCTCCCGGCTTTCTTCTCCAAAAACCATTCATAGTTGCCCTGGTAGGAATACAACTGGCTGTCTTCGATTTCCAGGATCCGGTTGCAGATCCGATCGAGGAAATACCGGTCGTGGGTGACCATCAGAAAGGTCATGGTGGAAGAGGACAGGTAATTTTCGAGCCACTCGATCATATCGATATCGAGGTGGTTAGTCGGTTCATCGAGGAGAAGCAGGTCGGGATTGTCGAGGAGAACCAGGGCGAGAGCAAGTCGTTTAACCTGTCCTCCGGAAAGCGTGCCGACCCTCTGGTCGAGTCGGGTGATCCTGAACCTGTCGAGCATTTGAACGAGGCGGCGTTCAAAGTCCCATCCACCGGCCTGGTCCATTTTCGTTGTGGCCAGGGAAAGTGCCCGTTCGGTTTCGGCGCTGTGACGGGCCGAATGCGCTTTGAGGGTCCGGCCATATTCCTTGATAATGGCTCGCACCGAAAGATCAGCATCCCTGACGAGCTCTTCCACCGTGACATCCTGATCAAAACGGGGTTCCTGATCCAGGAAGCCGATCCGGATGCCCTCGTGGACCGCAACTTCACCCTCATCGGGAACATCCCTGCCCGCCAGTATCCGGAGAAGACTGCTTTTGCCCGTTCCATTGGCCGCAATAAGAGCCGTCTTGTCTCCTCTCTCCAGTCCGAAGCTCAGACCTGAAAAGAGAATCCGCTCACCAAAGTGTTTACCGAGTTGATCTGCCGACAGGAAGTTCATTGTCCTTGTTCAAGATGTTTCGTCTGCAAAATAGGGAACCGGGGAAGATTTCAGCATCAGCCGGAGAAAAAAAACGCCCTGCGGAGAACAGGGCGAAAAGAAAATCCATTCATTCGTAATGATCAAACTATATCAGTTTTACATTTACTGCGTTCATTCCTTTTTTACCTTCACGGAGCTCGAAAGTCACTTCGTCATCTTCGCGGATCTCATCGATGAGCCCTGAAACATGTACGAAATATTCATTTTCTGATTCCATGTCTTTAATAAAACCATAACCTTTTGATTCATTAAAGAATTTTACTTTACCTTCTTTCATTGAAATTATAATTAAAAAATTAAACGGCGTAAAATTAATCTAAATAATTGATAAAAACAGCATATTCAAAAAAAGTTTTTGCATCTGTCCAATAAACAGTCATCCAATAAGATATGTTCGAACCCCCAATGCATTTTGGTTGCCGGTGAACGAAAGCCGGCAGGCTTTATTCAGGCTGAAAGAGAGGCCGTGGCCGGGATCCGTCACGAAAGAATGGGGTGAAGCGGTTCATAATCTGCATTTTGACTTCTTCCGCAGGATGATTAATTTTGCAGGTGGAACAGTGAAAAGGGAAAACCATTTTCAGGATGAATATTGGAATTGAACCTAAAACCACGGAAGAGATCACCTCGGGGCCAGTGTTGCAGCAGACCGCTTTCTGGGCAAAAGTTAAGGCGACGCATGGTCTGGACACACGCGCCTTTGACCTGGATCCGGGAAGGATTTCCCGATGTTCGGGAGGCCTGCAGCACGGACTTGTTCCCATCGAGGGAGCTCGTCCGGAGGAAGCCAGGGATTTACTGGTGATCATGCAAAGGCCAGGTCGCGGCGCCAGTGTGGCCTATGTTCCTTACGGTCCGAAGTTCAGGCCCCCGGAAGAAGAGCGCGGGATGTGGCTCGAAGAGCTTTCCGAACGACTGAGAACCTTTCTCCCGTCCGATTGCATCACCATCAGGTACGACCTGGTATGGGATTCTCCCTGGGTTGACGATGAAAACCGGTATGATGACCACGGTCGGTGGATGGGCCCCCCGGAACCGCGCGTCAGGGAGATGAGGATGAATTTTGACACCCGTCACTGGAGGCTCCGTAAGGCTCCTACCGATATTCTCCCCTCCCACACGGTCTTTATCGACCTGAGCCGGGATGAGGACAGTATCCTTCGGGCAATGAAACCCAAGACGAGGTATAACATCCGGTTATCCGGCCGCAAGGGAGTGAATGTCAGGGAGATCACGCCAGATGAGCTCCCCCTCTGGTACGATCTGTATTGTCAGACAGCGCGGCGGAATAAGATCCGTCTCGACAACATCGGGTACTTTGAGAAGGTCGCCGGAACCCGGGAAGAAGACAGTGATTGTCAGGTTGACGTCAGGCTGCTCATGGCCGAAGCCGGGGGTCGCCCACTCGCCGGGATGTTCCTGGTGATGTCGGGCGGAAGAGCCACGTACCTCTATGGTGCTTCTTCGAATTCCTCCAGGAACCTGATGGCCCCCTATGCCCTGCAATGGGAAGCCATCCGGATCTCAAAAGCCATGGGATGCACCCATTACGATTTTTTTGGCATTTCCCCCGACCCGGATCCCTCCCACCCCATGTTTGGGCTCTACCGGTTTAAGACGGGATTCGGCGGCAGGATACGCCACCGGCAAGGGTGCTGGGATTACCCGCTGCGGGAAAAGGATTACGAGAATTTCAGGGCTGCTGAACTCAGCGGACCGGGTTATCACTTGTGAATCCCGGTTCGGTTCCAGCGGCCATCGGTTATAAAATTCCCCTGTCCGCTCTCCTTTTACTGAATTTTGAGCTTGCGCATCCGGATGCTTTTGGGAGTGACCTCCAGGAGTTCATCCTCCCGGATATATTCCATGGCCTCTTCCAGGGAGAACGAAATTTTCGGGGCAATCTTTGCGGCTTCATCCGTGCCTGATGCCCGGATGTTTGTCATTTTCTTCGCCTTGGTGATATTGACTTCAAGGTCCGTATTCCGCGAATATTCCCCGATCACCTGTCCTTTATACACTTTTTCTCCGGGATCGATAAAAAACCGCCCCCGGTCCTGTAGCCTGTCGAGGCTGAAAGCCAGAGCATTACCCGGTTTCCGACGACACGATGGAACCATTGAAGCGGTGCTGGATCTCATCCTTCACCGGGGCGTATTCTTTGAACCTGTGATTCATGACGGCTTCTCCGGCGCTGATGGTCAGAAGCACATTGCGGAGGCCGATCAGACCGCGGGAAGGAATGTGAAATTCGAGATGCTGGAGATCACCTTTGGGTTCCATCTTCAGCAGGTCTCCCTTGCGTTTGGTGACCTGTTCAATGACCTTGCCGGAATATTCGATGGGTGTATCGACCACGAGGGTTTCAAACGGTTCGGATTTCACCCCGTTGATGCTTTTGACGATCACTTCGGGTTTTCCGACCTGAAGTTCGTAGCCTTCACGACGCATGGTTTCCAGGAGAATCGAAAGGTGAAGCACACCCCTGCCATAGACCAGGAACCGGTCTTCCGATCCCGTTTCCTCGACCTTCAGTGCCAGGTTTTTCTCCGTTTCGCGCATGAGACGGTCCCTCAGGTGCCGTGAAGTCACGAATTTGCCTTCCTGTCCGAAGAACGGGGAATTGTTGATCATGAACAGCATGCTCATTGTCGGTTCGTCGATATTGATCCTTGGCAGGGCTTCGGGGCTTTCCAGATCGGACAACGTGTCGCCGATATCGAAACCTTCAACGCCGATGACAGCGCACAGATCGCCACTTCGGACCTTGCTCACCTTTTCACGGCCCAGTCCTTCAAAAACAAAAAGCTCCTTGATCCTGATTTTCCTGAAAACGTCGTGCCGTTTACAGAGCATATAATCCTTCCCTTCCTCGATATCGCCTCGAAAGACCCTGCCGATGGCAATCCGCCCGACAAAGCTCGAATAATCCAGCGAGGCGATCTGCATTTGCGGCGTCCCCTCCCTGTAGGGTGCTTCGGGAATCTCTTCCAGGATCGTGTCGAGCAAGGGGGTGACATCCGTTCCGGGCTTTCTCCAGTCCCTGCTCATCCAGCCCTGCTTGGCTGAACCGAAGATCGTCTGGAAATCCAGTTGCTCTTCGCTGGCATCCAGGTTGAACATGAGTTCAAAGACATCCTGCTGGGCATCATCGGGTTTACAATTCTCCTTGTCCACTTTGTTGATGACCACCACGGGCTTGAGACCGAGATTGATGGCTTTGGTCAGGACAAAACGGGTCTGGGGCATGGGCCCTTCAAGGGCATCCACCAAAAGGAGAACGCCATCGGCCATTTTCAGGACACGTTCCACCTCACCGCCGAAATCGGCATGGCCGGGAGTGTCGATCAGGTTGATCTTGACACCTTTATACCTTACAGATACATTTTTGGAGAGGATGGTTATTCCCCGTTCCCTTTCCAGATCATTGCTGTCGAGGATGAGATCCGCCGACTGTTTCCTGTCTCCAAAGGCCTTACATTCATAAATAATCTTGTCCACCAGCGTCGTTTTGCCGTGGTCGACATGAGCGATTATAGCTACGTTTCGAATTGATTGCATGTTAAAAATTTTGAACCTGCAAAAGTAACAGTCTTTTACCACATAACGTCTTTTTATGGCGTTAATTTTATATAAAGATTCAGCCCCAGTCGCCAATTGATTCTAACTTAAAGGTTTACAATTTTTTACCGGGAAGATAATCCATCAGCCGGGGATGATGGTCATCAGGAGGGAAATGCCAGGTCATTTGCAAAATGGCAGAAGTGAAAGACGAAAACTCACTTCTCACGGCGAGAGAGAGGAAAAAGGATATGCTGTTGAGTTGGCAGGTGAAACAGTGAATGATGCACCGGATCACTTCTTCAGCATCTCGCTGAAGTTTTGCCTGAACTTATGCAGTTTCGGAGAAATGACCACACTGCAATAGCCATAGTCGGGATTCTTTTTATAATAGTCCTGGTGATAATCCTCAGCCATGTAGAAATTCGTAAAGGGTTGCACCTGGGTCACAATCTTATGACTGTAGGTATGTGAATCGTCGAGCCTCCTGATGGTCGCAAGAGCCAGGTTCTTCTGGTCCTCATTGTGGTAGAAGATCACGGAACGGTACTGCGTTCCGACATCTGCGCCCTGCCTGTTGAGCGACGTAGGATCATGCGTTTTAAAGAAGATGTCCAGCAGTTCCTGGTAACTGACCACTTCGGGGTTGTACTTGATCTGCACAACTTCCGCATGCCCTGTCCGTCCGGTGCACACTTCCCGGTAGGAAGGATTGATGACGGTTCCCCCCGAGTAGCCTGACACGACGTCGATCACCCCTTTGACTTCTTCGAAAACTGCCTCTGCGCACCAGAAACATCCATTACCAAAGGTCGCGTATTCATATTTTTCATTTCCGGTCATAGCTGTTTGTTGTTTTTGTCCATATCCATTTAATCCGGTGAAAAGGATCAATATCATCATCATTGTCTTCATCAAGCGCTGTTTTTTGTACATAGAAAACAAATCCGGTAGTGATTTGTTGCCCGGAACGCCAATGATCACATTTCAACCGCTGCCACTTGATTTGAACCTGATAATGTTCATACCTTTGCAGGAAACGACCTTATTTTCAAAAGAGACGAAACCCAAAGATGAGAGGCGATGCCATGCAGGAAGCTTCCTATTATCTTAAATTGAAGGAGACCAGGACGGAATGTTACCTTTGTCCCCACCGCTGCATCATTGCCGAAGGGCGAAGGGGAATTTGCGGCGTCAGGAAAAACGTGAACGGGGTTCTGTTTTCAGAGGTCTATGGTTTTCCTGTCGCCGTCAACACCGACCCTGTGGAGAAGAAACCGCTTTACCATTTTTATCCCGGGAGCCAGGTGCTCTCTTTCGGAACTGTCGGGTGCAATATGAACTGCTTCTACTGCCAGAACTGTGACATTTCCCAGGAGACCCTGGATTCGTACGGCAAAGTGAGGAAGGTCTCCGTTGAAGAGATGGTCAGTCTTGCCGGCATCAACGATGACAATCTCGGGGTGGCCTTTACCTACAATGAACCGACGATTTATTTCGAATACATGTATGATATCGCCGGGGAGATCCATGAACGGGGTCTTAAAAATGTCGTGGTCACCAACGGTTACATCAGCGATGAGCCGCTGAAAGACCTGCTTCGGTATGCCGATGCCTTTAACGTGGACCTGAAAGCTTTTGACGATCAGTTCTACCGGATACACACCAAATCCCGGCTTCAACCCGTGCTCAATGCGATCGAAACCATTGCCGGATCCGGGGTTCATCTTGAGATCACGAACCTGATCATTCCCAACCTGAACGACAGCCCGGAGGATTTCCGGAAAATGGTCCAATGGATCGCCGACATCACCGGGTCTGATACCCCGCTGCATCTCTCCCGCTACTTCCCGCGTTACAAAGCCAATGAACCTGTGACTCCTCTCACCGTTCTGAAAGATTTCAGAAATATTGCCAGGGAACGGCTCAATTATGTCTACCTGGGCAATGTGCAGGATCCCTTATCCGCGAACACCTACTGTAAAAATTGCCACGAACTGGTTATTGAGAGGCTCGGTTACCACACCTCCACGCAGGGCCTTGAAAAGGACGGCAGGTGTACCCATTGCGGAACACAAATCATCAGACACATGTAACATGGAAAACACCGTCAGAAAGGCTTATGTGGCCGGGAAATTTTACCCGGCAACGGGCCCGGATATCAGTGAGCTTCTTGGGAAGATCAGGAACAAAGCGAAGCCTGAGATCGACTACGGATTGTCGGGAAAGCATATCATCGGGGCCATATTGCCTCATGCAGGTTATATCTTTTCGGGCTACCAGGCGATCCATTTTTTTGAGATCCTGGCTGCAGGAACCCAGGCTGTTGAGACCTATATCATCGTTCATCCCATTCACCGGGGAAGCGAACAGGACTTTGCCGCTGATGATAATGATTCGTGGAGGACACCACTGGGCGATATCCCGGTCGACCAGGAATTCATCCGTGAAATGGGCATCGAACGATCCGGAAAATTGCATCAATGGGAACACTCGGCCGAGGTGATGATCCCTTTTATCCAGGAATATTCAGGATGCCAGGCCAGGATCGTTCCGATAGGAATGGGATGGCAGCACCCGGATCCCTCGGAAAAAATCGCGGCATCGGTTCTCAGGGCTGAGAAAGCCACCGGACGAAAAACGTGTATGATTGCTTCTTCCGACTTTTCTCATTACCTTGATCCTGAAACAGGACGAAGGAAGGATCAGCTCGTCATCGATCATATCCTGAACATGGAACCGGAGGCAATCTTTGAGACCGTACGGAAAAACGATATCAGCGTTTGCGGATACGGACCGATCATGACCCTGATGTATTATGCCAGGACAAAATATCCCGGCGTTAAAGTCCGTATACTATCCAGGGGACATTCCGGTGAAGTGTATCCGTCCGAGAGTGTGGTCGATTACATTTCGATCCTGTTTTACACCGAATCATGACCTGTGGCATGAAACACAGAGCGATTTATATCCTTCTTGCGGCCATTCCTGAACATTATCTGCCACGATGCATTGTTCAGGACAGGAAACGCATGGCACAGACAGACAACCTGCCGTGGCCGGGTCGTTTTACCCGGCCGACCCCGGAAAGCTGTCCCAAATGCTGGCCGGATTTTTCGCCCTCGCGGTCCGTCAAACCGGTGCAGGAAGGCCCGCGCCGGTGGCTCTTGTGGCTCCCCACGCCGGATATGTCTTTTCCGGACAGACCGATGCCTGGAGCTACGTCCAGCTTGATCCGGAAAAGACCTACCATACCATCTTCATCATCGGCACATCCCATTATGTGCATTTCAACGGCGCTTCGATTTATAATAAAGGCAATTACGTTACCCCCCTGGGCAAAGTGCCCGTCGACTTTGATATCGCCGGTCAGCTGATGACCAGCTCAAACGTCTTCTCTTATGAGCCTTCGGCCCATCAACGGGAGCACAGTATTGAAGTCCAGCTGCCTTTTCTCCAGTATCGCCTCAGGCATCCCTTTAAAATCGTCCCGATTTTGCTGGGCACCCAGGATCCCGGGGTTATCTCGACCGTGGCAAAAGCTCTTGGTCCGTATAAAACGGAAGATAACCTGTTTATCCTCAGTACTGATTTTTCACATTATCCCCTCGTATACGCTTGCCGGAACCACCGACAGCCTGACCATGCAGTCTTTTCTCACGCACGATCCGGAACACTTCCGGAAATATGTCACCCGGATTGAACAGAGAGAGTCGGACGGCCTGTTGACACCCATGTGCGGCTGGCCGTCGGCCCTTGTTCTGATGCGGCTGTTCAGCGATCCGGCTGAGTATGATTATCAGCCGTTATTCCATCAAAATTCAGGCGACTCACCCTATGGTGACAAAAGCCGAGTTGTCGGATATTATTCCTTAATGATCACCCCAAAACAACCCGCTATGGAGGAAACAGATTCCAACCTGACCCGCCAGGACCATATCCTGCTCCTGAAGATTGCCAGGGAGAGCCTGGAACATTACCTGCGAACGGGAAAATACCTGGATTACGACGAAGACAACCTTCCCGGCCACCTCCTGGAACACCGGGGTGTTTTTGTAACCCTTCACAAAGGAAAGGCCCTGAGGGGCTGTATCGGGCGTTTCCTTCCCGATGAGCCCATGTACAAGGTCACACAGAAAATGGCCATTGCCGCTGCCGTGCAGGATCCCCGGTTCAAACCCGTGGTCTATGCAGAACTTCCCCAGATCGACATCGATATCTCGGTCCTCAGCCCGTTGAAGAAGATCAGTTCGCCCGGAGAGATCGAGCTCGGCCGGGACGGGATCCTGATCAAGAAAGACAACCGTTCGGGGACCTTTCTCCCCCAGGTCGCCAACGAGACAGGATGGACGAAGGAAGAATTCCTGGGTCATTGTTCGCAGGACAAGGCCGGACTCGGATGGGACGGGTGGAAAAATGCAGATCTCTATATTTACACGGCAGATAACTTCTCTGAAAAAGAGTATCAAAAATGAGCCATGCCTATGCCGTCATTCCGTTGGGAATTCTCTCATTGTACCTGTATCTGTTTTCTTCTTTTCTCGTCAGGGCCGGGGTCTACAGCCGGAAAAACCACCGGAAAGCCTGGAATTATATCCTGCTGATCACCTTCTTCGTTTCGGCTCTCTCAGGACTTTTCATTGCCCTGCAAATCAATAATAAATGGGAGTTTTCATGGATCGACCGGTTCCTGAAGTGGCATGTCGATTTTGGCATTGCCCTGAGTTTCACCGGGATCATCCATTTTCTGTGGCACTGGCCGTATTATTTCGGAAAACGGGAACGAAGACCTTCAAAGCCTTCTGACCTTGCGCGGGAAAACACCAGGCCCATTTCACCCCTGTACCTCTTCCTCCTGGGTTTTATCATGCTCACCACGCAGGTTGACTTCATCCGTGCGGGGCTCAATCTCTTTGACGGAAACGAAGGGGTCACCGGACTGATCCTGAGTCTCTGGATGCTGTTCACGGGACTGGGCGCCGTTGCCGGAAAACGGGGTCACCGGCTCTCACGCCTCCCCCATTTCGAAGCCGGCAGTGTCCTGGTCATGGGCCTTCTTCCGCTTGTCATGCTGACAGCCATCTATCTTGTAAAATCCCTGTTTTTCCCCTACGGGACCACCCCTGACCCGGCTAATACTGCTCTGATCACCCTGCTTGTGCTCATGCCTTTTTGTTTCTTTGCCGGCCTCTGCTTCACCCTTTATGCCTTCAGACTTCAGGAAAGGGCATCCGATTTTGCGGGCAGAGCTTATGTCCTGGAATCGGCAGGCAGTATGGCAGCAGGAATTTTCACGGGCTTCATTTCCATTTTCCTGTTCAGCCTCCTCCAGACCACCCTGATCCTTGTCCTGTTATCGATCGCCCTGATCCTGTTCACCCTTCACTTGAAGAAGATCATCGAAAATACTTTGCCTTGCGGGCGGGGCGATGGTCATTACCGTGTTTTTCCTTCATCCCGGCGACCTTCTGTCAGGGATGATCTACCACGGTCAAAAAATTCTCACCACCCGACAGACGCCCTTACGGTCAGATCGTCGTCACCGAAACCTCCGGGCAGGTTAACCTTTTTGAGAACAATCTCCTGCTCTATTCAGGTCAGGATGTCATCAATGCAGAGGAAGCCGTGCATTTTCCGATGGTCCAGGCGCGCGGGACCGACACCCTCCTTCTCATTTCCGGCGGATATAAAGGGATGCTCCGCGAACTGCTGAAGTACCACCCCCGGCAGGTCGATTATACTGAAACGGATCCAGCACTCATCCGTTTGGCCAGGATTTATCTCGACACCGCCGTCATCCCCGACGACCCGAGGATCCGGTATGTCCTCTCCCGGGACGGAGCCGGCTTTCTGAAAAAGAATTACCAAACGTACAATGCCGTGATCGTCAACACCGATGCCCCCTTTACCCTCTCAGGCAACCGGTATTTCAGCCTGGCCTTCGCCCGGCTTGTGAAGGAACACCTCACCCCCGACGGTGTCATGTCACTGGCCCTGCCGACGGGGTACAATTACACGAATAAAAATGCGCTTGAACTCAATTCACTGGTCTACAATACATTGAGTAAGGTCTTCAAGAATGTCACCATCCTGCAGGGGCAACAAAACTATTTCCTGGCATCCGATTCCCCTTTATCGGAAGATGTCCCGGGACTCATTGCCCGGAAGGGCATCGAAACGTCGTATGTGAATGAGAATTATCTGAGTACACAGGGATCTTGAGATGCGAACGGCAATGCTCATACAGGACGTGGACAGCCGGGCAGGCGTCAACACGTTGGCCAGGCCAAGGGCTTTTTTCCTGGCACTGGGTTACTGGGCGTCCATGTATGGAAGCGGGATGAAGGTTGTCATGTGGGGCATCCTGGCTCTTTTTCTGTTTTTTTTCGTGATTTATTTCCGCAAAGCGATGACATTGAACCTATACCTGACCGGCTTCACGTCATCCGGGCTGGAAGTCCTGCTCCTGTTTGGTCTCCAGGCCATCCTTGGCAATCTTTACCAGTATTCGGCCCTGCTTCTCGGCCTGTTCATGGCCGGTCTGGCTGCCGGTGCCTGGTTCGGGAACCGTCCCGCAGTGGCGCCTAGAAAGATCAACGTCACGGTTGCCGACGGTTTGCTGGCCGGATGTGCCCTGCTGTCGGGATCGCTGCTGCTCATGTTTCCATGGTCCGCTGGAGTGGTTTTGGGCTTCGCCGTTCTCCTGAGTTTTGCATCGGCGGCGGTTACCGGGTATATTTTTGCCGTGACGTCGCGGTTACTTGAGAGCACCGGGAAGAAACGCCTTCCGGAACTTTATTCAGCAGATATATTCGGCGGAGCGACCGGCGCCATCGGGGTGTCTGTCTGCCTGTTACCGCTGGCAGGTTTCTTAGGTACGGCTTTTATTCTGACCATACTCATGGCGCTGTCGGGATCGGCGTTGATCCGCACGCCTTTGGCCCGTTAATTAGTGTCAGAAAGAAAACTCATGTTTTTTAGCCGTGCTTGATAAGAAAACGTCAAGAGCAAGGCTTGCGATGACTGAAAAACAGGAGTTTACTATTCGTAAATGACTGTTTTGAAGTCGAGCATAACGCAGCTATTGGCGTTTTCTTGCAAGCACTAATTAAACATGTTCTAAACATCAGCGAATCTGATGCCAGAGTCTTTGCTTTTCAGCCTGCACGATGTATCTTTAGGTCTGACCGGTATCATCAGGATCGGATTGGTATAAAAAAATCAACGGACGATGAAAAAAAGAACATTCCTGAAAACGTCACTGGCCGGTCTGGGCGGTATGGTTCTCGGGGGAAATGCTTCCGGCGCTCCTGCGAAACTGCCCGGCGATGAACTCTGGCGGTGGAGCAGGGAATCCCGGTATGCCACAGAAACCCCGCGTGGGATGCGTTGCCTGATCTGCCCCAACGAATGTACGCTGAAACCGGGAGAGATGAGCGACTGCCACAACCGGGTTAACTATAAAGGAAAACTCTATACCATCGCATACGGGAACCCGTGTTCCGTTCATGTCGACCCGGTGGAAAAAAAACCCCTGAACCATTTCCTTCCCGGAAGCCAGGCCTTTTCGTTCGCCACCGCGGGATGTAACCTCGCCTGCCTGAATTGTCAAAACTGGCAAATCTCACAGACCAGTCCCCGCGAAACACGGAATGCCGACCTGATGCCAGAGAAAGTGGTGGAAGAGACCCTGAAAAACGCCTGCCGTTCGATAGCGTTCACCTATTCTGAGCCCATTACCTGGTATGAATATGTTTATGACACTTCGGTGCTGGCCCGTGAGGCCGGACTGAAGACCATCCTGGTCTCCAACGGCTATATAAAGGAAGAACCCCTTCGCGATCTGTGCAAATATACCGATGCAGCCAACATCGACCTCAAAGCTTATTCGGATGATATTTACCAGAAGCTCACCGGCGGCAACCTGAAAACGATCCTGACCACTCTCCGGGTGATGAAGGAAGAAGGGGTCTGGCTGGAGATCACCAACCTGGTGATCCCCACCTGGACCGATGATCTTTCGATGATAAGCCGGATGTGCGAATGGCTTGCCCAAAATGGTTTCGAGGATGTTCCGCTTCATTTCTCCAGGTTTATGCCACTTTACAAACTCACACGTCTACCGGCCACTCCTGCGGAAACCTTGCACAAAGCCAGAGAGATCGCGGTGAACGCAGGACTTCACTATGTGTATGTGGGGAATCTTCCGGGATTGGATGAAAGTGACACCTATTGTCCTTCATGCCATAAGAAAGTCATTGGCCGGACAGGGTTCAAGGTCACGGAAAATAATCTGGAAAACAGCCGCTGCAAATACTGCCATACCCCGATTGCCGGAATCTGGAGTTAATTGCCGGCCAGCAGCACCTCGATGATCTCCCTGAATTCATCATCGTGGTCCATTGACGTTTCCTTTTTCCCCGCCCGGTCATACCAGTAAGCGGCGTTCATCTGATCGCCTTCCTTGCGGTGCAGGTAGGCATGCACCCAGGCTGCTTCCCGCGTGGTCATATCCTGGACAATTTCGTGCGCTTTCTGCCAGTATCCCTTTCGCTCCCACCACAACGCTTTTACCGTGTCGGGGAACTCACCGGGTGGTTGCCCCATGTCCAGGGTATAATTAAATGATTTGTAATCCATGGTTGTCGTTGTTTTGTCTGACCTTCACAAGCCGGGTCGAAGGCCGGATGGAACAGGTGTTTGCTTGCATATCATATTATCGGTATTAAAATTACAAAAAAAAGCGGAGATTCGGAAATACTGGCGAAACGCCTGCACTCCCCTTTACCTCCCCTTCCGTGAATTAACTTCATTTAACATTTATTTACGAAATTTATCGTAGATTAATTTGTATTTACGAATTGCTTCGTATAAATTTGTCTACGAAAATATTCGTAACAGACTTTACTTAAGAGGGACCGGCCGCAGATCCGGGATGATGCCGGTCACTGTTCATCGAATGAAAAAACACCAAAATGGAAAAAAAGCCTCTTGCCCAGCCCACTGAATCGGAACTTGAAATTTTGAATATTCTGTGGAAATACGGATCCTCGACGGTACGTTTCGTCAATGAAAAATTGAATGAGCAGCGGGTGGTCGGGTATACCACAACTTTAAAAATCATGCAGATCATGCATGACAAAAACCTCGTCATTCGTGATGAAGCGGCAAAATCGCATATTTATTCTCCGGCGATTGAAGCAAATGCCATTCAGAATCGTCTTATAGACAGGATTCTTAATACAGCGTTCCAGGGGTCGGCCTCCAGACTTATTCTCCAGACACTTGGCAAGCACACGCCAAGTCATGAAGAGATGGAAGAGATCCGGAAGTTACTCGATCAAATTGAAAAAACCAGTCAGTCATGATCCTTCATGCCATATATGCTCCGGCGATTTATGCTCTCGGAATGACCATCATTCATTCGCTATGGCAGATAGCCCTGGTATATGCCATTATGCAGCTCATTCTCCGGGTTTTGCGATCCGCCTCATCGGTGGTAAAATACCGGATCGCCGGTCTTTCCATGCTGACGGCCCTGGCATTTGCCGGGGTGACTTTCGTGATCGTTTACCATTCGGCCGTTCAGAAGTTTCCCTTGCCGCCGGGATTTACCGGACATACCGCGCATCCCGTTATTTCTGCTTACCGGGTTGATTTACAGCCCAATCATAGCGGGCTCCCGGCATACCTCCCCTGGCTCACCGGCTTATACCTGGCGGGAATCCTGCTGATGAGCCTGAGGATGATCACTGGCTGGGCGTATCTTCACCATCAAACCCATGAAAATATCTTCCGTCCTTCTCCGCAGGCCATGGAGAACTTCCGCAACCTGTGCACGAGATCCGGGGTTAAGAAAATGGTTTCGCTGATGGAATCGTGCAAGGCCAGGGTCCCTGAAGTGATTGGTCATTTCAGGCCCCTGGTGATTGTTCCGGTTGGTTTTTTCGCCAATATCCCCTTTGAGCAGGCCGAAGCGATCATCGCTCATGAACTGGCCCACATCCGGCGCAATGACTATTTATTCAATATACTTCAGTCTGTTATCGAAGTGCTTTTCTTTTATCATCCGGCGGTTTACCTGATTTCTGCCCGGATCAGGAATGAACGGGAAAATTGCTGCGATGACCTGGCCCTCGCATGTTGCCCCGGAAATGTAACCTATGCGAAGGCCCTGGCCAGGATGGCTGAATTCAGGATTGGATCCCGCTATCCGGCCGTAGCATTGACCGGGAGGAAGAAAAACCTCCTGCAGAGGATTAAACGGATATTAAAACCTGACAACATGAAAACGAAAATATCCGACAGATTACTGGCCGGGGTGATCATCCTGGCAGGCTTTGGCCTGATCACACTGACAGGAGCCGCAGCCCTGAACAAAATCAGCCTGAACGGGACCGGCGGTGGAAAAAATTTCAGCCTGGCCGTTCTCCGTCATCCGGGTACGCAGGCGACCCGGGCCGATTCCCTGATCAATGTCGATGAGAAATCCATCGTCGTCTCGCAAAAGGATGAGAAGGGTGTAAGCCATGCCTATGAGATGGAATTCAGGAATGAAAAACTCGCCAGCCTGAAGGTAGATGGTAAAAACATTCCCGAATCCCGGTTTCCCGAATACACGGACATCGTAAAGAAAACGCTTGAATCGGTGAAATCGGCATCTGCCGGTGTCGATAAGGCCAATGAAGCGATGCAGCATATTGACCGGGAGAAAATGAAGGCCGACATGGAAAAAGCCCTCGAGCGTGTCCGGCAGATTGACACGGTAAAGATCAATGAAGAAATACAGAAAGCCTTTAGTCAGATTGACCGGGATCGTTTGAACGAAGAACTGCAATCGGCCAGGGAAAAAATGCAATCCATCAACTGGGATAGCCTTGGACTGGCCATGAAGAATGCTTTTTCGGAGGAAGACGCCCGGGAACTCCGGGACGAGATAGCAAGGGCGCAGAAAGATATCGACTGGGAAAAGATCCGCCGGGAAATGGAGAAAGCAGGCGAGCAGTTCAATGCCATCGATTTTGATTCTCTGAGGATCGAAATCCAAAAGTCGATGAACAGTATCGACTGGGATAAGATCGGTCGGGACCTGGACAGTGCCGGTATCCGGATCAACAAGGATCTGGGTTCGATCGACATTGAGGGAATGAAAAAATCCGTTGAAGGGATCGACTGGGATAAAGTGATGGCAGAAGCCGATGCCGGGTTAAAGTCGGCCCGGCTGATGCTCACCGATTCCTCGATCTCCAGGCTAAGTCATATCGACATCCCCTCCATCGAGGCCAGTATCCGGGAAGCATTGGAGTCAGTGGGAAACATGAACCCGGAGAGCATTGGCCATGATCTGGATGAATCGCATGAAAAGCTCGAAAAGGCCCAAAAAAATCTCGAAAATACACTACGCGAATTGGAAAAGGGCCATTGACGGTTGTCGCCAAGCCAAATTCCCCAATTTACTGGTCATTGCTGAAAAAACCCCGGTGAGGGTTTTTTCATTTCCGGGTATCAGCTGTGTGACCTGCATTTTGTACACTCCTTCAGTATAGGCCTTATCTGTTGGGATATAACCGCTTGAGCCGTTGCCATGGGTCAGGTGGGAGATAAAAGGTAAGTAAAAATCCCTGGATCTCCTCCTCACCGCCGTGAAATTCCGGTATGACTCTGCAGGAATGGTCCGGAAACAGTCCCCGATAAGGACCAGAAGGATCTCTCGCTGGGAACCCGTCCCGCATAATACCAAAAAGACCGGAAATATTTCACGCCCGGGATGAACCGGAATGATCGGGAGATGTTTCCCCACAGCGGCGACAATGCATCAAGAAATGATCATGGATCGACAAATTGAATGGAACAGGATGAAATTATCCACCCGGATTTGCAAATTTCCGGTCCTGGTTCTGAATTTGATGATCATGGCCACCGGTCAGGTCTTCGGTGGACCGCCGTTTCTCACCGACGATCCGGAGCCTGTTCCCTACCATCACTGGGAATATTACATTTCATCGATTGATACGTATTATCCTGAAGAATGGACCGGTACGTCTCCGCATATCGAGCTGAATTATGGTATTATCCGGGGTACCCAGATCCATCTCCTCCTACCGCTCAATTATGATTACCGGGTAAACCACCAGGTACGGTTTGGTTACGGGGATACAGAGGTTGGATTTAAATGTCGCTTTCTTAAGGAAACGGACAGGCGACCAGAGGTGGGCACCTTCCCTATCGTACAGATCCCCACGGTTAACAACCCTGAGTTCACTGATGATAAAGTAAAGGTTTTTATCCCGGTCTGGATCCAGAAATCGTGGAATAAACTCACCTCTTACGGTGGAGCCGGATATACGTTTAACCCGGGGAAAGGAAATAAAAATCCTTTTTTTGCCGGCTGGGAGCTGCAATACGATTTTACACCACTGCTAACGATGGGCGGAGAACTCTATTTCCAGTCGGCCGATGCCGTTGGAGGGCAATCCGCCACCGCCTTCAATTTAGGCGGATCCGTCAATCTGAGTGATCAGTTTCATATCATATTCTCTGTCGGCCACAGCCTTATCCACGAAAAGTTTTTCACATCGTACCTTGGTCTGTTGTGGACGATATGAACGTCTTTCTGCCCGGCAGTTCGCGGCGGGGTCTTCGATTATTCCAGCACATCGTTTACCCAGCTCATCCCGGCCATCACATTTGGAAAACCGATGGTATTGGTCAGAATAAGGACGGCATGTCTGATCTCTTCATGTGAGGCTCCGGCCTCCAGCGCCCGCTTGGTATGGCTGTGGGTGGCGCCCTCAGATCTGAGAGTGACCGAGGCTGCCAACTGAAGGAGTTGGGCCATTTTCTCATCGAGTGGGCCGGCATCCTTGGCGGCATCACCCAGTTTCTCAACGGCGTCGAGGTAGCTTGGATGAAATTTTTTCACGGTGTCGTAGTGGGATGCAACTTTGTGTTCCATGGTGTATGGTTTTAAGGGTGAGGGAAACCTTGCCGATCTGTATGTTCAGGTTGTTTAAACATAATGTGATAACATGTGTTAGAAGTGAAAAGTTTTTGAATATGGCGAATTACACCAATGCCCTGATCCATGAAAACAGCCCGTATCTCCTTCAGCATGCGCATAACCCGGTCAACTGGCAACCCTGGGGGGAAGAGGCTCTCAGCAGGGCAAAAAAAGAGAACAAGCTGATCTTTATCAGCATCGGTTATGCAGCCTGCCACTGGTGCCATGTGATGGAGCGCGAGAGTTTTGAAGATGCCGGTCTTGCCGGGATTCTCAACGCCCACTTTATCTGCATCAAGGTAGATCGAGAGGAAAGACCCGACATCGACCAGGCTTACATGTCTGCTATCCAGCTCATGACGGGTAGCGGAGGATGGCCGCTGAGTTGTTTCGCCACGCCTGATGCAAAGCCCTTCTACGGGGGAACCTATTATCCTCCCGATCAGTTCCGGGAGATCGTGAACCAGTTGCAGGAGTTATGGACCCGGGAACCGCAAAAAATAGATGATTCAGCCAAAAACCTGTATGAAGGGATCGTCAATTCCGATCTGATCCGGGAGAAGAATGAACATGAGACATCGGTTGATCCGTCGGATCTCTTCCACAAGCTTTCGCGCGATTTCGATTCAGCAGAAGGGGGCATGAAACGGGTCCCCAAATTTCCAATGCCGGGGATCTATCTATTCCTTTTGCACTATTACGACTATTCCGGAGATGAGCCGGCGCTTTCCCACGTCAGGCTGACGGTAGACAAGATCATCAGGGGTGGCATCTATGACCAGCTGGCCGGCGGCATTTCCCGGTATTCAACCGATCAGAAATGGCATGTTCCCCACTTCGAAAAGATGCTTTACGATAACGCCCGTTTCATCAGCCTGCTCTCGGCGCTTTACAGTCTTAGACCGGATGAAGATTATCGAAAAAGCCTGTATGAATGTACTGGTTTTCTTGAAAAAGAGATGGCCGGCGATGACGGGGGCTTTTACGCCTCCATCGATGCCGACAGCGGTGGTGAAGAAGGTCAATTTTATACCTGGACAGCGGCAGAGATAGATGAAGCGGCGGGGGATCACGTGGAGCTCATCCGGGAATACTGGGACATCATCCCTGGCGGCAACTGGGAATCAGGCAAAAATGTGCTCCGGGTGCGAAAGGACCCGGAAGAACTCGCCGGGCAATTTTCCATGTCCGCCGGGAACGTGCGAAAGGTTATCGCTGAGGTTACAGCACGACTAAAATCCGTCCGTGATCGCCGCGACAAACCAGCTATCGACACCAAGATCCTGACCTCCTGGAATGCCCTCGTTGTGAAGGCTTTTGCAGATGCATGGCAGGCCACGGGTGACCGGCATTTCCTCGATTCGGCCATCCGGACCGGCCGGTTTATCAGGGATAACCTGATCAATGAAGATCACTCAGTCAGGAGAAGTCTCAAAGGCCGTATTCCCGGATTTCTGGATGATTACGCCTTCACTGCCGATGCCTTTCTTGCACTTTATGAGGCCGGTTTTGAGGAAGAATGGCTCGCCATGGTGGAGAAACTTTTGGAAAAAATACTGGAAGACTTCTATAACATTCAAACCGGCATGTTCTATTTTGCTTCGGCTACCACCGCCGACAGTGTTGTCCGCCAGTCGGAAGTGGCCGACCATGTACTCCCCTCCTCGAACGCCGTCCTGGCCTCCCTTTTACTCAGGGCATCTAAGCATTTCGACGACGACGTCTTCCGGCGCATTGCCCGTCAGATGATCAACAACGTCATGCCTTATGTGCAGAAATCCCCGGCTTTTTTCCCTGAATGGGCAGGTTTACTTTTGCAGATGAAACGCGAACCAGCCGAGATCGTGATCACCGGACCCGACTGCCTCGAAATCCGGCAAAAATTCACGCAGAAATATCTGCCGGGAGTTCTTTTTGCAGGCGCCAGGGAAAAGAGTGAATATCCGCTGTTCCGTGACCGGTTCGTTCCGGGTTCAACACGGATCTACGTTTGTCATGACGGCTCATGTCGGCTCCCTGTGAGCACCGTGAAGGAAGCCCTGAACCAATTATAGCTTCCCGGTGCAAAAAGTCATCAATCCTCCCGGACCAAATTGACATTGCGGAATTCCACCCCGGCTCCCTCGCTCTGGAGCGCGATCCAGCCCGATGTTCTGTTCAGGTGGGAAGCGACGTTCTGCAGGACGCCATTTACCGAGATGCTCACCGAATCACCCATGACACGGATGTCATAGCGGTTCCACTCGCCAGTAGGTTTTTCCGAGCTTTCGTGTAATTTATTGACAACCTTAGAGTTCTTGTCGATCCGCTGGCTGAAATCCAGGTCACCCATGGCGATGAAATCGCCTGCATGATCATGGAATAACTGACATTCCAAGCATTCGGGGAAAACCTTATCGTTGTTGACATGCAGGAAAACCCCGCTGTTCCCCGGGTCTTGCGGCCATCTCCATTCAAGGGACAGATGGTAATTTGCATATTTGTCCTTCGTCCGGACATAACCAAAGGGGGTTCCGGTGGACCGGATAACTCCGTCTGAAACAAAGAACGTGGAATCGGGCGGAGCCAGGCTGTCTTTCAGCACAATGACCCAATCATTCAGGTCGTGTCCGTTAAAGAGACTGATGGTATCGTTTTTAACGCCGGCATGGCTTAAACAGCCGGTTATCCCGGTGCCTGAGAAAACGACAACAGCAATAATGGCGGGAAGGGTGAGAGCGCGGATCCAACCTGGTCCCGCTGTGTTTTTAATACTCATCGTGTTTAGTTTTAGAAGGGAAGTGATTAAGGTTTTTCATTTTAACCCAAAACGGTGTTGACCGTTGGCCGGATCAATTTACGAAATACACAGAAAGAAATGCCTGTTTTTTATCCACTCCCCCAAAAAAAAGAGAGGCCCATGACAACCTCTCTTTTTAGCTCTAATCATATAACTCTGAATCTCACGGCGAAATAATCACCGTATTCCCGGAACCGTTATTTCCTGACAGGAACACCACAAATTTAGCTTTCTTCTTTTTTCACGGAACGTAAAAAAGGTGATATCCCTTACCCCAAATGGTGATATTGATCACCATGGTTTTGTTCAATTCCGGGGGACATAATTTTCATTATTTATTAACATTTCAGAGGAGAATTATCAGATGTTTGTATCTTAGTTGCCTGTAAAAATAAAACTAATTACTGACTATGGCTAAAAAGGAAAACAAGCAAAACATGGCTCTTGTCATTGTGATAGCAGCGGTGGCCTCCACCGGCGGACTGTTATTCGGCTTTGACACTGGGGTCATTTCAGGAGCCCTTCCCTTTCTGAAGAAGAGCTGGGACTTATCAACGGGTGCCGAAGAGTGGGTCACCACTGCGGCGCTGATCGGTGCCGTTCTTGGAGCACTTTCTTCCGGTCGGATCACCGATAATTTCGGAAGAAAAAAGGTGATCATTGCCACCTCCATTATTTTCGCAGTAGGTTCGGTCCTGACCGGGGCATCAACAAGTCCGGCATTACTTTCCGTAAGTCGGGTCATCATTGGTATTGCCATCGGTATTTCTTCCTTCACTGTTCCGCTTTACATTTCGGAAATATCTCCAACCAAAATCCGTGGCGCCCTGGTTTCATCATTCCAGCTGATGATCACCATCGGGATCCTGGTTTCCTATTTCAGTGATCACGCACTGGCCGATGAATCAAACCCGTTCTCATGGCGTTGGATGTTTTATGTCGGTGTTTTCCCGGCACTGATTCTCTTTATCGGTATGATTTTCCTTCCTGAAACTCCGCGTTTCCTTATCGGTAAGGGGAAGGATGAAAAAGGCCGGAAGATTCTTGCCCGCGTCGAGGACCCGGCGCTGGTCGAAGTGGCCATCAAAAAGATTAAAGAAGACATCCGCCGCGATGAATTGCAGGCCACCGACTGGACAGAGATTTTCAAACCATGGCTCAGGAACGCTCTCATTATTGCCATCGGAATCATGTTCGTGCAACAATTCGTCGGTATCAACACCATCATTTACTATGCCCCCACCGTCTTTATCATTGCTGGTTTCGCGGGGGCAAAGGCAGCCATTGCCGCCACGATCATCGTCGGTGCCGTCAATGTCCTGGCCACGGTTCTGTCCATGTTCCTCATCGACAAACTCGGCCGACGAAAACTGTATTTCATCGGACTGACGGGAATGGCTGTATCGCTGGCTGCCCTGGGTACCTTCTTCCTCCTGAAAGACAGCCTCGGGTCCTCCCTCAAATACATCACCGTCGCCAGTATTCTCGTTTACATTCTTTTCTTCGCGATTAGTCTGGGGCCACTTGGCTGGCTGATCATCTCCGAGATCTTCCCGCTGAAAGTCAGAGGACTTGGCATGAGTATCGGATCACTCGCAAACTGGCTCTTCAATGCTGTCGTTACGTTCACCTTCCTGAAACTGGCCTGGTTATTCACCGGTCCGGGAATGGAGATCGTTAACCCGGGCTCCAAGGGTCCCGATCCAAACCCGGCAGGCGCGTTCTTCGTCTATGCGATTATCGCGGTCCTGGGTATCCTTTGGGGGATCAAGTATATTCCTGAAACGAAGGGTATCACTCTGGAAGAAATTGAGCAACACTGGCGCGACGGAAAAGCGCCCAATGAGCTTTGATGTGCAAAGAACCTTTAACCTCTGCCCCCGGTTTCCCGACCGGGGGTTTTTTATGCCCGAAGGATGTCCCCGCTTCCCCTTCTCGCCCCTCTTTTTTCATCCGGCCACATAATTTTCTGATTGAAGACTCCGTTATCTGATATGTTAAAAAACATTTAAAGTTGACGGTTGTTATTGAATCATAAACGTGTTTGCACATCTTTGCGGGCACATTAAATGAGGAGGAATGTATTATGGTCAGAATTTGCCCGGTATCATCCAGGAAGATGAATGAAAATGTAACCCGCATGAACGCAGCGTTCACCGTCTTTTTTGTTGCCGCCTGCCTGTTCACAGGGAACGTTGCATTTACGGTCATCCTGTTTTTTGATTTTCTGTTACGGAATATTTATGAGGGAAGACTCAGCCCGGTCATCCATCTCAACCAGTACATGGTGGGCATTCTTTCGCTCGAGCGCCGGATGATCAATGCCGGTCCGAAGATCTTTGCAGCCCGCGTGGGGTTATTCCTTTCGGCACTGGCGATGATCCTGATGATTTCGGGGTCCGTTGTTTATGCCCTTATCCCCATCGCCATTCTCGGGCTGTTCAGTTTCCTGGAGCTGGTTTTTGGTTATTGCGTGGCCTGTAAACTTTATCCCTACATCCTCCCGGTGAACGAAAAACTGGAACAGTTCTTTCATTCGGGCACCAACCCGAGGACCTGACGTGTCAATTTCCTGAAATTTTCCTTTGATTCATCATCGAAATCATCCGGAGCAAGGCCGCCATTCTGGTATTTCAGGGCGAAGGAAGTGGCCAGTGAGGATCGGCTCAGTTTGTTGTTTTCAATGAATTCAAGGTTGCTTTCGGTGATTCCGGTGCGCTTTCCAAGAACATACTTCTTGAAGTCAATGGTCGAAAACAGGTCCTCGATTCCCCTGAAGCCTTCGATGATCCCGACGGGTTTCCAATTATCTTTTTTCGTCACCATCAGGATATTTTCCGAAAGTTCCTTCACCACTTCCCTGGATTCAGAGGTGTCGCAGAGCAATACGCCATAACCGAGTTTCCAACCGGTCATCAGGTTCACGAGGGTCACCACCGAGGGGATCCCGGTAGCCGGCAGGATATAGATTGTCTTTCCCGGTTCGAAAATATCCATCAGGACCTTAAGGTAATAGAACATTGATGTGTCTTCCACAATGATGTTATTCCGTTCCCGGATAAAATTGCTCTCACTGATCTGGGAACCGAGAAGGGTATAGATCGGGGAAAGTGTATCTCCCGACACATCCAGAGAGGGAATGTGCATCGAAAACCCGGGTTTCCGACCGGTCGTCGTATTCATTGGCTCTCTGGACGGCAAGCAGGCGGTAGATCTTTTCGGTGTTCACCAGGTGGGGTGAATGTGTGGAGTAGATGATCTGGATATTTTCCTTCAGATCCTCAAAGACTTTGAGCACATCTTCCTGTGCTCTGGCATGAAGACTCAGGCCCGGCTCGTCGATCAGGAGGATTTTTCCTTTCCGGCTGTTTTCCAGGGCAGTGGCTTTAAGCTCGAGGAAGAATGAGAGGAACCAGCGCACTCCCCGGCTTCTTTGTTTAGGATAGAGCCTCTCATGCTCATCCTTGATCCAGAATTCGAGATAGGGTTTGCCCTTCTTGAACGGGTGGTTAAAATCGTAGTGCTCCAGTTCGAAATTCAGCCTGATCTTGTTGTTCTTTCCCAGGTTTTGCCGCCAGTAGCCCTGGAAATTCAGGGTAATCTCCCCGTTCAGATTTTCGATTTTCTGTTTGAGGATCCTGTCGTTGGTCGCCTGGAAAAAACTGGCATCGAGCCCCGAGACGATCAGGAAGTTCCGGGCTGCATTATAACCTTCAACCTCGGAATCCATATTCAGGATATCTTCAAGGTCGATACGGTTTGGCAGGAGGCTGCTGAAGTCCTCGAAAAGCTTGAAATCCGGAATATAGTTGAAAAGAACGTCGCCTGCCACTTCGAACATCTTCCCGTTTTCCTGCCGCTCAAGATTATCCCAGGCCAGGGCTTCAATGTCGTCACCGTTCTGGTTCTGTAGGACGAGCCTGAAACATTCCCGTGCAAACTGGTAGGAGTTCGCGCACTCCTTAATTTCCTCCTGATTTTCTGAAAGCCGGCTGGTGAGAGTGCGGAGATCAGTCTTTAACTGATGGATGCTTCGTTCCTCTCCCGTGAACAGCATCCTTTCCCTGATATCATCGATTTTACCGATAATTTCCGACCGGGCATCGATGGCATCATAATGCGCCTGGCGGGATTGGGTAAATCGCTCGGCATAGCCGGAAACGCCGATGAGCGAACTGAGTTTCCCGCTCTTCTTTTTATACGACGCATCAATTTTGTCAAACCGTATTCGAAGGAGTCCTTCGTTCCTGGTCAGTTCATAAAGTTCATTTTTGGCAGCCTCGACTTTTTTACTGTTCCGTGATTTCTGCACCAGTCTTTCGAGTTTCTCGATCCTCATCCTGATGCCGGCCAGTTCGGATTCCAGCCGATTTCGTTCTTCCTCTTCCCCGTTCACTTTCTCGATGAGAGCAGAGGTATCGCTGATGATGGCATTGACTCTTCCGAGCAGATCCTTCTCCTGCCTGACGGCTTCCTCCTCGATACTCCGGTATTCCCTGAGCATTTCGTCATCGCCGTAAAAAAGTTCAGAATTGTTCTTATTCAGCCATCTCCTGTTGAGGGTGATCATGCCGGTATTTTTCAGATGCACGGCAATCTTGGGATGAAGCTGGGTTTCCTCCGTGATCCGGGTGGTTTCCTCCTCGGTGAGGAGGAAGCAACAGGACGCTTCGGGAAACGTGAGATCACTCCGGAGGATATCATCGTTGATCTTCCCGTTGAAAAAACTGTTCAAACCCTCCAGGATGGAAGTTTTGCCGGATTCATTCTGTCCGATAAGCGTGGTGATATTGTCCGGAGCCAGTTTTGTCCAGCCGGTATCGATGATGGACCTGTAATTTTTAATTCTGAATGCGCTGAGCTTCATTACTTAAATGGTTCTAATCCAATTCCAATTACGAGAATGTCGTCGATTTGTTCGTATTTCCCTTTCCATTTGACCAATTCTGAGTTAAGATACTCTTCACGAAGGGAAAAATCAAGCTGGTCAGCCTCACGGAGTACCTTTTTAAATCCTTTGAATTTCAACTTTTTATACCGGTACCCTCCGAACTGGTCGGAATAACCATCGGAAAAGATATAGAAGGAATCCAGTCTGGAAAAGGGCAGGACATGCCGGGTGAAGGATTGTTCCTCCACGGGACTGACACCGATCGGCATCCGGTCGCCTTTAATAACGTCCAGTTCCCCATTATGAAAATAAATCAGGGGATTATTGGCACCGGAGAATTCGATATGCTTCTTTTCCAGATCGATAATGCACAGGGCCATGTCGATGCCGTCCTTTTGTTCATCCTGGCTGCCGTTCTGGTGCAGGGCTTTCATGACGTGTTCCCGGAGTTTATTGAGCATTTGGTGTGAGGGCGGGATGCCATGGGAAACCACCTGATTTAAGAAATTTATTCCCATAATGCTCATGAAAGCACCTGGCACACCATGTCCTGTACAATCGGCGGCCGTTAAGGCAATACGGTCCTTTATTTTCGAGATCCAGTAAAAATCTCCACTTACGGTATCACGGGGCCGGTAGAGGACGAAGCTTTCGGGAAGGGTCTTCCTGAACTCCGTGGCATCCGGCATCAGTGCATTCTGGATATAACTGGCGTACTTGATGCTGTCAGCAACATCTTTTTCCGACGGACTGTAATACATCATAAATGAAAATCTAGCTGTTAAATTTAATATAATTATATTCGAATAAAAAACAGACGGCAATCATCGAAAGGTATATATTTAAAATCTTTATAATGAGACTTTTAACAAAATATATTTACGTTAGTCGCCACTTCGCCTCATTTTGGCAAAGATTTTGATTTCAATCGAACATAACGTTATTTGAAGAAAAAAAACCAATAGAGAAACCGGCTCAAAGACTGGTCGGCCGGATTCCTGCAAATAAACCAGAGCCATGAAAAAATTACTGATATTATCTGCCATGATGTTCATCGCATTCGGGATGAATGCACAGAACACCACAGAAAGGGGTACCACCCGGGAGAGGAAGCCTGCGACAACCGAAACCAAAAAGGCCGCCCGCACGGAGACCCGTTCTACGACCAAGCCTGCCCGCACTGACAACAAGGCTGTCCGACCCAGTTCAAACGTGAACAGGCCCGACCGCAGTTCATCACAGACTACACAGCCGGCTGCTGCACCGTCAAGAGAAAACAGCCGCCCGGCATCCCGGCCCGCCACCGCCCCAAATGCTTCGGATAACCGCAGCCGGAGTACGGTCACACCGTCCAACCGTGAAGTCAGTCAGCCTTCCCGCACCAATGGAAATACCAGGGTGAACCGGTCCACTCCCGTCACCCATGACAACGGTGCTCCCAGTCGCGGGAACAGTTACAACCGGCCTCCCCGCACAACCAGCGGTCACACGGCAGTCAATCATTCGTCGGCGAAGATCACCTATGATCCCAAGCGCGGTGAAACCTATACCGAACAGCGACGGGTATACACCACACCGGCTCCCCGCAGGGTTGTCAGGACAACACCCCATGTCAACTACGTTGAGAGACCCATTGAATACCGAAGGAGCCACAATCCTTACCGGGTACCCCCCACCATCAATATCATCTGGAACGAACCGATGTACCGCCAGTACAGTGTCTGGTATCCCGAATTCCACTACTGGTACTATCCTTTCGGTTACACCATCCACACCATTTCTTCCTACGATGCAGCCGGATATATCGGCGAAGTCACACGGGTTTACGGGATGGTTTCCGAGACCTGGTATTCACCCGAAAGTGACGAGTATTTTCTCTACTTCGGCGGGCCCTACCCCTACCAGGATTTCAGTGTCGTTCTTGAAGGACGTGATGCACGGAGGTTCAGCCGGCGGCCCGAACGCTTCTTCACCAACAGATATATCGCCGTAACCGGACTGGTCAGCCTGTGGCAGGATAAGCCCGAGATCGACGTCAAACGGAGAAGCCAGGTGGAGATCTACTAATGGTTCGGAAGCCCCACCGCTCCAGTCTGCAATCCATGGAGAAAGCTTAGAAAAAGAAAGTTCAACACGAAACGCAGGTCGAAAAGGCCTGCGTTTTTTGATTTAGGAACCAGCGTACCAGCTCCCCGCTGCGGAATCGAGATACCAGCTCAGCCGGCCCTTCGGCCGGATATGATAAGCCGGGTACTCCTGCGCTTTGGCTGTATCGGAAAATATGTCCCTGAGAATTTTCTCTTTCCGGCTTCCGGTGGCCAGAAACAGGACATGCCGGGCATTGTTCAGCACAGGCCCGGTGAGTGTGATCCGGTTCTGACCCGAACCCGGATGTTTGGTGACGGCCACCAGCCTGCCGGAAGACATCAGGTCCATATACCCGGGAAAGATCGATGCGGTATGCCCATCCTCACCCACACCTAGCATAACGAGGTCGAAACAAGGCAATCCGTTCCTGGCTGGGAGTTTTCTCAATTCTGCCTCATAACGCCGGGCTTCCGTTTCCGGATCATCTTCGCCATGGATCCGGTGGATATTGGAGCCGGGGACCGTGATCCGGGAGAACCATTCCCGTTGTGCGTTACCGTAATTGCTCTGGTCACTCCCGGGAGGGACGCAACGTTCATCACCCCAGTAAAGTTTCATCCTTCGGAGAAGGACCTGCGATCCCCATCCGGAAGGGGTCCGCTGGAAAATTTCCAACGGGGTGGAACCTCCGGAGAGGGCAATGTGGTAGTCATTCCCGTTTCCAGCCTCCTTCAGGATATCGAGGGCCAGCCGGTGAAGGAAGGCATCAGCCAGGTCACCGGAAGAAGGGAAGACCTCCACGGTGGCCATTTCGTTATAATTCATGGTATACGCCGTCATTGGATAAATTTTTGCTTGGGTAGCGCCAGGTCAGATCGGGTTCCTCGATGAGTGAATCGGCGATTTTCGGCCCCCAGGTACCTGCAGGATAGCCGTAAAGAGGAACACCATTATTTCCTTGCCAGAGGTCCAGGACCGGCTCGATGAATTTCCATGTCGTCTCCACGGCATCACCGCGGGAGTACAAGGTGGGATCATTCACCAGGCAATCGTGGAGCAGCCGTTCGTATGCCTCCGGAAGTCTTTCCCCCGAGAGGGAAGCGTAGTGAAAATCCATGTCGACCGTCTGAACATTGAAACCGGCACCCGGGATCTTCATTCCGAATTTCATCAGGATCCCTTCATCAGGCTGGATCCGGATGATGAACTGGTTCGACTCACTGCGTTCGCCCAATCTATTGCAGAAGATATGCTGCGGTGTCGGTTTGAAATGGATGACCAGTTCGGTGACCTTGGTGGGCAGACGTTTGCCAGTCCTGACATAAAACGGGACGCCGTTCCATCGCCAGTTATCGATGAAAAACTTCATGGCCACAAAGGTCTCGGTGCGCGAACCGGGATCAACGCCCTCTTCTTCCCGGTAACCGGGCACTTTCTCTCCCCGGATGGTACTTCCTGAATACTGGCCGCGGATGACATTTCTGGCGATGGATTCCTGATCCAGGGGACGCAGCGACTTAAAGACTTTCACCATTTCACTGCGGATCGAAGCTGCATCGGCATTGACAGGAGGTTCCATCGCCACCAGTCCGACGAGTTGGAGAAGATGATTCTGGACCATATCCCGCAATGCTCCCGAATGATCATAGTACCCTCCCCTCTTGCCTACGCCGATCGATTCGGCACTGGTAATTTCCACGTGATGAATGTAATTGCGGTTCCAGAGCGGTTCGTAGATGTTGTTGGAGAACCGGGTGACCAGGATATTCTGGACCGTTTCCTTTCCAAGGTAGTGATCGATGCGGTAAATCTGGTCTTCCGTGAAATGTTCCAGTAAATGATCATTCAGTCGGCGGGCCGATGCCAGGTCGGTGCCAAAGGGTTTTTCGACGATCAGCTTGTAACCTTTCCGGTTCAGTCCAACCGCCGAAAGGTTCTCCGGGATCACTTCATAAAGACCGGGAGGAGTAGCCAGGTAAAACAGGATATTATTCCCAAAGGGGACGGATCCGGCCAGATCACGGATATATTCCTTCAGGTGCCCGAAAGATTCTTTGTCGGTGTAATCGAGCGGAAGGTAATGCAGCATGCGGATGAAGTCATCATGCACCTCCGTGTCAGAAGAAAATTTCGCCAGTGATTTCCGCATTTCTTCCCGGAAAGTCTGATCATCGAATTCTGTACGGCCCAGCCCTAAAATAGCAAAACTGCTCAGGCATCAGTCCCTGATCATAGAGATTGTTGAGTGCGGGGATTAACTTCCGTCTTGTCAGATCACCTGAAGCGCCAAAGATGACGATGAGGTGATTATCCGGTTTCTGCATGGATGGATGTGTTTACATTTAAAAGTAAACACGGAATTCATCGCTCAGGTTCAGAAAATAATCAGTTCAGCAGGACTTTTTCCATGTTGTCGAGGCCATGACGGAAATCCTTCTTCATCATTCCCGGCATCATCAGTCCAAACCACCTCTGGAAAGGGTATTTGAGATCTGTCATTTCCATGTACCAGCTCACCCGGGTGCCTCCGGAAACCCCTTCGAAATTAAAGCCGCCTTCGGAGGTTCCTTTCCCGTCGAATTCAAGGGAAAAATGCACATTGTTATAGGGATTACTGCTCAGTATCGTCAGCTTGCCTGTTCCGGTCACCGGACCTTCCCAGCTGTAGGCCGAACCCATCCCTTCAGCCGGACCCGAATAGGTCAGTTTCATCCCCGGATCCATCTCTGACCCAGGGAGACCATCTTTCCCAGTTATGCAGATTATTCACCTGGGGATAGGCGGCAACGGGATCGACCGGGATCACTTTGGACTCTTCGAAATAGACTTTCTTTGGGAGGAAAATGCCAGCAACAAAAAAGATCAGCACGAGTCCCAGTACGATTGTTCCGATAATTTTCAGTGTTTTCATGGCGTTATTTATAATTATTCCAGATAAGCAAAGATAAATGGTTTTGATGAAATAATGCACGAAAACAATGTTAAAACTGGTCTATTGTCCTGAAGAATAGGACGGAACGATGGCACTGGCTCTCGAGACGGAATACACCGCAAAAAAACCGAGCGCCTTTCCGGAAATATTTCCGATGATATTTGCCGGTGGCCCGGAAAAAAGCGGATTGTTCCCAAAGGATTCGGCCTGGGCCTCCATGGATGAACCGGTAATAATCATAGGTCAGTCCATTGATCTCCAGAGTGATGGTATCGCCAGGATAAGCTTTTTCAGTCGCATTTTCATCGTTCAGAAACTGGGCGGTAATGCCATAGGTAAAATTGCCGTCGAAAAGATCATCACTCTGAACAACATACTCCGAAAGCCTGTTGGTAAGAAGGATGCCGTTTTTGAGCGCTTTGAAGGCATAGTAATTTTTTACGCCCGCGGGGTCCCAGGCCCAGATCTTCACTTCCCAGCCCGAAGCGAAACTGTATCTTGTATATTTGAGGGTAATGCTGTCGATGGGGTTCACCGGCGGAAGATACGATTCTGCATGATAGGTTTCCAATCTGCCGTCGTGGTTGACATCCACATTTTCGATCCCCAGGCGATAGGTTTTTCCCGCCTTACCCTGGAAGGCAATCCGGGTCCGGTAGAGCCCTTTATTCATGCTCCTCTTCGGGAAGGTAGACCGTATCTTTTCCGTCAATGATATAGACAGTTGCCCCGGAAACAGTCGGGGAAGGCTTGTTAATAAAATAATCGGCAGTGGTGGTCAGCCTCACCCACGGATGGCCCGGTTCGTCGGTCAGTTCGCCATACACGGTAAGCCTCGTATAGGTATTATCGAGCTGAAGGTCATTGATCCTTTCCGTGCACGAAGCAAGGAGAAAAAGGGCAGTAAAGAGGATTAGACCGTTGATCTGTCGCATAGCTCAAAATTTGAAATTATAAGTGATCGCCGGGATGATCGAAAACAGGTAGGTTTTTTCGGCGTATGTCACATCGGGTTATCGACCTCCTGGACGAAATTGATCGCCCATGTGTTTTTGCGGCCGTAGGCATTGTACACCGAAAGGCTCCACTCCGAATGCCAGGTTTTTCCCGGATTTTTCCCGGTTTGACAATGTGAAGGAAAGATCCAGCCTGTGGTAGTCCTCAAAACGGTATTCATTGCGTTTCGAGTAGACGGGCAGTACTTTCCTCAGGATAACATAGCGCCCAACGGGGAAAGTGACCGGCTGACCCGACATAAAGATCCAGTTCGCTCCAAAACGGAGTCGCTCAGTGATCTTATAGTTCAATACCACCGATACGTCATTCGGCCTGTCATAGGCGGCATTGTACGCTTCGCCCTGGTTCACTGCAGGGATTTTGTTGCGGGCCTTGGAAAGGGTATAGCTGACCCATCCGCTGAGATCTTCCAGGTTCAGTTTGACCAGGAATTCAGCACCGTATGCCCATGCCCTGCCGGTCCGGATTTCCCCTTCGAGTTTCGGGTTAAGCAACAGGACGGCATGATCTCTGAAATCGATGGTGTGATGCATGGTCTTGTAATACAGTTCCACCGAGGTTTCAATGGTATGATCCCGGAAATCCCGGAAAAATCCCGGCCGAGAACTGGTCGGACATCTGGGGTCTGACATTGGGACTGGCGGGGAACCAGACAGCCAGCGGAGTTCCGGAAACCGAGTTTTCAGCGAGCTGGACATATTGTCTGGTCCGGGAATACGAAGCCTTGAGCGAATTATTCTCATTCAGCGTGTAATTAAGCATGAGCCTGGGTTCAAGTCCTGCATAGGTATTGAAGATCTTCCCTGCCGGATAGACGGTTGAATCCGTAGACTGAAAGGCATCATTGAAGTGGTAAACCGTGCCTTTCCCGATATTTTGAAAAACAGACAACCGGAGGCCATACCTGATCGACAACCGGTATCCCAGTTTTTCTTCATCCGAGACATAGACCGCATGTTCGAGCGCATTATTGTCCGGGATCCTGAATTCGTTGAAGAGACTGCTTTCACCGGTGCCCCTGATGATCCCCGGGGTGAAATGATGGTAAATGGAGCTCAGCCCGAATTTAAAGGTGGAAACGGGACTGGCGAAATACGTCCAATCGGCCTTTAACGCCGTAATCATCCACTCCCGAATTCCAATCGAAAGAATCGGCCCGGCCGCTGGGCGTTCCCAGCATGTATTTGTATCGCTGAGCCGACCAGCGCGAAGTTTGAAAATAACCTGGGCGAGAAAAGGTGGTTCCACTCGATGGTGAACGTCCGGTTGCCGTAATGCAACCCGGCAAACTGGTTCTTGAAGACATCCCGTCCCGTATAACCGGAAATATAATAACCGGTTGTTATTGTTGAAGATCTGGTTCACCTTAAAATTCAGATCATAGAAGTAGAGTTTATTATTGGCGATATCCTTGTTGTTGGAGAGAGGAAGGAACAGATCGGCATAAGTCCGGCGACCGGAAACAAGGACCGAGGTTTTATCGCGCACCACGGGGATTTCCAGGGTCAGCCGGCTGGAAATGGTGCCAATACCCCCTTCGGAACTGAATTTTTTGACACTGCCCGACTTCATCCTGACATCGAGCAGAGAAGACAACCGGCCCCCGTCACTGGCCGGGATATCACCCTTGTAGAGTTTGACATCCTTGATGGCATCTTCATTGAAGATGGAGAAAAAGCCTAAAAAATGCGAGGCATTGTAAACAGTGGCCTCGTCGAGGAGGATGAGGTTTTGATCAATGTTCCCGCCCCGTACGCTAAAACCCGATGAGCCTTCCGAAGTCGCCTTGACGCCGGGCAGCATCTCAATGGCCTTGATGATGTCGGTCTCGCCCATGAATGCCGGGATATTTTTAATGGACTGAATGGGAAGTTTCACCGTGCCGGTTTCCATGCTCGTGATGTTGTTGTTTTTTCCCTTTTGACTGATCACCACCTCATCGAGCCGGGACGGACTTTCGGAAAGATAAATATTGATGATCGGTATCAGCCAGGAGGTCAATGGTTTTGCTCACCGATCCGTAACCGACATAGGAATAGGAGACCTGGTATTCACTGGCGGGGAGTGTCAGGGAATAATACCCGAATTTATTGGTGATCGTACCCGACCCAAGTTTTTTAACAAAGACATTCGCCCCGATCAGTTCCTCGCCCGTAGCGGCATCGCGGACAAATCCCGACAACGTTAGTGAACGGACATCAACCGGATCTGCCGCCCTGAAATTTTGAGCGGAGATGACCAACCCAGCCAGAAGAAGGTACCTGATCAATAATTTTCTCATGTAAGTGAAGTCGTAGGCAGTGTAATATATATAAAAACAAAAAAACGTTTCAATAGTTGTCTGGATGGATTTTGCAGGCATTTCCGGGTGTGCTCCGGTCATGAAAAAAAATCCGGAAATCAGATGAAAATTCACCCGATTCCCGGATCAAACCTACTTTTCTAAAATTACGCGCGTCAAAAGCTTTTCGCGGTAATGCTTTATATGTCTTTTCAGAGCTGGTCAGGCCCATTCGCTGACGGGTCAGAAGACTTCGCCTTCCCCGCCCATATCCTGTCCTTCACTATTTTCGGCCGGGCGCCGCTGTTTGAAATTATTGAGTTTATAGCTGAGCGAGAGCATAAGCACACGGGGTTCGTGGCTGAACCTCATATAGGTACTGAAGCCCGTTCCGTATGAGGTGGATTCATGTTTCATGGTCCCCAATACGTCCCTGACCTGCAGAGTGGCAGAGAGTTTCCTGTCGAGGAAATCGTGCCTGAGGGCCAGGTTGGTGAAGAAAGATCCCTTCTCCGTTCCCTGGATGGTAACCGAAGGGCCGTTATAGTATGCCTGCATCTGGAGTCGGGTTTTGGTTGAAAAATTGAAGGTGGCGTTAAGACGTGAATCCCAGTTAGTGCTATTTTTCGAAATATTCACCCCTTCGAGTTTCCCGTTTTCCGAATACCGGTACAAGGATCCGCTCAGGTTCAGATCGAGCCATTTCAGTTGATTATAGTCAATCATCAGTTCGGCTCCCAGGGAATTGTCGGTGGCAACATTGCTGAAGGTCTGCATCAGGATATTCTTCTGTGCGTCGTAGACCTGGATGATCCGGTCAATTTTATTGACTGTGTTCCGGTAATAGGCTTCGAAGGAAACGTAGGATTTTCCGAATGTTTTCTGGTAGCCGAGTTCATAGGAATTCAGGTACTCCGGGAAGAATGTTCGGATCCCCGCGCCGGACGGTGTGAGCATCGATATAGGTGATGAACGGTTCAAGATACCATCCCCGTGGACGGTTGATTCTCCGGCTGTAGGAGACCATGACCTGGTGACCGTTCTCGAAGTTGCGGGCCAGGTGCAGAGTCGGGAAAAGGTCGAAACGGTTAATGGTGGAAGGTTTTTCCGCGCGGTCGTCTTTTATGCGCCGGTCGGTGTATTCTCCTCTCAGTCCGGCCTGGAACTGGTAATTCCCGATCTTGTTGCCATAGGTGGCGTATACAGCCTGGATATCGCGGTAAAATTTGTTTCCTGTTGAGTAGGTGGGATCCGGGATCCACTGGTTGGCAGGGGGGCTGTCGGGCTGATACCGGAAAAAGTTAAAGGCTTCATACTCGTCATCGATCCTGGTCTGGTAACCGGCCTGGAAGCGTCCGTCATCCCCGAGGGGTTTGGTGTAGTCGACCTGGGCACGGAACTCATGTTCGTCGCCGGGTGAGGTCGATTTGGTTCCGAAAGCGGAACGTGAAGAATCGCTGTCATCCATTCGGTAATCACTTCCGGTGGGGTATTCATACTGAAAATCACTGTCATTCCCCTTTTGTTTTGAATAATTGGCGTAGGCAACCAGCTCATGGCCCTTGTCATCGAATTTATGTGTGAACGAAAGGTTGGCATTGTAATAGTCTCCCCCGTGGGTGCTGTTATTGTCGCTTCGTGTATACTGGTCGAGTATCCCTGGCTGGTTATAATAATGGATCTTCTGCAGCCCGCCAAACGCAAACTGGTGGTTCCCCAATTCCCCGGTGAGCGAGATCGTATTCTTATCGTTGAGATAATAATCCAGTCCGAGTTTTCCTTCCCGTCCCTGCCGGCTCATATTCCGTTCACCGACCTTATCGTTGAAATTTGTCGTATCATGCGAGGTGATCTGGCTGTTAAACAGGTAAGAGCCATTATAATGATTGTCCTGGTAGGTAAGTCCGCCGTAAACATTGAACTTTTGTGTCCGGTAGCTCAGCAGGAAATCACCGGAATATTTATCATTGGTCCCCAGTTTGGCATTGAAAACACCCGATAATCCCTGCAGTGCATTCTTCTTGGTAATGATATTGATGATACCCGCCATTCCGTCGGGATCAAATTTCGCACTCGGGTTGGTGATGATCTCGATATTCCGGATGGCGCTGGCCGGGATCTGCTGAAGGGCGTCGCTTCCCGACAATGGAGTGGGCTTGCCGTCAATGAGGACGGTAAAACTTGTACTTCCCCTCAGGCTGACATTCCCGTCGATGTCGACGGAAACAGAAGGCGTATTCTGCAGAACATCTGCGGCGGTACCGGTAGAAGCATTGATATCTTCACCGACATTGATCACTTTCCGGTCGATCTTGTATTCGACCCTGGGCTGATCGGCAATCACTTCCACCTCATCGATGTTCTGTGAGGCCTCGTTCAGGATGATTGAGCCGGCATCAAAGGAACTTTTCTCGGAGGTGATCAGGACATTGCTGACCATCTTCTTGTTGTAACCCATGAAATTGGCAACCAGGTAGTATTTTCCGCCGGGTACGCTCTTCAACGTAAACGATCCATCGGGTCCGGAGATCCCACCGGTAACGAGAGTGGAATCTTTAGCCCGGTAAAGGGCAACGCTGGCAAACTCCATGGGCTTCTTCGTCTTGGCATCGATAACCTGGCCCTTAATGGTTCCTTCAGGGGCTATCCCACTACGGAGTGGATTGGCCGGAGGTTGTGAAAAAATGGAAATGGACAACAGACATACTATTCCTGCTAATAAAATCTTTTTCATTCTGTTCTTTTGAAATTTGCTTGCCAGATTTATAATACGCTCAGCAGATTCTTCCCTCCGGCGATCATCCTCTCTGAGTTCAAATTCTGTTTGATCGTTTACTTGCTTAGACAACATATTCATGCTATTTATTCAACACGAGGCAAAAAAAAATGTTTATCCCAGTAAATCAGTAGGATGCCCGAAAAAAAGGGTGCCAGGTACAACTTTATGCCGGTCGCGATGAACAGCTATCAAAGAAATTCCCCGGCATGACCGGGGAATTTGTATAATTCGTTAAAATTTTCCTGATATGCCGGGGAGAGGAAAGAACCATCCCCGTCGTGGCGTTAAAAAATTGTTAATCAATATTTTCCGTATTCAGAACCGGGATAACACGTTCCGAAAGACTCAGACGATCTGGCTGAGTGCATCGATATAAGCTTCCACCGATGCCGTCACGATATCGGTTGAAGCGGAGAACCCGTAATACATGACACCTTTATGTTCAACCTGGACATGAACTTTCCCGAGATCGTCACTGCCCTTGGTAATGGCCTGAATGAGGAATTCCTCCAGTCTGACTTTTTTCGAGACGATTTGTTTCACGGCGCTGAAAGCAGCATCGATCGGGCCATTGCCAAGGCCGTTGGCGGTTGATTTCTGGCCGTTGATCTCCAGGGTGACCGCTGCTGTGGGAAGCGTGCCTTTACCGCATATGACCTGCAGATTCCTCAGGTGGATCCGCCGCGACTCTTCCTTAGCTTCCTTACCGGCGAGGATCATCAGATCATCGTCGGTGATATCTTTTTTCTGATCGGCCAGGGTGAGGAATTCATCGTAAATCTTTTCGATTTTCTCCTTCGGCAGCTTGTAACCGATTTTTTCAAGCCGGTGCCTCAGTGCTGCCCTTCCGCTCCTGGCGGTCAGCACGATCGCTGATTCATTGACGCCAACGCTTTTCGGATTGATGATCTCATAATTTTCCCTCTTCTTCAGCACACCATCCTGGTGGATCCCCGAGGAGTGGGCGAAGGCGTTACGTCCGACGATCGCCTTGTTAGGTTGCACGGGCATGCGCATCAGGTTGGAAACCAGCCGGCTCGTCCTGTAGATCTTCCGGGTATTGATCCCGGTGCCAAGATCCAGGTTTTTGCGCGATTTCAGGATCATGACCACCTCTTCGAGCGAAGTGTTCCCGGCCCTTTCCCCGATACCGTTAATGGTGACTTCCACCTGGCGGGCACCGTTCATGACACCGGCAATGGTATTGGCTGTGGCCATTCCGAGATCGTTATGGCAATGGGTCGACAGGATGATATTGTCAACACCTTTGACATGCTCCTTGAGATACAGGATCTTCTTCCCAAACTCTTCCGGGAGGGTATACCCCGTGGTATCAGGTATATTGACCACGGTGGCCCCGGCCTTGATGACGGCTTCCACAACCCTGGCCAGGTACTTGTTCTCGGTTCTCCCGGCATCTTCTGCATAAAATTCGACATCGTCAACAAAAGTACGGGCATATTTCACGGCTTCAACGGCCCGTTCGATGATTTCCTCCGGGTTGCTGTTCAGTTTATGATAGATATGGTAGTAGGATGTCCCGATGCCTGTGTGGATCCTTCCCTTTCGGGCAAACTTCAACGCATCGGCCGCCACCTCGATATCTTTTTTGACCGCCCGTGTCAGTGCACAGATGGTCGGTTCAGTGACCGCCTTGGAAATTTCGATCACCGAGTTGAAATCACCCGGACTGGAAATCGGGAAACCAGCCTCGATGATGTCCACACCCAGCTCTTCAAGCGCCTTTGCCACTTCAATTTTTTCAACGGTATTCAACTGGCATCCGGGAACCTGCTCTCCATCCCTCAGGGTGGTATCGAATACATAAACTTTGTCTTTTGCCATGACCTAAATATTAAATAAAAAAAATACCGGAAGGAGAAGTCTCATTCACCAACCGATAAAATTGTAATCATTCTTGCAAAAAAAGTAATAATTATCTTAAAAACCCAGATTTGAATTAAATAATTAACAAATATTTACACAAACAGTTTAGGAATAATCAGTGAATGTCACAAACAGAAGCCGTACCGCAGGGACAGGAAGGGAACAAAATTTCCGGCCCCTGCCGCGATGACCGGGAGTGGTCACATTCATTGTTGATCCACTAATCCGTGTATAAAAGGGGCAGACAAGATCTGAATGCCCCTGGTGATCAGGATTGGAGTTCAGACTTCAGTTGGCTGACCCAGGCCTGGATCCGTTCCTTGTTTTTCGAAGCCTGGTTCTCATAATCGATCGCCAGTCCGCAGAACCTGCCATCCCTCAATGCCCGTGACCCTTCAAAGGTGTAATCATCGGCGGAAGTATATCCGACAAGCGTCGCTCCTCTTTCCTCGAGGAATTCCGCCATGATGCCGATACCGTCGACGAAATTTTCCGGATAGCCTTTCTGATCGCCGAGACCGAAAATGGCGACCGTCTTGGTTTTCATGTCCGCCTCTTCGAGATCGGGAAGAAATTCATCCCAGTAATTGGGCAGTTCGCCGTCGAACCAGGTCGGCACACCCAGGATGATGTTATCATACTCAAGGAATTTATCGGCACTGATTTCTTCGGCGTTGAGCATATCGATGGAATCGTCGCCGAAGGCATCCTTAATTTTCTGGGCAATTTTTGCCGATTTCACTGTATTGAAACTGTAAATGATCGCTGTTTTTTTCATGCGTTTATGAGGATTTTCACGGTGATTTCTGAATTATCCGTTGATTTGAACGTGATGCTTCTCAATACCCGATCAATTCCCGGGCGGCATCCAGAATCTTTTCGGTATTGGGAAGGATGGCCTTTTCGAGGATCCTGTTAAAGCCCACCGGGGTAAAGGTCGATCCGACGCGTTTTACGGGGCCGTCGAGGTATTCAAAGGCTTTTTCATTGATCAGGGAAACCACTTCACCGCCAAAACCGGCAAAGACCTTATCTTCATGGACCACCAGTGCCTTACCGGTTTTTTTCACCGTCGCCAGGATGGCCTCCTCATCGAGGGGATTCAGTGATCTCAGATCGAGCACTTCGGTGCTGATGCCAGCTTCGGCAGCAAGTTTCTCTGCAGCCTCCAGGCACATATGGGTAGTGTTCCCGTAGGTGATCATGGACAGGTCGGTCCCTTCCCTTCTGATCCGGGCTTTTCCAAAGGGGACTTCAAAATCGTCGGGCACGGGCGTGGCGGCTTTCGGACTGTTATAGAGTGCTTTTGGTTCCAGGAACATGGTTATTCCTCTCGAGCGGATGGACATCCGGAGCAATCCGGCGGCATCATCGGCAAAAGAGGGATAAACAACGCGCAGGCCGGGCAGGGTGGTGAGCGTCCCTTCAATGGTTTGTGAATGGTACAATCCGCCGCCGATATATCCTCCCGAGGCCAGCCGGATGGTCACGTTCGGTGAGAACTTACCATTGCTTCGCCAGTAATCGTGTGAAGAATCAACGAGCTGTTCCATGGCCGGCCAGAAATAGTCGGCAAACTCGGCTCCTTCCACCACGATCCGGATCTTGTCGTTGAAACGGCTCATCCCGTTGGCTGTGCCCACAATATAGTCTTCAGCGATCGGGGCATTGAACACCCGTTCATTCCCAAACTCCTGTTGCATGCCTTTGGACACGTTGAATATTCCACCCTTATCTTTGTTGGCAATATCCTGTCCCCAAAGAAAGGTATCGGGGTTATGATGGAATTCGGCCTTCAGCGTCTGGTTGAGCGCTTCGATGAATTTCAGCTTGTCGCCCTGAACATCATGAAGTCCTTCAGGGTATTTTTCCGAAACGTAAGGATCAGGGACTACAAATTTAAAGATGGAAGCCGGGTCGGGATCGGGGGATGAAAGGGCGTTCTTATGGGCTTTTTTGACCATGTCTTTCATCTCCGCCTCAATGGCCGTGAGTTCTTCCTCGGTGAACCGGTTATAGCGGACCAGCATTCTCCTGTATTTGGCCAGCGGGTCGTACTGCTGGACGTAGTTCATCTCATAGTCATCGCGGTAGAGTTCGTGCCTGTCGGAGTTGGAATGGGAATGAATCCTGACGCAGTTGGCCTGAACGATGGCCGGAATCCCGTGTTCCTTGATGAATTCCTTGGCTTCGGACATGACGTTCATCGAATCGAAGACATCTTTACCGTTACAATGGAAGATGGCCAGGTTTTTGAAACCCGTGAAATTATTTGCCACTTTCCGGTTGGCTGTCTGGTCGGCTTTTGGCACCGAAATTCCATAGCCGTTATCCTGGAAGACGAAAAGAACCGGGAGCTCTTCAGTGGAAGCCCCATTGATGGCTTCGTAGACATAGCCTTCCGAAACGGAAGATTCGCCCTGTGAGCTGATCACGATCCCCCCCATGCCATATTTTTTCATCGCCCGGCCAACGCCGGAGGCTTGCTGGGCATGGTTTCCTGTGCAGGAGGATGTGTTATGAATGTTCCATTCGGGCTTGGCAAAGTGGTTCGACATATGCCGGCCCCCGCTTGCCGGGTCGGCAGCTTTGGAGATGCCGTTCAGGATGACTTCATCGGCAGTGAGTCCTGCCGATATGGCCGTGAGCATATCCCTGTAATAGGGGAAAAGATGGTCGTTTTCCCTGTCGAAGACCTGGCCAATGGCAAGTTGAATGCCATCGTGACCGGCAAAGGGTGCGTGATAGGACCAGCCGATCGCCTGCTTGAGGTAGTTCGGCGCCCGGTCATCGAGGATACGGCCAAGGGTCATCAGCCGGAACCATTTTTCGAGAGTTTCCTTTTCGGTGTGCTTAATATGATATTTTTTTTGTCTGGACATATTCTGAAGCAATTTTTGGATCATTAGACGGTTCGGTTAACATCAAAATTTTCAATATAATCAGCGGCTTTTCTCAGGTAGGCTCCGCCGAGGGAGCCATCGATGATCCTGTGGTCATAGGTCAGTGACAGGAACATTTTATGGCGGATGGCGATCACGTCACCATCGGGGGTCTCCAGCACGGCCGGTTTCTTTTCAACAGCGCCGATGGCGAGGATAGCCACCTGTGGCTGGTTGATGATGGGTGTGCCAATCGTGTTCCTGAATGAGCCGAAGTTGGTCACGGTGAAGGTCCCGTCCTGGATCTCGTCAGGTTTGAGGCTGTTGGTCCGGGCGGCATTGGCAAGCCGGTTGAGTTCCTGGGTGATTCCCAGCAGGTTAAGGTTGTCGATGTTCCGGATGACAGGGACAATGAGATTGTTGTTCGGCAGGGAAACGGCAACGCCCATATTGATCCGTTTTTTAACAATGATCTTTTCTCCGTCGACGGATGAATTGATCAGGGGGAAATCCTTAAGGGCTTTGGCAGCGGCCTCGAGGAAGACCGGAAGGTAGGTTATTTTCAGTCCTTCACGTTTGAGGAAATCATCCTTGATACGGTTTCTCCAGTTCACGACATTGGTGACATCCGCTTCGAGCATGTTGGTCACATGGGCAGAGATCTGCTTGGAACGGACCATATGTTCGGCGATAAGCTTACGCATGCGGTCCATCTGGATGATCTCATCCTGTGCCGAAACGGAAACGGAAACCTTTGGTCTTTCGGGGACAGGTGAGGCTACCTGAGCGGCTTTTTCATGCGTGGAGGCCGTCTTCACAACTTTTTCCCCCGTGGACTCCCGCGAAGCAAGATAATCAAGGATATCCTTTTTCTGTACACGTCCATTGAGACCGCTGCCCTGGATGGCATCGAGTTCGGACTGGCTGACGTGTTCTTCTTCGGCAATTTTCCTGACCAGAGGGGAGTAAAACCGGTCACCCGACCGTGAAGCCGGTGCTTTGGCCGTTTCTTCTTCAGGAGCTCCGGACACTGCCTGCGAGTCCTGGAGAAGAGGCCCCGGGACGGGTTCTTCCTCGGCCAGGACTTCTTTTTGCGTGGCTCCCTGGATAACGGCGGTTGTCACCTCCTCTTCAGTGGCAGCCATGGCTTCGGTATCGATGACGGCAATGACCGAACCTACCGCCACCGTTTCGTCCTGTTGATACATGAGTTTTTTAACAACGCCTTCTACCGGGGAGGGAATTTCGGAATCAACTTTATCGGTGGCAATTTCCAGCAGGACATCGTCCTCCTCTACCTTATCCCCTTCTTTCACAAACCACCGCGTAATCGTTGCTTCTTCAATACTTTCTCCCATTTTGGGCATTACAATTTCAAAATTTGCCATAGTTCATTTGTCGTTTTAAGGCTTATAAAAAATTTGGGTTTTGCACGAAGCGCTATGTATACATCAATAAGGTGTTATACATTCTAAATTAGAAAGTGATGGATCTGAAGTCCATTGAAGGATAACAACAAATGAAATAAATTGTTTAAAGGTGCTGACCGCCGGTCATATCGCGGATCCTGCGGATCCAAAGGGATAGAGACTGAAGGTCAGAAATATGCGTTGGTCTGCTCCTGAAAGGCCGGGAAAGGAATAATGCGGAAGGTCTCTCAGATCTCCTCATCATCACTGCAGAAGGAGACTTCCAGGACCAGCGGATCCGCGCCAGCCGTCCTGTCGTATGCCGATTCACTGGAACCGGTGCTGATCCGCCAGACATCAACGTCAGGAAAGCGGGTTGAGAGCAGGACGCAGCTCAGGGCATGAACTTTGGGTCCGAGGGGAGCAAGGATGACATTATATTTAAGCCGCAGATCGAGACACAGGCTGGTCAGCAGTTCATTGATCCGTGGTGAGATTGTCCAGGGGATAGTTGATGAGGTTCCGGACCTCCACCCCGTTGATGATTTCCTGGTTCATCCGGAAGACGCTTTCCACATACTGGGTGTCGGGCGCAGGATCGGCATACATGAGGCAGGTCATATCGGGTTTGACTTTTTTTTGCACATATTCGGCCCTCCCCTTTTCATAACCGAGGCCGATGACCAGTGCCGTGGGTTTGGAGGGATCGAACTTCTTCATTCCGACATGGATGGATTCGGCTTTTTTGGGACTTTTCACTTTTTTGGGAGCATTGAAAGAAGCCGGCGTATAGGAAAAGAAGGCTCTCACGGTATGAAACAGGCTCTCATCGCTGACGAAATAATTGATGATGGTCGAATACCACAATTTTGTCATGCAACTGTAATCGATCAGGATATTCAGATCCTTCTTCCCGGTATCGAAGATGTTGTCGTTCAGGAACCTGTCGAGGCTGGTACTGTCGTTGCCGGATAATCGAATGAAGCTGAAACCGTGATCCTGGAGGATCTTGGTTATTGTGCTTGCGGTGGAGTTCATTCGATTTCTCCTTGAAAGCAATGGCGATCTTTCCTCCCGGCACTGATACTGAAATGTTCGAGCAGGTAGGTGCAACGTTTTTCGTATCCGGCAGCAACGATGAAAATATCGAAATGAATTGACGTTAATGCGCCGGGGTCTGTCTGTTCAGATTTGATAAATTCCATCCTCTGGTATACTGCTTACAGAGGCTAAAATTATCATAATTCGGTCAGGATGCAAAAAAATTAACAGGGCTGAAAGGCGCATCAGGTCAAAGTTCAGGATTCAGGGGTGGAACATCGCTGATCGGACCGGGTGTAAAGGTCTCTTTCACGGCAAAGAGGTCCTGGTCGGGCCATTCTTTCATCCGGTAGGTGGCCGCGAAGATGATCCGTGCCAGGTTATGATGGATCCGGACCTGTTTATAAGCGGAAGTATTCAGCAGGACGATCCAGTTCACCCCGTTTTCAAGGCGAAGGATCAGAGCCGTCGTCCCTGACAAGCGTCCCGGTGCGCCACCAGGTTCCGTAGTTATCGGATCCCCTCCAGCCGAAAAGGCCTGTCCCCGCTTCCATGGGATCGGTCATCATGTGAATGGTTTCATTCTCCAGGATATCGGGTTTCCCCTGGTGGCCATCGATAACGGCAATGAACCTGGCCAGTTCAGGGGCAGATGCGACCCATCCGCCGGCCGCGCCAAGGAGTTCGATATTATCTCCGCCGTAGACGGCGGGAACCATCCTCCCCGACCCATCAAATTCAGGGACATTGGAGGAGCCGGCAGGTTCATAGTAACGGACTTCATTGGGATATTTTTCGTAGTAATGGCTGTGTCCGATGTGCATATCATTAATGCCAAGGGGCTTGAGAATATTCATCACGACATAGTCCTCGTAGGGAACGCCGGTTTTTTCCTGGATGATTTTGCCAAGCACGGCATACCCGAAGTTGGAATAGGAATAGGTGGTTCCGGGATCGAATGAAAGGGGTTGGGAAAGCACATAACGGATCACCAGGTCCAGGTCGGCCGGGGGATCGGCATGCATTATCCGGGCAATGTAGAGGGAATTGAACATGGGATCCCCTTTCATCCGGTCCCATCCGCCGGTATGATTTAAGAAATCGCGGATGGTGATCTGCTCCACCCGCTTATCCTTATAATCGAGAAATGCGCTTTCATTGAGGATCCCTTCAGGACCGAAAACCGTTTCATCAAGATCCAGGACCTTCTGTTCATAAAGCTTCATAATGGCCACGGCGGTAATCAGTTTGGAAACGCTGGCAATCCGAAAGAGATGGCCGGGCTGCACTTTTTCTCCCGTTTCTTCATTGGCATAGCCGAATCCTTTGGCATAAACAAGGCTGTCGTGAATGGTAACGGCCACCGATGCGCCTTTGATCTGGTACTTTTCCAGGAACGAATTCATCAGGACATCGACCTGTTCGGTATAGCCGAAATCGGAATCACTGTTTTCCAGATTAAGGGCGAAGGAAATATTCTCATCCTGAATGGTGCTGTTGGACGTCACTTTATCGGAGAAGCTGAAAGCGATTTCACCAAAGAAAAAGATAAAGAAAAAGAGTACGAATTTCACCAGGAAATTTGCTCTCATAATAGTACATTTTTGATTATTAGATTCTATTATTCAGGCAAAAGTAAGGTATATTTCAACAAATGATGAAGCCCGTATTTATCAACACATTTTGCACTATTTTTGTTTGAGCTCACAAATCCATATGATGAGAATATTACGCGTATTTTGAGCAATGCGAAGTCCTGTGCCAAAAGATGACTTTGACGGCATTCGCCTTATAAAAATATGGATTGACAAGGATAATACCCGGCACTGGTCCAAGAAATACGACAATTGATCAAACAGGAAGATGCCGGTGAGGCAGGTGGGGGGTATAAAAACCAAAATGGGAACCACTCCTTTCGGAATCATTCCCATTTCATTCTTTAGCAGCCATAGCTGCTAAACAATGCCAAGCTACGGTTATTCTGGCTGGTTCATTCCTGACGGTATTTCAACTGTCTCTGAAGAGGAACCTTTTTCTCCCTTCATCCCGGCAAGCGGTTTCAGGGAAAACATCTCTTTAAACCACCAGGCAGGATCGGGTCTTACGATCTTCCCCCGGCTGATGTGAAACTTTTTCCTGCTGTTTAAGGCTGGATCAGGGGTTTCTGTTTAAAGAGCCAGACGTTTCAAAGATCCTCGTAAACGATTTACTCCTTCCATCCGGACGGTTCAAGGTTTAACCCTTTTACCGCATAGCTCCGTTGGCTTGGAGGTTTGTTCCTTCGAACTTCCTCAGGGTCGGATCCCCGTTCCGAAGAACGTTTCTCTTTCCCTTCCGCTGGAGCAACCTTTTATCGCTCACTTGGTATACCAAATGTACGCCGTGCAACCCACCCCACCAAAAAAAATCCACGTTTTATCTTAACATTGTATTGACATGAGTTATTAACAAATTGTTGATAACGCTAAACAGCCCGGAACAGAAGAGATTCAGTCCCAACAACGAGAGAGTGCCACGGGGTTATTAACAATAGGGGAAAACGAAGGAGATCAAATAGAAGGAAGGTTCCGGGAAAAAAAGCTGAAGAACAGGTGCGGGGCAGACCTGGTGAAATGAACGGGAGACATGGATAAATCTAAAGGAGGTGGAAACCGTGAAAGGGACGAAAAACCTGGGGAAGAAAAAAAAGAGGTCCAGACCATTGAAAGAAGCATCTTGTTTGATGCATGCCTGAAAAAGAACCTAATAACCAAAAAATAACTAAACCTAAAACTACGAGTGGGGTGGTCTGGACCTCATTCTATATAACATGAACCGGGGTAATTTGTTGTGTGCGAAAATCCAAGTTGGGCAGAAATCTAAAAAAAAGATTGGCCTTTCCATTGACTTACTCCATATATAGTGGAATTGCGAGACGTTCCGCTTTAAAAATTAAAATAAGATCTAAATAAAATTACAGGTCAAGTTGAAAGAAGTCCTTGCGTTTCAGGGTAGTCCACCGGGACCAACAGGCTTTCATCGGCAGGATCGACCTCACGGGCTGAGATTTTCCGGGAGATACTCCAGGCATCGAGTTGCGTGGGATCAGAAGGCTCCAACATTGGCGTCAGATCGGTCCGGCTGCTTCCCTGGCTGATCCAGTCTGCTTCGCCGGAAGCGGGCAGAATGACAGGCATCCGCTTTTTTGAATTATGAATTTTTTCGAGCAGGGCATTGGCCTTCGTGGTCACAATGCTGAAGGAATTGGTGATTTCCCCCGTTGACGGGTTTGTCCAGGTATCGTACAAACCCGCAAAGGCGAAAGGCTGGTTGTCTTTTCGCCGGATATAAAAAGGGATCTTCTTCCCAGGGGCTGAATACCATTCAAAAAAGCCGTGGGCCAGCACGAGGCAACGCTTATGCCTGGCGGCCTCGCGAAATGAGGGTTTGTCCCAGAGGGTTTCGGCCCTGGCATTGCAGGTTTGGAGGCTGATCTTGCCGGCCGTGGGCTCATCTTTCACCCAGAACGGGATGAGGCCCCAGCGGAAAGTCTGGATCCGGTCGGGATCCTGGCTTGTAATGACCGGAAGATAGGGCTTTGAGAAGGCATTCAGGAAATAGCCCGGCATATACCGGGAGTCAAAAGGCATCGGAACATGGAACCGTTCCTCAAGCTGTTGCCTGGGCAGATTTATTTCAACAAAATAGCACATCGGCGGTTAAAAATTAAAATCACGATCATCTGTAAGCATCATAAACATTTGTCAGATCTGATTGTTTTCAATGCTATATGTCCCGTTACGTTTCCGGAGGATGAAGGATGCGGCAGATCATGCATCCGGCAACACGGGTCCCTATTCAAGAATAGATAAAGAAACCTCCTGTATGGACCACGATAAGAGAACATTACCCTACTTTCCGTTGAACATCAGCCTTCTTCCGGGAGAGGACCTTCCGCTCAGGATTTTTGAACCCCGTTACAAACAACTCATTAATGATTGCGGGGAAGGAAAGGACAGTTTCGGGATACCCTTCCTGAAGAACTCCGAGATGCAGGCTTTTGGTTCCGAAGTCAGGGTCAAACAGATCGTTGCAACGAATTCCATGGGTGAGATGGTAATCGTGGTGGAAGGTCTGAACAATTTTGAAGTGGTCAGTTTCCACGATCCCCTGCCCGGGAAAACTTTACAGTGGCGGCAGGATCCAGCTCCTCAACAATGATCAGCCGGTTCGCAGCAGGGAGTTACTGAAAGTGCTGCTGAGTTACACCAGTGAACTGGATCCCGAATTCCTGAAAGATGTCAAGGGAAATGACGATTCTTCACAATGATGTTGCCAGGGCCCTGAACATGTCATCCGAGGAAAAATTCAGGTTCATCAGTCTGGGAACGAACGAGAGCCGGGAACGGTTCCTTCTCTCCCAGATGAACTACCTCGTCAAGCTCCGTGAACAGGAGAATCTTCTGAACAACGATTATTTCCTGAACTGACCCCCGCCCTGTCTGTTTAACATAATGAACGGCGAATGCTGCCTGTTTCCCCCTCATTTCTTCATCTTCTTCTTAATATGGTCAACCTCATGCTTGAGTGCAGCGACGGTTTTCACCAGTTCATCATGTGGCATGACCGGATCGGGGATTTCCGAGCTGATGAAGTGGACAAACCTCCAGACCTCCCTGATTTCCCTGACGTCGACATCAAAAGGCTCATAAACCGGATTGAGGGAAAACAGGGTGAGAAGACCTTCCTCCTTGATTTTATTTTCGGCGATTTTAAAGACGATCCCATCGTCGAGTGTCAGGATGATGTAGGCCTCACCGTTCAGGATGGTGTTCCAGTCCTGCACGAATTCCCCCGTCACCCATGCCTTATCGGGTATGGGCAGCATTGAATCGCCGTTGAGCTGAAAGGTGCGGTATTTCTTTTTGGGAGAAAGGAAGGGCATCTGGAAGACCTGGAGTTCACTGATGAACTCCGGGTCGGAGAACCCGTTGATATACCCTGCCCTGGCTTTTTCCGGGACCAGTTCGATATTGTCCTCATTTTCCTTGTTGACCGTTGTGGCCAGGATCCGGAGTTCTTTCCCGGCGATGTAAACATCCTGACCATGCTCGAGCTGGTACAGCTGGCTTTCGGTGAGGGTCGACAGGTCGATTTTCAGCAGGGTATCCAGGGCAATGTTAAAATAGGAAGAGAATTTCAGCAGGATTTCCAGGCCGGGTTCGGCCACGCCGTTTTCATATCCGCTCAGCGTCGGTCTTTTCAGGCCCAGGGCAAACGCCAGGTCATCCTGGGTTTTGCCTCTGCGTTTGCGCAGCAGTTTGATGTTTGAACTGAAATACATGATGCGTTTTGTTTATCGCCAAAGGGAAAAACAGGCCCCGATTTCACCTTTCGCCTTCCCTTTGACCGTTGTTAAAAAATCATCGAAAATTTGGTTGAACTCATAAAAATGATTAAATTATAATCGAAATAATGATTAAAAATTAATCAAAAGTAAAACAAAAAGCGAACAAGTCAAGAGAGAAGAGAAAAAAATTAACCATCCCGGTTTTGGTCATGAATCGTGAAGATGGGTTATCTGGAATTTGCCAGGAGTTATGGAAAGAAATATTGTACATATGGATCTGGACACGTTTTTCGTGTCGGTGGAGCGGCTGATGAACAGCAGTCTGAACGGCAAGCCGGTGATCATTGGCGGATCGTCGGACCGTGGAGTGGTGGCCAGCTGCAGTTATGAAGCGCGGCGTTACGGGGTTCATTCGGCCATGCCGATGAAGCTGGCCCGCAATCTGTGCAATGAGGCCGTCGTGATTCGCGGCGACATGGAGCTTTACTCGCGGTATTCACGGATGGTGACGGAGGTGATTGCGGAAAAGGCGCCGGTATATGAGAAGGCTTCGGTTGATGAGCATTACATTGATATCAGCGGGATGGACCGGTTTTTCGGGTGTCTGAAGTGGACCGACGAGCTGAGGAACCGGATCATCCGGGAGACGGGGCTGCCGATTTCCTATGGGCTTGTCGGTGAACAAAACGGTATGTAAGATCGCCACCGGCGAAGCCAAGCCGAATGGCGGGAAAGGAGGTTCCCGGCACCCTGGTCAGGCCCTTTCTCGATCCCCTGCCGATCCGCAAGATCCCGATGATCGGGAATCAGACCTTTCACCTGCTGCGGTCAATGGGGATCGTCACATGTCGGCACCCTGAGCCGGATCCCCCCGGAGATGATGGAAAAGCTGCTGGGCAAAAACGGCATGGAGATCTGGCGGCGGGCCAACGGCATCGATCATACGCCGGTGGTGCAGTATTCCGAGCGGAAGTCGATCAGTACCGAACGGACCTTTGACCAGGATACCACCGACGTGCTGCGGCTCCGCGAACTGATCACGGCCATGGTCGAGAAACTGGCCTATGAACTCCGGAAAAAGGAAAGGCTGACTTCCTGCGTCACGGTGAAGATCCGGTATTCCAATTTCGACACCCATACGCTGCAGAAAAGGATCGAATACACCTCTTTCGACCATGTGCTGATCCCGGTGGCCCGCGAACTTTTTGAACGGCTTTACCAGCGGCGCATGCTTATCAGGCTGGTCGGCGTCAGGTTCAGCCACCTGGTGCAGGGGGTTCAGCAGCTCAACATGTTCGAAGATACCCCCGAGATGGTCAACCTTTACCTGGCCGTCGACCGGCTCCGTAACCGTTTCGGCAGGTATGCCGTGCACCGCGCCGTGGGCGACATGCGGGAAAACATCAGCGATGAGGAGGAAGAATGAAAGCGGTTTGGAGATCTGGGTTTGGCCCGAAAGTTTCAGAATTGAGATTTACCGCATGTATTTAAACACCCATTCATATTACAGTCTCCGCTACGGCACCATGCCGCCGGAGAAGATCGTTGAAGAGGCCCTGAAGAACGGGGTGAAGGCGATGGCGCTTACCGATATCAACAATACCACGGGCATCATCGATTTCGTGAAGCTGTGCCTGGAAAACGGCATTCATCCCATCGCCGGCATTGAGTTCCGCGATCGGCGACCGGTACCTGTATACGGGACTGGCCCGTAACAACAAGGGGTTCCAGGCGCTGAACGAGTTCCTGACCTCCCACAACGAAAGCGGGGATCCGCTGCCGGAAAGGGCGCCGGCGCTGACCGATGTATGGTTCGTTTACGGATGGCATAACCAGCCCGGGACGGCTGAAGGAATACGAACTGATCGGGGTGAGGCCGGGAGAGCTCAACCGCCTTCTCTCCTCCCCTTACCGCCACCGCCAGGACCGGCTGATCGTATGGCAGCCGGTGAGTTTTGCCGGCGCCATGGATTTCGACATCCACCGCCACCTGAGGGCCATCGACCATAACACCCTGCTGTCGAAACTCACCCCGGAAAACATGGGCACCGACAAAGATGTGATGATCCCGGCCGATCTGCTGCTGTGCGCCTACGAGGATTACCCGCAGATCGTCCGCAACACGGAGGCCCTGATCCTCGACTGCCATATCGGGTTCGATTTCACCAGCATCAAAAACAAGCAAACCTTCACGGGCAGCCGCAATGATGATAAGGTGCTGCTCGAAAAGCTGGCCCTGGAAGGGCTGGAATACCGTTACGGGAAAAAGAATCCCGAGGCCCGCCGGCGGGTTCTTCATGAGCTGGAGATCATCCACACGCTGGGATTCTCGTCCTATTTCCTGATCACCTGGGACATCATCCGTTATTCCATGTCGCGCGGCTATTACCACGTGGGCCGCGGCAGCGGGGCCAACTCCGTGGTGGCCTACTGCCTGAAGATCACCAATGTGGACCCCATTGAGCTCGACCTGTACTTCGAACGGTTCATCAATCCCAAACGCACCAGCCCGCCCTGATTTCGACATCGATTATTCGTGGCAGGAGCGTGACGACGTGCTGGATTACATCTTCAAACGTTACGGCAAAAAGCATACGGCCTTCATCGGCACCAGCTCCACCTTCCGGGGACGTTCGATATTCCGTGAACTGGGCAAGGTATACGGGCTGCCGAAGGAGGAGATCGACCTGCTGGTCAATGAACCTTCGAACCGTTTCAACCGCGGCGAGATCTTCGACCGGATCTTCGAGATCGGAGCAAAGATCGCCGATTTCCCCAACATGAGAGGCATCCATGCCGGCGGCGTGCTGATCTCCGAGGAGCCGGTGACCGCTTATACGGCGCTCGATTTTCCGCCCAAAGGGTTCCTGACCACCCAGTGGGATATGTATGTGGCCGAGGAAATCGGTTTCGAGAAACTCGACATCCTCAGCCAGCGCGGCATCGGCCATATCGGCGATGCAGCCGCCATCATCGAAAAGAACCGGCATATCACGCGTCGATGTACACCGCGTCCAGGATTTCAAGAACGATCAAAAAGGTGAAGGAACAGCTCAGGTCGGGGGAAACCAACGGATGCTTCTATATCGAGAGCCCGGCCATGCGCGGATTGCTCAAGAAGCTCCGGTGCGACAATTACATCAGCCTGGTGGCCGCCAGCTCGATCATCCGGCCGGGGGTCGCCAAATCGGGAATGATGAAGGAATACATCAAACGCTTCCATAACCCGGATGGATTTGAATACCTCCACCCGGTCATGAAGGAACAGCTGAAAGAGACCTATGGCGTGATGGTGTTCCAGGAAGATGTGATCAAGGTCTGCCACCATTTTGCCGGCCTCGACCTGGCCGATGCCGATGTGTTGCGCCGGGCCATGAGCGGAAAGTACCGTTCGAAAAAGGAATTTGAACGGATCGCGGAAAAATTCTTCAGCAACTGCCGGGAAAAAGGCTACTCCGATGAACTGACCAATGAGGTGTGGCGACAGATCAGCTCCTTCGCCGGCTATTCCTTTTCCAAGGCCCATTCGGCCTCCTATGCCGTGGAAAGTTACCAGAGCCTCTACCTGAAAGCCCACTACCCGCTCGAATTTATGGTGGCGGTGATCAATAATTTCGGCGGATTCTACCGCACCTGGGTCTATTTCAACGAGGCCAGGCGGTGCGGCGGAAACATCCTCCTGCCTTGCGTCAATGAGGGGGATGACCTGACCTGCATCAAAGGACGGGATATCTACGTGGGGTTCGTGCATATCGAAAACCTCGAGCGGAAGACGACCGCCCGGATCCTGTCGGAACGGCAGACCGGCGGTCCCTTTACCAGCCTGGAAGATTTTATCGACCGGGTCAGACCCGGGCGCGAGCAGATGATCATCCTGATCCGCATCAACGCCCTCCGCTTCACCGGAAAGAGCAAAAAAGAACTCCTGTGGGAATCGCATATGCTGCTTGGGAAAAGAAAAGGTGGCCGTGACCGAGAAAGAACTTTTCGGCGTCAGGAGCCGGGAATTTGTCCTGCCCGACCTCGAGCAGAGCAGCATCGAAGATGCCTACGATGAGATCGAACTGCTGGGCTTCCCGGTGACCCAAAGCCATTTCGATATGCTCAAAACCCCGTTCCGGGGTGAAATTATGGCCCGCGACCTGCCACGGAACATCGGGAAAAAAGTCCGGATGGTCGGGAGCCTCGCCTCACTGAAAAACGTCTATACCGTGAAAGGCGAATTCATGCATTTCGGCGCTTTCCTCGATGCCGAAGGGGAATTTTTCGACACGGTGAATTTTCCCGATTCACTCAAAAAATACCCGTTCAAAGGCTATGGGACCTACCTGATCCTCGGAAAAGTGGTCGAGGAATTCGGCTTCCCCAGCCTGGAAGTGGAAAAAATGGCGAAGCTGGAGGTGCAGCCGGATCCGAGGTATTGAGGAATCCATGAAACACGAGGTTTTAAGCTTGGACGTAGGAAATGCGGCAGATGAACGGCGATGGGAGAATCATCAAAAAGCACGCAACCAAAATGCGGGTTCCTTGAAATGGAGTATATTGCATCATATCATCTTTAAAATTCATCTCATGACACATATTTACCTGTTGACACTATGTACGGCCCTCCTGGTAAGTATCTGCTCCTGTACAAATCGAAACTCCTGCCACGGAAACGGAGAGCTGTTGCCCGGGCATTGACAATTATTTTTTATTTTAGCACTACATCTAAATAACAGTGTTATGGGTAAGACATTAAAATCGTCTCCTGGAATGTAAACGGCATCAGGGCGATGATCAACAAAGGATTTCTTGACATCATCAGGAAATCAATCCCGACATCTTCTGCATCCAGGAAACCAAGGCGGACGAAGACGTCATGAAATGCATGCCGGTGAATTGAAAGATTATAAGTCTATTCCAATTCAGCCTTAAAAAAGGGGTATTCCGGAACGGCTATATTTCACAAGGTTAAAGCCGCTAGTCCCATGTCAACGATATCGGGGTGGACGAACACGACCAGGAAGGCCGGATCATCACCCTGGAGTACGAGTCTTTTATCCTGGTCAACGGCTATATCCCCAATTCCGGACAGGGCCTTAAGCGTCTCGATTACCGAAAGTTATGGGACGAGGAATTGCTCAGATATGTGCAAAAACTGGATCAAAAGAAACCGGTGATCTTTACCGGTGATTTCAATGTTGCGCATGAGCCCATCGACCTGGCCAGACCAAAAGCCAATTACAACAAAACCGCCGGTTACTCGCAGATTGAGATCGATGGTTTCAAAGAATTTCCTGGATGCCGGGTTTACCGACACGTTCCGTCATCTTCATCCCGATAAGGTCCAGTACACGTTCTGGAGCCAGCGCTTTGGGGCACGGCAAAACAACGTCGGCTGGAGGGTCGATTATTTCCTGGTCAGCAACCGGTTCATGCCCCATGTCAAAGATTCCTTCATCCTCGACGACATCATGGGATCGGACCATTGCCCCCTGGGAATCATCATCGAACCCTGAGGGATTCTAAGGAGTCGGAAGTCAGAAGTTGGAAGTTGGAAGTCGGACTTCTGGCTAACTTTATTTTCTCTTAAATTACATCATCGTTTTGTTTCTTTTCTTCCAACTTCCAACTTCCAACTCCTGACTTCCAACTAATTAAATACAAACCTAAAACGACTAACACTATGAAAAAGATCACCTCTGACAGTTTCCATCCCCGCAATTGTGTTTTCATTTTTATGCTGTGTATCCAGGCCAGCCTCTTCGCGCAGGCCGGGGATAACGGCATCTTCACCCAAAGTACCGATGTCGGGCAGGTGAAACTGGCGGGTAGCTCAACCTACGATCCCGCGGAACAGACTTACACCGTGACCGGGGCCGGGGAAAACATGTGGTTCGGCACGGATGAGTTCCATTTTGTCTGGAAGAAGGTTGATGGTGATTTTCTGCTCCGGGCCAGGATGAAATTCCAGGGTGAGGGAGCGATGGCCCACCGGAAGATGGGGCTGATGATCCGCGACAGCCTGACGACCGGTTCACCGCAGATCAGCGCGGTGGTTCACGGCGACGGTCTCACCTCCCTCCAATACCGCCGGCAGTCGGGAATGGATACCCAGGAGAGAAAATCCGACCTTAACGGCCCGGATGTCGTCCAGCTGGAACGCCGCGGCAACCTCTTCATCATGTCGGCGGCCCAAAGCGGTCAGCCATTTGACACCATCCACCTCGACGATTCCAGCCTGAACGGCAGTGTATACGTGGGACTCTTTGTCTGCTCGCATAATCCTGACGTCCGTGAAACCGCTGTTTTTGATAATGTCAGGCTCGTTTTTCCCGCCACTGCAGACCTGGTGCCCTACCAGAATTACCTCGGAAGTCATCTCGAAGTGATGGATGTGGAGACCGGCCGCCGGAAAGTTCTCTGGTCCGTCCCCTACTCCATCCAGGCGCCCAACTGGACGAAAGACGGCAAAAAACTGGTGTACAACAGTCAAGGACTGATCTACACCTACGACCTTGCCACAGGGAAGTCCAGGAAGATCAATACCGGGTCGTGCAAGAACAACAATAACGATCATGTGCTCTCTTTCGACGGCAAAATGCTGGGTATCAGCAATCAAAGCCGGAAGGCGAACACATCGATGGTCTATACCGTGCCTCTGAGCGGCGGGCAACCTTTCCAGGTGACCTCAAGCGGCCCCTCCTATCTCCACGGATGGTCACCCGATGCCGCTTCCCTGATCTACACGGCAAAGCGCAACGGGAATTTCGATATTTACCGGATCCCTGCCAAAGGAGGCGATGAGGTCCGACTTACCAATGCCGAAGGGCTTGACGACGGATCCGGAATACAGCCCCGACGGAAAATACATCTATTTCAATTCGGCCCGGACCGGAACGATGCAGATCTGGCGCATGCGGCCCGACGGTTCGGAACAGGAACAACTGACCTTCGATACGTACAACGACTGGTTCCCGCATGTATCGCCCGACGGAAAGTCCATCATCTTTATCTCCTTCGGAACGGATGTCGATGCGCAGGACCATCCCTTTTATAAACATGTCTATATCAGGATGATGCCTTTTGATGGCGGTACACCCAAAGTCATTGCCTACCTGTACGGCGGACAGGGCACGATGAATGTCCCCAACTGGTCGCCGGACGGAAAAAGCATTGCTTTTGTGAGCAACAGCGGGATGGACAAATAGCATGAAGGGAATCCGGCCGGACCAATGATCGTCAGGGATGATCAGGGTTGGGGCCAATTCACTGCCTGTCCTGTTGACCTGATCTATATCCCAGGGGGTATATACCTGATTTTCAGAAATAAATGTTCACCGGGATCAGTATCCTCCGCCGATGATACTGACCAGCCGTATCAGGGCTGAAGGATAGACGCCGATGACGATGAGCAGGAGGCTCAGGGTAAAAAGAATGACGGCCTGCACCGGTGCGGCGGGGACTTCCTCGTTGCGCTCTTTGAGGTCCTTACGGCTGAACATGTGAACGATGATCCTCAGGTAATAGAACAGTCCGATGGTGCTTCCGACGACGAGGATGATCACCAGCCACCACAATCCGCCCTGCACGCCGGCCAGGAGAACGTAGAATTTGCTGACGAAACCGGCGGTGAGCGGCAGTCCTGCCAGCGAAAACAGCATGATTGTGAACGCTGCGGCGATCACCGGCTTTCTCCAGAAAAGCCCGCGATATTCCTCGATATTGGATGCATCGGTTTTCAGGCCGGAAAGGTAGCTCACGATACCGAAAGCTCCGGTGATGGTAATAATATAGGCGGCCAGGTAGAAGGCTGAGGCTTCATCGGCGAGCTTCCCTGCGGTCAGAAAAGCCACCAGCAGGTACCCGAGGTGCGCGATGGAGGAAAAAGCCAGGATCTTCTTGACATTGGTCTCCATCAGGGCGAGGATGTTGCCGATGAGCATGGATGCGGCGGAGACGATGGCCAGGAAAAGCATCAGTGATGTGAGGGAATAGGCGTTGGATTCGGCAACAAACCGGAGCAGGAAAGCAAAAACGCCGGCTTTGGAGACGGTGGCCACCAGGGCGCTCACCGGTGCAGGGGCGCCCTCGTAAACATCGGGCGTCCACATATGAAACGGCACCAGGGCAAGCTTGAATCCAATGCCGCCCATCATGAAAGCATAGCCCGCCAGGCTGATGACATCATGATTATGCCCGTGCGATGAACTCGCCGAGATCGGGAAAGTACATCGTTCCCGATGTGGCATACACCAGTCCCATCCCGAAAAGGATCATGGCTGACGATACGGCGGCCAGGATCAGGTATTTCAATCCGGCTTCAATCGAATGCTCCCGTTCCCGCAGAAAAGCCAGGAGAACATAAAGTGAAGTGCTCAGCAATTCCAGACCCAGGAAAAAACTCACAAAATGCCGGCTCGAAACCAGGGTCGCCGATCCCAGTGTGGCCAGAAGCAGCAGAACATAATATTCCTCGATATCTTCCGCCCGTTTTTCGATATACGGGTAGGATATCAGCAGGATCACCGCCGAGGCGAAGATGATCATCCCGGTGAACAGGAGGCTGAAGCGGTCGATGACCAGAAGATTGGAAATTTCCGTCGTTTCGGAGGGAAGCCAGAAAAGGGCGATGAAGTGCCGCCACGAGAAAGAGAAACGCCATGCCGGCTGTGAACAAATGGTTCCGTTTCACGGCAATGGAGAGCAGCAGGAATATGGCGCCCCCGGCAATGATGATCAGGGGTAGCAATGCGATGAAATCATTACTGGTCAAGGCTTACCTCCTTTCTTTTGACAGGTGTCTCAATGGCTTCCGGCCTTGTAAACTCCCCGGATGCATCACGATTCATGAAATACGTTTTATGGCTCGGTACCGGGGCTTCCGGTTTCATTGCCGTGACATTCACCGGTTCGCCCAGGGTCTTAAAGAGCGGACGCGGGTAAATGCCCAGGTAGACCAGCGGGATGAGAAGCAGTCCCAGGATGATGGATTCCCTGACATTGACATCGCCCAGCTTACGTTTTCGTTCTTTGGGGCCGAAAAAAACCTGTTGAACCATCCAGAGCGCATAAATGGCCGAAGCGATCAGTCCAAGGCTGGCGAGGATGGAAAGAACAGGAACGCTCTGGTAACTTCCCAGAAGGATAGTGAATTCAGCCACGAAATTTGCCAGTCCCGGAAGGCCAAGTGAAGCCATGGCAAAAACCATCCCGAGACTGCCCAGTCCCGGCATGTCGCTCCAGATGCCTCCCATTTTATCAAATTCACGGGTATGGATCCTTTCCTGGATAATCCCCGCAATGATAAAGAGGGCTCCTGTGCTCAGGGCGTGAGCCACGATCTGCATCACAACTCCTTTCATCGCAATGGCATTGAAGGAATAGATTCCCAGGATGATAAATCCCATATGGCTGATGCTGGTATAGGCCACCAGGCGTTTCAGATCGGTCTGCGCGAAGGCGAGCATGGCTCCGTACAGGACGCCGGCAACGCCGATGATCATGGCGTAAGGGGCAATGACCTGTGAGAGATCATGAAAAAGCGGGATGATAAACCGGATGATCCCATATGCACCGGTCTTCAGCATCAGTCCGGCCAGGATGAGGCTGCCTGCCGTGGGCGCTTCAGTATGCGCATCGGGCAGCCAGGTATGGAATGGAACGACCGGCAGTTTGACAACGAAGGCGATCAGGAAACCCGCCATGAGCAGGGCGGTCATGGCCGGAGAAGCGGAGAACCCGGCCAGGTCGGAAATGTCGAAACTGTAGTTTCCGGTTTGATGGGCATGGACAAAGTAAATCCCCAGAATGGAAAGCAGCATCAATAATCCGCTGCCCTGGGTAAAGAGGAAGAATTTATAAGCGGCATAGATCCTGTTTTCATGACCCCACATGGCAATGATAAAATACATCGGGATGAGCATAACTTCCCAGAAGAAATAGAAAAGGAAGAGGTCCATGGCGACAAATACCCCGGATATTCCGGCAAGCAGAAAAAGAACATTGAAGTGGAAAAATCCCGTTTTTTGATCAATTTCCTTCCAGGAAATCAGGACCGAAAGAATACCGAGCAGGAAGGTGAGCAGCAACAACAGGAGGCTGAGGCCGTCCATGGCCAGGTGAAAGCGGATCCCGAGCTGGGGGATCCATTCTCTGTTGAATTCCAGGATCCATCCACCCTGTGCATTCAGTCCCGGGTTAAAGTAGTCCCTTGCCCAGATCCAGACCATGACCAGGAAACCCAGGGTCAGTCCCGAGAGGGCAATCCAGCGCGGGGCGTTCTTGCTCCACAGTCCCGAAAGCCAGGACAGGAAGCCTGTAAACATGAGGAATAATATGAGCCAGAAAAGTATCATATGAATACGCTTATGGTAAATCCGATGATCACGCCGATCACGATAAAAGCCAGGTACCACCGCAGTTTGCCATTCTGGCTGGCCAGTATGCCGCGATGGAAGAGCCTGACCAGGGCAGCAAGCCCGGTGTAAATCATGTCGATAATATCCTTCCGGTTCAGACGGGCGATCCGGACAATGGGATACACAAAGACCGCATTGTAGAGGGTGTCGAATTTCCACCCGTCGTGCCAGAAATTATAAAAGAACTGTCCTGCAGGTTTCTGTTTCCAGGACTGGACTATCTCCGGCTTCTTCAGGTATAGGAAATAGGCCAGGGCCAGGCCTCCGATGGCTACAGCCCCTGAAACGACTTTCAGGATGATGTCGGTTCCTCCAGAAGGCTCGCTCCCATATTCCGGCAGGCTGTTATTCAGGAACGAGGTGAACAGATGATGGGGAAAGACATTGATATATCCGCCGATGATGGAAAGAATACCGAGGGTGACCAGCGGTATGGCCATCAGGACAGATGTTTTTCCCTCGGGTTCCATTTTGGCCTTACCGAAGAAGGTCAGAAACACCATCCGGAAGGTATACAGGGCCGTGAGTCCTGCTCCCAACAGACCGGCCAGCCACAGGATGACCCCTCCTGTTCCGTGTCCGAAGGCATCGGAAAGGATAAGGTCTTTGCTGAAGAAACCCGACGTCACCAGGGGCAGTGCCGAAAGTGACCCGGCGCCGGCCAGGAACGTGTAGAACACCAGGGGCATTTTCTTCCTGAGTCCGCCCATTTTAAACATGTTATGTTCGTGTTCGAGGTTGATGATGATCACTCCGGCAGCGAGGAAGAGAAGCGCTTTGAAGAAGGCATGGATAAAGAAATGGAAGACGGCGGCCGACCATGCCCCCACGCCCAGGGCCAGGAACATATAACCGATCTGGGAGATGGTGGAATAGGCCAGTACCCTTTTGATATCCTCCTGGGCCACTGCACTGAACCCGGCAAGCAGCAGGGTGGCAGCTCCGATGATGGCCACGATGGCCATAACCGAAGGGGCCAGGCTGAAAATGGCATTGGTACGGGCAATGAGATAGACCCCTGCGGTCACCATGGTGGCGGCGTGAATCAGGGCGCTGACCGGTGAAGGACCGGCCATGGCGTCGGGCAGCCAGGTCTGCAGCGGAAGCTGCGCCGATTTTCCGACGGCGCCACCGAGGAGGAGCAGCGCGGCAATCCGGGCATCGGCCGATCCGGAGGCCCAGACATCCGGCGCAGAATGCAGGATATCATGCAGGTTAAGGGTTCCAAAAGCCCGGAAAATAAAAAACAGGCCGATTGCCATCGCCGTATCGCCGACCCGCGTGACGATGAAAGCTTTCCTGGCAGCATGCCCGTTCGCGGTATCCCTGTACCAGAAGCCGATCAGAAGGTATGAACAGAGCCCCACGCCTTCCCATCCGAGGTAAAGCAGAAGGAGGTTGTTGGACAGGACGAGCACCAGCATGGAAGCCGTGAACAGGTTCATCCAGGCAAAGAATCGTACCACCCCGTCCTCATCCTTCATGAAGAATGACGAATACAGATGGATGAGAAAGCTGACAAACGTAATGATGAAGATGAAGACCAGGGAAAGCGAATCGAGGTAGAAAGCCATATCCACTGTAAATCCCGGCACGCTGATCCACGTCCACAGATGCTGGGTGAACGAGGGCTCTGCCGGCGAACGGCTGATGAAATCGATGCCGAGGAGAATCGTGAACAGGGCGCTCAGACCAACCGACAGCACTCCTGTTATTGCCGCCGCACGGCGTCCCGCCAGGCTGCCGAACAGGCTGATGAGTAAAAATCCGGCCAGCGGGAATAACGGTATGATCCACAGTAACCCAAGCATAGCTGTTTATCCTTTTATATGGTCAGCCTCATCCGAGTCGAGGCTTTTGAACTTATGGTAAATTCTCAGGATCAGGGCAAGGCCGATGGAAACTTCGGCCGCTGCCATGGTCAGGATGAAGATGAACATCACCTGCCCTTCAGGCTGCATCCATCTGGCCCCGGCCATCACAAAGGCAAAGCCCGCGGCGTTGAGCATGATCTCAATCGACAGCAGGATATAGACGAGGTTCCTCCGCATCAGGGCTCCGGTAAGGCCGATCAGGAAAAGGATCGCAGCGACAATAAGTCCGTGTTCGAGGGGTATTTCAATCATGTTGACCTCCTTCCAGGTATCGGTGTTGAACGATTTTTTTCCGTTTGCCAAGGTGATAGGCGCCGATGATGCCTGCCGTCAGCAATAAGCCGGCAAGCTCCACCGCGATGACATAGGGTCCGAACATGGCCATTCCCACGTTCACCGGCAGGACCTCATGACCGGCCGTCGGGTGCATTTCCGTGCCGGCGAGAACGATCACCACTTCAACGGCCAGGATCAAACCAAGGATGGCCGGGCCGATCCATACCTTCCCCTTCATCCAGATCTTTTCCTGTTCCTCCGATTCTTCACCGAGGTTGAGCATCATGACCACGAAAACAAAGAGCACCATGATGGCCCCTGCATAGATGATAATTTCCAGGGCGGCCACAAAGGCAGCTCCGAGCAGGAAAAATACCAGTGCCACCGAAAGCAGGGAAATGATCATGTACAGCAGGGCGCTAAAGGCGTTCTTCCGGCTGATGACCATCAGGCTGGCCAGGATGGCGATGGCTGAGGCTATGTAGAATGCAGTGGTCATGGCATAAGCGTTTTTGGATCCGACGGCTTTTCTTCATGAAGGGCTTCTCCCTTGTCTTTCCCGCCGATCTTCATCCCGGAAATATGATAATAATTGTATCCGTGATACTTTCCCTCTCCTTCGATCAGGAGATCTTCCTTCTCATAGACCATATTGTTCCGGTCGTATTCACTCATTTCGACATCAGGGATCAGCTGTATGGCATAGGTCGGGCAGGCGTCTTCGCAAAATCCGCAGTAGATGCACCGCGAAAAATTAATTCTGAAAAATTCGGGATATCTCCGGCCCGTTTCGTCCTCGGTCGCCTGCAGGGAGATGCAATCGACCGGACATGCTGCCGCACAGAGATAACAGCCTACACATCGTTCTCCTCCGTCGGGATCGCGGCTCAGGATGATCCGTCCCCGGTACCGGGGAGGAAGTTTTATTTTCTCTTCAGGATATTCAACCGTTAGTTTCTTCCTGAAAAGGTGTAAAAAAACACTCCATAGGGTTCTGATAAAACTGAACATAACTCATTTCCTTCCTTTAGGCATTCCATTCTCATTCATATCGTGAACTCAAGAGTTGATCATCAGGACAATGGCTCCGGTAACCAGAATATTCAGCAGGGAAACCGGGAGCAGGATCTTCCATCCGTAGCCCAGAAGCTGATCGTAGCGCGGCCGGGGCATCGATGCCCTGAGCAGGACAAAGATGGTGATGAAGACAAAGGTCTTCAGGAAGAACCAGACAATGCCGGGCAGAAACGAGGGCCCCAGCCAGCCCCCGAAAAACAGCGTGGTGATGATGGACGAAATCAGAACAATGCCCAGGTACTCACCAACGAAAAACAGCCCGAATTTCATCCCCGAATATTCGGAATGATACCCGGCGATGAGTTCGCTTTCCGATTCGGGGATATCGAACGGCAGCCGATGCGTTTCGGCCACCCCGGCAATAAAGAAGACGATAAACCCGGCAAATTGCGGGATCACGTTCCACATCCCTTTCTGGGCTTCGACAATCTCTTTCATGTTGAACGAATTGGCCAGCATGACCACACCCATCAGCGACAAGCCCATGAACACTTCATAGGTGATCATCTGTGCCGCGCCCCTCATGCCCCCGAGAAGGGTGTATTTGTTATTGGAGGCCCACCCTGCCAGGACGAGGCTGTATGCGCCGAGGGACGACATGGCCAGGAAGAAGAGCAGACCGACATTGAGATCCTGGACGATGATCACCGGGGTAAAGGGGATGACGGCAAAACTCATCAGGATGGTAAACAGGATGATCGCCGGGGCAACGACAAAGATCACCTTGCTGGCGAAGGGCGGGATCCAGTCTTCCTTGAAAAAAATCTTGATCACATCGGCCAGGGGCTGAAGGATCCCCCAGGGTCCGACCCTGTTCGGTCCGTACCGGTCCTGCCAGAACCCCAGCATCCGGCGTTCATACCATATCAGCCCCGCAGCCAGCGACAGGGCCACGATCAACACTCCCACGATAATCAGTATATGTAACCAGGCTGCACTCATAACATTATCTTTTTATCATTCATCTTCAATCTTTACATTTCCACCGGTATCAACCACCGGCATACCTTCCAGTCCCATGGGCAAGGCAGCGGAGTTGTCAGGGAGTCCCTCAATGATCCTGACATTCAGTGTAAAACTGATCGCCATTGATGCCGACCTTCACTTTTTCGTCCTCATCCCAGCCCTTTTCTTTGGCGGTACCGGGATTCAGACCAATATAGGGCCGGGCCATGAGCTCCCGCAGCGCGCCGTCCTTGATGCTCAATTCTTCCGACCCGAAAATATGGTACAGCGGGACGATGTTCCACCCTTTCCGGGATGCGGTGCGGTCATCGGCGGGTTTGAACCGGCCGAGCAGTTCGTGTTTTCGCTTTTCATCCTCAAACAGGCTCAGTTCGGGAAATTTTCTGCGGAGTTCGCCGGCCGTCTCGATCTGAAATTTATTCAGCGACTGGATGGAATTCCATCCCGGGCTCCAGAAGTAGGGATTGAAAGGAGCCGGTGGGTAGCCGTGAAATCCTTCCATCGTGAAAGCTCATCGGCGATTCGTCGTCTTCAGGCGGCCTGGGTTCATGGATGGTCTTGTTGGCATGGATGGCCGTTCTTCCGCTGTACCGGTGGGTCTCCCGGGGAATTTTCTGTGCCCCGATCCTGAAACCGGCATTCGCGGCAATATCTTTCAGTCCGCTGAAGATCTCATATTCATCGTCGATGGCGTGGCAGAGATCCTCGATACGTTCCATGCCGGCAACCTCCGGCCGGCCCGACACGTCGGCCATGGCCTGGATCCATCGCCAGGCAGGCTGGATGTTTTTGTCGGGAAGATGGACCCGGTAAAACGGCTGCACGCTGCCCTCATAATTGACCAGGTGACCGTCGGATTCGGCGATCACGGCTGAAGGCAGCACATAACCGGCTTTTGCCGTGGTTGCATTTTCGAGGCTGTCGAGAACGATGATGTCCCGGAAGGCGCCGAACAGCTGATCGGCTTTTTCACCGGGCAATTTCCGGTAGATATCGTTTTCCAGGATAATGAGGCAGGGCCGTTTTCCTTTCTGCGGGGTATCCATGTCGCCCAGTTTGTTTCCGCCAAGGAGGGCGAGGCCGAGCGAATTGGCTTCGGGAAGTACCAGGCAGATCCCGGCGCGTTTTTTCGCGCTCACCAGGGCTTCGGCGATATTGGAGCTGGCTTTGATGAGGGCTTCATCCTGGCACGATGTTCCTGAAATGACGGCAACACTCTCCGATCCCTTGAGATCGTCAGCGATGTTCCTGGCCAGTTCGGTGGTTTTTTTGTCGAGGCCCTGGGGCAGTGCATACCCGGAGTCGATATAATGGGCGACGGCAAATCCAAGGCGGGCGATATCACCCGGCTGGAGATGAAGCTGTGTCCGGCTGATCTCATCGAGTTTCGTGGGACCCGGCGTGATGCTGTAGACGGGTCCCTTTTCCGTCTGGATCGACTTCACGCACAGCCTTATCATTCCATTGATGGATCTTCAGCTTTTCCAGTTTTTTCCTGGGCTTCTGCATGACGGCCTGTCGCACGGCCAGGGCCATCATCGGTGCGGTATTGGTCAGGTCCTCACCCAGGATCAGGACGCATTCCGACTTTTCAACATCTTTCAGGGAATATTTACCGGCCTGTGTTTTTTGGAGGATCTCCGAGGCCAGCATGGTCAGGTCATGGTCGCGGTCGGACATGCCAGTGAAGAAATTTTTCTCACCCACCAGTTTTTTCAGGGCAAAGTTCGATTCCAGCGATGCCCGTGGGGATCCGATCCCGGTGATATCTTTCTGATCTTTGAGAAGGGTTCCAAGCTGTTCAAGGATCTCCCCGATACCGGTCTCCTCCGGTTTTTCACCAGATTTTACTGGTCCTAAGGGTTTCCGGATGCGTTTTTCGGAATTCATGTATTCATAACCGTACCGTCCCCGGTCGCAGATAAAATACCCGTTGATATCGTAGTTATACCGTGATTTGATCCGGCGGATCTCTCCGTAACGTTCGCCGGCTATAATATTGCATCCCAGGCTGCACAGGTTGCAAACGGAAGGTGAGGAGGTGAAATCCCATTTCCGGGTGTAATGCTTTTTGAGGGTTTTATCGGTGAAGACGCCGGTGGGACAGATTTCGACAAGGTTTCCGCTGAATTCGCTTTCAAGCACCCCGTCCTTCTGCCGGCCGAAATAGACATGGTTATGGGCGGCGAGCACTTCGAGGTCTTTTCCGCCGGCATAGTCCTTGTAAAAACGGACACAGCGGTAACAGGCGATGCACCGGTTCATTTCATGATTGACCAGGGGACCGAGGTATTGGTTGCGGAAGGTTCGTTTGTTGAAGCGGTACCGCCGGTAATCATGACCGGTCATCACCGTCATATCCTGAAGGTGGCATTCGCCGCCTTCGTCGCAGGTAGGACAGTCGTGCGGATGGTTGGTCATCAGGCTTTCGATGATGTGGGCTCTGAATTGTTCAGCCTCGGGATCGATCGAGTGAGATGAGCATCCCGTCCTGGACCGGCTCCATGCACGATATCAGGATCTTCCCTTTTTTATCATCTTTGTCCTTGAACTGTTTGACCGCGCACTGGCGGCAGGCCCCCACCGATCCGAGTTGGGGATGCCAGCAAAAATAAGGCAGGTTGAGGCCAAGAGAGATCATGGCCTCCAGCAGGTTTTTTCCTTCCTTGACTTCATATTCCTTATCGTCGATATAGATCTTAGGCATGATTTTCCCTCCATGGACATTTTTTATCTCTGATATGCTTCATGAAATCCTCTTTAAAATAGTCGAGAGCGCTCTCCAGGGGTTCCATTGCCCCGGGAGCCAGGGCGCAATAGGTATGGCCGGGCGACAGGTACCGGGTATGAAAAGAGAGGGTATCCATGTCTTTGTCCTGGCCTTCGCCTTTCTCCATCGCCATCAGGATCCGCTGCACCCAGGGAAGACCGTCGCGGCAGGGTGTGCACCACCCACAGGATTCCTGTGCAAAAAATTTCTCAAGGTTATGGACGAACCCGACCGGGCAGGTTTTATCATCGAGAACGATCATGGTGCCTGTCCCCAGTCTGGCGCCAATTTTCATGGGGGCCTCGAAATCCATCTGAAGGTCCATGTGTTTGTCGACCAGGAAGTACGTTGATGCCCCGCCGGGCAGCAAGCCGCGAAAAGAGTAGCCTTCCTTCATGCCTCCGGCATATTCTTCCAGGATCTCCCGCATTGTCGTTCCCATGGGCAGTTCCCACAACCCGGGTTTTTTCACCCGTCCGCTCACCCCGTAAAGCTTTGTCCCGCCGTCATCGGTATGGCTCAATGACTTGTACCAATCGGCACCGCCGTTGATGATATGGGGAACATTGCAAAGGGTTTCGACATTGTTCACCACGGTCGGTTTCCCGAAGAGACCGCTGGTCTGGGGAAAGGGAGGCTTTGACCGGGGAACGGCCCTTTTTCCTTCGAGCGCATTCAAAAGGCCGGTTTCTTCACCGCACATGTACCTTCCGGCGCTGACATGAAGATGGATGTCGATGTCGAAACCGGAATTCAGGATATTCTTCCCGATGTAACCGGCATTTTTGGCTTCGGTGATGGCCTTCCGGAGGCGTTCGGCCGATGTTTTATAGGCCCACCTCAGGAAAATATAGGCATTGGTCGCCTGGATGGCATAAGGCGGAAATGATCATCGCCTCGATGAGCTGGTGCGGGTCACCTTCCAGCAGCAGCCGGTCTTTGAAGGTTCCCGGCTCCATTTCGTCGGCATTCGCGATCAGGTACTTTTCTTTCGGGGCATCATCACCCATGGGAACAAAACTCCACTTTTTGCCGGTGTTGAAGCCTGCTCCTCCCCTTCCGCTAAGGCCGGCTTTCTCCACCTGCAGAGGTGATGGATCTGCGGATCCATTTTCAGGGCCTTGCGCAAGGCCTTATAACCCCCTGCTTTTTCGTAGTCCTTCAGACTCAGCGGCGTTTGGTCTTTCCTGATATTTTTTGTCAACGGATATTCCACGTTCTCAATTATTTATACTTTTCAAGAATCTTATCGAGTTTTTCAACATCCAGGTCATTGATGCAGATCGTTATCGATCATCAGCGCGGGGGCATGATCACAATTGCCCAGGCAGGGTATGGGAAGAAGGGTGAAACGGTCGTCTTCGGTCGTTTCGCCAAGTCCGATGCCGAGTTTTTCTGCTGATCCTGCCGAGCAGATCATTGTATCCGATGAATCCAGCAGGATATGCTGTCGCAGACCAGGATGACATGCCTGCCCACCGGCTTTCTGAAAATGAGGCTGTAGAAGGTGGCGACGTTCTCCAGTTCGGCAGTTGACACTTCGAGCAAACCGGCGATTTCCTCCAGGGCTTCATCGGAGATCCATCTCTGCCGTTCCTGGACGATCTTCAGCGCCTCGATACTGGCTGCGCTTTTAACCGGAAATTTTGCCATTTCCTTTTCGATGAGGTCTTTTTCTTCTTTTGAAAGCATCCGTTTCACTATTAATACGTTTACCTGTCGATATCTGCCAGGACAAAGTCAACGCTTCCCAGTATGGAAAGCAGGTCGGCCACCGTGTATCCCTTGCTGATGAAGGGCACCATCTGCATGTGCGGGAAGGACGGGGTCCGTATCCGCGTGCGGTATGAGTTGGTGTTTCCATTGCTGATGAGATAATAGCCATAGTGGCCTTTTGAGGACTCAATGCCCGAAAAGGCTTCCCCTTCGGGTATGACGGGTCCCCAGGTGGTATTGAGAAAATGCGTGATCAGGGTTTCGATATCGTACATCGTTTGTTCCTTCCGGGGTGGTGTGGTCAGCGGGTGATCGGATTTGTAAGGTCCTGCAGGCATATTGTCGACGCATTGTTTGATGATTCGCATGCTTTGCCGCATTTCTTCGACCCTGACCACGGCCCGGTCATAGCAATCGCCATTGGCGGCAACCGGGATATCGAATTCGAACTGTTCGTAGCCGGAATAGGGCCTTTTCTTTCGGAAGTCCCAGTCAAATCCCGTGGCCCTGAGTCCCGGGCCGGTCACTCCCCATTCGATGGCTTCCTGTCGTATTATAGATGCCGATGCCTTTTGTCCGGTCGCGGAAAAACCGGTTTGCCATGACGATCTTGTCGTATTGGTTCAACCGTGGGGTGAAAAAATCGATGAATTCGCGGATCGGTTTTTCCCAGCCTTCGGGCAGATCCTGAGCGACGCCGCCGATACGGAACCAGTTGGGATGCATCCTGGCGCCGCAGATCCCGCTGATGATATCGAAGATCTTCTCCCGGTCGGTGAACATATAAAAGACCGGTGACATCATGCCGATATCCTGGGCAAAGGTTCCGTACCAGACCAGGTGACTGGCGATGCGGAACAATTCACCCAGCATGATCCGGATCACTTTGGCCCTGTCGGGAATGGTGATGCCGGCAAGCATTTCGACCGACTGCAGGTAGGCCATATTGTTAAGTACACCGGCCAGATAATCGATGCGGTCGGTATAGGGGATGTAGGTATGCCAGGACTGCCGTTCCCCCATTTTCTCGGCGCCGCGGTGATGGAAGCCGATATCCGGAACGATATCGACAATGTCTTCCCCGCTGAGTTGCAGGATCAATCGCAGGACGCCGTGAGTTCCGGGATGCTGGGGACCGACGTTCAGGAACATGAAATCGGCGTCCTCGCTTTGGGTTTTCATCCCATATTTTTCGGGATCGAACTGCAGGTTATCCTGCTCCTGTTCCTGGTACTCATCGGTGAGGTCAAACCCTTCCATGTCGGTGGCCCGGGCCGGGTGTTCTTTCCTGAGGGGATGACCTTCCCAGGATTCGGGCATCAGGATCCGCCGCAGGTAAGGATGGCCTGTAAAACGGATGCCGAACATATCGAAGACTTCCCGTTCATACCAGTTGGCGGCGGGCCAGATGTCGACAATGCTCTCCATCTCCGGGTAGTCGGTGTCCAGTCCGGTTTTGATGCGGATATCGGTGTTCCGGTCAAACGAAAGCAGGTGGTAGACCAGGATGAAAGGGAATTCGGGTTCGCGGCCATCGGGATGATAAGCCCGCATATCGATGGCCGTCAGATCGTAAAGCATCGGAAAAGGGTTTATCGATCCTGGTTTTCAGGTGCCGGAGGAGATCTTTCACCCGGGCTTTCGGAACAAAGAGGGTCAGGATTTTGTCCTTTGTCTCTACCACGTTGAGGTTCTCCTTGCCGAAGGCTTCGTGGAGGTCATATAACAACGATTCGTTTTCCATCAACAGGCAGTGGATTTAATCGATTTTATCCGGTGAAGCGATATTTTTCATCTGCATCCTGTCGTGATGCTTTTCATCCCGCATCGATCCGCCTCTGGATCTTCACCACACCCTGCGGACCGACCAGCCAGCTCAGCGGCCGTTTTTCCTTGCCGACCTGTTCCCGCAGCATGAGCAGCCCTTCCATGAACGCATCCGGGCGCGGCGGACAGCCGGGTACGTAGACGTCGACAGGCAGGAACCGGTCGACACCCTGCACAACGCTGTAGATATCGTACATCCCCCCCGAATTTGCACATGAACCCATGGAGATCACCCATTTGGGTTCCATCATCTGGTCGTAGAGCCGTTTGATCACCGGTGCCATCTTGAGGAATACCGTGCCGGCAACGATCATCACATCGGCCTCCCTGGGTGTCCCCCGGATCACCTCGGCACCAAACCGGGCGATATCATACCGGCTTGTCAGGCTGGTGGCCATCTCCACATAGCAACAGGACAGGCCGAAATTGAAAGGCCATAGCGAATTTTTCCGTCCCCAGGCCAGCAGATCCTGAAGGCGGGTAAAGACAATATTCTTGCTTTACTGGCTTCCTCTAACGTATAATCTCCACTTGTCGATTTTTCCGTTATCATCCGGATCACTCAGCCACCATTTCATAATATGTAATATGTATTTGGTGTTACATCGGATTTCTCTTTTTCCTGCCCGTGATGCAGTTTCTTGAGTATTTCCTTTCCCGAGGTTTCAAAATCAAGCGCTCCGGTCCGGCATTCATAGGCCAGGATCACCAGAAGAATCCCGATAAATACCGATACCCCGATATAGCCAGCCCATCCAAGATCCCGGAAGGCTATGGCCCACGAGATGACAAAGACGGTCTCAATATCAAACAGGACAAAAAACATGGCGATCAGGTAAAACTTGGCGGGAAATCGCAACCTTGCCGAACCGGTGATCTGAATACCCGATTCATAAGGGACGTTTTTAGGGTGACCTTTCGAACGTTGTCCAAGCACATAGGAAAATCCGATCATTCCCGCTGCCACAAGAACCACCAGGCAGGTGTATAAGACGAAAGGCCAAAGAAGAATTTCACCGACAGGGAAAGAGGTCATCATGATCAGAATTTTTCATTGATTGCGGTTACACGCTTGCCTCTTGGGTTTCCGGCGACCAGTTGAAGAGCGGCCCGGAAAAGACAACGCCTTCGATGCCCAAACCCTGTGCCATGTTGGCTATTGTTATTTAAGTAACTGAAAGAATGAAGGATATGAAATAAGGCATCATGGGAAGTGGCATTGTGAATGTAGAAACGGAGTAAAAAACCGTGGAAAAGGCTCTACAAATATCCGTGACTGTCGCGCCATCCGTCACGAACTTTTCCGGTAGTGGAAAGCGTTAAGGATCTAAAAAAATGATCCCGGGGACGAATAAAAACACCGGAGGAAGCTTCAATGGTGCAAGGATGGACGGATGATTACCGCCCTGATCCGTGGAAAGTAGCTTCAGAAAACACGCCTGTCCTGTTATTGGAGGTAGGCCACAAGAGGTTGAAAGTCTCCTTAAGTGGCCAGGATAAACCCTTCAGCATAAGCCGGATATCCCGGTAATAGCGTACCAAAATACGGATCGGCATGAATGCAGGGGATATTGGCATTGGCGATCATGAAGATAACAACTTTTTCTTTCCAATCTCGTGGAAAGGGATCCCGGATGCGGTTTCAGGAAGCAGACTGGGTACCCTCCGCCACAACATGATCCTCGAATTCACGCAGGATATCATCCACTTTGGAAAGCGTTTCCGATGCCATGAGCGCATTCCGGAGGGTCGACGCCCCGGGAAAGCCATGCACATAAATTTTGAAAAACCGTTTAAGGATGGCAAAATTCCTGTTCTCGCCCCAGGTTTCACCGAAAAGCCGGATATGGGTCCTCATCAATTCCAGTTTCTGACCGACGCTACGATGACTGTTTCCGGAGGCAAAGAGCCATGGATCTGAAAAGATCCCGCGGCCGATCATCACCCCGTCAACACAGGTTTCATCCACGCGCCGCAGTGCTTCGCCATAGCTGGTCACATCGCCGTTACCGATGATGGCCACCTGTTTCCCCGAAATATCCCGTAATCTGACGGCTTTGGCGATTTCATCCCAGTCGGCCGTGCCTTCGGAAAGCATCTTTTGTGTGCGGCCATGAATGGTAATGGCTTCAACACCGGATTCCAGCAGATGAGACACCCACGATTCCGTTGCCACACGGTCGAAACCCGTGCGTGTTTTGACGCTCACCGGCAACCCCGATCCATCAATGGTCGCAGCAATGATCTCCGATGCCCGGACCGGATCCTTGATCAGGGCAGAGCAGCTCCCGTGCTTAATGATCTTTTTCACCGGACATCCCATATTAATGTCGATGCCATCGAAATGGAAGTGTTCGCGAAGTAAGGAGGATGCCTTAAAAAAATTTTCCGGATCCGACCCCCAGATCTGGGCGACGATCCGGATATCCTTGTTGCGGAGCAGTTCTCTCTCCCGGTCAGTCACAAGAAGTCGCTGGGCGACCGCGTCGCGGCCTTCCTCATGGCACAGGCCATCGACGGATGTAAATTCGGTGAAAACAAGATGGAGCCTGGCAGGATCGGACACCGACAGGATCAGCTCACGAAAGACCGTGTCGGTCACATCCTCCATGGGTGCCAGGGCCAGGATAGGCTTATGCCGTGTTTTCCAGAAACTCATGAATCAATCGTTAACCGGGATCACTTCACCTTCGCTCCCGGTCCTGGCCGGTGGTGAGACCAGGATGGAAAGGTCTTCCTTCATCCCCCTGCTTACGTCCGGGCGCAACTTGCTCCTGAAGATCTGGCTCGCCCCGTATTTGTGACGGTAAAAGTCCCGGAAAGCCCGACGGTCCTGTTCCGGAAGACGGATCATTTCCCGGCATTCCACAGAACAGCATCCTTCATATTCCTGCCTGCACGCGTCACATTGGATAAAAAGAAGGTGGCAATCGTCATTCGCGCAGTTGGTATGATGATCACACGGCATTCCACATTGATGACAACGGCCCAGGACGTCAGGTGTGACCCTCTCGCCCAGGCGTGAGTCAAAGACAAAATTTTTCCCGATGAATTGCGAATCGAGTCCTTCCTCACGGATAACCCTGACATATTCGAGGATGCCCCCCTTCAGCTGATTGACATCGGTGAAACCATGATATTTCAGCCAGGCGCCGGCTTTCTCGCATCGAATCCCGCCGGTGCAGTATAACAGGATCTTTTTGTCCCGGCTTTCACTGAGCATTTCCCGGACCATTTCGAGTTCCTCCCGGAAGGTATCGGCATCAGGACACAGGGCGTTCCGGAAATGCCCCACTTCACTCTCGTAATGATTTCGCATGTCAACAACGCATGTTCCGGTCTTCGCAGCCAGTTCATGAAATTCGAGGGCGCCGAGGTGCGTGGCTGTTCCGGTGTTACTGAAGGTCTCATCATCAAGGCCGTCGGCAACGATCCTGGACCTGACTCTCACCGTCAGCTTGAGGAAGGAATTCTTCTCCCCTTCCAGGGCATCGTTCAGCAGGATACCCTCCAGCGGTTTGTGCGATCTCAGCTTCGCAACAAATTCGTCATACAAAGGCACGGGCACACTCATCTGGGCGTTGATGCCTTCAAGGGCAAGATAAACGCGTCCCAGGCAAGCCATCTCCGCCCATTCCCGGTAAAGGGTGTCGCGGAAAACCTCCGGCTCGTCAATTTTCATATAACGGTAAAATGACAGGGTCCGGCGCTGGAACTCTTCCGCTTCCAGGCGTCGTTGCAAAGCTTCCTTGCCTAATGTGTTATGCAAAACCATGAGACTTGTTTTATGAGCAAATTTATTCTCCATGCATGATGAAAGCAAAGACGATCCCTTATTCACATAATATAAAGATAAACAGACCCTTTTTTGTTCAATACCAGGTCCGTCCATTCGAAATTATTCACATTCCGTTTCAGATCCGGGGATGGGATGGCGGAACAACCATCCCCGGCCTTTCGCATACGGGCTTTGTCAGCGCCACTGATCGGGTCGTTTTACCCTGAGGCTTCACCATCTTCGGAAATTTTATCGTAATTTAGAAGCCAAATCCGACGATTGTCGGATCCGGCCAGGTCCGGGCCACCGGACATTGCGACCGGGAGACGACAAGGGGTGAAACCCCGGAATTCCGGAGGAATGACACAGCTGCCTGCCGTGAACCGCAACATCTTACCGCTCATGTCGTTCTTTTAAAGACCGGGACACAGGGGGAGCCGGCCGAAATTTGGGAGAAAGCCCTGAAATGATATAATTTTCCTAACTTGCGGAACTTTTAGCAGGCATTTTTTGTCATGCGTTTACATAACACGATTTACCAGTATGAGATTTGACGAATTCGGATTGAACGAAAAAATTCTGGAAGCCATCCATTATATGAATTTTGAGAATGCCACCCAGATCCAGGAGCAGGCTATACCTGATATCATGGAAGGCAAGGACCTGATTGCTTCGGCGCAAACAGGAACCGGTAAGACAGCCGCCTTCATTCTTCCTGTCCTCGACAAACTCACCGATCACGGATTTGCCGGCGTCGACACCCTGATCCTGGTTCCCACCCGTGAGCTCGCCCTTCAGATCGACCAGCAAATCCAGGGATTCAGCTATTTCATCCCCGTGAACTCAATTGCGGTCTACGGGGGGAGTGACGGCAGTGACTGGGAACCGCAGCGGCGGGCGCTGATGGGAAGCACCGATATCGTTGTGGCCACTCCGGGGAAGCTTCTTTCACATCTTAACCTCGGTTACGTGAAATTTGACAAGCTTCAGCACCTGATTCTCGACGAAGCTGACAGGATGCTGGATATGGGCTTTTACGAAGACATCCAGCGGATCATCTCATACCTGCCCAAAAAAAGGCAGACGATGATGTTCAGCGCCACCATGCCACCACGGATTCGCGACCTGGCACGCGAGATCCTCGTCAATCCCGCCGAGATCAATATCGAGCTCTCCAAACCCGCCGAAGGCGTGCTGCAGGCAGTGTATCCCGTCTATGAAATGCAAAAAATACCCCTCATTCAATACCTCATCAATGATAAACCGGAGTACAAGACCATCCTGATCTTTTCATCGACCAAGAAGAAGGTCTCCGAAATCGTTCGTGCCCTCCGGAATACGGTATACAGTGTGGAAGGCATATCGTCCGACCTGGAACAGCGGGAACGGGAAGAAGTCCTCCGCCAGTTCAAAGCCCGGAAAACGAGGGTTCTTGTCGCCACCGATGTCCTGAGCCGGGGAATCGACATCAAGGACATTGACCTGATCATCAATTTCGACGCTCCCGGCGATGCCGAGGACTATGTCCACCGCGTCGGCCGAACCGCAAGGGCCCGGGCCACCGGCGTCGCTCTCACCCTGATCAATCCCGACGATATGTACAAGTTCAGGAAGATCGAAGAGCTGATCGGTAACAAGGTCATCAAACTGCCCATCCCGCCCGAGCTGGGTGAAGGTCCTGAATGGTCCGAACGTCCAAAGCGCCAGTATTCCGGTTCACGCAAGAGTTTCCGGCGGAAACCGCGATAACCTTCGCGTATCTTCCTTGTTCAGGTCATAAATCGATCGATAGAGGCATATTCACTTCATGTCAGCGTTACTTCTCTTTGGCAGCCAGACCGGGTGGCGGCATACATAATTATGCCCTTATGGCCGGTATACCGGAGACGCTTTCTTTCTTTCCTTCCAACAAACAATTGCCCGTTTCATGACATTTATATATTAAGATACCTACCCGGGCCGGGGTAAATCCGGGGCAATTTCCACTGTCAATCAATGTCATCAGAAAAGAATGAACCTCTACGACATCTTTTCCATCACTCATCGTCATCACCGCCCTGTTTGCCTATATCAACCATAAATTTGTGAAGTTGCACACCAGCATCGGCATCATGCTGATCGGCTTCGTGTTTTCGCTGATCCTGATGGTGATCGGAAAATTTTCCCCGGGGATCGAGAGCGATGTTTCAGACATGCTCGGCAAGATCGACTTTTCAGAACTACTGCTGGGCGGGATGCTGAGCTTCATGTTGTTTGCCGGTGCGATCCATATCGAGTTAGAGGAACTGCACAAGGAGCGGTTGCCGGTGCTTCTTTTTTCAACCATCGGGGTGGTCCTGTCCACCTTCATCATCGGAACGGCCATCTATTACCTCCTCCCGTTATTCGGTTTGCACCTGCCCTACCTGCACTGCCTGCTTTTCGGCGTCATCATCTCCCCCACCGACCCGATAGCCGTACTGAGCATCATCCAGGAATCCAACATCCCGAAATCAACCGAACTGAAGATCTCGGGCGAATCCCTCTTCAACGACGGGGTTGCCGTGGTGATCTTCGTCACCATTCATCATGTCGCCCAGAATCCGGAATCAGTGACATTTCTGAACGTATCGGAAGTCTTTCTGCGGGAAGCCCTCGGCGGGCTCGCCCTCGGCTTGCTGGTGGGCTATGGGGGGTATCTCCTGATGAAGACCATCGATCATTATTCGGTGGAGATCCTGATTACCCTCGCCATTGTTATGGGAGGCTACATGCTTGCCAGTAAGATCGGGGTTTCGGGACCTCTGGCCATGGTCGCTGCGGGCATTTTTATCGGAAATCGCGGGAGACGCCTGGCCATGTCGGAAACCACCCGGGAAAATGTCGGCAAGTTCTGGGAACTGATCGACAATATCCTGAACGCCGTTCTTTTCCTGCTCATCGGACTGGAATTGCTGCTGATTCATTTTAAGAGCCACTTTATCCTCATCGGCCTGATGACGATCCTGCTTGTTCTCCTGACCCGTTTTGTCTCGGTATGGCTTCCCGCACAAATCGTCAGGATCGCCCATGGCATAAAGATGCGAACGATCCTGATCCTGACCTGGGGCGGGCTCCGGGGCGGCATTTCGGTTGCCATGGCGCTATCACTCAAGCCGGAGATGAATAAGGACCTCTGGGTTACCCTGACCTATATCGTTGTGGCATTTTCGATTATTGTACAGGGGCTCACCATCAAGAAGCTGGTGAGGCCGCCAAGGGAGGAAAATACCGCAGCGGTGGCCGGGGAAAGATGAGAGTCTGCAAGGTTCATGAACCGGTGTTGAATACGGCAGTCTTTATTTGGAGATCAAAATTTCATAAATTGTATAGATTTTCCATTTCCGTCTAAAAACCCAAAAATAACTCCTCATGAAAAAAGCAAATCTGAGACCTCAGGAAACTCTCTCTCCCTGGTGGAGGCGAGGTGTTCTGATCATTTTACTTCTCGAATTTGGTGTGCTGATATGGATCACCACCGGAACCTACTTCCGGAATGTGGGTCCGCCTGTGCCTGAGACCGTCCGTGATAAGTCCGGGTCGGTCGTATTTACGGGCGACGACATCCGGGCGGGCCAGGAACTCTTTCTGAGAAAAGCCCTGATGAACAATGGAACGGTATGGGGCCATGGTGCCTATATGGGCCCGGATTTTTCAGCCGAATACCTTCACCAACTGGCTCTGGAGACGCGGAATCATCTCTCAGCGACCTATTACAACCGGCCCTGGGAAAAACTGAACGAGGCCGAGAAGGCGGCACTGCAAAAGGTGAGTTACAATTTTCTGTCGCTCAACCGTTATGACCATTCCTCCGGCTCGCTGACCTTCACCCCTCCGGAAATCAGCTCGTTCCGGAATCAGCAGGACTTCTGGAAGGATTATTTTTCGGACCCCAAAAAGAACCGGGGCCTTTCGGCCGATTTGCTGAAGGATCCCCAGGATCTGAAAGCATCTGACATCCTTTTTCGCCTGGGCGGCGTGGGCCACGACAGCTCATATTCCGGGAAAGAACTATTCGTACACCAATAATTTCCCCTACGAGCCGGTGATTGGCAATGGTCCGTCCACCTCCGCCATCCTGTGGAGCGCCCTGAGCCTGATCGCCCTGCTTGCCGGCACAGCGCTGATCCTCTTCAGTTTCGGCCGGTTCCATTATCTCGGCTGGCACGGTGAAGAAGGGATGTACCCGCCACAGCTGCTGCCCGGCAGTCCGACCAGAAGCCAGCTTAACTCCCTCAAGTTTTTCGTGGTGGTCATTCTCCTGTTATTGATCCAGACCCTCGTCGGCGGCGCCATGGCGCATTACTTCGCCGAGCCGGGCGGATTTTTCGGGTTCGACCTGTCATCCCTGTTTTCGAGCAATATTCTGAGATCGTGGCATCTTCAGACGGCCATCATGTGGATTGCCACGGCTTACATGGGCGGCGGGCTCTTTCTTTCATCGGTGCTCTCACACCGTGAACCCAAGGGGCAGACGTTCCTGATCAATTTTTTATTCGTCGCCCTCCTGATCCTGGCTCTTGGAAGCCTGGGCGGTGAATATTTCGGGGTGAAAGATCTCATGGGCAAAGTCTGGTTCTGGTTCGGCAACCAGGGGTGGGAATACCTTGAGATCGGCCGAGGCTGGCAGGTATTGCTGGCTGTGGGATTGATCCTCTGGGCCTTCATCCTTTTCCGCGTGGTCAGGCCATCCAAACAGCCCCGCAGTGAGAAGGAGCTTTCCACCCTGTTTCTGCTGGCGGCGCTGGCCATCCCGTTCTTCTATCTCCCGGCCTTCTTTTTCAATGGCAGCACCCCTTTCACCACGGTTGAGACCTGGCGGTTCTGGATCATTCACCTGTGGGTGGAGGGCTTTTTTGAACTCTTCGCCACGGTCATGGTCGCGGTCATGTTCTATAAACTGGGTCTGGTGGCCAGGCTCACGGCAACGCGGATCATTTACCTCGATGCCGTACTTTTCCTTGGAGCCGGCATCCTTGGCACGGGCCATCACTGGTACTGGACAGGGCAGGATAATTTCTCAATGGCCGTCTCGGCGACCTTCTCCGCCCTGGAAGTGGTGCCCCTCATCCTGCTAACCCTGGAAGCTTCTGATTTTGTCCGCCTCATGCGTTCGAACACCGATGCAAAAGGCAATAAAGTCCCATTCCCGCACAAGTGGTCCTTCTTTTTTCTGATCGCCGTGGGGGTTTGGAATTTCATCGGCGCCGGGATCTTCGGTTTCCTCATCAACCTGCCGGTAGTCAGTTATTACGAAGCAGGGACGAACCTAACCCCGAACCACGGGCATGCCGCCCTGATGGGTGTATTTGGCATGCTGGGAATGGCTTTTCTCGTCTTTGCCATCCGGCAGGTTCAGAGTGATGAACACTGGGCAAAAATCGAAAAATGGGTAAAGATGTCTTTCTGGGGGCTGAACATCGGACTTGCAGGCATGGTCATCCTTCAGCTTTTCCCGAGCGGGGTATTGCAGATGAGAGACGTGATCCTGAACGGATACTGGCACGCCCGGAGTCTTGAATTCACGGGTCAGCCATACATGCGCAACCTGGCCTGGCTCAGGCTTCCTGCCGATCTCATCTTCATCGTCTTCGGCGTTTTGCCGGCGCTCTATGCTGTCCTCTATACCTGGATCCGGAGTCTCAGAACACGGGCTGCCGGAAAGACCGGCAAGGTGTGAAAGGACGCCTTAAGTCGGTCCGATTTTTTCGGTATATTTGCATTTTTTGAACTTCTCCGGAGCGGAGATCGACCGGGAATGGACGCCAGGGGCGTTCGTTTCCGGACGCTCTCCCCACTCCTGAGGAGGAATTTTACCGGCCGCTGAACAGAAGTGAACGGTTTATTGTTCTATCGTGCATTATCTTCTTTAAAGAACCTGAAATGAGAGAGCATCCTGCCATGATCATCGTGATCATCCTGATTTTTATCCTTTTGAATGACGCGTATGCTTTCCGTGGCGTTGCCCATCTGACTCATTCCTTCGATCACCGGCAGAAGTGGTTATTCTACTCGCTCTTCTGGCTGATCAGTCTGGCAGCCATGTTATGGACCGTCTGGATTGCTCTGACCTTCACAAAATACACGTACGAGGTCGCCTTCCGGCATGTGACAGTGTTTTTCGGTTTTTTCCTGGTCATCTACATCCCCAAATTGCTGTTCAATGCCATCCAGCTTGTCCAGGATGCCAGTCACCTGATCGCCTGGATCGTTGGAGTGGTGGCCCCTTCCGGAAGCACGGTATCTGAAGGAGCCATAAAGATAAGCCGGTCGCAATTTCTCATCCAGGTAGGCATCGTGTTGGCCTCCATCCCTTTCATCTCGATATTGTACGGCATTTTTTTCGGGAAATTCAATTACAAGGTTACCCGGGTGAGGCTTGATTTTCCCAATTTACCCGAGAATTTCGAAGGTCTGCGTTTCATTCAGTTTTCCGATCTGCATGTGGGAAGTTTTGCCCCGTTCCCCGAACGGCTAAAACCGGCCATCGACCTGATCAATGATCTGGAAGCCGATTATGTCTTTTTCACCGGAGACCTGGTGAATACTATGTCCGTAGAAGCAGAGCAATTCGTTCCCATGCTTAGTGAGATCAGGCCCCGGAAGGGAAAATATTCCATCCTCGGGAACCATGACTATGGTGAATATTACGACTGGCCCTCAGAGGCGGCCCATCATGAAAATATGGAGCGGCTTTTCCGATACGAGAAGGAAGCTGGCTTCACCCTCCTTCGCAATGAACATGTCATCCTGCGTGAAGGCGACCAGGAAATCGCGCTGATCGGGGTTGAGAACTGGGGGCTCCCGCCATTTCCCCAATACGGCGACCTGCAAAAAGCATGGGGTCCAGTGAAGGATGTCCCGTTCAAGATCCTCCTCTCCCATGATCCGTCTCACTGGGATGCGAAAGTGAGACCGGAGACAGCAATTGATCTCACGCTCTCGGGTCATACCCACGGCATGCAGTTTGCCTTCAGGATTCCCGGCTGGCGGTGGAGTCCGGTGAAATTCAGATATCCCGAATGGGCGGGACTTGTACACGAAAGGCAAACAACATCTCTATGTCAATATCGGGCTGGGATTCATCGCTTTTCCGGGAAGGGTGGGAACACCTCCTGAAATCACCCTCTACGAATTGCACAGAGGTCCGGCCGCTTCAAAAATAACCGATTAAACAACCTTATGGAACTGAATCCCGGATTATACCGTACCCTGATCGATCCATGGCTGAAAAGCCTCCGGCAGCGGGTTGTCAGGCTCGTCGATGAAGGCTCGGATGTTCTCGATATCGCATGCGGTACCGGTGACCTGGCGTTCATGCTGGCGGCAAAATGCCATCGTGTCACGGGGATCGATCTTTATGAACCCATGGTCAGATATGCCTCACGGGAAGCTGTCAAAAGCAGGGGACTGACGAACACCGGTTTCCATGTTGCCGATGCCTCCGATCTCTCGGAGTTCGCCGACGACAGTTTTGATGTGGCCACCATGTCACTGGCCCTGCACCAGTTTGATCCCGCCGAAAGGACAAAGATCATCCATGAAGCCTTGCGCGTGGCACCTGTACTGATTGTTGCCGATTATGCCCATCCCATTGAGACCGGATTTTTCAGGGCAGGCATCCACGTGGCCGAGCGGATTGCCGGTCGCGGCCACTACCGGAATTTCAGGTCGTTCGGACAGGAAGGGGGCACGGATGTCATCGCGGAGAAACAGAACTTCAGGCTCATTCATTCGGAACTTTCGGGATCGGGGGTTTTTGCCGTTATGACCATCGGGAGAAAAACGGCGACATCCAGCCGGAAATGACAGTGATCATCGGACAAAAAAAAGTCATGGTTCCCATCCTCTGACAGAAACCATGACCGCGAGTCAACGAAAAACAACCTAATCAAATCCTTCAAATATTTTTATTTGGTTTCGATAACCATGTATTTCGACAGTCTCCAGAACTCTGAAGGATTTTGAATGGCGAGGTAGGAAATTTCGCCGTTATTTTCGACCAGTTTATAAGATCCTTGCGGATGTTCCGTGATGAGTTCAACCTTCTTCGAATGAACCGGTATGGTATCGGTTTTTGTGATATCGATCTGGGTGAAATCAGCGGGGGAGACATCACTGCTCAGTGTCGTGTTCTGGCCCAGTCCGAGGAACCCTCCTTCTTTGGTAAGAACGCCTTTTTCTTTCAGCTCTTTGTAAGAACCCGAAGTATAATAAGCGGTATGAAGGTTGACACGCTGTGAGTCGATTTTGGCCTCTTTCATGTTCAGGTTCATTTCCATCTGGCTCATCTTATCATTGAGTTCAGCCACTTTATAGTCACGGGTGGAAAGAGAATCCTTCAGCATGGCAATGTTCTGCTCCTGGTTATCGATAACCTGATTCATGGCATCCACTTTCTTCTGAAGTTCGGCAAGCTGGATTCCTGAATTTTTCAGTTTTTGGCTCAGAGCGGCAATCTTTTTCTTGCTATCGGAAATCAGCGTGTTCATCATCTGGATGTCCTTAATAATGGCTTCTTTTTTATCCTTGGTGAATTCAGGATTGGAAGAATTGGAACTGATCATCTCCCTTTTCTGCTTGATCTGCTGGAGATTCTGTTCGATTTCATCAAATGCCACCATCAATTCATTGACAAGTGAATCCCTTGACGACAGGTTTGTCGAAAGATTCAGGGTTGAATCTTCAAGGACTTGTTTTTTCTGCGTTAACTCTGCGTATTGCTGATTTTTATTATGGATAACGATTCCGCCGATCACGAAACCAGCTACCGCGATTAAGGCAATGACCACGGTAATGATCAATAAATTATTCCTCCTTGGCGGAACAGAATAATTCTGTCTTTTTGCCTGATTGTTGTTATTGCTATTACTTGTTGTTTCCATTGTTTTATCCTCCCTATTTGGTTGTATAATATGACTCACTCAGGTCAATCACGGGCTTGAGAAGATACGATCCTCCACCTTCTGTCACCACCGATTGTTTGGCATTAAAATCAAGTGTCAGGTTAAGCGTTTCCTTCGCTTTGATGGTGTCGTTCACATTGATCTTCAGGCCGGTATTATATTCTCCGGGAACATCCAGATCGAGGGTGTCGCGGTCAACGACAAGTGAATTGCCAAAGCCGAGGATAAGCCTCATCTGGTTTATCCGTCCTGCCGGAATTTCATCCTCGGCGATGACCTGCGTGACCTCATTTTGTAATTCAAGCAGATTATACACTCCGGTTTTCGTTCCCAGGACAACCCAGCCGCCGGGGCCGGTACCATCGTCGACATATTTCAACTGAACAGAAACCAGGTCGACATTCACGGCGCCGAAATCTGCCGGCGCGTCTTTCATTCTGACGGTGATCCGGCCTTTCTCTACCCGGTCCTTTTCACAAGAAGTAATGAACACTGACAGCGCGATCCCCAGGGCTGCCATCCATCTGACACTTTGCTTCATCTATTATTGGTTTAATCACTCTGATTCTTTCATGCCAATTAATATGCCACGGTGCCTGATAAAATATAAATTACTGATTTGCAATGCATTGACAAGACCAAAAAGAGGCATCTTTTTCCCAAAATGAATAGCCCATTCTCAAAATGAGATAAAACTCAAGAGGATTGGAGCCTGGCGGAATAATGGAAAGGGGACGGAAACGTCAGTTTTTTACTTCCTTGATCATCCGGTAAATGGTGGACATGCCGACGTCGAGTTTTTCGGAAACGAGTCTGACATTATTGTCATATTTATCAAGGTAGGCCGACACGATGCGGCGTTCATATTCGCGCAACGTCATCTCACCGGTCAGAACCCCGGGGAGGATATCGTCGGAACCCAGGAGGATATTGTCGTCCATGATTTCCGGGCCGTTGGCCAGGGTGACGGCGAGTTCAACCACGGATTTCAGTTCCCGGATATTGCCGGGAAAGGTATAGCTCATCAGCTTATTCAGAGCACCGGGGCTGAGATGGTGCATCTCCATGCCGTTTTCCTTACAGAAATCCGCGATGAAGTGCCGGGCCAGCAGCGGAATGTCGTTGCCGCGATCACGGAGCGGCGGAAGCTCGATGGTCAGTCCAAAGAGTCTATAATAAAGATCCTGACGGAAATTTCCCTTGCGGACTTCCTCGAGAAGATTTTTGTTGCTCGCCACGATGATACGGCAGTCGGTCTTTACGGGTTTGTTGCTGCCCACGCGGATGATCTCCTTCTCCTGGAGGGCGCGGAGCAGTTTGGCCTGGAAAGTTTTATCCATCTCGGCAACCTCGTCCAGGAAAAGCGTCCCTTCGTCGGCTTCCTCGAACTTCCCGATGCGCCGGTAGGCGGCACCGGTGAAGGACCCCTTTTCATGACCGAAGAGCTCACTTTCAATGAGTTCAGAAGGGACGGCGGCTACATTGACGGCGATAAAAGCCTTATTCTTTCTTGTGGAATTATAGTGGATGGCTTTGGCGACGAGTTCCTTGCCGGTTCCTGTTTCACCGGTCACCGATACGGTGATATTCGTCCGGATGGCTTTTTCGATCAGCTCAAACACCTTTTTTATGGCCTTGCTGTTTCCGATGATGGTATTCTGGAAACTGTATTTCTGCTGCACTTCGCGGCGAAGGACGGAAATTTCATTTTCGAGGGTGAAGCGTTTCCGGATATTGGAAACGGTATTCAGGAGCCGTTCCTTGATGTCGTTGGATTTGACAATATAATCGTAAGCCCCTTCCTTCAGCAGGTCGACCACCACCTCTATGTCGCTCTGTTCGGAAATGAGTACCACCTGGATATCATTGTTCTCCGATTTAACAGCCTTGAGCACTTCAATCCCGTTCACATCGGGAAGCCGGTAGTCGAGGGTGATCAGATCCGGTTCCTGGTGAAGGTTGGCCAGGCACTCGTGACCGGTGAAAAAACTGATCACTTCATAGTCTGGATTGAGAGAAAGATTATGCACCAACAACCGGTTATACCAGTCATCGTCCTCAACAACGAATATTTTAAACGGTCGTTTGCTCATGTTTTTCAGAATGGCAAAGTTACCGTTTTTTTGTGATAATATGGAATATCTCCGGGAATGAAAAAACTAGGTGATCTTTTTCAGCTCCGCCATATGTTTCCGGATCATCATGACGATGTCGTTGCGTTCTTCCCGGGCTTCTGCGAGCAGTCCGGGCAGTGCGACCGTTCCGGTCTGGTGCCTGGCGCTGTTTTCAATGAGTTTGAGCAGTTCATACAGGCGGTCGGCCCGGAGATGATGGCTGGGTGAGGAGAGCCGGTGAGCGGCATCAGCAACCTCGGTCCATTGTTCTTTCTGAAGCGCTTCATCCATGATGTCCAGAAGATTTTTTGAATTTTGGATGAAGATGTTGAGAAGGTCCTTAATGAACTGCTGGTCGCCATCGCCAAGGTGATAGAGTTCCCGGAGATCGAGTTTCTTCCTTTCTGCTTTGGGGTGATCTGACGACACGGCCCTGGTGACCTCACGGCTCGCAGTCCTGCCGGTCACACGCCGCATGACTTTTTTCAGGGCCTCCTCCCGGTAGGGTTTGGAAACGAAATCGATCATACCGGCATCCCTACATTTCCTGACATCCTGGACGGTGCTGGTTGCCGATACGCCGATGATCTTAGGCGCACCCTTGGCCGGGGCGTCTTTCAAAATGGCAGCCGTGGCGGTTATCCCGTCCATGACCGGCATACGGATATCCATCAGGATAAGGTCGAAATGCTGCTCTTTCGCCGCTTCAACAGCTTCTTTCCCATTCGAAACTTCACGAAACCGGATGTTCCATTTATTGAAGATCATCCGCAGGAGGACTTTATTAAATTCTTCATCATCGGCGACCAGGACCTCCAGGTCATCGAAATCGGGAACATCACGCAAATCGGCCCTTTCGCTCTTCCGGCGGATGCGCTTGTTGCGGCTGATGCTGAAGGGCAGGGTTACGGTAAAGGTCGATCCCTCCTGTTTCCGGCTTTCAACCCGGATGGTCCCGCCCATCAGGTCGACAAGGCGTTTGACGATCGAAAGGCCGAGGCCCGTCCCGCCGTATTGGCGCGTTGTACTGGTCTCCTCCTGGGCAAAATCCTCAAAGATGGTCTCGAGCTTATCCTCTCCGATCCCGATGCCGCTGTCGCTGACGGCGATCTCCAGGAGGACGGAACGGTCGTCACCCCCCGTCCGGGTCACATCCAGGGAGACCGAACCCGTGTCGGTGAATTTTATGGCATTACTCATCAGGTTATGCAGGATCTGCTTCAGGCGCACAGGATCACCAATCAGGACGGCTGGAAGAGAGGGATCAATACGGTGGAGGATCTTCAGCTCCTTTTTATTCGCCGTGACACTGTTGATCTCGATCACCTCCTCAATGACATCCGAGAGGTAAAAATCGATCTTCTCGATGACGATCTTTCCGGCCTGTAATTTGGAAAAATCAAGAATTTCATTGACCACGCCCAGGAGATGGTCCGACGATTTCCGGATAACCAGCAGCTGTTCATGGACTTTTTCATCCACAGGCCATTCCAGGAGTTGTTCAGATAGCCCGGAGATGGCATTCATGGGCGACCGCATTTCATGACTGACGTTGGCCACGAACAGCTCCTTCGCCCTGGCCAGGTTTTCCGCTTCATTCTTCGCATCCATGAGTGCCGTCCGGGTGGCATTGGTTTTCCTGACGTAATTGATAATGACAAGCAAAACGATGAGCAGTAACAGGAACACCGACGAGCCGAAAATGATCAGCCACCGGTATGTCAGCCCGGCTGAGAGATCAGCCTGGTAGGCCTTTCGTTCGAACTGCAGATTTTCGTCGTTTTCAATGGTGGTGATCAGGGAAGTCAGCCGGGTTGTCAGCTCCCTGTCCCTCTGCACCAGGGTCAGCTCCCTGGCCTTGATCCGCACCTCCTTGATGCTGTCCTGAACCTGCATCTTTTCAATCTGGGAGAGCTCCTCCTTCAGTGCGGAGGGCTCGATGCCCACGGGCTCTTCAGACTCATTGCGATGACTGAAAAACCGGCGGATGACGTTCCGTTTTTCCTTCAGGGTATCCGTATTTTCTTTTTCGGGTTCGGAAAGAAATTTCCGGGAAAGGACATCCAGTGCCCGAGTGACTCTGGTATTGTTTCTCAGCTTCAGAAGTTCGTCCCAGACCTCGATCTTATCACTGATCAGGTGACTGACCGAGTCGATGAGCGCGATCTGCCGGGGATTATTGTCCACATTCTTGTAGAGCAGATTTATACTGCTGTCCATCGTGGAGATGACAGAGTAATAGGGTTTGAGGTAATCATCATTTCCGGTGACCATGTAAAGCCTGACACTGTTGTCGGCATCGGTGAGGTTCGAGGAGATTTCCTTCAGGTGCACGAGACCCAGGTCGGGCCTGGCCTGTTTGAGAATGGAGGATACCATCGACGACATGTTCCTGTAAGTGAGAAACCCCGCTGAGACCATCAGTACGATGGTTCCCACCAGCAACAAGCCAACCTTCAGTTCCAGCGGCACTTTTCTCATTTCTTCCTGTTATTTAAACGCTTCAATGTCTTTCCTCTCATTGCACCAGGTTCGTTCCTGTAAAACGAAAAGTTCCCGGTTAATATTTTTCACCCGGAAACAGGGATTGCATTCATGGCCCTCCCATGTTTTCCGGGAAGCTTAAGTCTTGTACCTCCGAAGATGAACCCATTATCATATCACACTCAATATAACGTCTCCGGAATCAGCCGGTTCACGTTCCCCGGTGAAACCTTCCTCTGCCCGCTGAGAAAACCTTGAACGGGCCAACGATTTCTCCAGCATCGGCAGAAAAGACAAATATAATACCCAAAAGTCTGAAATGTGGTCCTCTCTCCCGGGGAACTCATCCACAGGCTGAAACCATGGATACGGATAAATTTCCGGGAAGATTCAGAAAAAGAGGCTGATTGTCATAATGAAAGACTTGTTTTCAAATTGAGAGTACCCCTTCTACATACGGAACCTTACACCGGCATAAAAATTCCGCGGTTCACCGGGATAGAAATACCTTGGCGGTGAGGTCCCGAAAGCTGGAGCATTGACCAGGATCATGGAGGCATATTTTTCATTGAAAAGATTCTGCACGCCGGCATAGACGCCGATATTCCGAAATCCAGACGACTGGGGGAAATCCCATTCAAGTTTCAGCCGGACAGTGTGATAAGGTCCGTACCGGAGGGAATTCAGGTCATTCATGTATTGTCCGCCGGTAAAATGGATACCGGTGAAAACCCGCAGACCGAAACGGGCTTTGTAGCTGAGGTCGAAGTTCAGAAGTGCCGAGGGGATACCGGGAAGGGTTTTTCCCGAATAGTCGGTCCCATTATCGATGAAGGAAAGGAACCGGTTCTTCGAAAGCGTCAGGGATGAACTCACCGAGAGGGATCCGGTTGCCGTATCAGATGAAGCCAGTATATTCAGTTTCAGCCAGACTTCAAGTCCGTAGTGCTCGGTTTTTCCGGCATTTATTCCCATGAAGGTATCTTCCGTCAACCGGCGGGTCACCAGGAGGTTACTGACATGGATATCGTAGAGGCAGAGGTCATAATAAAGCCGTCCAGACAGGATCTGACCGCGGCTTCCAAGTTCATCATTCCAGCCTTGTTCGGGCTTGAGGTCCGGGTTGATGTTCCCGGCGGGCAAGAGGGTTTCTTCCAGGGAAGGGGCGGAAAAACCATGACCGGCCGAGGCATAGATAAAAATGGCATGGGTGATTTGATAATTTAGACCGGCATAGGGGCTGAATACCGGTTTGTAGGTATAGGATTGGGCTGGGGGATGACCGGCAGCGAACCTGTCCCTGAGGATATAGCGCAGAATATTGAAATTGAGGCCCGCTTCGGCTCTCAGCTTTTGGGAAAGCGGGCGGGAGGCATGCAGGAATGCATTGATATACGACCGGTTTTCGGCATTGTCGTTCTGAAGATCCCCCTTTGTGCCAGCAAGCGTCTGGAATATCTGCCAGTTGTAGTTCTCCGAGTACACTTCTGCACCGGCGTGGACCCTGGCGGTGCCCGGCCGCCATTCCACCATTTCGCGAAACCCGGCGCTGAAGGCATGGTCGGCCAGGATATTAAAAGGCCGGGATTCATCGTGGTGCGACAATGAAGAAAAGAGCGTCAGCTTATTGGAAAGATGGCGGGTGAAAAAATGTTGAAAGGTCAGTCCGGCCAGCAGTCTCCGGTCTTTTTCGTTCCCTTTGACAGCCAGCCAGTTGCCGGCAGCCTTTTCAGGGTGGGTACGAAAGGTGTTTTCATCAAGCGAACTGGGGATTTGTGCGGCGATATCTGAATAGGCAAGCAGGATGGACAGGTTGCTTTTCGCGGAGGAAAGGTTGGAAGTGACAAAGAGGGAATTCCTGGAATAGCGGCTGTTCTGCCGGAATCCTTCGCTTTTGGTGTTGCTGAAGCAGGCGCCGGCTGAGAACCGGCCGTTGTTGAACCCCGTTTTGACAATGTTCCGCAGGGCTCCGAAGGATCCGGTTTCCGTGCTCAACAATGAATGCAGACCACGCTTGTCGGGATATTCCGGAAAGATCCGTACGATGCCACCAAGTCCGGATCCGTAGATAGCGGAAGCCGGTCCGCGGATGACTTCGATCCTTCCGATGTCTGCAGCGTCAATGTCTTCAATGGTGGTCGTTCCGTCGCCGGAGGTCAAAGGGACATCCCCGAAATAGGCCCGGATCCGGTTGGTGGAGTAAGGCGTCCGGCTGCCAATGCCCCGGATGATCAGCCGGTTTGTACTGTACGTTCCCCTGGCCATAAACACGCCGGGGATCCTGTTCAGGGAGGAGGAGATGGAGATCCCTTCCCCCTCATCGATCTGCTCCGGGGTCAGGATTCCCACGGCACCTGAGGTGTATTTCAGTTTCGTACTGAAGGCGGGAGAGGTAACGACCACTTCGCCGAGGTCGTGATATTGCGGCACCAGTCCAATGAGCAGCTGTTCCTGCCCCCCTCCGGTCAGCACTTCCATCTTCTTGTATCCCGTATAGGTGATCGTCAGCATCCGCTCCTCCCCGTTCCCGGTTTCCAGCCGAAACTCCCCTTCCCTGCCCGTGATGGCGAAATGCCCTTCCCCATCCCTGACATAAGCCCCCTGCAGGGGTTCCCTGCTTTCGGCATCCACCACCCGCCCGGTAACCTGAGCCATGGCGGTGCCTGACAGTACAAGCAGGAGCAATCCGGTGACCCAGATAAATGCGACGAGGCGGAAGGGTTTGAACGGAACGGTGGCGGAAACGTGAACAGACCTTAAAGCAGTGGATTGCATCCGGGAACAGATTTTAGGGTAATATCCTCCGGGGGACATCTTCATGAAACATAAACATGAGATGATCCTGAATGGTTTAATGCATATTTTACCGATGAAACAAAATTTCAGGCTTTGGAACTTGGTTGTCTTTTCACAATTTGGTATTTTCATATCCTTTTTCCGGCTGTCGCCTTCGGGTGATGAAATAACCGGAGAACCTGAATGAGCCGCCTTCAAGCCCTATGTACCAAAAAACATTCTACCTGCCCGGTCTGACAGATTTTATCGACCACATCCTGGTGATCAGGATCACTAATGACGAATTACAGCACCCCACTCAAAAACTCCTTCCCAATCCGCACAACGGACTCCAACAGTACGATATCCAACAGCGAAAGCTACGGCATCTACGACTACAATGCCTCGCCCGTGATTGACAATGTTACATACGCGGAGAACGGCAACCAGAATTTCTACGTCTATTCTTATTGATCAGGTATTCTTCACAGCCTGCGCAGGGAAAGGATTACTGCCTTTCCCTGCGTTTGTTTTTTGATCATCGTTCTCACATACTTCATAACTTTTTGTTAGACTGACTGACAACGATCCCCGTTGCACCGGCTTCCCGTACCTACTTACCCACGTACCCACGTATCCACCAAGACGGGCGGGTCGCGACCCGCCCCTACGGGTGGCTTTGAACGGAATTGTTGGAAAACACCCTTCCTAACCTCATCACCTCATCACCTCATCACTTCCTCCCCCTCTTCTTTACTTTCTTTTCAAGGGCAAAAGAAAGTAAACAAAGAAACCCTCCGCGATTGACAACCCTCTCTCGCCCCTGTCGCACGGGGCCCTCAACACTGGGGCCGGTCTCGTTCAGGTTCGCACCAATCGCGGGTTGCCATCGCGCTCTGCTAATATTTTATTTCGTGGAGAACGGCGAATGTATTTTAAATGGTGTTGGTGGAGGGGCGTTCCGGGATTATTGTAGGCACGATTTTATTCTGATCGCCTGGCAAGGCACTGACGACTATCCACGATCTATCGTCTTCCCGTACCGACGTATCCACGTGTCCACGTAGACGGGCGGGTCGCGACCCGCCCCTACGGGTGGCTTTAAAAAGACCTTATGGGAATATCGGTATAATCCTGAACGACGTTCTTACACCCTTCTTACCTCATCACCCCATCACTCCATCACCTCATCACTCCATCACCTCTTTACTTCCAATTTTCTATTTGTCTCATACCAAACCATGTTCATGTTTTGAATACGTGCATTTGTAAAATTGTTCCAACCCCGTATTTCATAGGCAAGACTTGCCTTATGTAACTGTAAATCTGTGTATTAATATGCCATTAAGATTAAATTGTCTTTAAATCCATTACCCTAATGTTCTTTTATTTGGTTTGTAATTTTCATAATTTGAGCATTTTAATGTTATAATGAATAAAATGGCATCTGAAAAAACCGGAATATTCATCGTTTACTCCGAAAGGTTGTTTTGTGACGGGGTCCGGTCGATGCTTGCCAGGGAAGATGAGTATTATATTTCGGGTACCCTTGAAAACAATGACAAGGTTTTGAATGAGATTTCATCATGTCATCCGGACATCATCATCCTGGAGGTCGAACAGGCCAACACCATAACCATTGCGCTGATCGACAGCATCAGGGCCCTGTTTACCAGCATACCGGTCTTCCTCATTGCATCAGTAATGAAGAAGGGGTTGACCGAAAACATCATCGATTCAGGCATCGCTGGATTTATTTTCAAAAGCGGAAGCAAGGATGAACTCCTGAAGGCCTTATCCAAACTCCGGACGAATGACCGGTATTTCTGCCTGGAAATATCGCAGCTGTTGCTTAAAGATTTCCAGGAGCTCAATGATGATGAAAACGATCTGCTGACTTACCGGGAACGGCAGATCCTTGAATTACTGATTGACGGCGAGACCAACCATAATATTGCCGGCATCCTCCATATCAGTGAAAACACGGTAAAGTCGCATCGGCGGAATATCATGGAGAAGTTCGGCGCAAAGAATCTACTCGGGATGGTCCGGTACGCTTATGAAAAAAACCTGATCACCCGGAGTCAGCCAGCCATCTGATTACGGCCTTGTTCGCCCTCTGTGGATGCAGCAAGCTTTGCATAGCGACTCATCCGCCGCAGGACACCATTCAGAACCTTCCCCGTAACGCGTATGCCGCAGCAAACGAATTCGATTTTGGACTCACCGTTAACGATATGACTCATGGATAGCCAGGAACGGTGATCCGGAAATGAAACACGAAAAGCCCGTGAAATTAACCCTCCCTTATCCCGTGCTCGTGGTGCTCCTTCTCCTTCTTCTCAGCGGGGGATGTCAAGGCAGGCTTTCTGAAGCCGGTGAAAACTGGCCGGTGTATCTTGGCGGAAACAGCAGCAACCAGTATTCCCCCCTCGATCAGATCAACAGGGAAAATGTCGGAAAATTGCAGGTGGCCTGGGAGTATCATACGGGCGACGATGTCTCGGGCAATCATAGCCAGATCCAGTGCAATCCCCTTGTCATCGACGGAGTCCTCTATGGCACCTCGCCTAAACTTAACGTCTTTGCCCTCGATGCGGTTACCGGACAGAAACTCTGGGAGTTTGATCCGCATCCCGATGTAAAATTCGCCCTGAATGTCAACCGGGGAGTGGCCTATTGGGAAAAGAACCGGGATAAGCGTATTCTTTTTACCTCTGGGCCGGATCTCTTTGAGCTGGACGCCGTCACCGGGAAGCCGGTCACAGCCTTCGGGGATTCGGGCCGGGTTTCACTGAAGGAAGGTCTGGGGGACCGGTCGAAGGGCCTGTATGTGGTCGCCACTTCGCCGGGTATCGTCTATAAGGACCTGCTCATCATCGGTTCTAGGGTAAATGAAGAAGCGGGCGCTGCACCCGGATTTATCCGTGCTTTCAGCATCCCCACCGGTCACCTCGAGTGGGTTTTTCACACCATTCCCCAGCCTGGAGAATACGGGTACGACACCTGGCCCGATTCAGCCTGGAAGACGGCAGGCGGTGCAAACTGCTGGGCCGGAATGAGCCTTGATAAAAAACGGGGACTCGTCTTTGTCCCCACGGGCTCTGCTGTTTTTGATTTCTGGGGAGGAAACCGCAAGGGAAAGGATCTTTTTGCCAATACGCTGCTGGCACTCGATGCGGCAACCGGGCGGCGGGTATGGCATTTTCAAACCGTTTATCACGACCTTTGGGACCGTGACCTGCCGGCCCCTCCAAACCTGATCACCGTCAGACACGACAAGAAGATGACCGACGCCGTGGCACAGATCACCAAGTCAGGATTCGTCTATCTGCTCGACCGTTCCACCGGCCAGCCCCTCTTTCCGGTCGAAGAAAGGACTGTTCCGCCCTCCCGCCTCGAGGGAGAGGAAGCATGGCCCGTCCAGCCGTTCCCGGTCAAACCTCCGCCCTTTTCCCCGCAGAAACTGACCTCCGAAAATATCACCGACATCACTCCAGGATCACACGAATATGTTGCCGGCATCCTCCGCCATGTCCTGACAGGACAGCCATTCATTCCTCCCGACACCGCCGGCACGGTCATTTTCCCGGGTTTTGACGGCGGCGGGGAATGGGGCGGCGCGGCCTTCGATCCGCAATCCGGCATCCTTTATGTCAACGGCAGCATCATGCCCTGGATCCTGACCATGGTCAAAGTCGACACCACGGAACAAGCGGAGGCCAGGCCGGGCAAACACATTTATATGATGCATTGCGCCGTCTGCCACGGACGCGACAGGCAAGGCTCCGCCGGTAACATCTACCCGGCTCTGACGCATGTGGCAGACAAATACTCCCACGACGAGATACTGAAGATCATCAACACTGGCAAAGGATTTATGCCCTCGTTCAGGAACCTGAAAAAAGAGGAAAAACAGGCTGTGATCGACTATATCACGGGATCACAGGAGGAAAATCGGGCATACGGGGGTAAAATCGCCCGGCAACAGAACGAGATCCCCTACACGTTCACCGGGTATAACCGGTTCCTCGATTCGCTGGGTTATCCTGCCGTGAAACCCCCATGGGGCAATCTCTCTGCGATCGACATGAACGAAGGCTCTATCCGCTGGCAGGTTCCCCTCGGCGACTACCCGGAGCTCAACCGCAGCGGCAGTTCGCCGACCGGAACGGAAAATTACGGCGGTCCTGTCGTCACAGCCGGCGGACTCATATTCATCGCCGCTTCAAAAGATGAATATTTCAGGGCGTTCGACAAGGAGACCGGAAAGGAACTCTGGAAATACAAGCTGCCGGCGGGAGGGTATGCTACTCCGGCCATTTACGAAGCCGGCGGGAAAGAATATGTGGTCATTGCCTGTGGCGGAGGTAAAATGGCGACGGCTTCGGGCGACAGTTATATGGCTTTCTGCCTCAGATGACAATGCCTCCCCTGCTTCAATGCAGAATTCTCCCGGTCAACAATCACACGGGGATTTTTGTTGTACCCTGCGGCCTCATCCAGGGCCTGCACACACATGAAATTGGACCGATTATGCAAAAGTTTCAGAAATATGCCTATGCCCTCTTGAGGATATTGTCGGGATTCCTGTTTTTCTGGCACGGATCGCAGAAGATCTTAGGTTTTCCGGCCTTAAGCGTTCATCTCCCCCCGTACATCGTAATCATCGGCGGGGGGATCGAACTTGCAGGGGGATTGCTGATCATGACCGGATTCCTGACACGCCCGGCAGCTTTTATTTCTTCCGGAGAAATGGCGTATGCCTACTGGTTCAAACATGCTTCGGCAGGAGTTCTTCCCCTTGTCAACCATGGTGAACTGGCTGTTCTTTACTGCTTTATCTTCTTGTTTATTTTTACCGCGGGTCCGGGGATTTTCAGCATTGACGGTTTGATACATTGGAAGAGAGCTTCAGGAGAGTCCTGATAAAATCAGGTCGCTCAGAAAGCCGGTTGGTTGATGCGAAAAGGGATCGGGAAAATTGGCCCGGGCATTTCAATCACCTCATCCAAGGCGATGCAGGAGCATAAGTGCAAACACCCAGAAAGCAATGCTGAAGAGCACTGTCGTCAACCGGACAAAGATGATCTGCGCCCTGGTCATATTCGATCTTTTTCGGTTTTATCCCTTCGGGAATCCGGCACCAGGATGAAATGGCCGGTGAAAAAACCCGGCAGCCCGGATGCAGGCGGAATACCCCGTGAATATAAAGAATTTTTACGACATCCGTCCCATCGAATGCGGGCCCGGTGTCTAAGCTTTTGACCACCAGGTACGATAACCGGAAATGACGGGGTTTAGCGAAGGGCTATTCCAGACGTTTCACCGAATTCACACCCTTGACACGGGCAAGCTTTTTCGTCAGGACATCGAGATGGGCCGTATCCCTGACATAGATCTGGATGGTTCCTTCAAAGAGCCCGTCGCCGGAATCCATCTGAAGGGACCGCATGTTGACCTTCAGATCCTTGGAGATGACTTCGGAGATATTGCTGACGATGCCCAGATCGTCGATGCCTGTGATGTGCAGCCGGGCCAGGAAAAACCGGTCCTTCTCCGACCGGGTCCAGCGGGCCTTCACCACCCGGTACCCGTATTTATTGATGAGCTGGTGGGCATTGGGACAGTTAATGCGGTGGATGGTGATGCCTGAGCTGACCGTCACAAACCCGAAAATTTCATCGCCGAAGATGGGGTTACAGCATTTTCCCAGCTTATAGTCCACTCCCGCCAGCCGATCGTCGATGATGAGGTAATCATCGGCTTCAGTGAGTGAATGGCGGACGAGTTTTTCGACCGCCTCCTCCTCGATCGGCACGGCCTTCGGAGCCTCATTCCGTTCCTTTTCGGCTGTCAGAATATCCTTGATCTCCAGGAGATCAATGTTCTCCCTGGCAATGTCGGAATAGAGATCGATGGCATCGTTGAATTTATAATGACGGATCAGTTGACGGATGTTGGGATCACTAAATTCGATCTTCCAGTTCTTGAAGCGTCGTCTGAGCATCTCTTTCCCGTGCTCGGCCTCCTTGACCTTTTCCTCCTTCAGCGCCTGCTTGATCTTTGCCTTTGCCTTGGACGTGACCACGTAATTGAGCCAGTCGATTTTGGGCGTCTGGTTCTTCGAGCGCAGGATCTCCACCTTGTCGCCGTTCCTGAGCTTATGCCGGATCGGAACATTCTTGCCGTTCAACCTCGCCCCGACACAGCTCATCCCTACCGCCGTATGCACATCAAATGCGAAATCCAGTACCGTTGCCCCCTCGGGGAATTTCTTCAGGTCTCCCTGGGGGGTGAAGACAAAAATTTCGGTGTTTTCAAGGCTGAGCTTGAAATCATCAAGAAGGTTCTGCGCGTCGGTTTCCGCGTTTTCCAGGAAATCACGTATCCTGACCAGCCACTCATCGACCCCGGCTTCTCCCTTAAGACCCTTGTATTTCCAGTGGGCCGCAAGGCCCTTCTCCGCGATCTCGTTCATTCGCTGGCTCCGGATCTGTACTTCCACCCAGTTTCCTCCCGGAACCACCACTGTGGTATGAAGCGATTCGTAGCCATTGCTCTTGGGCACCGAAATCCAGTCGCGCAGCCGTTCGGGATTCGGGCGGTAATGATCGGTCACCAGCGAATAGATGCGCCAGCAATCGGCTTTCTCTCTCTCGGGCGGCGACTTTATGATGATGCGGATGGCGAATTTATCGTAAACTTCTTCGAAATCGACCTTCTGTTTTTTCATCTTCCGCCAGATCGATGAGATGGCCTTCGGCCTTCCCCTGATCTCGGCTTCCAGGCCCATCCCGGTGATCTCCGTTTCAAGAGGGGCAATGAAATCGCGGATGAACCGGTTGCGTCGTGTCCGTGTTGCCTGCAATTTCTTCTCGATCATCGAATAGGCTTCTGGCTCCAGGTATTTCATCACGATATCTTCCATCTCCGACATCATGGTATATAGACCCAGGCGATGCGCCAGAGGCGAATATATGTGACGTGTTTCGGAAGCGATGGCGATTTGCTGCTCCCTGGGAAAACGATCGAGGATCCGCATAATATAAAGCCGTTCGGCCAGCTTGACGAAGATAACCCGGACATCCCTGGCCATGGTGAGAATGAGGTTTCGCAGATTTTCGGCCTGGGAGGACGTTTTTTCCGTCCTGATCTTTGAGATCTTGGCCAGACCTTCGGTGATCTCAGAAATTTTTTCACCGAACTCTTCCCTAACCTTTTCCGGGGAGATATCCCCGTAATTCACGAACCCGGTCAGCAGGGCAACGATCACACTGGTGGTGGCCATTCCCATTTCAGAGGCCACAATGCGGGCGATGGCCAGCGCATGGATAATGGCATGATCCCCGGAACGCATCGGCACAGCCTGGCTCACTTCACTGGCCAGGGTAAAAGCTTTTCGAAGACCTTTAAGCTCTCCGGGTGTCGAAAGCGTTCCCTTGCATTCACGCAGCAGCGACCTGTACTGCCGGGCAATAACAGGATCAATAATCTTGTTTTTCACATCCATATTACCGTGACGTTTACCATTCTCTGCATGTACCCTTTATTCGGGACAATGCCCGCCGGCCCTGGCGCCCACGAATCAAGAATTTTCATTTTTTTAAAATTACAAACATTCCATTCATTCTGAAAACGAATTCAGGTCTAAATTATGTTAAGCAGGCAGGAAGTCCTGAGCCTGGTGATGACCGCTTCATCCGGTTTTACCGTGTATACCATGATAAACAAGGTGTTTACCATGATCACAGGGGGTGTGATTATGGTCAACGCGAATTACCGCCTCTGTTGGCCGCCAGCCGGCGAAGGATGTCATCCAGGCCATTCAGCTTGATCACGTAAAGCGTTTCAAGCATCATCCCCAGCTTTCCCCCGGGAAAGCCCTTGCGGTTGAACCATTCAAGATATGAGACCGGCAACCGGTATAACAACGTGCCCTTATATTTTCCGAATGGCATCTCCATTGTGACGAGTTGTTCGAGGATCTTCGGATCCGGTTCACTGGCTGAATTCATCATTCTCTAAATTTAAATCCCTGCAAATTTACCTTTTTTCATTCCCATACCGGTTAAGCGGGGAAAAATTCAAGACGGGAAAATTTTCCTGAAAATAATCGGATTCCTGTTTTTATATTTCAGAAGGGATCCCTATCTTTGTTCGGTATTTTACGAACAATATGAAACAAGACGAAACGATAACCGCCAGGCAGCAAAAAGCGGCACGCTATGCCAAAGCCATGGGACACCCGGTGAGGTTGTATGTGCTGGATCTGCTTTCAAGACAGGCCTGCTGCTACAGCGGTGATCTGAGTGAGGAGCTTCCGATCGCCAGGTCATCAATGGAAATGTTGTACTTAAGGGCAGAGTTCCCTCAGTGAACGAATTAAAGACCCTGTTAACCCAAAAATAATACCGGTGATCATTTTCGCCTGGATCCTGGCTTCCCTGTTGGGCACCATCACTCCA
>CAVXNX010000010.1:0-463101 GCA_963763215.1 uncultured Bacteroidales bacterium
GGTATCCATTTGTGCTGGCCGGGGGAGTTTTGTATCGGGGTTCAGGAGGAACTGGCGGATTAATGCGGAGGTATCGGCCTTTTGGGAGGCTGGTTCTTGTTCCTGGGCCAGGAGGTTGAAGGGGAAAAGGGCAGGAACGATGGCGAGTATGTAAAGCAGGATGCGCATAGGCTGATAATAAAAAAAAAGCCCCGATCAGTGAAGTTCGGGGCTTTGAAAAGATTGGCGACGACCTACTCTCCCACAAACGCAGTACCATCGGCGCTAACGGGCTTAACTTCTCTGTTCGGAATGGTAAGAGGTGGAACCCCGTCGCTATAGTCACCTAAAGCTTTTCTTCTTTCACCATGGATGAAAGAAAATATGGTTAGACATATTGGAAGGAAATGATTGATCTTTTAATCTGAATTTGAAAAAAGTTCACGGGCAATTAGTACTGCTCGGCTTTGACATTACTGCCTTTACACCTGCAGCCTATCGACGTCCTCGTCTTGAACGGCCCTTAAGGGAGATCTCATCTTGAGGGGAGCTTCGCGCTTAGATGCTTTCAGCGCTTATCTCTTCCCGACGTAGCTACCCTGCGGTGCAGCTGGCGCCACAACAGGTACACTAGAGGTCAGTCCGCTTCGGTCCTCTCGTACTAGAAGCAGGTCCTCTCAAATCTCCAACGCCCACAACAGATAGGGACCGAACTGTCTCACGACGTTCTGAACCCAGCTCGCGTGCCACTTTAATGGGCGAACAGCCCAACCCTTGGGACCTTCTCCAGCCCCAGGATGTGACGAGCCGACATCGAGGTGCCAAACCGCTCCGTCGATATGAGCTCTTGGGAGCGATCAGCCTGTTATCCCCGGAGTACCTTTTATCCTTTGAGCGATGGCCCTTCCATGCGGAACCACCGGATCACTATGCCCTACTTTCGTACCTGCTCGACTTGTCAGTCTCACAGTCAAGCGCCCTTATGCCATTACACTCTACGCACGGTTACCATTCGTGCTGAGGGCACCTTTGGGAGCCTCCGTTACACTTTTGGAGGCGACCACCCCAGTCAAACTACCCACCAAACACTGTCTCCCGACGGTTAAAGCCGGGGATTAGACTCCAAGTAAGCGAAGGGTGGTATTTCAAGGTTGACTCCACGACTCCTGGCGAAGCCGCTTCAAAGTCTCCCACCTATCCTACACATCGCTTACCCAAAATCAATGTTAAGCTATAGTAAAGGTTCACGGGGTCTTTCCGTCCCGTTGCGGGTATCCGGCATCTTCACCGGAACTACAATTTCACCGAGCTCATGGTTGAGACAGTATCCAGATCGTTACACCATTCGTGCAGGTCGGAACTTACCCGACAAGGAATTTCGCTACCTTAGGACCGTTATAGTTACGGCCGCCGTTTACCGGGGCTTCGATTCAATGCTTCTTGAAGACGAATCAACAATAACATCCCCTCTTAACCTTCCGGCACCGGGCAGGTGTCAGGCCCTATACATCATCTTTCGATTTAGCAGAGCCTTGTGTTTTTGATAAACAGTCGCCTGGATCATTTCTCTGCGCCCCCGACTTGCTCGGGGGGACCTTTCTCCCGAAGTTACAGGTCAATTTTGCCTAGTTCCTTAACCATGAATCACTCGAGCGCCTCAGGATTCTCTCCTTGACTACCTGTGTCGGTTTGCGGTACGGGTACCTTACATCTGAAGCTTAGAGGTTTTTCTAGGAAGTATGATTAGGACCACTATCCGCTTGCCCGAAGGCTCACGGTACTATCAGTTTCAGCACAGACAAGCTATTAACCTGTCTGTATACCTACAACCTTTAACGTACTATTCCGTCAGTACGCGGGTCTTTCACGACTTCGTCACCCCATCGCAATATAAGGTAGTACTGGAATATTAACCAGTTGTCCATCGACTACGCCTTTCGGCTTCGCCTTAGGACCCGACTAACCCTGATCCGATTAGCGTTGATCAGGAAACCTTAGTCTATCGGCGTCCAGGTTTCTCACCTGGATTATCGTTACTTATGCCTACATTTTCTTTTCCAGCCGCTCCAGCAAATCTTACGATTCACCTTCAGCGCTGACTGGAATGCTCCCCTACCACTCCTGACGTTACCGTCAGAAATCCATAGCTTCGGTAATATGCTTGATGCCCGATTATTATCCACGCACAACCGCTCGACTAGTGAGCTGTTACGCACTCTTTAAATGAATGGCTGCTTCCAAGCCAACATCCTAGCTGTCAAAGCAGTCGCACTTCGTTAGATCAACTTAGCATATATTTAGGGACCTTAGCTGATGGTCTGGGTTGTTTCCCTTTTGGCGCCGGACCTTAGCACCCAACGCCTCACTCCCGGAGATATGTCGTAGCATTCGGAGTTTGTCAAGGGTTGATAGGCGGTGAAGCCCTCTAGCCTTATCAGTAGCTCTACCTCTACGACACTCACTCCGAGGCTGCACCTAAATGCATTTCGGGGAGTACGAGCTATTTCTCAGTTTGATTGGCCTTTCACCCCTACCCACAGCTCATCCAAACACTTTTCAACGTGTACTGGTTCGGTCCTCCAGTCCGTGTTACCGGACCTTCAACCTGGCCATGGGTAGATCACAAAGTTTCGCGTCTACCCCCACTAACTAAACGCCCTATTCAGACTCGCTTTCGCTTCGGCTACGTATCTGAAATACTTAACCTTGCTAGTGAGGAGTAACTCGTAGGCTCATTATGCAAAAGGCACGCCGTCATCCCGATAAATCGGGACTCCGACCGTTTGTAGGCGTATGGTTTCAGGATCTATTTCACTCCTCTGTTCGAGGTGCTTTTCACCTTTCCCTCACGGTACTAGTTCACTATCGGTCTCTCATTAGTATTTAGCCTTACCAGATGGTCCTGGCAGATTCACGCAAGATTTCTCGTGTCCCGCGCTACTCAGGATACCACTAGATTCTTATTTTCTTACGTTTACGGGACTATCACCCCCTATGGTTCAACTTTCCAGATGATTCTACTTCGAAAATAAGTCTCATATCGTGGTCCTACAACCCCATGATTGCCTAAACAACCATGGTTTGGGCTTCTCCCCGTTCGATCGCCACTACTAGGGGAATCACTATTGTTTTCTTTTCCTCCGGGTACTTAGATGTTTCAGTTCTCCGGGTTTGCTTCCTGACGTAAACGCCAGAATGTCATGTCTTCAACATGACGGGTTGCCCCATTCGGAAATCTACGGATTAAATGGTTATTTGCACCTACCCGTAGCTTATCGCAGCTTATCACGTCCTTCATCGCCTTTGAGAGCCAAGGCATCCTCCATACGCCCTTAATTACTTTTTTCAATATGTTCAAATTAAAAAATCAATCTCTTCCAACATGTCAAAGAACTTTCATCCTCCGTAGCTTCAGTGAAGGAGGATTTCTCCTTCCACGCCAAAGACTGCTTTGGATGCCCTCCTCCGCTAAAGCTTCGGAGGGCGAAGTGATATTCCGGGAATCGAACCCAAATCTTATCCTTTCCAGGATAATTAACCATTATACCAATATTTCAAAAGAACGATATTATTATTTGCAGTGCGCCATTGCCGGCGGCAGTCAAATTGGAGCCCGCCTTTCGTTGGAGCTTCGATTATTAAGAGCCCGACTTCCTTAGTGTATTTTTAAGGAGCCTCGCCTTTGCTGAGAACTTCTATCTTTTAAGGGCTCGCCTTTGCTGAAGCTTCTATTTCTAAGGGCCCGCCTTCGCTGAAGCTTCGGCGGGCAAAGGTGGAGAATAAGGGAGTCGAACCCTTGACCTCCTGCGTGCAAGGCAGGTGCTCTAGCCAACTGAGCTAATCCCCCAGTTATTTATTGAGTGATCTGGTGATTTGGTGATTTGGTGAAGTAAAAGCAGTGCCTTTACTAACAAAACTTCACCGGTTCACTTCATAACTGGAGATGACTGGCGATGGATAACAGTATTTAAATCACTTCACCACATCACGAACTCACCACTTCACCAACTAAGTAGTCCCGCCCAGATTTGAACTGGGGACCTCTACATTATCAGTGTAGCGCTCTAACCAACTGAGCTACGGGACTGGAAAAATTCGTCATGCCATGCCCAGTCCTTTCTTCAGTTTAGCTCAGCGTCCGTTATCCAACTTAAGAGAGCTTTGGGACTTACCAGAGCAAAGCTTCGGAATTACCTCACTTCGCAAATACATTTAAAAAGATAAAAGGGGTAGAAGAGATTTTAATAATGAATCTCTCTCTAGAAAGGAGGTGTTCCAGCCACACCTTCCGGTACGGCTACCTTGTTACGACTTAGCCCCAGTCACTTGTTTTACCCTAGGCCGATCCTTGCGGTTACGGACTTCAGGTACCCCAAGCTTCCATGGCTTGACGGGCGGTGTGTACAAGGCCCGGGAACGTATTCACCGCGCCATGGCTGATGCGCGATTACTAGCGAATCCAGCTTCATGAAGTCGAGTTGCAGACTTCAATCCGAACTGAGATCGGTTTTAGAGATTAGCATCCTGTCACCAGGTAGCTGCCCTTTGTACCGACCATTGTAACACGTGTGTAGCCCTGGACATAAGGGCCGTGCTGACTTGACGTCATCCCCACCTTCCTCACGGTTTACACCGGCAGTTTCGTTAGAGTCCCCGGCATTACCCGCTGGCAACTAACGATAAGGGTTGCGCTCGTTATGGGACTTAACCCGACACCTCACGGCACGAGCTGACGACAGCCATGCAGCACCTTGCAGGTCGCCCGAAGGAAGACCAGTTTCCCGGTCCGTCGCCCTGCATTTAAGCCCAGGTAAGGTTCCTCGCGTATCATCGAATTAAACCACATGTTCCTCCGCTTGTGCGGGCCCCCGTCAATTCCTTTGAGTTTCAATCTTGCGACCGTACTCCCCAGGTGGATCACTTAATGCTTTCGCTCAGCCGCTGACAGTATATCGCCAACAGCGAGTGATCATCGTTTACGGCGTGGACTACCAGGGTATCTAATCCTGTTTGCTCCCCACGCTTTCGTGCCTCAGCGTCAATCATAGTTTAGTGAGCTGCCTTCGCAATCGGTGTTCTGTGTAATATCTAAGCATTTCACCGCTACATTACACATTCCGCCCACCTCAACTACATTCAAGATTACCAGTATCAATGGCAGTTCTACAGTTAAGCTGCAGGATTTCACCACTGACTTAATATTCCGCCTACGCACCCTTTAAACCCAATGAATCCGGATAACGCTTGCATCCTCCGTATTACCGCGGCTGCTGGCACGGAGTTAGCCGATGCTTATTCTTACGGTACCGTCAAATCTCTACACGTAGAGAATAGTTCTTCCCGTAAAAAAGCAGTTTACAACCCATAGGGCAGTCATCCTGCACGCGGCATGGCTGGGTCAGACTTGCGTCCATTGCCCAATATTCCTCACTGCTGCCTCCCGTAGGAGTCTGGTCCGTGTCTCAGTACCAGTGTGGGGGATCATCCTCTCAGACCCCCTAGTCATCGTTGCCTTGGTGAGCTGTTACCTCACCAACAAGCTAATGACACGCATGCCCATCTCTAACCGCCGGAGCTTTAATTATAAAAAGATGCCTTCCGATAATGTTATGGGGTATTAATCCGAATTTCTCCGGGCTATGCCCCAGTTAGAGGTAGGTTGCAAACGCGTTACTCACCCGTGCGCCGGTCGTGTACTCCCGAAAGAGCCTTACCCCTCGACTTGCATGTGTTAGGCCTGCCGCTAGCGTTCATCCTGAGCCAGGATCAAACTCTTCATTGTAATTATGAATTTTAGTTCTGTCTCAAGATTCATTACGTCACTTCAAAAAAATTGATAGTGCCTCTTCTACCTTACTTTTACCTTTTCAATATCTTCAAAGAACTTGTTTTTACTATATTTTCGGACTGCAAAGATAACAAACTTATCTGTACTGTGCAATCTTTTTTTTCTTGTTAAGAACGTGCTTTCGTGAAAAGCGGATGCAAAGATAACAACTTTATTTCTCTAATCTCCAAATTTATTTTCATAAATTTTTTCGACCGTCATCTGCATCCATTTAAAGAACTTTCTGCTTCGAAAAGCGGCTGCAAAGATATCAACTTTATTTTCAATTCTGCAAATCTTTTCTCACTTATTTTGCAAACCGTTTTTTTCAGCATTTTCGATGAACTCTTCGCCTCAGATTGGGGCTGCAAATATATGCTGTCGTTTCCGACTTACCAAAACTTTTTTCAAGTTTTTTGGCCCCTCTTTTCAGCATTTTTCAGAACGTTTTTCCCGTGTTTGGGGCTGCAAATATAGAAGCGCTTTTTCGACTTACCAAAACATTTCACCGCTTTTTTTGCAAGAAAAAATCATGCTTTGATAATCACCGTTTTGTAAACCCGCTTTCTCACCTCCCCTCCTTCCCGTGAACCTTTTCTTCCCTCTCCCCGTTCTCTTTCCAACCCATAATGAATGGCGGCCAAACCTTCTCCGGTTTCCTTTTTTCACCAAAATACAGCGCCGACTTGCAACGTTTCGCTTCCTTCGTTCGTCTTTGTTTTGAAAAAGCACCTGGTCACTTAACCTCTTTTTGCGATGCTTCGAAACTATATCATCTCAGCCCTGAGAAACATCTCCAGGCAAAAACTCTTCTCCTTTATCAATATTGCCGGACTGGCAGCCGGACTGACCGTGGCTATCTTCATCTTCCTTTGGGTCAGCCATGAACTCAGCTACGACCGCTTCCACCGTCAGGTCCCCGATATTTACCGCGTGGAAGAGGACCAGTTCTACAAGAACGGCACCTTCCACGTCACGGTGACCCCCTGGCCTTCCGGTCCGGTATGGCAGAACGAGATCCCCGAGATCGCCCTCACCACACGTTTTGCCATTGCCGGGAACATCCTGGTGAGCTACGGCGAAAAACGCTTCTATGAATCCGGTGTCTATGGCGTCGATTCAGCCTTCTTTCAAATCTTCTCCTTTCCCCTCAAACAGGGCGACCCCTCACAGGTTCTCCGCCAGCCCCATTCCATCGTCATCAGCGATGCCATGGCCGCCAAATACTTCGGCGATGAAAACCCCGTTGGTAAAACGCTCAGGATCAATAATAAAGATCTTTTTGAGGTGACCGGCGTCTTTCAAAAGGTGCCCTCGAATTCCTCCCTCGAGTTCGATATGCTGGTGTCATTCGATTACATGCAAAAACATCAGTTCTACAGTGAAAGCTGGGGAAACAACTCCATCCAGACGTTCGTCATGCTTAAACCCGGGACCGCACCCGGACCGGTCAACGACAAGCTCACCGAGGTGGTAAATGAGCATAAGGAAGGAAACACGATCAAGTTCATGCTCTTTCCGCTCGAGAAGATCCACCTCTATATGTATTTCGGTTTCGACCAGAAGGGAAAGGGCATCCAGAGTGTATACCTGTTCTCCCTTGTCGGCTTGTTCCTGCTGATCATCGCAGCCGTAAACTTCACCAACCTGACGACAGCCAAATCCTCCACCCGTGCCCGGGAGATCGGGATGCGGAAAGTCATGGGCGCCCACCGGAAAAATCTCATTCTGCAGTTCCTGGGAGAGTCGCTCATCCTGAGCTTCATCGCCGTTGCAGCGGCTATCGTGATCATCCTCCTGGCGATGCCGGCCTTCAACACCATTTCCGGCAAATCCTTCACCGGCCACGACCTGCTGACCCCGGATATTATTGCCGGCATCCTCCTGATCACGGCTGTTACGGGCCTCCTTGCCGGAATATACCCCGCCCTCATCCTTTCGGGGATGAAACCGCTGCATATCCTCAGAAGTAAAGGCGGCGACCGTTCAGGAAAAGGATGGTTCAGGAAGATCACCGTCATCATCCAGTTCAGCCTGACCATCATCCTGATCACCGGTAGCATCGTGATATACCGGCAGCTCAGACTTTTACAGACTCAACGCCTCGGCTATGACAAGGAAAACCTCTTGTATCTCCCGCTCCGGGGTGAAGAGAAGAACTCGTATCATGTCCTGAAAGGAGAAATGGAAAAATCCCCTGTCGTGGAGAGCGTGACCGGAACGCTTCACCTGCCTTATCTCATCGGCAGCAACTCTGGGGGTGCATCCTGGCCGGGTAAGGATCCCGCTTCAGAAGTCCTGATCAGCACGGGATACGTGGATTTCGGGTATACCCAGACCATGAAGATCGCCATGAAAGAGGGCAGGACATTCTCCCCCGAGTACGGCACGGATGCTGCCAAGGACACCACCGCATCCTTTCTGGTCAACGAGGAGATGGAAAAAGTCATGGGTATGGATACCGTCCTGGGCACCGTCCTGCATTTCATGGGATTCACCGGCCCGATCATCGGCGTGATGAAAAATTATAACTTCCATAGCGCCAGGCAGTCCATCCAGCCCCTGGCGGTTGTCGCCGTCCCTCCCGAATACCTCAATTATCCTCGTCGTCCGGCTGAAACCCGGGGATGTCATCCATTCGGTCAAGAGCCTGGAAACAGCCTGGAACCGCATTATGCCCGACTTTCCCTTCGATTATCACTTTGTCGACCAGGAATTCGATAAGATGTACCGGTCGGAGGAACGCATCAGCAGCCTGATGAAATATTTCACCCTGGTGGCCATCATCATCGCCTGCGTTGGCCTTTTCGGACTGGCCACCTTTGAAGTCGGGCAGAAAACCCGGGAGATCGGAATCCGGAAGGTTCACGGTGCCGGAATACCGAACATTGTCATCCTGTTTTCCCGCGAGTTCTTCACCCTCCTGGTGATCTCCGGCATCATCGCGGGTCCGGCAGCCTGGTATTTTCTCAACAAATGGCTCCAGAACTACGCTAACCGCACCGAGCTTGACCTGATGATCTTCTTCACCGCCGGTTTGACTGCGCTGGTCATTGCCCTGCTGTCGATCGGCTTCCAGGCTGTGAAGGCGGCGAACACCAACCCGGCCATAACGCTGAAATACGAGTAAGCCGCAATTTTCTCAATGGTTACGGGGTTCCTGGCCCATTTCCGGGTCGGCCGTGGCAGGGTATTCCGGCATTCAATTTTGAAAATTTAGAGCGGATATTTAAGGAAAATCTTATCTTCGCTACGTTAAATGTGTGAACAATCTTTTTAAATATCCGTTGTGAAGGAAAATCTCGTCATCATTCCCACTTATAATGAGAAGGAAAACATCGGTAAAATCATCCCGGTGGTGATGGATCTCCCGGTTCCTTTTGATATTCTCATTATTGACGACAATTCTCCCGATGGGACGGCAGAAATTGTCGCCAGTCTGCAGGAAAACTATCCGGGGAGGCTGCACCTGCTCAGCCGGAGTGGCAAGCTCGGTTTGGGAACAGCTTATATCACGGGATTTCAATGGGCGCTGGAACGGGACTACGCGTATATCTTTGAGATGGACGCTGATTTCTCGCACAATCCGCAGGATCTCATCCGTCTTTATCATGCCTGTGCCAAGGGCGGGGCGGATATGGCCGTCGGATCAAGGTACGTTTCCGGCGTGAATGTGGTGAACTGGCCCATGGGCCGGGTTCTGATTTCGTATTTTGCCTCGGTATATGTGAAACTCATCACCGGTATGAACATTCACGATTCGACAGCCGGTTTTAAATGCTATACCAGGAAGGTCCTGGAAACCATCGATTTAGACCGGATAAAATTCAAAGGCTACGCCTTCCAGATCGAGATGAAGTTCACAGCCTGGAAATTCGGATTTAACATTGTGGAAGTTCCCATCATTTTCACCGACCGCCGGGAAGGATCATCCAAAATGAGCGGGGGCATCGTCAATGAAGCGATCTGGGGGGTGATCAAGATGAAGATCAACAGCTTCTTCCGTTCATATAAACGAAAAGACCATGGCGGGATACCTGATCAAAAACGCAACGATCATTAATGATGGATCGACCTTCGAGGGCCATGTCCTCATCAGGGACAAGGTGATCGAACGTGTCAGTCCGGATCCCATCGATCCTCCCAAAGGAACAGAGATCATCGATGCCCGCGGGAAATGGCTCCTGCCGGGGGTCATCGACGACCAGGTCCATTTCCGTGAACCGGGACTCACCCACAAGGCCGACATTGCCACCGAGTCGGCAGCAGCCGTGGCCGGAGGGGTGACATCGTTCATGGAAATGCCCAACACCCGTCCCCAGACCGTCACCATCGATGAACTCCGCCGTAAATTTGACCTCGGGGCCGAAAAATCACTCGCCAACTATTCCTTCTACCTTGGCGCCACCAACGACAATCTCGACGAGATCAAAAAGGTGGATCCCGCCACGACCTGCGGCATCAAGATCTTCATGGGATCATCAACCGGAAACATGCTGGTCGATGACCTGAACAGCCTCCGGGCGATCTTCGCCGAATCGCCCGTTCTCATCGCCACCCATTGCGAAGATGAGGCCACCATCAGGCGGAATACCGCAGTTGTTCAGGGAGCGTTACGGAGACGACATCCCGATGAGGATGCATCCCCGGATCCGCGATGCCGAAGCCTGTTACAAATCTTCTTCGCTGGCCGTTGAACTGGCAACCAAATACCAGTCGAGGCTGCATATCCTTCACATCTCCACAGCCCGCGAACTGTCGCTTTTTCGTAACGACATCCCTTCCGCAGAAAAAAAGATCACCTCGGAGGTGTGCGTCCATCACCTCTGGTTCAATGATAGTGCCATTACGATACCAAGGGGTCCCTGATAAAATGGAATCCCGCCATCAAGACCGAAGCCGACCGCTCTGCCCTTCTTGCAGGGTCTCCTCGACAACCGGCTCGATGTGGTGGCCACCGACCATGCTCCCCATACCCTCCAGGAAAAACAGAATCCTTATCTTTCCGCCCCTTCCGGCGGACCGATGGTGCAGCACAGCCTGGTGGCCATGCTGGAACTTGCCGGCCGGGGACTGATCACCCCGGAGAGGGTGGTCGGGAAGATGTGCCATACCCCTGCGCAGAATCTACAGGATCGACCGCCGCGGGTATATCCGTGAAGGATGGTATGCCGATCTTGTCCTCATTGATCCGGAAGCCAGCTGGACCATCGATCCGTCCAATATCCTGTATAAATGCAAATGGTCTCCGCTTGAAGGGGAGACCATGCATCACCGGGTTGACCTCACTATGGTCAACGGGACGGTGGTATACCGCGATGGGAAGTTCAGCGGCGGAATCCATTCCATGCCGCTTGCGTTCACGCGGTAAACCGTGTGAGCGGGTATTATTCCCGGAATCGCTTCACATCTGTCACATAGGGCCGGAAATGGAACGGATCCGGACGGTCTAAAGCTGACTTCTTCTGGGCCGGATAGATGTCAATCTCTGCGACCGACGTGGGATCGAATTTCTGACCCTTATAGGCATAAAAATCAATACCCAGGCTCGTATAACTGTATCCCAGGTAATCACTGGTGTCATCCAGGGACTCAGGCTCACCGTAGGCATATTTCACCGAAGTGAGCTTGCTTCCGACAGAAATATTCTTCACGGTAAATCCGGGGTAGGGGTCGATCAGGATCACGCCTGCCAGCGGATCTGTCGTGATCAATTTGGTACCCTCGGAGAAAAAGATGCCGATGATCCCGAGATTGTAATAATAAACCTGGTTGATATAGAGGTTGTAGTTGCTGTAATAGTTTGAATAATAGAACGTATCGACAACAGGGAAGGAATCCAGCATGGTTTGCCACGTGTCATCGATGATCGACAGTTGGTCGATGCCGATCCCTTCATGGATGGTGATCAGCCCGACAGGAACCTTTACCGTCAGTGTTGAGGAGACCGTGTCGGAACTGTTGCCCCCGATCGCTTTCAGAACGACCGTATACACACCCGGCGTGTCATAGCTGTGAGAAGGATTCTCATCAACCGAGATCTGATCGTCACCAAAATCCCATTGGTAGTAGGAGGCATTTTCAGACTGGTTGGTAAAATTCACGGTCTCATTGACTGCCGGAGCGGCATTGTCGACCTGGAATGCTGCCTTTACCTTTGCCGGCTGGTCCTTTTTTTTACATCCTGCCATCATGGCAATTGCCGGTAGCAGGAAGAAGATCACTTTTACTGTTTTCATCATAGTACATAAGGTTTAGGAGTAACACGTGACGAACGTTGATCAGCCTGGCCGGATTCTCAGGCCGGTACCTGTCTTTCGTGATCTGATTCATGGTAAGTCAGCGTCTGGGATAATTTCGTAATTTACAGTTTTACATAGCGTTAAGTCCGCCAGCTCATAAAAAGGAGGATAGGAGACGTTTAAAAACAAAACTCAAGGTACAAATAAAAACATAATTCTGAAATTAATGTTGTTATCCATCAGGCAATATTATCGATTCCCGGCTTCACGGGTGTGGACCGGGAAGGAAAGGTCGGAATTCGTTTTGGGAAGATGTGCAATATAAATATTTGGCTTATTTTTGACATCTTCATTTAAACCGATTATCATCATGCTAACCGTTGAAAAGATTGGCGGGACGTCCATGTCGAAGTTTGACGAGGTCTTGCATAACATCATCATTGGCAAACGCAGGCCGGAGGAATACTACAACCGTATCTTCGTCGTTTCGGCCTACAACAATGTCACCAACTGGCTGCTGGAGCATAAGAAAACCGGAGAACCCGGGATATATTCGAAGTTTGAAAAGAACAGGGATTTCAATACGGCTCTTGATGAGTTGCTGGAAAAGCTGATTGCTCTGAACAGGAAGTTTGAACCCGTTGGTCTCAGCCGGTTCGAAGCCGATGATTTTATTTCGCAGAGGATCCAGGAAGCCAGGAATTACCTTAACAGCCTGGCGGATGTCCTGGGAACCGGTTACGTCAACAGGCAGAATATCCTGCTGGCGGCCCGCGAAATCCTGTCGTCCATCGGGGAAGCGCATTCAGCCTTCAATTCGGTGAATATCCTGCGAAACAACGGCATCAACGCCCTGTTTGTCGACCTGTGCGGGTTTAACGATGCCGATTACCTGACCATCGATGAACGCATCCGGAACGCCTTCAGGGATATCGATTTCACCACCACCCTTCCCGTGGCCACCGGGTATACGAAGGGCACGGAAGGGATCATGCGCGAATTTGACCGCGGGTATTCCGAAGTCACCTTCAGCAAGATTGCGGTGGAAGTCCATGCCGATGAAGCGGTGATCCATAAGGAGTTTCATCTCTCAAGCGCCGATCCGAATATCGTCGGGGTCGAGAAATCGATACCGGTGGGGTTTACGAATTTCAATGTTGCCGATCAGCTGGCCGATGTGGGCATGGAAGCCATCCATCCAAAGGCTTCGAAACCCCTTGAAATGGCGGGTATCAATATCCGGGTGAAGAACACCTTCGAGCCCGATCATCCCGGGACGCTGATCGCCAAGGATTATATTGACAAGGATCCCCGGGTAGAGATCATCACCGGTTCCGACAAGGTGGTGGCCATCGAGGTGCATGATCCGCTGATGGTCGGAAGTGTGGGTTTTGACCGCGGGATCATGGACATTTTTGAAAAATACCATGTCAGTTACATTCTGAAGGCCACCAATGCGAATTCCATCACCCAGGTGATCTGGGAACATGATTTGCAGGAAGCCATGATCGCCGAGTTAAAATCGAAGTATCAGAAGGTGACTGTCGCCCCGTGTGCGCTGGTCTGTGCCCTGGGGACGAACGTCACCCGGCCGGGGGTCATTGCCAGGGCCACCACGGCCCTGGCGGAACGGTGCATCAACATCTCCGCCCTCTCCCAGTCCCTGATGCAGGTCAATATCCAGTTTGTGATTCCCCGTGAGGATTACAGGGAGGCCGTGATCGCCCTGAACGATGCCCTCTGCTACCGGGGCAGCGTCAAGAAAACGTCCTGAAGCAACTTTACACCTGGTGATTGCGGACCACACTGGCCGGTCAGGATGGCAGTTCCCCGTTAGCGCACCGACACTTCCCGTATCCGGTGGTTATACCATTCGGTGACCAGGAGATTATGGTTCACGGTATCGAAGACGACTCCGACCGGCCCGTTAAACCGGGCATCTGACGGGGGCCCGTCCCTGTATCCCGCTTCGGTGGAACCGGCGAAGGTGGTCACCAGCCCATCCGGGGTTATTTTCCGGATGACATTGTTAAACCCGTCGGCCACATAGACATTTCCCTCCCCGTCGACCGCTGTGGAAAAAGGGGTGTTGAAGATGAGCCTGCGCCCCTTTCCCATCGGCATAGCCGGCCGTGCTGCCGGCCAGCGTGGAAACGAAGCCCCCCGGAGTGATTTTCCTGACCCGGAAATTTCCCATATCCGCAATGTAAACTGTCCCCGCCGGGTCCCGTGCTCATTCCCGCCGGCAGGGTGAACTGGCACGTTTTCAGGTCCCCGTCGGTCATTCCGGCGGTCCCCGTTCCTGCCCAGGTGGTGACCTGGCCGGCAGGGGTGACCAGCCGGATGACATGATTGAAATAATCCGACACGTACATGATCCCATTGGGCATGGCCACGATACCCGCCGGACCGGCGAACCTGGCTGCTGTGCCGATGCCGTCCGTTTTACCTGCCACGGAATCACCCGCGAGCGTGGTGACTGTGCCCTCCGGCGTGACCTTCCGGATGACATTGTTTCCAAAGTCGGCAACATAAAGGTTGCCGTCGGCATTCACCACCAGGGCGACGGGCTGTCGGAAACGGGCCTGGCTGCCCTGGCCATTGGTATACCCCGGCGTTCCGTCTCCGGCGAGGGTCGAGACGGAACCATCGGGAGAGATCTTCCGGATGGCATGGTTCTCCTGGTCGGCCACGTAAATGGTTCCCTGGCCATCGAGGGCAAGAGCCCGCGGAGTATTGAACCGGGCCTCCTTCAGTGTTCCGTCCTGCAGGCCAATGAGCCCGCTTCCGGCAAGGGTGCTGACGGTTATGGTGGGGAGGTAAGTGAAAAGCGGACCCGTGGTGGTTTTTTGTTTGACCGAAACGGTCACGGGCCCGGAGCGGAGACCTGCGGGAATGACCACTTCGAGGGTGGAGGAATCCGCACGGTAAACGGGCAGGTCCGTTTCACCAATGCTGACGCGGTTATCGTGAAGGGCCGGGCTGAAATTCTCGCCGTAAATCGATAAGGTGGTGCCCGCTCTCCCCTGCTCCGGATAAATGGATTCAATCACCGGGCCGCGGGGATTGTCGTATACTTCTTGCTTTTGGCAGGCGGTAAAGAGCATGCCGGGAACCAGGATGATCCATCCCCACTCCGGGCTTATCCTGTTGCGATCCTGATGATGCGTTTTGAACCTCATAATCGTTTCCTTTTGACCTTCTTCTCTTCACCGAGGAGCCGGATGCCGTGACCTGAGTCTAAAACCGGATTCCGGCTTTGTTTCCCGGGTCCGATTCAAGGCCGCCGGCACTGACAACGGTGAGATAATAATAGTACAGCTGCCCGGCCTTTACATCCTCATCCTTGAAGGTGAAGGCATCCGGACCGGTGTCGGCGATCTTCACCGGTTTTTGTCCCGGCTCATAACGGTAAATTCTGAAATGGCTCCCCTCCGGCGCCGATTCCGGCGGCCAGGAAAGGGCAACAAAGCCGGAACTTTTGCTCACCCGGAGGTTGTAGACAGGCACCGGTGTACCGGCTCCACCGGGTATCTCTACATCAAGACGGGTGCTTTGATGGCTTTCACTTCCCGACTCATCGACCGACGTCACGGCGTATTGGTAATGACGGCCGCCATCAACAGCGGTATCCGTATAAGGTATTGGTATTGAACAGCAAAAGCGAGGGATTGATCCTGGCGAAGGTGTCCTGCGCTTCCTTCCTGTAGATGTTATATCCGGCAAGGTACTGATCCTCCGGGTTCATATCGTCCCAGGCAAGGATCACGTGGCCGTCGATGAATCCTCCATGGAGTCCCGGACGGGGATAACACCTGCGTCGGAATGCCCGGACGGGCGGTCACCACCTCGGAAACGCCGCTCAGCTGGTAACCATCGCTGACGGCAACCACCGCATACCTGTAGGTGTGGTTCCCCTGCAGGCTTGCCGAGGTATCGGTGAACATCATGACTTCACCGTCAGACGGGACCAGACCGGAAACCTGCCGGAGGGAATCGTTGACCCCCTGGTCGCGGTAGACATAATAGCCCATTATGGCGGGATCTTCATGTTTCCAGTAAACCCTGACCCCGCCATCGACCGGGTTGGCAGCCACCTCGGCCGGGGGATCGGGAAGGGTGAGATTGACGGCATGACCCCCGACTTTGGCGCTGGGAAAACTTTTGTTCATGATGCCCTGCAGGACGAGGTAATAATAGTAATTCTCCATGGCATCCTGCACATGATCGGTAAATATGGAATCGGTGGCCGGCACTTCGGCTACCTTAACATAGGCAGAATCATAGATCTCGCTCCTGAAGATCCCGATGCTTCGCACGAGACCGGGATTATTAAACTGCCAGAAAAGCCGTACCGTATGGTCATCACCACCCTGTGACACATCAAAACGCCGGATGACGGGAACATCTTCATGCATGAAATCCGAAACCACCGCTGGGTCGGACGCCTTGCCGGCATTATCGAGCCGGTCGAGCGGTTCGATATAATACTCGTAGACGGTGCGTGCTTTGACATCACGGTCGTTCATCACCAGAAAAAGGGAGTCGCCATTGGTGTAGAACCCCCTTTCGGGGTTGATTTTCTCGTATTCCCCGGCCATATTCTGACGCCGGTAAACACGGAAGGAATAGAGATAAGGGTCTTCTCTCACCATCCAGTCGATATACACCTTTGCGCGGTCGGCGTTGACCGAATGAAATTCCGGGAACAGGAAGATTGACCACCGGAGGAAGCGTAACGGCATTGGTCTTTTTCGTATCGGCGATTCGTCCGTTCCGGTAATACGTAATGGTATAAACGTATTTGACTCCCGGTTTGGCTTCCCGGTCGAGGTAAGCTGTGCCTGCGGCCAGATGCATCACCGGGTAATTGACCGGCGGAAGGGTGTCGATGAGGGTATTGGACTGAAGAAAATCCCACATCCGCCGGATATCGGCATCCGTATAATGGCCGAGATCACTGAATAGCGGGCTCGTATTGCTGGATCCGCTCACTGAGTCCGGCGAGGTTTTTCGGCGCCTCAACGGTGGCGATGAGATTTTCCCCGCCCTTTCCCGCCGAGGACCGTTCGACCCGGATGGAACCCTCTTTGGGGATCCTGTTGTCGAGGAAGATATATATCCCTCCCGGCGAACCCGCTGCCAGGGGGTACTGCGCCCGCAGGCCGGCCCCTGCCGCCAGCACGATGATCAGTAATGCCAATTTTCTTATCATTGTTTTCATGACTTTTTCCGTTTCACATCAGAATCCTGAAGACAGGCTGTTCTGTCCGCTGCAATTGCCAAAACCGAACGACAGGTCGGTATGTCCCTGGGAGTCAAACATCATATTGACCTTTATCGATTCCGAGAGGGTTTTCCCGATACATCCCTGGCATCCGGCAACCAGTGTGGGGAAGCATTGTTCGATACGTGCCGCCAGGCTGAAACTCCCGCAACCACCAATGGTAAAGGCCCCGGTGCCGGTATTGTAGCTTCCCTGGGCACCCAGTTCGGCGCGGGCATCGGCACTCAGCTTGGTACAGGTGATGGAGCTGGCCACAAAATAGGCATGGGCAAAGGCCATAGCGGCTATCCCGTATTCGTTCCCGGAACCATCGAATCCCATCCAAAACCTGGCATCGAGCCCGGCATCGATACCCAGTCGGGCGCTCAGGATCCAGAGGTCGATGCTGATATCCGGGATATCGATCACCGGCAGGCTCTTCCTCCCGGTGATGAACATCCCCGAAATATGATCCCTGAAGGCCGCCGGAACCTGTTTGTTATAAGCAAACTGCATGATCTTGTTGGTGACATCCGGGGGCATCACGTCATAATCGCCGATCATGAACCCGGCCTGGAAATCGCCAAGCCCGGGAGCCTCGATCTGGCCGCCGGCAAGAAAATACCAGCCGCTGCGATCAACCAGCATGTTGGCCACCCCGTGAAGCGTCAGTCCCGAAAAACTTTTATTGATGTCCATATCACCGATCATCCGGGCATTTTTATAGTCGAAGGTGATGTTCAGGTTCCCAAATCCCGTATCGATATTTTTCACCTTCACATTCTGGTTGTCGGCCACGATATCGCCATAAATGGTGAAGGTCTTTTTCCTGTCGCCTTCCATGCCTTTCACACCGTTCATGGTCCCGGTGAAGGTGAAAAGACCCCAGTCATTTTTGGAATTGTCCACCCGCATCTCACCCCGGATATCCGACAGGTTGATCTTCCGTTGCTTCCGATCGGGAGTAACCTGGTTATACGGATCCACTTCCAGCCAGACGGCCGACTTATCCCGGTGGAGGATGCCTTTCAGCTTGATGCCTTCTTCATCCCTGATCGATCCCGGAGCTGAAAAAACCCCGTTGTTGAAAACCTGGTCGCCGAATTTCTGACTTGCGAAGAACCTGACCTTTCCCGGACCTTCAAAGTCCATATTGAGCGGGTAAAGCTAAAATTTCACCGGCAGAACCATCTTTGGAAAACCGGATCGTCCCGTTTTGCTTTTCAATCCGGGGAATCCCCAGATCCATGGCCCCGTCGAGCAGGAAATATCCGTCGTAGGGATAGATCGCGATCGGCTTGACATGGAGGGTACTGTAAAATTCCAGTTCCTCACTGGTCCTGCGAAAAGGTGAGCGATTGCTCCCCGTTGCTCAGGACGGAGAACGTATTGAATGACAGTTGCGTTCCCGGTTTCAGGCCGGGGAGCCCGGCAAGGGTGACCGCCGGTTTGCCTGCCAGTCCCACCACCGCCAGTCGCCAGTGACCTTTCTGATCTTTACCGATGGACGGGAAATACCCGAAGGAGGTATTGGTTGTCTGAAGCGTCAGTGGAGCCACCCCACCGAGAGTCATCTGCTTGAGTTCGATCTGCCAGATCTTAAATGTGATTGGGTGTGAGTTCAATGTTTTTCACCGGCAGATCGACCATACCCGTTTTCAGGGTTCCCGATTCGATCTCAAATCCTTTCGATTGCTGGGAAAGCGACCAGTTCTGGGATTCAACGATCCACTTTTCAAGCTTAAAACTCAGCTTCTTTGAGCCTTTGACCGGCGCAAAGCCCGAATTGGTGAGCTTCAGGTCACCGATATCGATGCTGATTTTTGAAGGGGTGATGTTTTCGATCTCCTGGGTCGACAAACTCAGGGAGAGGTTCATCGTATCATTCAGGACATAGGACCCGCTTTTCCGCGCGATGCCTTCGAAGCCTTTCAGCGTCACGTTAAGATCATTGCCCGATGACCCCGTGAGCATCAGCTTCCGGGGTTTTGTCTCATCGGGCGGCGCCCTGAACACCGTGACGCCATTTCCCGTACTTCCTTCCTCGGCAAGCCATGCCCCGCTGTTCCCGAAAGAAAAGAGAGAGGCGTTGAAGCCAAAGGAATTTTTCAGCATCACCCGTCCCCTGATCATCCCATGGCCCGAAGTTCCCTTTTCAATCTTGATCAGGGACCCTGAGACTGGATTCTGCACTGCCATAAAGGCATTGTTGAGGACGATATCGAGATTTTCCTCATCGAGCTCGAAGGAACTGTTTTGAGGCTTGAAGGTTTTTCCTCCCTGTGGCTTGACCAGCTTGACCCCGGAAAATTTCATCTCCGGAACATTGCCGCTCTTAAACCCGAAGTTTGCATTGGCGAGTTTTCCGGGTTCGAGAAGCGATCCGGAGATCTCGGCTCCGTTTCCCTGCTTGTTCACCGATGAGATCACGACAGGAAAACCGAACAGCGTTGTCGGGATCCCCGTTTCCACGGTCAGGTGAAGATCGACCGGTGAAGAAGCCGGAAGATGGATATCCCCTTTCCTGTCGCCGACGATGGCGCTGGAAGGATCATACTTATCGGCTTTAACGGCGCAGGTCTTCATCTCGCCCGGGATTTTGCGGAGTACATATTTTCCGTCACTTCCGGTATAGGTGAAAATATCCTCGTTGCCCTCGATATATACCCTGGCCGAATCGGCAGGGTCGTTGCCGTCGCCGATGGTCACCGTCCCGCTTATCTTAAATCCCGGGTATAATTTGATGTCGCTGATGAACACCGTTTTCGTCCCGGACACGTTCGTAAACCCGGTATGGGTGACCGGATAATCCGAATCTTCGGGAGGGATGACCTCGAGGTCGAACTCCGTGCCGGAATGGACAAAGTTCAGGGACACGTACCCGCGCGGATCGGTCACGCCGCTGACATCTTCCATGATGTTGGCGACCCTGACCTTAACACCGCCCAGTGGCGCCGGAGGACCCTGGATCTTGCCCGGAGGGGCGGAATACCCCAGCACCCTGACTCTCACCCTGTGCATCACCTTCATAACGACATATCTCTGCACTTCTCCCGGTGGCGTGCTGTTCATTTTTGCGATGCGCGCGGAAGTATCGAGCGGTGCATAAGTCGAAAGGTCATCCGGGATGATGGTCATTTTTGCTTTATCGGATGAAGGGGCATAAAAGACGAACATCTGAGCTTTGGGCGGAATTTTATCCAGACCTGTGGCATTGGCCTTAACGAGGGCCAGGGCGGTGATCAGGTTCGCATTCCCGGTATTTACCGCCGGATACCCTTCGATCTTGACGCTGGATTTCACCGGGTTGCCGTTTTCATCCACCACATAACCCATGGAGATCCCGTCGGGATAGAGCATCACGTCGGCCTGGACCTGGTTGCCGTATTTGAGGATATTCAGATCCTTCTGCCACAGGCCGAATCCGGCCGGTTTGGCGATGAGCCAGCGTGTGGGCCCGACGACTTTGGCCTTATAGGTCGCAGGTGTCACCGAGCTTGAAGCCTGAAAGGTCAAGTTCCAGGGGAAGGTTCTCGAAACGGTAAAGCCCATTGGCATCGGTATAGGTGCTCTTGATCGACAGGGTGTTGGAAATATGTTCGGTTGGAGGCACCCGGTCGCGTTTCAGGTACTGGCTGAAGAGATAAATTTTCACACCCGAGCGGGTGGTATCGGTCATGGTATTGTTCAGGTTCACCAGATCCTTCATGCCGGTCACGATCGCCTGGCCGTAAACCCGCGGCAGTTCGGGATTCATCGCCACATCGACCGTGTAGGTCCTGACCTGGAATTCCGAATTGAAGGTGATGTCGAGACCATATGACTCATACTGCGGCCCCAGGTTGAATCCTCCCTGGCCTGTGTTGCCGTTGGATACCATCTCTTCCGCCGGGGAGTTAAAGGGGAAATTCTTTTTGTCTTTAAGATAAAGCGGACTGTATCGTTTCTCCACCGGTTTGTAATTGATATTCCCGGAGGTCTTCGATGTTTTACAATCGATATAGTACCGGTCGTTGTTGTTGTCGGGATCATGCATCACGAGATTTGTAAAGAAAGCCTTGCCTTCCATGCCCGTATTTGCCGATTCCACAAGCTTTTTCTGCCCGGCCATCATGATCATCATGTGGGAAATGCTCCCTTCATTATAGGGAACACCGGGGATATTACCCTTCCGCATGATGCGCGTGTCGACATCATTCAGCGCTGTCCCGCCACCGGCTTGCTGATCGTAGAACTTGGCGGTGGTGGACTTCACGTTCACCTGGAGGTTGTAGCTCTTGACCCATGACACCAGCGTCCCAAAGTCGGCATTCTGCCAGGGTTTAACAAAAATATCCACATCCGGGCTGCAATAGTAGGGATTGTCGACCACCAGCCGGATGGTTTTGTAAATCGTGCCATTGGCAACATCGCCAAACTCACCGGAATGGGAAATCGAGAGGTTGTTTGTCTTTCCCATGGTGGTATCGGTGTTGACGAAGGTGAAGCTGAACGATCCGTCGGCAGCGGTGTAGGTTGTTTTAAGCACCATCCCGTCGTCGGGGAAAGTCGAGTTGTATTTTTGATCGTTGGTCAGTGATAAGTCTTTGCGGCCGATCACCTTTCCTGTACCGTCTCTGCCATTGATGGTCCCTGAGCGCATCACATAGTGGACAACCAGGCTCACCCTGACATTGCCCAGGGGGGTTGATCCTGCGGGATCGATATATCCCAGGACAGCAGCCATCTGGCCGGTTTGGGCCTGGGCCTGGGCCGAGGTGTTCACAACACCGAAATTGGCGCTGCTCTGTCCGCCGGATATCTGGCCTTGCTGGGATGGCTGAGAACTCTGCCCTCCTCCCGCGGTGTTGATCTGCCCAATGTTTGCAGAAACACTTTTAAATTTATAATTCAGCTGACCGCTGACCGTGGAAAAGGGCAGAATCTGCGGATCGGGCGTGACCTGGGAAAAGACCGGACCTCCCTGGCGAGACGGCCGGTGCCGCCTTCTGTTCACTTCCCCCGTACACAAAATAACACGGTTCACTCCGGCCGTCATTTTTAAAGCGGAGTTTGGCGGCATTAAAATCAAAGGGGTTGGGGATATTGAGTGCCTGCGTTCCGGCCACCACCTCAAAGGCATATTTTTTACCGGGATCAAGCATCGGCTGGGCAGGGCCATAGAGAAACGACGTTCCCATCACCGTGGTTTCGAAGAACGCCGGAGAGGTTGCCGTAAGCAGGGCATCCCCGGGAGGCACATCGGGGTTATCCATCGGAACGATCCGCAGTGTATACGGCGTTCCCGGAGGAGCTCCCGGTGAAGGGGTCCAGTTAAAAATGACCGGTTGCGACGGCCCCTGCCCGACCACCTTGCCGCACCGCGGAGTGATGATCGTCGGGGGTTCGAGAAGCCGGAGGGTGAAAGGAGCGCTGCAACCGACAGGATCATTCCCCGAAACGGCGACACCGCTCTCGTTAAAGGCTCTGAAACACAACCGGTAACTGCCGGCGGGAAGACCGCGGTCGATGACCTCCTGCCGCTGGATCCCGTTGAAGACGAGGTTGTCGGGGTTAAAAAGATCCCAAAGGTCCTGCGAAGTGAGCATAACCGGCACGTTCGGCTCCAGATCGATGAGCCCGGAGGGTGTATAATCCCCGGAAGTGCCGATGGTGATCCCGTTGTCGCCTTTCAGTGTCATCTTCAGACTGATCCGGGCAAATTGCGTCGAGGAAAGCGTCACCATCGTCTTGTCGGAATACTGCAAAAAATCTCCGTCATACGGTGGTCTGACGACCGTGCTGATATTGAGCCCCGATTGTTGAATGCTGAAATCGGCACATCCGGCAATGGCGGGGCCGGTGAAAGAGCAACGGGACCGGCATTCCCGAAGGGGTTCCAGAGGCGGAAACACATCTGGTAATGCCCGGGAGGCAACCCGTATTGATACACGGTGTTGGGATCGACATTCGAGAAACTCAGATTTTGTTGCTGAAAGATAATGTCAAAGCCGGTTTCGGCCCCGGGGATCACCAGGGGAACAGCGGCTTCGATATAAAACGGATCGGTCTGATTGCCGTTCGACTGGATCACGATACCATTGTCACCCCGCAGGGTCATGCCGAGGTATACCCCTTCCATGCTGGTGTTGGAAAGGACCGTAACCCGGATCTTGTCTTTGATCTGATCGAAAGGAACATTGTAAGGCGGACCCAGCATAACGGTGTTCACACTCACGACCACTGCCCGCTGCGAACTCACCTCAGGCGTGACGGACATTGCCAGACAAAAAAAGGCAATGATCCTGGCGGTTTGCTTAAAATGCATATACATATCCAATGTCTCCTTTTCGTTCGGTGAAAGGGGTAAAATTTGATGTCTTTGCCTTCGCCTTGTTGATATAGAGCCTGACGTAAAACCGGTGATGCTTCGAGGGCCGCAGGGTGCCGCTGAATGAGACCCGGTTAATACCTGAGATCCTGTCCTCACTGCCCTGCTGGTAAGTCAGGGCGTTCCGGAAATAAATGATCGGCCAGCGTCAGCGAGAGTTTGCGTTTCATCAACGTTTTCGTCAGTGAAAAAGATGGTCCGGAAATGGTGTTCTCTGAATTTTGCAGGCTGAAGAGGGTGTAATTGTATCCCAGTCCTGCCGTCAGCCCGGCATTGAGAATTGAGAGCATGTAATTGACCATCAGCGTGGACGATTTGTATGAATTGAGATCGGCGGTATTGTCGTTTTTATCCTTGAGTTTTTGGAAATTATAGCTGAGCATGATCATATGGGAGAGCCTGGTACCGGTGAAATTCAGGTTCTGGTTCACCCCAATGTTCTGGGTCGTCTGGGAAATTTCATAAAGCGAATCGACCGGCGTCATCCCCCGGGACTGTCCCATGTCGTAATTGGAGTAGGTCACGCTGGCATTATAGACCTGTGAAGGGTTGGCGCTGAAGCTCAGCGACCCGATGGTGCGGTGGGTCGTCGACAGGAGGGTGTTTTTCAGGTTGTCACGCTGAAAGCCAATACTGCCGGAGAGATTGTATTTCTGTTCACCGAAATGCCATGCCGGCTCAAAGGTGATATTCCGGAGGTCATTCTGAAAAAAATAGGCGCCCATCGAACGGTAACCCGGATCGATTTGCTTGAAGCGGACCTCCAGCGAAATTTGGTCACCGCCGTACCCGAGGGATGTTTCGATGGCATTACTGGCATAGGTGGTGGCATTGGATTGGTAGATGCCGGAGAAGATATCCATAATGCCATAATTGACCGAGTCGGGAACGGGCGAATGGATATCATCGGTGTAGAGGGAGCGGGAGAGCTGAAGGTCGAAATGGAGACCCCCCCACAGTTTCTGATGGGTCAGGAAGGATAAAATGACATTTTCCGCGGGCATCAGATTGGAATGGAAGGAATCGACGTTCAACGACCCCGGGACATCCCAGCCTTTCAGGAAGATCAGGGCCGCATTGTTATCATCGGTGCCGTATCCCACTTTCATACTCACCGCTTTCCGTTCGAAGGAAGGAGTCGTGACGTAGGAATGATTCAGGTCGTACGTGAGGGCATTGGGATCGATGGCCTTGAGAAGGCGTCCGTAAAGGATCCCGAGACGGAATTTCCCGGGAGTCAGTTCGGCCCCTGCACCGTAGAGGGTGTGCCCGGCCATGGTGTAGGGTGACCAGTTGAGATTCCGGTAACCCAGATGAAGTTTGACCCATTTATAATACGGACTGACCCCGAATTTATTGAAGGGCTGCCTGAAGTCGCGCTGTTCTTCACTCACGGTAAATGAGAAAGGAAACTGGATGCCATAGAGTGAAACCGTAGGGGAACCGTTCAGCATCCAGACGAACGGTTTCTGGCTTGCCGGGCGCCCCGTGGCGCTGTAAAACATCATGGACCCGCCGAGGGTGCCGGTTATGGTGAAGGGTTTTTCCGCTTTGAGGTTTTCGATGTTCTGGCCCCGGAGCTTATTTCCGGGAACCAGTGCGGACAGAACCAGGATAACCGGTAGAACCTGTCTTCGAACAGACATGAGCTGCTGCGTTTAGTATCATCAAAGTCCTTATTCCGGAACCAGGCCGGAGCCATACCGGTGATTCCGAAAGGCATTCCCCCAAACCGGGGGACAGAGGTAAACAGACATTCAGTTCCTCCCGGCATGGCATCGTTTTTAAAATGCAAGGGCCGGACTCCCGGAAGTTTCGGCTTCTGAAATCTCACTCTCCCGGCGAATTTCTTTGCAGAACCGGCTGGCAGAAATGTCTGGCTGAACTATCCGGATGGATATCCGAACCAGCTGCAATCAGCGATGAGATCAGGAATGATCAAAAGTCGAATAAATGATGAAATGGAGAACGGGATAGAAGAGAAATTCATTTTTCAACCATCTGTCATTTATGTTTCCCATACCAACTGCAGAATGCCGTTTCCAGGTTTGGCTCCTTAATCCCGGAGCCATCTATATTAACAATGCATGAAATTCAATGTTCAAGATACACTCTTTTCAATCAAAGTCAATGCTGCTCGTGGAAAAATTCGCCGGCAGCCCGAAATTTGATGTGAACGATCCGTTCTCTTTTGTGAAATCACCTATCTCGCGGTTCGAACCGGAACCGGAATGGCGGCAGTGTTTCTGCCGTTTAGCGAAGATTCTTCACCGCTATTTCCCGGTGAGGTGTTCTTTCAGAAAATCACCGGTCACCTGCTCCATATCCTGCCTGACCACCTGGAAATGGCTTTTCCCCTTATAAATGACAAGGTCGCAGACATCGCCGGCATCCTGAAGCTTTTTCTGAAAATCGATATGGGTATGGTAATCCAGAAATTCGTCGTTTGTCCCCTGAAAGATCAGGAACGGCGGTGCCCCGGCTGTTGACGTGGTGGGTCGGGGAAAGGTTTTCCGGGTCATCCTCACCCCTCAGGCAGTAATTGAACCAGGAATCCAGCGTGGGATCGACGCATCCCGACCAGAGGATGACGGCATCGGGAACGGTGCTGACCGTAGTATCTTCACCCTGATGCTGATAGCCCGGAATGAGGGCCGTGGCGGCAGCGAGCTGGCCACCGGCTGAAAATCCCCCGACCACTACTTCATGAGGATTGATATGGAGTGAGGCGGCGTGAACCCTCACCCACCGGACAGCAGATTTAACATCACGTAAACCATCGACCGGGGTGGCGTTCTGCCTGGACTTCAACCGGTATTCCACTGCAACGGCAACATAGCCGAGACGGTTGAACATTTTTCCCAGTTCAAGCATTTCACCCGGATGCCCGTTGTACCATCCTCCCTGGTGCAGGAGAACGATGCAGGGCATGTGCTCGGTTCCTGGTGCCGGGGTACATGATGTACGCATCCAGGGAATCGCTGCCCACCACCTTGTAAACGGTTTTGTCAGCCTGGCGGTAAACCGCTTCGGTTTTATTCCATGCCTCGCTCACGGAACGAAGGTAGGCCGGATCGGTACATTCCTGCCTGAACTTCCGGTACATGGATCCCGCATTGTCGATCCCGAAAATATTGATTTGCATCAGCATGATACGGTAAAGTGCATACTGCCTGATTTCCCCCGTCAACAGGCTGTCGGCAATATGGAACTGGGTCAGGATAAAAACATTGTCGGGGTAATTGGGCGCTGACCCTGCTTCGATCATGTATTTGGAGGTCAGGTCGAGATACCGGTCGAGGAACCGGCAGTATTCTTCATTTTTCAGGAGGCTGTCGGAATCGGAAATTCACGCCCTGCAGCAGTGTCCGGTAATTCGGGTCGGCAGTAAACCCCTGGTAGGGTATGCGAAGGCTGTGATTCAGGTTATACCCGTAAAGGATACTGTGGAAAAAATAGTTGTCGGAAACCGGGTTGCCCGATCCCGTCACTTCCCGGAGTGAATCGACGAAGGCCGAGAATTCCCTGAAGGGAAGATTCCAGGCATGCCGGGCGCTGATCATGGAATCGGCCTGGTGCAGGGATAATTTCTTACGATCTTTGCCCGGGGTAGAATTGCATCCCGCTAAAAGGATCAAGGCAAGGGTTATCGCGGAGACGAAAAGTTTGCGTTTCATCGTGAGGTATTTTAGACGTCTGATACGTTCAACGTATTGAACAGGTGATGGATTTTCATCGCACCCGGTAAAAGTAATAAATATCTGAACGCCGTTTCCGGGCTTCCCGGAAATTCAGGAAGATTCCCGAATAATGCCTAATTTTACCATCATAAGCCTGACGAAGGATAATCCACCGGAATATGAAAGACTACACTGAAGAAGAACTCATCTCTGTTTCCACATTTAAAGTCACTTCCGCCGACACTGACATGGAAGCCAGGCTCCGGCTCGGGGCCCTGGTCAATTTCCTGATCCAGGCGGCCATCAATTCCGCCGATGCGCTGGGATTTGGTTTCGGGGGAATTCGCGGTCAGCAGCTTTTCTGGGTGCTGACCAATCAGACCGCCGCTTTCCGCGGAAAGATCGATTTCGGACATTGGAAGGGCAGGGAAATGCGTTAAGAGGAAAAACGGAAAGCAAATGATTCCCGGAGAAAAAAGCTCGCGGAAGATGACATCTTCCCGCCACGAAACGTGTTTTTGAATACGTGAATATAATTGTATATTTACCCCCGAAGGGCAGTGAACCCCACGTAAACGCACTAAAGGCCCCCTTCCCCGGATTATCTTTCGTATAATTTTGGCTTACAAAAACTTAAATGGTATTCATCTCAACATCTGACCGATGTTCAGTGGATTGAAAAAATATAAACGATCGGAACAGCTCCTGATCACCGCGGTTCTCCTCATTGCGGTAACCGGGCTTGCCGGGTGGCTGACCAATTGGCTGACCCTTGCCAGGTTCTCGGTGCGGTATATCCCCATTGCACCCTCAACCGCCTTTTCGTTCATGATCGTCTGCCTGGCCTTTCTTTTTTACTACCGTTATGGCAGGTCACGCCCGATAAAGCTCATCAGCATTTTTATGGTTTCTGTGGTTTTCACCCTGGATCTCCTGATCCTTATCCGGTGGATTTTCGGCGTATCGTTCAACATTGAGACCCTGTTCGTCCGCGAACCGGAGTTCCAGAATACGTACCTGACAGGCCGGATGTCGCCGGTCACCGCCATCCTGATGGCGCTGGTCTGTGTCGCTTCCCTCCTCTTCTTCCTCCGGAGAGTGCGCGAGAAAAGAATCGCTTTCGGGATGATCGCCTTTATCCTGTTTTTCATCAGTTCTGTCCTGCTGATCGGGTATCTTTACAAGGCGCCCTCTTTTGTACGGCGGTTCCACCATCCCTGTTGCCCTTCCCACGGCCATCTGTTTCTGGCTGCTGAGTGTTGCCATGCTCATGGCCATCCGTTTTGAATTCTGGCCTTTTTCCCTGCTCACGGGTTCATCGATCCAGAGCCAACTGACCCAGGCCTTTCTTCCCGCGGTCTTCCTGCTCCTGATATTCAACAGTTACGTGAATTCCAAACTTCTTTCGGATCTCAACAACCCCGCCCTTGCTTCCGCTCTTCAGCTGGTTTTTGCCTTCACGGTTTTCGGATTTATCATCATCATCATCTCGACACAACCTCGGTAAACGGCTTGACCCTCGCACAAAAAACCCTGGAAAACAGCGAAAAAAGATTCAAAAATGCCATCCTCTATGCCCCGTTCCCGATCATCATCCATGCCGAAGGCGAAGTGGTGATGATCTCCTCATCCTGGACGGACCTCAGCGGATATACCCTGGAGGATATCCCGACCATCGAAGCCTGGACACGTAAGGCTTACGGGATGAACGCCGATGTCACCCGGGAATATATCGAATCGCTTTACAACCTCGACGCTCCCAAATATGACGGAGAATGGGAAATCATCACCAAAAACGGGGAAAAACGCGTCTGGGAATTCCGCACCAGCCCCATCGGTCAGCTGTCCGACGGGCGCATCGCCGTTAGCAGCATGGCAGTGGATGTCACCGACAGGAAGGACTTTGAATTCCAGCTAAAAGAAAAGACGGAGGAAATCGAGACCCAGAATGAGGAACTCATGAGCATCAACCAGGAACTCCTCGTTGCCAGGGACAGGGCGGAGGAAAGCGACCAGCTCAAATCCTCCTTCATCGCCAACATGAGCCACGAAATCCGGACGCCGATGAATGGCATTATGGGATTCTCAGGTCTGCTCGACGACCCCGACCTGACCCCGGAGAAAAGAAATCAGTTCACGTCCATCATCATCAAGAGCAGCGAACAACTGCTGCGTGTCATCGATAACATCGTGGAAATTTCCCGGCTCGAAACCAAACAGGTAAAAGCCATTGAGCGCCCTTTTTGCCTCAACGACCTTCTCACCGGCCTCTACATGATTTTCGGGATGAAGGCCAGGGACTCCAAAATTCAGCTCTTCCTGAAAAAAGGACTGCCCGATGGGGAAAGCACCATCCTTTCCGATGAGACAAAACTGAACAAGATCCTGGGAAACCTCCTCGAAAATGCCCTGAAATTCACCAAATCGGGTTATATCGAAATCGGTTACCGGGTTAACGGTGCCAACCTGGATCTCTATGTGAAGGATACCGGTATCGGCATTGCACCGGACAAGCAGGCTTTTATTTTCGAACGTTTCTCCCAGGAGAACAAGGATTCGTCAGAAACATACGGCGGACTTGGCCTGGGCTTATCCATTGCCAGGGAAAATACCGAACTCATGGGGGGAAGGATTTCGCTCTGGTCGGAAAAGGATAAAGGTTCGGAATTTACCGTCAGCATTCCCTACAAGCCGGCCGGATCGCCGGGAAATGGCTGAGGGTCCATTCACCCGCACTCTGTTCCGAGGTCGCGCATCACCATCTGAGCGGTATTCCGGTTATGCTGTTCCAGGATGATCTCTTTGCTGACCGTAACCCGTTTAATGGTCGTCTCGTCGAAATACCGGATGGTGACCAGTTCCAGCCCGTTTTCCGTTTCCACATTGAAATGGTCCTCCAGATCCCTGACCACTTTCGGGATCCTGACCCGGTCATTATTCACGCAGACCTTGAACGAAACGGCCGAATTCTGCATCAAATTGATCTTCAGATGGTAGGTGGCGAATATTCCCAGGATGGTCTCCAGGTTTTCTTCGGCGATAAAGGAAAAATCGCGCGGAAGAATCTTGATCAGGACCTGGTCCATCTTGAAGATGAATGAGGGGACGAGTTTATCGTCGAACCCATCGCCGATCACCGTTCCGGGTTCTTCGGGGTGAAGGAAGGATTTGACGTTGAGCCGTATATTTTTCTGTTTCAGCGGCTGAATGGTTTTCGGGTGGATGACACTGGCCCCGTAATACGCCAGTTCGATGGCATCATAGTAGGAAAGCCTCGGCAACAAAACGGTCTTGTCGAACCACTTCGGATCGGCATTGAGCACGCCGGGCACGTCCTTCCAGATCACCACCTCGGGTATATCCAGGAGATAAGCCAGGATGGCGGCTGTATAGTCCGATCCTTCCCGCCCCAGGGTGGTGGTCATATTATTGACCGTGGCGGCAAGGAATCCCTGGGTGACCAGGACGGATGAATTGTCGAAACGGAAATTATTTTTCACCAGGACAGACGACAGTTCCCAGTCGATCTTCCCTTCCCGGAAGGTATCGTCGGATATCAGCGATTTGCGGATGTCCTTCCATTGGGCGCTGATGCCTGAAGCATTCAGATAGGCGGCAACGATGGTGGTGGAAAGCAATTCGCCGTTGCTGACGATCTGGTCGTAATCGAAGTCGTAGTTCATCGTGGGCGACTCCTCGAACTTGGCCTGCATCGTCCGGAAAATTTTTTTGACATCGTCATGCACCGGATGACCCTCTTCCGGAAAAAGTTCATGGATAATATAATAATGGTATGCCCGAAGATTTTCAAAGCTCTTCTCCAGCTCTTCCTGCCTCCGGTTCACATAAAGATCGGTGAGCTGCTCCAGGGCATTGGTCGTTTTCCCCATTGCCGACACCACAACGATGATGTTTTCATTGTACCGTTTCAGGATATTCGCAAGATTCCTGACCGCTTCCGCGCTGCTGACCGAAGCGCCTCCAAATTTGAACACTAACATAGAACAGGGCGTTTTAAGTTTACAAATATAGGTGAACCAAAGGCAATCCGGAAAATTTTACGCCGGGGAGGTTTAAAAAACATCGTTACGGATGCATGATTCACAAGACGAGACGATTAAATAGTGTCAGAAAGAAAACTCATGTTTTTTAGCCGTGCTTGATAAGAAAACGTCAAGAGCAAGGCTTGCGATGACTGAAAAACAGGAGTTTACTATTCGTAAATGACTGTTTTGAAGTCGGGCATAACGCAGCTATTGGTGTTTTCCTGCAAGCACTAAATAAAACAAACCATGGCAAAACAATATCAACCGCAGATCCTGAATGAGTTTATCATCCAACAGCAAACGGCCTTCCCCTATGCCAAGGGTGATCTCACCCGTATTCTCAACCACATCGGGGTGGCCTCCAAATATGTCAACCGGGAGGTGAATGCCGCCGGGCTGGCCGATATCCTCGGCGAAGCCGGTAAAACCAATATCCAGGGTGAAGATGTCAAAAAGCTGGATGTTTTTGCCAACGAACAGTTCATAAAAATTCTCACCTCCAGCGGTGAAGTCTGCGGTGTGGCCTCCGAAGAAAACAGTGAGATCGTTTCCTTCGACAATACCCTCACCAGGGAAGGGAAGTACATACTGTGCATGGATCCGCTCGACGGGTCGTCGAATATTGATGTGAATGTTTCAATCGGAACGATCTTTTCCATTTACCGGAGGGTAACGCCCATTGGCACGATGCCCGACGAGCGCGATATTCTCCAGCCGGGGACCAGGCAGGTTGCCGCCGGCTATGTCATTTACGGATCATCCACCATGCTCGTCTATACCACCGGGCTGGGGGTGACCGGCTTCACCCTCGATCCTTCCATTGGCGAATACTGCCTGTCGCATTACCAGATCTGCACACCGGTGGATGGGAAAATTTACTCGATCAACGAAGGGTATTACAACCAGTTCTCACCCGGGATCCGAAAGTATATCGATTATTGCAAGAGCGACGACGGGAAGGAACCCTACTCCGCACGATATATCGGTTCGCTCGTTGCGGATTTTCACCGGAATCTCATGAAAGGCGGCATTTACATGTACCCTTCAACAGAAAAGCATCCGGAGGGAAAGCTCAGGCTCCTGTACGAATGCAATCCGATCGCTTTTTTGGCTGAACAGGCTGCGGGGAGCGCCACCGACGGAAAGGGGAACCGGATCCTGGAAATCGAGCCGGAATCGATCCATCAGCGCGTTCCCTTCTTCACGGGCTCAAAGCATATGGTGAAAAAAGTTGAAGAGATGATCCGGGAGGAAGGTTGAAACAGACACACCTCCTCCCTGACCGTCTAACCGGATGACGTTTTGTTTACCGGTATACGGGTGGGTGAAGCTGAAAACAGATCCTTTACCCGGCGTGGATTCCACGCGGATCCTGCCTCCGAGGAGTTCCACGAGACCCTTGGTGATCGACAATCCCAGACCGGTACCCCCGGCCCGGGGAGTATTGTCGGCCTGCATGAAACGAATGAAAATCTTCCGGAGATTTTCCGTTGAAATGCCCGTCCCCGTATCCCTGATGTAAAATTCGACCATTTTTTCCCGGCCCTCTTTTTTGATCGAATACCCGACGTCGATGGAGCCTTCATCGGTAAATTTGATGGCGTTGTTGATCAGGTTGTCCAGAATCTGCCGCAACCTGAACCCATCGGTATACAGGATAAGGTCGGACCCATCCGCCGGAAGGTCAAGTCTCAGCAAAAGACCGGGCTTTTCAGCGAAATGGCGGTGCTGGCGGTGATACATCAGGATCTCCTCCAGAAGTTCGTTGACCCTGCACCATTCCTTTTCGATGCGGAGCTGATTGGACTCGATCTTCGAAATATCGATGATATCATTGATCAGCCTCATCAGCTGCTCACCCGAATTATGGATGAGAGACGTGAATTTGAGCCGCTTTTCCCGGGAGAGATCTTCCTGGGCGAGGAGCTCGGAAAATCCAAGGATACTGTTCATCGGTGTCCGGATCTCGTGGCTCATGTTGGCCAGGAAGGCGGACTTGAGACGGTCGCTCTCCTGCGCCCGTTGTTTTTCGACTTCGAGGATACGGTTGGTTTTCTGCAATTCTTCAAGGGTGGTCTGCAATTCTTCATTCAATACGGCATATTCTTCATTCTGGGAGGCGATCTCCTTGTTTTTCATGAGCAACTGACTTTCATAGTCTTTGATCCGGGTAATATCGACCAGGATGCCCAAAATACGCGAGGGCTTCCCGCCGGGCGTGAAACGGACGGTCCGGCCGCTCCACATCACCCAGATCCAGCCTCCGTTGGCACCGGCCAGGCGGATCTCGTCCCTGTATTCACTGACCAGGCCCGCGGCGTAATCGCTCAACAATTTCGACAACTTTTCCCGGTCATCGGGATGGATCACCATCCCCTGAAGTGAGACTTCGGCTTCCTGGAATTCATTGCCGTCCCCGTATCCGAGCATTCTGGAAACTTCGGGTGAAAAGGTGATCTTGCCGGCGGAAAGGTCGATCTCGAAAATGCCATGGCCCGATGCCTCGACCGATAAGCGCAACTTTTCCTGGCTCTCTCTGAGGGCCCGCTGTGTATTTGTCAGGTCACTGATGTCGATCACCGAGATCACATTCACCTCACCGAGGGATACAAAGTGCAGTTCAACGGTCTTTTGTGAATGATCCCTGCATCGCATGTTCCCGGTGAGTTTTCCCAGGCCTTGATCTTCTTCCGGGCCATTCCCGGTGGTCGCTTTCCACCGTTCGGTCACCGGCTTGCGGAGGCCGGGGTCGGGGAATGCCTTTAACCATAGCGTGGGGATATCGGGAATATCGTCCAGGGTGAAACCGTAAGTTTCGGTAAATTTATGATTCAGGCTGATCACGTTCTGATTTTTGGTCACGATGGCCATCGGGACCGGGTTTCCCTCAATGATGCCCCTGAAGCGTTCTTCACTGGCACGAAGTTCCCGCTCTGCTTCCTTCTGGGCGGTAATGTCCTGGATCACACCGAAAACCTGGTTGAGCACCGGATCATACCGGGCGATGGAATGGATATCAACGATCCTGCCGCTCGGAGGCATTCCGTATCTTGAACTCCTGATCGTAGTCGTTCCGGTTATGGATCATGTCATCCAGTGCCTCATCGAGGGCGGCATTATATTCGGGAAGCACGCAACTTCTGACCTCAGAAAGGTACAGGTCGGGGCCGTATAGCCCGTAAATTTCCCGGGCCCCGTCAGAGCCTTTTATTTTTCCCGTTCCCAGGTCAATTTCCCAGTGACCGAACCGGGCCACCTTCTCGGCCCGGCTCAGCCGCTGCCTGAGGTTGAATTTCTCCGTATCCCTCTCCAGTCTTTCAGTGATATCATAGGCCGCGACAATGGTTCTTTGCTCCCCCGATGGATGCGTGTAAACGGAAGCCCGGCATTCAAAACTGAGGTAAGAACCATTACGATGCCGGAACCGCCAGATATCCACCGAACTGCCGTGATCCTTTTTCAGACTTTCAAATTTTTTCTGCGCCGAAGAAAGATCGTCAGGATGCATCAGTTCCCCGGAGTCATGACCGAGGAGTTCGGCAGGATGATACCCGAGAACCGGAATATACCGTTCGTTGACGTAGGTGTACACACCCCGGGAATCAATTTCGCAAATGAGTTCAGACATATTGGTTACAAGGCTGCGATACCTTCCCTCGCTGGCTCTAAGGGCCTCTTCAACCGTTAACTGCCCGCGTCCATGCGGGGCATTATCCTCTCCCTCTGCTGTGGAATGGCGCAGCCGAAAGCAGGGACTCCAGTTCATGGATCCGCTCGAGCAGCTTGTTGTAATCCGGCTTTTTTCCCATAGGCCTTTCCCCCGAAAGGGACTGATAACCGATAATCTGATTATTCAATTTTCATTTCTTTATACAAGATAGTCATTCCCGTTCATCAAAACAATGGGAACTGAAAAGTCATGTGGAGATTTTTGACCGAAATCTGAGGAAATAGTTCCGGACAAGTTGGTCTGATTTTTGTTTTCATCGCCGCGGTGGTCATGTTAAGACAATTTTGATTAGTTTTGCAGGTTGAATTGAATAGATGCTTCTGGATATTTACAAAGAGCGGAGTGAAGTCGGGGAAATTGCCGGCCTGTTGCAGGAACCGGATGGGAAAGTTCTGCACCTGAAAGGGCTTTCAGGGTCTTCCCGGTCAGCCTTCCTCCATGCCAGCCTTTCCAGGATCAGGGGTTCACATCTGATCATCCTCAATGAAAAGGAGGAGGCCGCTTACTTCTACAATGACCTGACAACACTGGGAGGAACCGATCATATCCTGTTTTTCCCTTCATCCTATACCCGTTCCATTCAGTACAAGAAGACCGATGAAGCGAACATCATCACCCGCACGCAGGTGCTGAAAAGGCTGAATGAGCGGCGGGTGGAGAGTTTTATTGTGACCTATCCCGAAGCACTGATGGAAAGGGTCATCAGCCGGAAAGGACTCGACGATAATACGTTACAGACTGAAGGAAGGCGAAAAGATCAACCGTGAATTCCTGAAGGAACTTCTTGAGACCTACAAATTCCAGCTGGTCGATTTCGTCTATGAACCCGGTCAGTATGCACTGCGTGGCAGCATCATCGACATCTTTTCCTTTTCCTCAACCCATCCCTGCCGGATCGACTTTTTCGGCGATGAGGTGGAATCCATCCGGACCTTCGATGTGGAAAACCAGCTTTCGATTGAAAAAATCAAAAAAATGACCATCGTGCCCAACATTCAATGGGAAAATGATCGCGATGTCAAGCGGGTTTCCTTCCTCGATTACCTGCCCGGGAACACCACGGTATGGACCGACGATCTGGGGCTGATCTTCAGCCGCATCGATGATATATACGACAAGACGGTGATTGGCGATGAAACGGATCCGGACCTGGTGAAAGAGCAGGTGATCGTGAATTCCCACGATCTTGCCCACGATATTGCCCGGCTCAACAAGGTGGAGTTCGGCAACTTTTTCCTGAAGAATGCTTTCCGGGAATTCCGCTTCAATACCTCTCCGCAGCCGGTGTTCAATAAGAATTTCGAACTGCTCAGCGCCGACATCTTAAAGCGCTCCGGTGAAGGATACGAGGTCAGGGTTCTTTCGGACAATGAGAAACAGGTGGAACGGCTGAAGGATATTTTCCGTGAGATCGATCCGGGCATCAGTTTTGTTCCCGTGCTGAAAACCCTGCACGAGGGTTTCATCGACCATGATCTCAGGATCTGTCTCTATACCGATCACCAGATCTTTGAACGTTACCACAAGTTCCGCATCCACGACCGCTACAACCGTAAGGAATCGATCTCGATGAAAGAACTTACGGATCTGAAGCCCGGCGACTATGTGGTCCATATCGATCATGGCATCGGCATCTTCGGCGGACTGGAGACCATTGAGGTGAACGGGCAGAAAGCAGGAATCCATCCGGCTGATCTATAAGGACCGGGATGTCCTTTTCGTCAGCATACACTCATTGCACCGCATTTCCAAGTACAAGGGCAAGGACAATGCCCCGCCGAAAATTTATAAGCTCGGTACGGGAGCCTGGCAGAAACTGAAGGCCACCACCAAGAAAAAAGTCAAGGACATTGCCGGGGAGCTGATCAAGCTCTATGCCGGCAGGATGCAGGAGGAAGGGTTCCGGTTCAGTGCCGACACCTATCTCCAGCAGGAACTTGAGGCTTCGTTCATTTACGAGGACACCCCCGACCAGGAAAAAGCCACGCGCGACGTGAAGGAAGGCATGGAATCGGAGCATCCGATGGACAGGCTCGTTTGCGGTGATGTGGGATTCGGCAAAACGGAGGTGGCCATCCGGGCGGCCTTCAAGGCGGTGACCGATTCCAAGCAGGTCGCCGTGCTGGTGCCCACCACCATCCTCGCCCTTCAGCATTACAACACATTCAAGGAACGACTCAACGGGTTCCCCTGTACCGTGGAATACATCAGCAGGCTGAGAAGCGCGGCCAGCCAGAAGGCCGTCCTCGGTAAAATGGCCCGCGGTGAGGTGGATATCGTGATCGGGACCCATAAGCTCGTGAGCAAGGATGTCAAGTTCAAGGACCTGGGCCTGCTGATCATCGACGAGGAACAGAAATTCGGCGTCAGCGTTAAGGAGAAACTGCGACAGATGAAGCTCAACGTCGATACCCTGACACTCACGGCGACACCCATACCACGGACGCTGCAATTTTCGCTGATGGGGGCACGTGATCTCTCCATCATCAACACCCCTCCCCCGAACCGCCATCCGATCATCACCGAACTTCACACCTTCAACGAAGATATCATCAAGGAAGCCATCGAGTATGAAGTGAACCGCGGCGGCCAGGTCTTCTTCATCCACAACAGGGTGCAAAACATCACCGAGGTGGAACATGTGATCAACCGCGTGTGCAAAGGCGTGCGTACCGTCATTGCCCACGGTCAGATGGAAGGCCGGAAACTTGAAAATATCATGCTGGATTTTATGCAGGGATATTATGACGTGCTGATTGCCACCTCGATCATCGAATCGGGGCTGGACATTCCCAACGCCAATACCATCATCATCAACAATGCCCATCATTTCGGTCTGAGTGATCTTCACCAGCTGCGAGGCCGCGTGGGGCGGTCGAACAAGAAAGCGTTCTGTTACCTCCTGGCCCCGCCGCTGCAGCTTCTCACCCCCGAGGCCAGGCGCAGGATGCGGGCGATCGAAGAATATTCCGAACTGGGCAGCGGGATGAACATCGCCATGCAGGATCTCGACATCCGCGGAGCCGGAAACCTTCTCGGGGCAGAGCAGAGCGGCTTCATCGCCGATATCGGTTTTGAAACCTACCAACGGATCCTCGCCGAAGCCATCCTTGAACTGAAGGAAAATGAATTCCGGGATGTCTTTTCCGTTCCGGGAGAAGAAAAGAAAGAACGGGAGTACGTCTCCGACTGCCAGATCGACACCGATCTCTCCGTGCTGCTTCCCGAAACCTACATCTCGAATATCTCGGAAAGGATCAGGCTCTACCGTGAACTCGACAATCTCACCGATGAAGCCGGGCTCCAGGATTTTGCCGATAAGCTGATCGACCGTTTCGGACAGATCCCCATGCAAACGCAGGAGTTGATGAACACGGTAAGACTGCGATGGAGAGCTGTCAAACTCGGCATCGAAAAGATGATCATCAAGAACAAAAAAATGATCTGCTATTTCATCGCCGACCCCGAATCCGCCTACTACCAGTCGCCCACCTTCGGAAAGGTCCTGCAATATGTGCAGAAACAGCCAACACGGGTGCAAATGAAGGAAGATCCCAATAAACTCAGCCTGACCATCGCACCAGTCGACTCCATTTTAAAAGCCATTACCATTCTCGATGATATCGCCGGTAGTGCCGTCTGACCGTCCGGAAAGATGCAATCCCTGATTCGTGTCGACAAAGAATTGAAGACTGTCCCCTGACGTGTTGTTGGATTGGTCCACCGCAACCAGAACGAGTTTGTACGCCCCGTTGTCCAGGGTGAGTTTTCGTGAACCATTCTGCGGGATCCCGACCATTTCACCGTCGTTGAGGATGAACCAGGCGTCTTTGAAATTCGCCTCCTTTATCGTATAGTCCAGCACCACCATGGTCGTGTCGTAGATCACCCCATCCTCCGGGGACCGGATGGTGATCTCCGGGAAGGTGAAATCAAAACCCGCACTGTGTTTGCAGCCGGGAAGAGATCCGATGGCCACGATCACCGCCAGGATGAAAATGATCCTGAACCATCCCCCGTGTTTTCGACCTTTTTCCATCGTGTGATTCGCATTTTTGAATTTCCGGTCCGCAGGTAACTGCGCGGGAGTTTTAGAGAGAACATGGAAATCATGGCATTAGTTTTCATGTGCCCGGTAAAGATTTCGGCTACTCAACGACCCGAAGAAGGCAATGGGCGATAGCATTGATGGATCGGCCGGACCCGGCGCTCCGCAGGTGCGAAAGAATTTGACAGGATAATTGCGAGGTAAAAATTAAAAATAGTTGCTCAATTCATAGAACGGATATTCGCTCAGGGACCAGGGGTTTTGGCAATAATGAGGAAGAGGGAAGTCGTTTCAGCTCCGCTCAACGACCCGCAAGACGAAGTAAGAATAAATATTCTTCAGATCATCAATGACCGCCGGTCGTTGAGCGGAGCCGAAACGACAATCCTCCCGAAAAGCCCGAATACCGGTCCCTGAGCGAAGCCGAAGGGCCTTCATTCAGAACTTAAAAATTTGCCGGGAACCAAAGGGAAATCAGCGAAGCCGAAACCACCCTTTTCTGTTTTCACAAAAAAAAAGGTCCCTGAGCGTAGCCGCCGGGACCGGTATTTTCCATTCCGCTTTTAAGACAATCACCTAATTCTCACCGTTCATCAGTTATCAGGCAGGATTCCTGCCTCGACCTCATTGAATGATGCTGCTAATAGAATTTGATGCGGTTATCGACGATATCGGCATCTTCCCTGAGCGCGTTGTATCCTTCGAAGGCGACACGACTCTGCAGGGCATACTTGAGCCTGAAATCGGCGGCCTGTATATCCGGGTTTTCGGGAACGGTCCTGGAGTTCACATGGATGACAAACACCCCGTTTTCCCCTTCCACCGGAGCGGAGAGTTGATTTTCAGGAACGATAAATGCCGCGGCCACTACAGCAGGTTCCAGTCCGACACCGTTGACATATGGGTTGGCAAACCGCACTTTGGTCGCTTCAGAAACCTGGGTGTTCAGGGCTGTGGCGGCATCATCAATGGAGGTGGCCCCGGCGATTTTTTCTTTCACCTGCCCGGCCAGTTTATCGAGTTTCTTTTGTTTCATCAGGGTAATCTCAATCTCCGTTTTGACATCTTCGAGTGAAGCATAGCCTTTCTCTTTGACATCGGTGAGGGCGGCGATCACGTATTTATCGGTCAGGTCAAAGATCTGGCTGATGGAATTCTGGTCATGTTTCATAGGCCCAGCGGATCACTTCGCGGGAATTATCCAGCCCGGGGAGCTGCTCGGCTGTCCGTTTCAGGTCGGTGGCAAACCTCGGGGAGATATTTTTCTGGGTGCAGAGATCCCTGAATTTTTGCACGTTGGTTGCCTCGCTGCCGAACTGTACGGCTTCAGAATAGATCTTCTGGTACGTCTCGTCGCTCGGGATGACTTCCCTGATGAGAATGGCCAGTTTGGCTTTTTTGACTTTCGGGCTCTGGGCTTCAATTTTCAGGACATGGTAACCGTACTGGGTTTTAACCACTTTGACATCACCGACATTGCCGTTGAAAGCGGCCTCGGCGAAAGGTTTAACCATGGATGATTCTGTAAACCATCCCAGGTCGCCGCCGATCTGGCGGTTTGACTGGTCGGCCGAAAATTCCCTGGCCAGGGTAGCGAAATCATGCCCCTGATCGATGAGGTGTCTTCAGACTGTCGGCGATGGCTTTTGCCCGCTGATCATCTCTCTGAACGGACAGGCTGATCAGGATATGCCTGGCTCGGACCGAGTCGGGAACGTAGGTGAATTCCAGCAGCCGTGCCAGCTTGTAGGCACCGTTGTCCATATAGGGACCGGCCACAAAACCCGGCTGGGCGTTGAAGATGGAATCCCTGACCGACTCAGGCAACTCGTTATAACCGTAATTCAGGTCCTTGTAAGGGACATCGGAATTGCTGTTGACAAAGTCGATGGGCTTATCCGACCTCTCGAAGGGCACCTTGCTCTGGGCAACATATTCTTTGGCCTTCTGGTCGTCCTTTTCCGAAGGTTCAACATTGAAGACGACATATTCAAGGCTTCGCGATTCCTCCTGTTTATACTGATGTTTGTGCTTTTCGTAATAATCCCGGATCTCATCATCCGTCACGTTTACCTGATCATCGGGAATGGTATTGAACGGCAGGTAGACGAAACTGAAATCGGCCGTGGAACCTGTCTCCTTTGCATATTCTTTGGCATCGAGGGTGTTCGGGGAGAGTCCTTTCCTGACGAGGGTAAAGTATTTCTGTCCCAGCCTTTCATCGACGATCTGGTCCTCAATATAGATCCATCGTTTCCGTTCATTCTTGTAAACGTCATTGCTGATGGCATTGAAATAGTTCATCATCTGGTACCGGTTAAATTCGCCGGTTTCCGGATTGGTGAACATTCTTCTGACAATGGGATTGGGTTCTTCCATGATCACGTTCTGACCGCCTGTATTGATGGAATCGCCGAGCAGCATCGTTTTCAGTTCATCAACGCTGACGGTGATCCCCAGTTTTTCAATCCTGTTATTGAGAATGATGTCCCTTACAGTGTTACGCCACACTTCCTGCCTGATCCCGTCCATGGTTTCCTGGTCGAGCGACTGAAGCTGATAACTGGTGCGGTAAAATTCCGCCAGCTGTTCAATTTTGGCATTATAATCCATATAATTGACCGACTCTCCGTCAATCTCTGCCACCTCGAGGCGTTTCCTGGAGAACACCGACGGACCTGAATGCAGGAGGTCTCCAAGAATGAATGCCAGAAGCGCCAGACCAATGACCACTGCCACAAGCACACCTGCTTTATTCCTTATTTTCTGTAAAGTTGCCATTTAACAATGCTTAATTAAAACTTCGTTTTTTTTCAGGCTACGAATATAGTAATTTCAATTATTAATACATGCAAAATGAAATCATTAATTCTGCGATGATCAACTCTTTGTCAACGGAATGCTGATTAGGGAATGGAAGCCGGTTTTCCTGGCCGGGGATATTCTAAAACGACGGGGTTACCTGGTGTTCTGGCTCTCCGTCAGCCTCGTGACATGGACGAGCTCGATACGGGTCTGGCTCACTTTGAGGATCCTGAACTGGTATGGGAAGATGATCACCCGCGTATTCAGCCTGGGAATACTTTCATAGTGATGGATGATGAGCCCGGCCAGGGTGTCGTACTCATCGGAAACCGGGATGCCGAGGTTGTATTTTTCGTTCAGGTAATCGATTTCGAGGCGCCCGGAGAGGATCCACTCATGATCATTGACCTGTCGTTCGACGAATTCGGAAACATCATGTTCATCCTCGATTTCCCCGAAAATCTCCTCGATGATATCCTCCAGGGTGACGATTCCCGAAGTGCCTCCATATTCATCCACCACGAGAGCGATACTCTTGCGTTCCCGGATAAGTTTCCGGAACAGCTTATTCACCTGCATGGTTTCGGGCACGATGGAAAGGCTGACGAGGCGGGAGCGGACGGAGGCCGGGTGTTTAAAAAGTTCCTTGGAACTGATATAGCCGACGATCCGGTCGATGGAGTCCTCGAAAACGAGGATCTTGCTGAAAGCCCGTTTCGATGAAACGGTGCCGGAGTTCCTCAACGCTGCTGTTGATCTCGATGGCTTCCACCTCGGTGCGGGGGACCATGCAGTCGCGCACCTTCAGGCTTGAAAATTCCAGGGCATTCTGGAAAATCTTCTTTTCCGGTTTATTCTCCAGGCTTTTTTCGATTTCCGACTGGCTTTCGCTGACCAGGTGATCGAGGTCGACGCGGCCGAACACCGGATTATACCGTGTTGTCCTGCTCTTCACCCTCACGCCCATAAAAAACCGCATGATGAAATTGGTGATGCCCAGGGTGATGATGGTGACGGGATAAAGCAGGAGGTAAAAGATCAGCACAGGAATGGAAAAGACGTTCAGGGTGAGGTTTGGCCGGCTGCGGAAGATCGTTTTGGGCAGGAATTCGGCCGTCAGGAGGATGACCAGTCGTACCGACAATGGTCTGGATGATGAGGATGAGAACCTCGCTGGTGATATGCGATCCTGTACTGGAGGAAGGGTTCAAGCAACCGGGCCACAAAAAGACCATAGATGACCAGGGCAATGTTGTTTCCCACCAGCATGGTGGCAAGGTAATGCCCCGGGCTCTTGAGAAAAACCGAGATGATCCTGGAGGAGAACAGCCCGTGTTTGCGGTCGAGTTCGATTTTCAGCCGGTTAGACGATACAAAAGCGATTTCCATCCCCGAAAAGAAAGCGGAAAAAACCAGGCATAATATGATGATCACCAGAGGGGACATTTTTAAATTTTTCTTCCTTCAGGGAATGCTTTCGGGTTATTCAGATCCGGATCTGTTCTTCAGCCGCTTCCTCCTTCTGAGACCAAAGATAAGAAAGGCGATCAGAAAGATGATAAAAAAAGGGTAACTGTCCCGGAAACCGGTCTTTGTCAACTGAGAAATTCCGGCGGCCAGGGACAGGACAGCCAGCACGAGCCATAGTATTTCAAGGATTTTTCTGCTCATCGGCGGGTTCATCTTTAAAGTTGACCGTACCCCTTGATCCTTTCAGTTTCCACCTGGAGAACTGCTGGTTGGATTCAAAACCATCCTGACCGTAAAATGTTCCGTCTTCGGTTTCGATCCGTGAGAAGCTGTTGGAATAGATCTGTTTTTTGTTCTGATCCCAGAAGAGCTCTTCGGTGTTGAGTTTTTCACCGGTCTTCAGGTTACTGGCCGTGACATTTCCCCGGGCTTCCCAGAGCTGGTCATCGGTATGGTAGATGGCATAATTGGCCCGGATCTCGGATTCCACGTTCAGGCTGTCATCATAGAAACGGACAAAAATGCCATCGGGAAATTCAATGTAAGGCTTCTCGACCTTGGTAAACTGACGGATGGTCCGGGCCGTGAGTCTCATCTGAACATAGCCTGAGTCGCTGTAGATGATTTCAACATTGTTGGCTGAAATCTCAGGCATTTCAGCTGAATTGGTGATCGAATTGATCTTCTGGATATCATTTTCACAGGAAACAAAAAGCAAAGAAACTCCTGTCACGAACAGGAGTTTCAGTATGGATTTCAGTATATTTTGCCTGTGATCGTTCACCATCTGTTATCCTTTAGCCCTTGCGGTGGTCGTTTTATTGATCCAGCCTCCCACGGTATAGGAATCGCCTTCACTGATCGACCGGAAGAAGAGCTCTTCCTTGGTGGGGAAATACTGGCTGTAATCGCTGATCAGCTGGTTGGCCTGGCTGGCTACGTTGGGATCGACGGCCTTAGCTTTCCGGAACATATCCACAGCTACCCAGTAGGCGGTTCTGCGTTCAAATTCATCGCCCAGGGAATTGTTCCCGGAAACATAAGCTTTACCGAGAAGGATATAGGGATCTCCCCAGTCGGGTTTCAGTTCGATGGCCTTGCTGGCATAATTGGCGGCTTCCTGGGGTTTGTTCATATTCAGAGTGATCGCGCCGAGCTCATAATAATAATTGGCCTTATCGTTATCATTGGTGGCCTTCCCGATGGCTTCCAGGTAGTATTTGCTGGCTTTATCCCATTCTTCCTTTTTGAGGAACAGTCGTGCAAGGTTGTAGGCTGCGTCTGCCGAAGGATCCATGTTGTATAGCTGCTCAGAGGTTTTGACGTAAAGCGGAAGATCCTGACAATCGGCGTCGTTCATGAAGCCCATAATGAGTGTGAGAAAATCTTTATTATCCTTGTTTTCGTCGTATTTCGGGCCAAAAATATTGTTGATGGCATCGCAGGTCAGGACTTTTGCATCTTTGAGATTCTGGTCGATGGCTTCACGGGCCAGCTTGGTCCGTGAATTCGGACTTTTGGCCAGCTGGCTGTCCAGGATTTTGGACACGGTGACGTAATCGTTGATGACCGTTTCATTATCGAGATCCCCGTTGACAAAGAGGGTGATACCGGCCGACATGAACGTGGTCAGCACGACAGGGCTGGATTTCATCTTTTCGATATCGATGGATTCCTTGAGCAGATCGTACCCTTCCTTGATATACTTTTCACCTTCCTGGCGCTTGAAACGCAGAAGATCAACCCCTTTCCGTCCGAGAACATCCCCGCGGCTGGCCGGGAAATACTGCATCCTTTTGTCGTAGATCATCATCATGGTGTCGGCATAAGCAGACTTCACGGCAGGATCGTTGCTCCTTTCCAGGAAGGCCCTGTACATGTTCACACCGTAAGCATAAAGGCTTTCCCTGGATTCGGGGCACTCGTTGTAAACGATTCTCCAGGGATTGATGGCATCATCGTAGTTCTTGTGCTTATAGAACTCGTAATACAACGACAGGTTTTTAAGGCAGGTCTCATTATTTTGCCAGTCACCGCTGTCCTTGGGCTCGGCGATGTTCTCCTCCTGGGAAAACGCCGGTACTGCCAGCAAAATAGCGAATATCGCAATGAGTACGGTTTTAAATCCTTTTGTTTTCATGGCTCTTTCAGTATGTTAATCAAATTTTCTTTTGAAAAACCAGAAATCGTGCATCACGAGGCTGAAATTGACAATTCCGTAGTTTTCCTTTATCAGATTATTATTCAACGTTCCTCTTTGACCAAGAACCACACCCAGGTTAAAAGTGGTTTTCGTGTTTTTGAACGGTAAACCTATACCAAAAGTTATGCCATAATCATTGATCTGGTCACCGCGGATCTGAATGTAGCTGTTGGTGTAATACCCACCGAGCCTGTACCGCACGTGATTCAGATATCCTTTCAGGGCCGCCTGGTTGGGTAGATATTCGACCCCGAATTTCATGGATGAGGAGTTGACCAGGGAATCTGATCTTCCGAGGATCCGGCTGTTGCTCCATCGCTGTTGATTGTAATCCCCGGTCACGGTCAGTTTGTTCCTGATCCCAAAAGCGAGTCCGACACCCATATTCTGCGGGTAGGTCACCGGTCCGGAATGGGTGTTATCGATGAGGTTCTGGACCGGATTGACCGGAATGATCACGTAGCTGGTGTCGGTATCCGAAAAGACCGTGTCGGCAATGGTGGTCCCGCTTCCCGGGAATGTGTTCGTTACCGTGTAGGTCTGGGTGGTTTTCAGGTTTGTTTCATTGTTGAAGACGGCCCCGAGGGTGACGAAATACTTGTCGGCGAACGTTTGATCGTACTGCAAGCCGAGGTTGAACACGATGCCTCTGATGTTGTCCCTCAGTTCAAACTGTGTGGTCGAGAAGGCCACATCATTGGTGAATTCGGCTCTCTGTTTATTGTCGATGAAGCCGAAGAGGGTCGACATGTTCACGCCCAGGGAAAGATGCTTGAAAAGCAGGATGGATGATCCCAGGAAGAAATTGTTAAGACCACCGTTCCCATTGTAATAGTAATCGACATTCCCGATATTGGCCAGGTTTTTCTGTTCGAAAATGTTATAGCCCACGGAGCTGAACGGGGTGATGCCGGCCGCTGCCTTCCACCACCGGGTGACGGGAAAGCCGATGGCAAGATGCTGAATATTGAAATTATTGAGTTTTGTCCGGGCCTGGTCGGATCGATATGTTGTACTGGTACCGGCAATCCCGAAATCGAAAATAAAGGAATTGGTATCGATGGCCGTATAGGCAGCCGGGTTGATATAGTTGATCTGCTCGTTGGAGCGCAGTGCCACCCCGGCCGTTCCCATGGCTGAATTCTGACCTAACCCGGTTTTGGATAACTGCCCGATCCCGAAATCGGGAATAGGGTGAATAGGTATTGATCTGGGTAAAGGCGTTCAGGGAAAACATGACCAGAGCCATCCCCAGCAGGTATTTCAGTTTATTTAGCATTATAATCCAATATTCGGTTAAGTCCGATGAGATTCAAATTAGAATCCACAAAGATGGAATAATTTAGTTTTTTATCAAAGTATTTCGCATCGCCCCCGGTTAAAATTATCTGCAAATCATGGTAGATGCGGTCGATTCTTTCGATATAACCTTCCAGTTCAAACACGATGCCGTTCAGGATCCCCGACCGGATCGCCTCTTCTGTTCGCTTTCCCAGGAAGGGTGTGTCACCTTCCAGGCCGACCAGGGGCAGCCGGCTGGTGAACGTATTCAGAGCCCTGGCCCTCGTCAGGGCACCCGGTGAGATGTTCCCGCCAATAAATTCCTCCCTTCCGGTGACCATATCGATGGTGATGGCCGTACCGGCATCGATAATGAGAACGTTCCGGCCGGGGAAAATAGTATATGCCCCCACGGCATCTGCGATCCGGTCATAGCCGAGGGTAGAGGGAGTCTCGTACAGGTTGGCGAGGGGCACAGGCGTGTCGTGGCCCAGTTCCAGGCACAATCCGACCGACCGGAAAAGAAAATCGCGGATTTCGTCAGAGCGGCCGGTCACGGAAGAAATAATGGCCCGGTCGGTCCCGGGATAAGTGGTCAGGATGTCTTCCAGGTCAGACAGGGTCAGTTTCACATCCCGGCGGCACATCAGCGCTTCGCCACCGGAAAAGACGGCGGTTTTTGTCGCTGTATTGCCAAAATCAATAACGAGATTCATCCTGTCCGGTTTAATGCCGGGTATCCTTCCGGCGCATTTCCAGCTGCAAAAATAGGAAATATGCGGGAATGAAGCATCATCCCGGCCTGAGGACATTGACTACAAAAAGGGCGGAAGCCGGTTCCGCCCTTTTTGCGACAGGATCATGTGAAGTTGTCACATCCTTTTTTCTCTGTTCATCGGATCAATTACACTCAGGATAATAATTTACGAACAATGCCGGAAATGGTCTTTCCATCGGCCCTTCCGGCCAGATCTTTGGTGGCCCTGCCCATGACCATCCCCATATCCTTCATCCCCGTGGCACCGGTCTCCCTGATCACATTGGCCACATATGCCTCGATATCGGCCTCACTCATTGGCTCGGGCAGGTAAGCCTCGATGAATGAAGCCTCCAGAAGCTCTTTATCGGCAAGATCCTGCCGTCCCTGCTCCCCGTAAATGATGGCCGATTCTTTCCTCTGCTTGATCAGTTTCTGCATCAGCCTGATCTCCTCCTCACTGGTGAGCACGGATCCTGCGCCCTTATTGCTGCGTTCGAGGGTAAAAGCGGTTTTCACCGCACGGAGCGTTTCCAGCAGGTCCTTCTGCCTGTCTTTCATGGCCTGCTTCAGGTCCTCACTGATTTTTTCGCTGTAAGTCATCGTCATGTTTTTTTCTAGTTTCAGTCGACATTATCATGCAGATAGGAATTATCCTCCCGGAGTTTGGGCCCGCCTTTATCCTCATCCTCCGTCAGCTTATATTTGGAGACATTGGACTCCTCAGAGGGTTTTTCAGGTTTGATAGCAATTTTCTTCCGCAGATAGGCCGGTTCATTTTCAAGCTGTTCGATGGTATCATTTTCACTGGCAGGATTATATCCGGCCTGCTTCAGCCGTTCCTGCACTTCCTTGAGCCGTTTGACCCTCTCCTCCCGCTTTTTGGGATCATCCTTCTCTCCATGGCGGGCTTTTTTGCCATCCTCATAAAGAATGTACTGTTCCGGCCCTTCCTCTTTGCCGAGGAAGTTGATCGTCCCCTGGAGGATATGATCTTTCCCGTCCGGTTTATCCCTGACTTCAAATTCCCCCGATACCGAGGTCACCTCGGTGGTTTTCATGTTATCACGAAGGGGATATTTATCATAATGCTTTTTGGCCGCATAAAGTTCAGGGATGCTGTTGGTGCCGAAGCCGGTGGCGATGATGGTTACGCTGACGGAATCGCCGAGAGATTCATCGGTTCCGGTGCCCCAGATCACCAGTGCGCTCTTGTGGCCGGCCTGGTTGACATAGTCGGTGATCTCCCCGACCTCGTCCATGCTGATCTCTTCGGTTCCCGAGGTGATATTCAGCAGGATGCTTTTGGCCCCGGTGATGTCGTTATTGTTGAGAAGCGGAGAGGTCAGGGCATCCTCGATGGCTCTCACGGCACGGTCCTCGCCATTGGCCACTCCCGATCCCATAATGGCCACACCGCTGTCGGTCATCACCGTCTGCACATCGGCGAAGTCAACATTGATGTAACCATGGACGGTGATGATCTCGGCAATACCTTTGGCGGCGGTAGCCAGGACATCATCAGCCTTGGAAAAGGCATGCGAGATTTTCAGGTTACCGTAGATCTCCCTGAGTTTTTCATTGTTGATCACAAGCAGGGAATCCACATACTTCTGCATCTCGTTGATCCCTTCGATCGCCTGGTTGATCCGTTGCTGTCCCTCGAACGCGAAGGGGATGGTCACTATGGCAACAGTGAGAATTCCGAGTTCGCGGGCCGTTTTGGCAATCACCGGAGCGGCGCCTGTTCCGGTGCCACCTCCCATGCCGGCGGTGATGAAGACCATTTTTGTATTTCCCGAGAGGACTTCCTTGATCCTGTCGATGTTCTCAAGGGCCGCTTCCCTGCCGATATCGGGCTTGTTACCGGCACCCCGGCCCTCGGTGAGAGATTCGCCAAGCTGAATCTTTACCGTCACCGGACTGTTCAGCAAAGCCTGGGCATCGGTGTTGCACACGACAAAGTTCACATCCTTGATGCCTTTGTTATACATATGATTTACTGCGTTGCTCCCGCCACCGCCGACGCCGACCACCTTAATGATGGATGACTGTTCAACCGGCAAATCAAAATTCATCAGATCTTCCGCCATGGCTTTGATATTAATTTCGGTTCAAATTCGTGTTCACGTGAAATGACATTACATCGTGGCACTGTCTTCATCAAAAATATCGGTGATGACATTCTTCAGCGATTCGAAGATCCTGCCACCCGAGAGAAATTTCTTTTCCTTGATCTTTCCTTCAGTCTCCGGGGCTCTGGCTGCCTGGCCATCCTCAACACCCGTTTGCTCATGATGTTCCTGGAGATAATCGTAACCTTTCAGCAACAACCCGATACTCGTCGAATACATGGGCTGGTTGATCTCTTCCTTCGCCTCTGCCGCCAGCCGCTCATTGGGAAAACCGATCCTGACGTCCATCCCGGTCTTAAATTTTACCAGCTGCGGAAGATGCCTCAGCATGGCACCGCCTCCGGTGAGCACGATCCCGGCAGAAAGCTTATCCATAAATCCGGAATTTTCGATTTCGTACATGACCGCATCGATGATCTCTTCCATGCGCGACTGGATGATATAGGCCAGGCTTTTAAAACTGATCTCCTTGGGTTCGCGGCCGCTGATGCCCGGAATGGTGACCACCTTGTCTTCCTGGGCGAGATCGCCGAGGGCCGATCCGAACTGAACCTTGAGCGATTCGGCCTGACGCTGGAGGATGGAGCACCCTTCCTTGATATCCCGCGTCACGACATTACCCCCGAAGGGGATGACGGCCGTATGCCGGATAATGTCGTCATAATATACGGCCACATCGGTGGTGCCACCGCCGATGTCAACGAGAGCCACCCCGGCTTCCTTTTCATCGCCCGTCAGCACGGCCTCGCTCGAAGCCAGCGGTTCCAGGATCAACTGTTTTACATTCAGTCCGACCCGGTTAATGCATTTTTCAATATTGCGTGCCGACGCCATCTGGCCGACCACGATGTGGAAATTGGCCTCAAGGCGTTTTCCCGACATGCCCACCGGATTCTTTACGCCGGTTTCACTGTCGACAATGAAGTTCTGCGGAAGAACATGAATGATCTCCTCCCCCACATCGACAGGTATTTTGTACATGTCTTCGACCAGCTTCCGGATGTCGTTGCGCGTGATTTCTTCCTCATAGGAATCCCGGTTGATATACCCGCGGTTCCTGATGGATTTGATGTGCTGACCGGCAATACCGACAAAGACATCGCCAAAACGGATCCCCGACATCGTCCGGGCATCCCTGACCGTCGACTCGATGGCATTGACAGTCTCCTCGATATTCAGGACGACACCGCGTTTTACCCCTTTCGATGCGGTCTTGCTGATGCCCAGCACTTCAAGGCGCTGATTTTCATTGATACGACCCACGAGGGTCACGATTTTGGTCGTACCAATGTCAATTGCCGCAACAATTTGATCTTTTTGTGCCATAGTGTTATCTTTTAGTGCAGATTACTTGATTTTTGTATTTCAGATTGATTTTTTCATACCCGTTCCAGCCTTCGTATTTCAGCCCGTCCTGGTACAGGATTTTCAGCTTCCTGAACTTCCCCGGGAAATCCGTCTGCATCGCCGAGGATAATCTGGTGCGCGCCTACTCTCGGGATCACTTCGAAATCCCCATCCCTGTCGTAATAGATCTGGACGATCTGCGACCGCCAGAAGCTGTCTTTTGAAATGAAAGCGGCCAGATTGAGGGCTCCGAGCCATTCGCTGTATTTGGCATTTTCGCTGATACTGTCGATTATGGCGGCGTTTTTCAGATCGGTATCCTCAGTGAAATATCCATTGGCAATGAGGATATGCGGGGTGAAATTTCCCCTTGCCGGGAGGATGTACCCCTCTTTGTCAAGATAATAGCTGTTCTGCGAGCGGGTGATGATCCTCACCACCGGTTTGCGCTGGGTGATATCCACTTCCATCACACCGTCCACGCTGGAATATATCTCGGCTTTCCTGATGTAGGACTTTTTCATGAGGGCCCTTTCCAGCGCCCGGGTATTGATCTCGTTCACCGGATAGCCCAGGATATGGTTACCCTCACTCATCAGGATCTTTTCAATATCGGCTTTCTTGTAAAACCCGCTGTTCAGGGTATCGAACAGATTGATCCTCACCTCCCGGCATACGGTTTTCGCATTGCGTGCGGCCGAGAAACTCAGGGCGACGAACATGTAGGCCAGCAAGCCTGCGATGACGATGATATTGAATGCCTTTTTCATCTTTTTCCCTCCTGTAACAGGTTCTTCAAAGGTTCGACCAGTCTGATCGATGTCGCCGGCTCCCATGGTCAGGAGAACCTCAGGGTTAAGTTCGCCGATAACCTCCATCAGCTGTGTTTTTGAACACCGGATCTTTTCGCCGGTATTGCTCAAGGTTATCGAAGATCAGTTCAGGGCCGACACCGGCAATGGGCGCTTCCCTGGCCGGATAGATATCGAGGAGGATGACATCGTCGAGTGCGGAGAGGCTCCGGGCGAACTCCGCGGCGAAATCCCTCGTGCGGGTGTAAAGGTGAGGCTGAAAAATGCCGGTGAGGCGCTTTCCGGGGAGAGCTTCCCTGACCGAGGTGATAAAGGCTCTCAACTCCTCGGGATGGTGGGCGTAATCGTCAATGAAAATGACCGGCGGTTCCTCCAGGATGACATCAAAGCGCCTTTTGATCCCGGTATAACCGGATATCCCCCTCCTGATCCCCTCGTCGGGTGCACCCGCCAGCCAGGCCAGGGCACATGCCGCCACGGCGTTTTCCAGGTTCACCCTGCCGTAAACACCCAGAGAAAGCCCGTCGATCACTCCCCCGGGCGTGTGGAGGCTGAACCGGTACCGGAAACCTTCACGGACAATGTTGAGGGCGTGAAAATCAGCGTCCCCGTCCAGGGCGTAGGTAAAAACTCCGGCAGGGATTTCCGGATCCAGGGGAAGTCCGCGTTTCACCAGGAGCTTCCCGCCTTCATGGATTTGCGAAATGAACCGGGCAAATGTTTCCAGGAGGGCTTCATGACTGCCGTAAATGTCAAGATGGTCGGCGTCCATGGCGGTCACCACGGCCATCTCCGGGTAAAGCCTCAGGAAGGAACGGTCGAACTCATCGGCTTCAACAACGACGAGATCGGACCCAGGCTGAACAACCACATTGGAGCCGAGATTCTTGCTGACACCCCCGAGAAAAGCGCTGGTTTTTGGACCCGCGGTATTCAGGATATGGGTGAGCATGCCCGATATCGTCGTTTTCCCGTGCGTTCCGGCCACGGCAATGACGCGCTTGTCGCTTACGACTTCACCCAGTGCTTCGGAACGTTTGAGGATCCTGAACCCCCCTTCCCTGAAAAAGGCAAGCTCTCCAAGTTCGGGAGGGACGGCCGGAGTATAAACCACCAGTGTTCCTTCCGGAGAGCGAAAGGCCGCAGGAATGGCCGTCAAGTCGTCCCGGAAATGGACGTCCATGCCTTCCCGCGCAAGCTGACCGGTCAGCGGGGTGGAGACGCGGTCGTAACCGGCCACCCCGAGGCCCAGGGCATGGAAATACCTGGCCAGGGCACTCATCCCTATGCCGCCGATACCTATGAAATACACCCGTTGTATGTCGGCTTGCCTTGTCATAACAGTTTAAATATCTCCTCAGCGATGCGTCTGGCCGCATCGGGAACGGCCAGTTTTAATATATTCGTTGACAATTCGTTCATTTTTTCTTCATCATTCAGAAGGGCCAGGCATTCTTCCACGAGCCGGTCTGCGGCCTGGTCGTCGGGCACATGGATAGCCGCCTTTTTGTGGACCAGGGCAAGGGCATTTTTCGTCTGGTGATCTTCCGCCACGTTGGGTGAAGGCACCAGGATCACCGGTTTCCCGGCCACGGCAAGTTCCGAGATCGTGCCTGCCCCGGCCCTCGAGATGATCACATCGGCAACGCCGAAAGCCAGGTCCATCTCCCGGATGAACGGAACGATGATGATCCCGCCTGCCTTTCCACCGTTGGCAAGCTGCTTCACCTCATCGTAATAGATTTTCCCCGTCTGCCAGATGAGCTGGATATCCTTGCCGAACCTGCCGAGATGTTTTTCGATGCTCCGGTTGATGGTCCGTGCCCCCAGACTGCCCCCGATGACCAGGACCGTTTTTTTGGTCGGATCGAGTCCGAAGGCTTTCAGCCCTTCTTCCCGTTTTTCCCTGCACCCGAGTATCCCCTGTCGTACAGGGTTTCCCGTGAAGACGATCTTTCCGGCAGGGAAATACTTCTCCATGCCGTCGTAAGCGACAAATATTTTCTTTGCCTTCCTGGCGAGGATCTTATTGGTCACCCCGGCGTAGGAGTTCTGTTCCTGGATCACCACCGGAATATTGCGGTTGGCGGCGGCCCTCAGGATCGGTCCGCTGGCATAGCCTCCGACGCCAACGGCCATGTCGGGCCGGAAATCTTCGATGATCCGTGCCGATTTGCGGGCGCTGCGGATCAGCCTGCTGAAAAAGGCGGCATTCTTCCAGAGTTTTTTGCGATGAAACCCCGCCACGGGAAGTCCGATGATCTCAAACCCGGCTTCCGGGACCTTCTCCATCTCGATCTTGTTCTCCGCTCCCACGAACAGGATCTCCGTTCCGGGATGCATTGCCCGGATCGCCCCGGCAATGGAAATGGCCGGGAAGACATGCCCCCCGGTTCCGCCTCCTCCGATGATGATCCTGCTATTCTTCATGATCTTCGTTTTCGGTTTCCGCCAGTTTTTTCGCGTCCTCTTCAACCCCCCAGCTCACGCTCAGCACCACACCCAGAGCGACCGAGGTGAATAATATCGATGATCCCCCGCTGCTGATAAAAGGCAGCGGCTGACCGGTGACGGGTACGAGGTTGACGGCCACGGCCATATTGACCATCGCCTGGAAGACGATGATCAGGCAGAGGCCAATGGCTACCAGGGCAGCAAAAGTCCGGCTGCTTCTCCGCACGATCAGGCCCGCCCTGAAGAGCAGCCACAGATAAAGCGCGATGACAACCAGTCCGCCAATCAGCCCGTATTCCTCGATGATGATGGCATAGATAAAATCGGAATTGGCCTGGGGCAGCTTTTCCTTCTGGATGCTGTTCCCCGGTCCGCGTCCGAAGATGCCGCCATTGACAATGGCCACCTTGGCCCGGTTCACCTGGAAATTGTTCACACTTTCATCCTCACTGTTCCTGAAATTCTCGATCCTGTTGCGCCAGGTTCCCGCACGCCCTTCCACATGGAGGTACTTCAGTCCCTGGAGGAAAAGGAAAAAGACCAGGGCGGCACCGGCAAGCGTCAGGAACAGGAACCTGACCGGGATCCGTCCCACGAACATCAGGATCATGCTGGTGACGAGCAGGATCGCCGCTGTTGAAAAATTAGCCGGAACGATCAGGACACAGATGGCCAGGACGGCTCCCAGAAGCGGAAGGTAGGTCTCCCGCAGCTTGTCCAGGCGATCCTGTTTCTGGGATAGCATCCGGGCCATATACATGATCAGGGCGATCTTGGCGAAATCGGAAGGCTGGATGGTGAAGCCGGTGCCCGGAACATCGAGCCATCGCCGTGCAGCATGAACATCGCGGCCGGTCAGCAGCGTCACCAGCAACAGCGGGATGGCCATGAAAAAGAACAATTGCGAGAGTTTCGAGAAGTACCGGTAAGGAATGTGATGGGTCACGATAATGATAAATAACCCGAGGAGCAGGATGATGGTCTGCTTCACCAGGAAGTACACCGTGCTTCCCCCCTGCCGGCTGATGGCCAGGCTCTGGGAAGAACTGTACACCGCCAGCAGTGAAATGACCGAGAGCAGGATAATCACCATCCAGATCACCTTGTCGCCTTTTATGTATTTCGTCCTGTTCATATCCGGGTTCATGAACCTTCCTTTCGTCTGTTGTGATTATAATTCGCGCACGGCTTCCTTGAACTGCCGTCCGCGGTCTTCATAGTTTTCAAAAAGGTCGAAGCTGGCACATGCCGGAGAAAGGAGCACGGTGTCCCCTTTCTCGCCGAAATGGTAGGCTTTTCTGACAGCCTCCCGCATCGAAGTTGCCTCGCTGATGTTTTCCACAACGCCTTCAAAAGCCTTGAGAAGTTTCGAATTGTCTTTTCCCAGGCATATCAAGGCCTTCACCCGGTTCCTGACCAGCGGCTTCAGCGTTTCATAATCATTGCCCTTGTCGGTGCCTCCCGCGATCCAGATCACCGGCGTGTTCATACTTTCCAGGGCATACCAGGTCGAATTCACATTGGTTGCCTTCGAATCGTTGATAAATTCAATGCCATGAACTTTCAGCACCGGCTCCAGGCGGTGTTCCACGCTCTGGAAATCCATCAGCGCCTCCCGGATGACTTCCTTCCTGATCTTCAGCACATTTCCGGCGATACCGGCAGCCATGCTGTTGTAGGTATTATGACGGCCGCGCAATGAGAGCTCATTCACCGACATGGAGAAATCCACATCGTCAAATTCAATGCGCATAAAATCGTCTTCGTCCACCCAGGCCACATCATCTTCCTTCCTCTGGAAAGCATAGGGCAGCTGCCGGGCTTTGGAAACGATGCGCTCCAGTTCCTTGATGGTGATCTCATCATCGGAACAGAAAACAAAATACTCATCCTCCGTCAGGTTCTGCGTGATCCTGAACTTGGAATCGACATAATTCTGAAGGTTGTAATCGTACCTGTCGAGATGGTCGGGGGTGATGTTCAGCAGGATGGCGATATCGGCTTTGAATTCGTACATGCCGTCGAGCTGGAAGCTACTGATCTCCAGGACGTAGTAATCATATTCTTCCGTGGCCACCTGGTAGGCGAAACTCCTCCCGATATTCCCGGCGATGCCGGCATTCATCCCGGCTTTTCGCATCATGTGATGAATGAGTGAGGTGGTGGTGGTTTTGCCGTTGCTCCCGGTGATGCAAATCTTTTTGGCATTGGTGAACTTCCCGGCAAATTCGATTTCGGAGATGATCCTGATTCCCTTTTTCCGGATGAGCTGGACGATGGCCGAGCTCTCGGGAATACCCGGGCTTTTGATGATGATATCGGCATTGAGGATCAGCTTTTCGGTATGCCTGTTTTCTTCATACAAAATCTCGTTGGCGTCCAGCATCTCCTTGTACCGGGGTTTGATCCTGCCGTGATCGGTCACAAACACGTCAAAACCCTGCTTACGCGCCAGGATTGCAGAACCTGTCCCGCTCTCGCCCGCTCCGATAATAACAATTCTCTGTACCTTTTCCATTTCCATTTCCTTCCCTTTCTGTTTTTTACCTGATCTTGAGAGTCACGATAGTTATCACTGCCAGCAGGATCCCGACGATCCAGAACCGGGTGACAATTTTGGCTTCAGGATATCCTTTCATCTGATAGTGGTGATGCAGGGGCGCCATCCTGAAAATGCGGCGTCCCTCACCATATTTCTTTTTCGTGTATTTGAACCAGCTGACCTGCATCATCACCGAGAGGCTCTCGACGAGAAAGATGCCGCAGAGGATGGGGATGAGCAGTTCCTTGCGGATGATGATCGCAAAAACGGCGATGATCCCGCCAATGGACAGGCTGCCGGTATCGCCCATGAACACCTGGGCGGGGTATGAATTATACCAGAGGAAGCCGACAGTGGCTCCGATGAAGGCGCTGGCATAGATCACCAGCTCACCGATATGGGGGATGTACATGATGTTCAGGTAATCGGCGATGATGGAGTTCCCCGAGACATAGGCGAGGATCCCCAGTGTGGTCCCGATGATCGCCGCCGAGCCCGTCGCCAGGCCATCGAGCCCGTCGGTCATGTTGGCCCCGTTGGAGACGGCCGTGACAATGAAGATCACGATCAGTACAAAGACGATCCAGGCATATTCGGCTGCCTTGTCTTTCATGAACCAGACCAGCCAGGCATAATCAAATTCATTGTTTTTCAGGAACGGAATCGTGGTCAGGGTCGATTTGGTGTCTTCCACCTTGTAGTATTTCCCGTTTTCCACCACAACCGGCGCTTTGGCCTCAACAGCCTGCATGACCGATATCCGTTGCTTTTCACGGATGGTCACATCATGACTGAAATACAGGACTACGGCCACCATCAGCCCGAGAACGACCTGACCCATCACCTTGAACCGGCCGGCCAGCCCTTTCTTGTTTTTCCGGTACACCTTGATATAATCGTCAAGGAAGCCGATAAGCCCCAGCCACAGGGTGGTCAGCAGCATCAGCTGGATATAGACGTTGGCCAGATCCCCGAACAGGAGGGTGGGAATGAGGATGGAAGCCAGGATGATCAGCCCGCCCATGGTGGGGGTACCGGTTTTTTCGATCTGACCATGGAGCCCCAGGTCCCTGACCGTTTCACCAATCTGTTTCCGCTGCAATACACGGATGATGCTTTTGCCGAACACCATCGATATGGCAAGGGAGGTGATCACGGCAATGGCCGACCGGAATGAGATATAGTGGAACACTCCCGCTCCGGGGAAGTCCAGTTTATCCAGATATGCAAACAGATAGTAAAGCATCAGTTATCCGTTTAAATAGTGACGTAATTTTTCTCGGTCATCAAAATGGTGTTTCACACCTTTGATCTCCTGATAGGTCTCATGTCCTTTGCCGGCGACCAGGATGATATCGCCCGGTCCGGCAAAAGCGCAAGCCGCCCGGATGGCTTCATCCCTGTCGGTGATGATCATGGTTTTCTCGGGAGAGTTCCTCACTCAGCCCGGCCTTCATGTCGTCGATAATCGCCGCCGGGTCTTCGTCCCTCGGATTGTCGGATGTCAGCACCACCTTATCGCTGAGTTCGGCGGCTATCCTGGCCATCTCAGGTCTCTTGGTTTTATCGCGGTTTCCCCCGGCACCCACGATGGTGATGATCTTCTCCTCCTTTCTTCGAATGCCCCGGATGGTGTTGAGCACGTTCTCAAGGGCATCGGGCGTATGGGCATAATCGACAATGGCCCTGGGTCCGCCGGTCTTTGCAATGATCTCGAACCTCCCGTCGACCGACGTGCACAGGCTGATCCGGGCCAGCAGTTCCTCTTCACCGAAGCCCAGCAATATCCCTGTCCCGTAAACCGCCATGACATTGGAGGCATTGAAGGCTCCGGGCAGTCGGGTCCAGAACTCCCGTTCCCCAATCTGCATCAGGTTCCCTTCGAAATGGCTTTCCAGAACCTTTCCCCGGAAATCGGCCATGCTTTTCAGGGCATAGGTATGAACCGACGCCCTGGTATTCTGGACCATCACCTTCCCGTTCCGGTCATCACCATTCACCAGGGCGAACGCATCCGCCGGCAGATGGTCGAAAAAGGCCTTTTTGGCGTCGATATATTCCCGGAAGGTATGGTGATAATCGAGATGATCGTGGGTGATATTGGTGAAGATCCCTCCGGTGAAGTGCAGTCCCCCGATGCGTTTCTGGTGAATGGCATGCGATGACACTTCCATGAAAACAAACTCACATCCACTGTCGGCCATCTCCCTGATCACCGACTGCAGTTGCAACGGATCGGGGGTGGTGTGTGTCGCCGGCCTGGTTTTACCGTCGTAACGGACAGTGACAGTGGAAATGAGCCCGGCTTTGTATCCCAGACCGGTGGCGACCTGGAAAAGCAGCGAGGCGACAGTGGTCTTCCCGTTCGTGCCGGTGACCCCGACAAGCCTCAACTCGGAGGACGGATTACCGAAATAATTCGAGGCGATGATGGCCAGTGCATGATGAGAATCTTCAACAACAATGTAACACACATCACCGTCCAATTTTGCGGGAAGGGCTTCGCAAACCACATGACTGACCCCCTGGCTCGTGACGGAAGGGATAAAATCATGACCGTCTGACTTCGTCCCGCGCACGGCCACAAACAGATCGCCCCTGCCCGCTTCCCTGGAGTCAAAAACAACCCGCCCGGCCAGGGGTTTCTTTTCACCCCTGATCTCCGTGATCGGCACATCCTTTTAATATGTCATCCATCATCTTCATCAGCTGTCACTTAAACTCATTTCAAGGTTGATTGTCTGTCCCGGTCGAGATGACCGTCCCGGGAAGGACGGATTGTCCCCGTACCGTTCCCCTTCCGTTCACCCTGACTTTCATTCCGGATTTTTCAAGAAGGAAAAACGGCATCTTCAAGACCCATATCCTTCACATTGGGGACCAGGTTTTGCTGAACCTGGCGGGGCAGAATCCGGATGGTATCGCCGTCAGATTGGGTCGAAACCCATGTGGATTGCCCGCACTTTCATCCTCAAACCGGATTCCCAGGACCGAAAGTGCATGGGTCAGGTCGCGGCCCGATCCGCTCTTGGAATAGGGCGCTTCCGCAACCACGGGAGCTTCCCGGGCTGTTCACCGGGTCGTGGATATCGAGCTGGGTAGCGTAAACCTTATTGGCAATTTCCAGGAAGACCGGGCCGGCCACCAGGCTTCCGTAATAAATATCGTTGGAAGGTGAGTTGATCACGACGATGCAGCTGTATTTCGGATCTTCAGCGGGAAAATACCCGACAAAGGAAGCCTGGTAGGAGATCCTCGACTTCACGGCATACCCCGTTTTCTTGTCAGGGATCTGGGCGGTTCCCGTTTTTCCGGCAATTTTGAAAGTTCGTCTTGCTGAGGCTCCTGGCCGTACCGTTCTCCACGACGCCCTCGAGCAGGGTCATGCATGGCCTCAAGGGTTTTTTTCGTGCAGATCTGAGGGTTGAGGATCACCGGCTCAATTTTTTCAACCCGGTTCCCGCGATAGCGGATCTCACTGGCGAACCTTGGCTTGAACCTCACGTCCATTGTTGGCAATGGCATTGTAGAAGGTCAGGATCTGCAAGCGGCGTGAGGGTCAGTTCATATCCCATGGCAATCATCGGCAGAGAGACCCCGGACCAGTCGGAATGGGACGGGGATTTGATGAAAGGTTCGCCCTCACCCATGATCTCGATCCCCAGTTTCCTGTTCAGGCCAAGATCGTAGAGCCCCTTGATGAACTGGTCTTCCTTCCCCTTGTAGTGCTGATAAATGGTTCGTGTGATGCCCACATTCGAGGACACTTCGAAAGCCCTTTTCACCGTGATTTTCCTGGGCTCGTTATGCTCGCTGTCCTCCACTTTTACACCATAATAATAGGTCACCCCGTTGTTGATGTCCACCGAATCATCGATGCTGATCAGCCCGTCATCCAGGGCGACCATCAGGCTGGCGGCTTTGAAGGTCGATCCGGGTACCGTGCTTTCCCCCACGCCGAAGTTCACCGACTCCCAGTAATTGCCGTCATTCGTTGCGCTCGAGATTGGCAATGGCTTTGATATCACCGGTTTTGACCTCCATGAGGATGGCTGTGCCATGATGGGCATTATGCTTTAAAAGTTGCTTGTAGAGGGCCTTCTCAGCCACATCCTGGATATTCAGGTCGATGGTGGTGACCACATCCATGCCGTCTTCCGGATCCACTTCGTTCTTGTCAAAAAGCGGAATATAAATGTTTCCGTTCACCCGTTTCAGAAATCTCAGCCCGTCCTTACCCCGCAGTTCCTGGTCGTATGCCCCTTCCAGCCCGACGACATTGCCGCGTTCACTTTCCGATAGTGGAACCAATGGTTCGTGAGGCCAGGTATCCATTGGGTTTGACCCGTTCGCTCTTCTCCATGAAACGGACGCCCCCTTTGTACCGTCCCCGGTTGAAGATGGGGAAGGACTTGGCTTTGATCATCTGGTCGTAGGTGATATCCCGTTTGACGAGAAAATACTGGAGCCTTGCCTGCCTGGCCCGCATCAGGCTTCTTTTGTATTCGATCCACGAGCGGTCGCGGAACGTGGAAGACATGGCCCTGGAGAGGGCATCGACGTTGGCGAAGAAAATATCATCGGTCAGACTGTCGACCGTCAGATCCATGCGAATATCGTAATAGGGAACGGAAACGGCGAGAAGCTTACCGTCGGCACTGTAGATATCCCCGCGGTTGGCTTCGATCGCGACCTGTTTGATGGGCGCCGTTTCTGAGTTGACCGACCACTTGTCACGTTCGCCGAACTGCAGCCACACGATCCTCCCGATAATGGTCAGGCCGGTCAGTGCCATCAGAAGATAGACAACACCCACTCTCCATAATATGTCTTTTTTCACCGACACGTTGGTCATCGTTTTTTAACCACAATTTTTTTCGGCGGCACCTGCGATTCCTTCAGGTCGAGGCCTTTTTTTTCCACTTCATCGGCCACTTCCGTCTGCCGGCTCAGTTTCATCAGCTCGGAAGAAACGAAGATGGCTTTGGACCTCAGCTCTCCGGTCTCGGTCCTGAGCGAGGCGAAATTTCGTTTCAGCATATCCGCATGATAGCGGTTGCTGATATAGAGCAGGCTGAGGAAAACCAGGTAAAAGACGAACGGCATCTGACGCAGCACCGATTTGCGCGTCAGAAGCGTCCCGTCGATCATCCCCCTGAGGACGCTGGGTCCTGAGGCCGAGGGGGACTTTTCCTTCTCCGGTTCGCTGTTCATCGATAAATTCAATATGTTCCGATTCCCCTGTTTTCATATTTTCTCTGCAATTCTGAGTTTCGCACTTCGTGACCTGGGATTGTCACCGATTTCGGATTCCGCCGGGACGATGACATTCTTGTTGATCAGCCGGAACGGGCGGCTGACATTTCCATAAAAATCTTTTTCAACCGTTCCTTCATGGTTTCCGGTTTTCAGGAAGGTCTTGACGATCCGGTCCTCAACGGAATGGTACGTCAGAACGACCAGCCTTCCCCCGGATTTCAGGGCTTCCGCCGACTGCGTGCAGTCACGTCCTTCAGGGCACCCATCTCATCATTCACTTCGATCCGTCAATGCCTGGAAGATCTTTGCCAGCATCTTGTTCCTCTGGTATTCCGGCACGAACGAGGCGAAACGCCACGATAAAATCATCGGTTCCGGAAAAATGCTCCTGTTCACCGGCGCCGGACGATCCGCTGCGTCAGCTGATGATATCCCCTGACCTCCCCATATTCCCGGAATATCCGGTCCAGTTCCTCCTCCGGGTACGTGTTCAGAACGGCAGGCTGCCGTCGTTCCGGCCTCGCGGTTCATCCGCATGTCAAGATCCGTATCCTTCATGAAGGTGAAACCGCGCTCCGGCTCATCAACCTGGTGGGAGGAAATGCCGAGATCGGCCAGGATTCCGTCGACGCTGTCCATGTCGTAAAACCTGAGGAAATTCCTTAAAAACCGGAAGTTGGAATGAATGAATGTAAAACGGGGATCGGCAGGTGCATTGGACCGGGCGTCGATATCCTGATCGAAGGCATACAGCCTTCCTTTTTTACCAAGCTTTTCAAGAATCCTGAGAGAATGCCCCCCACCGCCAAAGGTCAGATCAAGGTAAATTCCCTCTGGTTTAATATTCAGTCCGTTTACACTTTCTTCTAACAGAACCGGTTTATGATAGGTCATTCCTCCTGGGTTTGTTCAAAGGACCCACCAAGTATTTTTTCTGCCATGCTGGCAAATTCATCATCAGCCTTGCTGATCTGTTCGTAGTTTTGTTGTGACCAGATCTCAATCTTTCCATACTGACCGGCCATCACAACCTCATCTTCGATCTCGGCAAATTCCATCAACCGCTTCGGCAGAAGAATCCGGTTGTTAGCATCAGGGATCATTTCGGCCGTTCCACTGAAAAACATCCGCAGAAACCGGTTGTGCTCCTTGTTGTAAGGATTGGTCTTTGCCCTGATCAGCTGATTCTGTCTCTCCCATTCCTTCATCGGGTAAAGGATCAGGCACTTGTCGAATACATCCCGCTTCAGGACAAAGCCATCCTGGAAGGCCTCCTTCATCTGACGTTTAAACGCCGATGGAAGAGACACCCTGCCCTTTGCATCCACTTTGCCGTTATAGTCCCCGATGAAGGTTATCATGAGTATACAGTTACTATAAGATGTAAAAATAAGACAAATTTCTCCCACTTTCCACCACTTTCTCCCATTTTTTTACACATTGTTGATAACTTTCCCATTTGGCCTCTTCGTTCAAACCGCTGGATTGAGGGGTGACTGTCATGAGATTCAATCCTTTTTTGTATTTTTGGTCGCCCCATAAACCATGAAGTGACATGACAGAACAAACCGGCAAAGCGACCATGGAGCCCATCGATATCCGGCAGGTCTTCAGGGATAAAAATCCACGACTGGCCAGGCTGATACCGGGGTTTGCCTACACGCTGATCGAACGGCTTGTCCGGCTGCGTTTTATCAATTCCATCCTCGAAAAGCACGGGACCAAGCGCGGCCTTGAATTTGCCGAAGCCGTCATCAGGGAGTTCAACATCACCACCGTGATCAGGGGAGAGGAAAATCTGCCTGACGAGGGGCGATACATCTTTGTTTCCAATCATCCGCTGGGAGGTTTCGACGGCATGATTGCTGTTGACCGTTCTCCAGAAGAAGTACAAGAACCTGAAAGTGCTTGTCAACGATATCTTAATGAATATCCGGACGATGGACGGCATCTTTGTCCCCATAAACAAGCATGGCAAGCAGTCGACGGAAGCCGTCCGGCAGATCGACGACATATTCAAATCTGATTATCAGGTTCTTACATTTCCGGCGGGATTGGTTTCCAGGAAGCACCACGGGGTGATCCGGGATCCGGAATGGAAGAAAAACTTCATCACCAAAGCGGTGCGTTCAAAGCGTGATATCGTTCCCATCCATGTGAGCGGACGGTGCACCAATTTCTTTTATTTCATGGCCAATCTCCGCAAATTTCTCCGGATAAAATCGAACCTGGAAATGATGCTTTTACCCGATGAAACCTACCGTCACCGCAATGAACATATTATGATCACAATTGGTTATCCTGTTAAATGGCAAACATTTGACAACAGGTTCAGTCCGGCTGAATGGGCGGCCAAAATGCAGGATTATGTTTACACCCTTCCCGGGGGAAATTCAGTTCCTTTCACTGACCAGACTGCCATAATTTCAACTGAGGATATCGCTTGCATCATTTTATCATTAAATTTGTCTGCTCAAAAATCGATTAATATGGAACACATCATTCCTCCGGTACCAAAGGATAAACTGGTACAGGAACTGACCGAAGACAAATTTATCACGGCGGACGAACAATGCCGGAAATCAGCTCTTCATCATCACCGAACAGGATTCTCCTAATCCTGATGCGTGAGATCGGCCGGTTAAGGGAACTGACTTTCCGTGCAGCGGGTGGCGGAACGGGAAAAGCCGTCGACATTGACGACTATGACAGGGGGGAATTTGCCTATAAGCAGCTGATCGTCTGGGATCCCTCTGCCGAGGAAATCCTGGGAGGCTACCGTTTTCACATCTGCGATGAAACAAATTGCTGCGATGACGGCCGGGTGAAGCTGGCCACGGCCAAGCTTTTTCATTTTTCCCAGAAATTCCGGCAGGAATACCTGCCCTATACCATCGAACTTGGCAGGTCGTTCGTTCAACCGAAATACCAGACGACCAACCGCATGAGCAAGGCGCTCTATCGCGCTCGATAATCTCTGGGACGGACTGGGCACTCTGGTGATCGATTACCCCGAAAAGAAATATTTCTTCGGAAAGGTCACCATGTACAAGAATTACAACCAGCGGGCCAGGAATCTCATCCTCTATTTTCCTGGAGAAGCACTTCCCCGACAGGGAGGATCTGGTGACGCCCATCACTCCCCTGGAAACCAACATCAACCGCGGCGAGATGGAAAAGATCTTCGTCAACGACAACTACATGGACGATTACAGGGTTCTTTCGCAGAATGTGCGGGCCTTCGGTGAAAACATTCCCCCGCTCATCAATGCGTACATGAACCTGTCCCCTTCCCTGAGAACCTTCGGAACGGTCAGCAATCCCTATTTCGGGAACGTGGAGGAAACCGCCATCATGATCACCATCAACGATCTTTACAAACAGAAGGTCGAACGGCATATCAGCAGTTACACGCCCAATGAAAAGCTGGATGAGGAGGAGGATCAGTAAGCCCTGCGGTTGATCCCTTCGATGAAATTCATGAATGAGGTGGAAACCACCTTATTCCCTCCCGGTGTGGGATAATCCCCCGTGAAATACCAGTCGCCCAGGTCATTGGGGCATGCCTTATGAAGATCTGTCGATGCTCTGGTAGACGATTTCCACTTCCGCCTTTATTTCGGGAGATTTCAGCAGCTGGGCGATCTTGGCCGATATTTCCTTATCGGTGAAGGGTTTGTAGATATCCTTGACATGGTTGACAAATTCTTCCTTGGGAAGATCTTTCTGTTCACGGCATTTCCGGTAGACCTCATTGATAATATTGTCCTTCCCGCTTTCCTTCAGCAGGGCAATGGCCGCTTTGAAAGCAATAAAATCGCCCAGTCTGGCCATATCGATGCCGTAACAGTCGGGGTAGCGGATCTGGGGTGAGGAAGAGACGACCACGATCTTTTTCGGCCCGAGCCGGTCGAGGATCTTCAGGATGCTTTGTTTCAGCGTGGTCCCCCTGACGATGGAATCGTCGATAACCACCAGGTTATCGATGCCCCGCCGGATGGTTCCGTAGGTGATGTCGTAGACATGGCCCACGAGGTCGTTCCTTCCCTTATCCTGGGAAATGAACGTCCTGCAGCTTGAGGTCTTTGATGGCCACCTTTTCGATCCGTGGTCTGCTGGGCAATGATATCGAAAAGTTCCTCTTCCGAGAGCTCGTTTCGTTTCGCGTGGAGAAGTTCCTTTTTCTCCCGGATCATGACATTCTCAACTTCCTTGATCATTCCGTAAAAGGCCGATTCGGCGGTATTGGGAATGAAGGAGAAGACGGTGTTGCGGGTATCATTACCGACGGCTTCGAGAACACCGGGGACGATGAGTTCGCCGAGTTTTTTCCGTTCATTGTAGATATCCTTGTCGGTTCCGCGGGAGAAATAGATCCGTTCAAAGGAACAGGATTTCCGTTCATAGGGCTCAAGCACCTGTTCGATCTGGAAATCGCCGTTTTTCCGGATGATGACAACATGCCCCGGGGGGACTTCCTCGATTTTATCGTAGGTCACATTCAGTGGCTGTCTGGATCACCGGTCTTTCGGAGGTGACCACGGCAATTTCATCGTCATGATAATAAAAAGCGGGCCGTATACCCCATGGATCGCGGTAAACAAATGAATCGCCATGACCGATCATTCCGGCGATAACAAATCCCCCGTCCCAGCGTTTGCTGGCATCGCGGAGGACCCTGGCGATATCGACATTTTTTGCGATCAGGTTGGAGATGTCGACATTGGTGTATCCCTGAGCCTTGAATTTATCGAACAGCCGCTGGTTTTCCTGGTCGAGGAAATGACCGACCTTTTCGAGCATGGTCACCGTATCGGAATAATCCTTGGGCGACTGTCCCAGTTCGATCAGCAGGTCGAAGAGTTCGTCGACATTGGTCAGGTTGAAGTTCCCGGCAAGAACGAGGTTCCTGGATTTCCAGTTATTCTGCCGCATCACGGGATGGACATTGTCCAGGCTGTTCTTCCCAAAGGTCCCGTAGCGCAGGTGGCCAAGGTAGGTTTCGGCCACGAAGGGCAGGTTAAGCTTGGCCCAGTGCACATCATTGAGAAGCTCGGGATTCTGCTTTTCGATTTTCTGGAACCGCTTGTAGATTTTTTCAAAAACGATGTTAATGGCCGAGGGATTGGTCGACCTTTCCCTGCTGAAATACTTGTAACCCGGGGGCATATCGAACTTCATACTCACGATCCCGGCCCCGTCCTGTCCCCGGTTTCTCTGTTTCTCCATCATGATATAGAGTTTCTGAAGGCCGTACCTCCAGCTTCCGTACTTCAGATGGTAATATTCAAGCGGTTTAAGGAGCCTTACCAGGGCAATCCCGCATTTATGTTTTATTTCGTCACTCATCTGGTGTCCTTCATTTGTTATTCCCCATCCAGCCTGATCTTATGAGATACAGGAAATGAATTGGGGAATTCGGGTTTTATCACGGTAAAACAGCTTCAGCACCTCGGACCGGGTCCGGCAGTCACCAACATAGACTTTATAATCGGGGGCATCGAACTGGATATAAGCGCCAACATTGTCAAACAAACTCAAAAAATGTGCCCGGACTTTCTGGGCTTCGGCATAGGCATTGACGCCCGAGCCGGTGAAAATACGGATCCGGTAACCTTGTATTCCGGGATTCTTCTGGTTATAGAGCAAATCCTTATAATAATTGTCCTCAATACCCGGATCCAGGGTGATGGTGACCACTGACTTTGATCCCGTGCTCTTTTCAAGCCGGGTCAGCAGGTTGTCGGGAACCGGCACCGGGGTGTCGGCACTCTGGGAAAAGAGGGAAGGGAGCAGGCAAAGACTGAAAATGCTGATAAAGAATAAATACCTCATTTACCGCGATTTTTTGCGTGACAAAATTAATCAAATTTACTATTACAAAGGAATATTCTAAAAATTTCTTATTTTGCACCCATGCCAGTTACAGGTCAGAATACACGGAACACAGAAGTCATCACAGGGGTCTTCTCACTGTTTGCAGGACTTTCCATCATTGCGACCATTCTGACCCGTTTTGAATTCGTCAGTTTTTTTTCAAGTTTCTCGGAAGATCTTGATTATCTTACCGATAACATTTTCCTTCTCCGGATTAATTCGATCACCTGGTTAATCACTGCATTTATCCTAACGGTATCAGCCTCTACATTTATTGTCCTGCTCAATCCTTATCACAGGCTTTTCTCCTGGCTGACAGGATTTTTCATCATTCTGGCCTCGGACATGATCTGTGTTTCCGGCATCAAAGGATTCAGCATCATCGACATCCTGAACAACTCCAGGGATCTGAACCTGGGAGGGAACGACGCCCTCAAGGTGGCCATCTTTTCCCTGTCCAGGGAAAAAGACATGTACATCATCACCTCCTACACCTTGCTCGGACTGGCTTTCCTTTCGCTGGCCGCTTTTGCTTTCCGGACGCGCCGGTTGTCGATCTTCACCGGCCTCGTCAGCCTGATCACCGGGATCATTCTGCCGGTTTTCACGGCCCTGATCCCAAAAAGTCTCTTATCCGATTTCGGTCTGGTGGCGGGATTCGTCACCTTCCTGATTATCGGGATGCGTCTTCTCTTTACCGGGTCTTGAGAAGAAACAACGAAAAACGCTTAAAATCAAAAATACAGGGGGAGAATGAACGGGAACATGTTATTTGTGGATTCGACAAGGGAACCCAGGAAACGGCTGGAGGGACAGTTCCGCAAACTTCATTCGGTGAATTATCTGCAGGAACTTTTAAATGCCATTCCGAATGTGGTGACCATTCTGAATGATAAGCGTCAGGTTGTCTACAGCAACAGTGCCCTGCTGAAAAAGATGAGCATTGCGGATTTTAACAGCCTTCTCGGCAAAAGACCCGGTGAAGTGGTGAATTGTATCCATGCCACGGAATGTGCCGGGGGATGCGGATCCAGTGAGAGCTGCCGAACCTGCGGTGCATTGAGTGCCATCCTCAGGAGCATGAATGAGAACTGCATCATTACCGAGGAATGCAACATCACGTCATCCATCGGGGGTGAGGAGGAATCGTACGAATTTGAAGCCACCGCTTCGCCTTTTACCTGGGAAGGCGAAAAGTTCACCATTTTCAGCCTCATCGACATCAGCAGCGTGAAACGCCGGCAGATGCTCGAGAGGATCTTCTTTCACGACATCCTCAACACGGCGGGGAACATCAAGAACCTGGCCGAACTGTTACCGCAGCTCGAAGAAAGGGACCAGGTTAAAAATCTGATCCTTCTCCTTCAGCAGCTCAGCGATGAGCTCGTGGAAGAAATTCAGGCCCAGAAGCAGATCACCTCTGCCGAAAACGGCGAACTGACCCCCGATCCGGAACCCTTGCAATCCATCGATATCCTCGATATCGGTCAAGGCCCAGTTTGCCGTCAACCCGAAGCGCAAACAGACGGAGATCATGCATCGACGGGACCAGCGAGGACATTCCGCTGGAGTGCGACAAGTCGCTCCTGGTCAGGGTTCTGAAGAACATGGTCAAGAATGCGATGGAAGCATCCCTGAACTACGATCCGGTGATTTTCGGTGTGCATGCCCGTGACGGAAAAGCCGTGTTCGAGGTGCATAACAGCATTTATATGCCCAAAAATGTTCAGCTTCAGGTGTTCAAGCGAAACTTTTCAACCAAAGGCAGCGACCGCGGACTGGGAACCTATTCCATGCGCCTGCTGGGGGAAAGGTACCTGAAAGGACGGGTGTATTTCGAAAGCGGGGAAGAACAGGGCACCACCTTCTATTTCGAGTTGCCAGCCGGCGGTGCCTGATGAACGGTTATTCCTCCATGGCCTCCATGACTTCATCGGTGATCTCGAGGTTATGGAAGACATTCTGCACATCGTCATCATCCTCAAATTCCTCAATGATCCTCAGAATCTTTAACGCATCCTCAGTGGGCAGTACCTTGGTGTCGTTTGGAATGCGCTGTAATTCGGTGTTTTCAGGCTCAATGCCCATCTCCTCAAGTTTTTTCTGGACATTACCGAATTCTTCCAGCGGAGTGGTGATCATGAAGGCATCATCCTCAACCTGGAAATCTTCAACCCCCGCATCAATGATCTCAAGTTCAAATTCTTCGGGATCCAGGTTTCCTTTCGGAACAGTCAGAACTCCCTTCCTGTCGAAAAGAAAACTGAGGGAGCCATTGGTCCCCAGGCTTCCTCCCCTTTTGTTGAAGATGGCGCGGATATTGGAAACCGTACGTATGTGGTTATCGGTAAGGGTTTCAATGAATACCGCGATTCCATGGGGAAGATATCCCTCGTAGTTGGCTTCCTGGAAAAAGGAATCATCTTTTTCCGCCTTGGAAATGGCACGCTGGATATTATCCTTTGGCATATTCACCCCCTTGGCATTCATAATGGCGGCTCTCAGTCGCGGATTGGCTTCGGGATCAGGCCCGCTCTCTTTCACTGCTACACTGATTTCCTTGACAATACGGGAGAACATTTTGGATCGCTTTGCATCCAGGGCTCCCTTTTTTCTCTTTATGGTTGACCATTTACTGTGACCTGACATGGATTGAAATTTAACGTTCATGAAAACTCAAGCAAAAGTAAAAATTGCCGGCAAATATTAAAAGTCTTTTTGCGATGATAAATTATGCCCGTGAACACATCAATATCGCTGATTTTCACCGTTTGATTTACGGATGATGGATTGGCTTCTGCCGGATATCGTGTACTTTTGTTCCGGGAAAATGCCGGCACGCCGTCATTGGACAAGATTACCGGCCCGGCATCCCTTTTAACCATAACCCTTTTTAAGGATCGTACCATGAGTGAAATGATCAATGAATTCCGGGAATACCGGGAAAAAATGAATGAACGGCTCCTTGCCGCCGACAACAAGGTGATCAAACGGATCTTCAACCTGGATACCAACACTTACAGGGACGGAGCTCTCCCCTCTTCCGTCAAGGAAATGCTCGGCCTTGTGGCTTCCATGGTCCTGCGCTGCGACGATTGCGTCAGGTATCACCTGGAACAGTGCCATAAACTCGGTATCCGGAAAGCGGAAATCCTCGAGATCTTTGCCATCGCCAACCTGGTCGGAGGAACCATCGTGATCCCCCATACCAGGAGGGCTCTTGAATATTGGGAAGAACTTGAAAAAATCGAATAAATTTCGTATGTTAATATTACGAGTTGGTTAGAAACCGATGTGCCATAAAATGATACAGGCTTATGAAAAAGCAAATAGTTATTCCTGTTTTCAGGAAGTGTAGGTATGCGATGCTTTTGGGATTCGATGCTTTGGTTTGTCTATGCTTTTCACTGCATTTGAAAACGACCAGCCCGCTGACAGCAATGTGATTCACAGCCTGATCTTCAAACTTAACGCTTACTATAACTGGTATCCCCAGCAAAAGGTCTACCTGCACCTGGACAAGGACCGGTATAATGTCGACGAGCATGTTTGGTACAAAGCCTATGTTGTCAATGCCACCAATCACCGGCCCGACAGCATCAGTTCAAACCTGTATGTCGACCTGATCAATCCCAACGGATATGTTGTTCAGACGGAATTGCTGAAGCTGACCGGTGGTATCGCTAATGGGGATTTCGCCTTCCAGGACACCGTTCCCGAAGGCGATATACCGGATCATCGCCTACACCAACTGGATGAGGAATAACAGCTCCGACTATTTCTTCTCCCACGAAATTTATGTCTCCAACCCGCTTTTCCGGACTTATGCCACACGTGAGGAGGTGAAAACGGTGAAAAAATCACATCGGAAAAATGCCAGGCTGGCCGATAAATTCGACATCAGCTTTCTTCCCGAAGGCGGAAACCTGCTGAACGGTGTGGAGAACCGCGTCGCCTACAAGGCCATCAATGCCATGGGGCACCCCATCGATGTCGAAGGACGACTGCTCGATCAAAAGGGCCATGAAATCCTGTCATTCAAAAGCGTCCACGACGGCATGGGCGATTTCGCGTTCACCCCCGAACCGGGAAATCACTACATCGCCATGGTCAAAACCGGGTCCGCTAAGGAAACCCGGTTCAAGCTCCCCGAAGGCATCGATAAGGGCATCGTCCTGAGCGCCGACTACGCAGGTCTGGACAGCGTCAGGGTCCGCATCGTGACGAATATGGGCCCGGGTAATATGCCGGTGAATACCCACTATTTCCTGCTTGCCCAGACCCGCGGAAAACCAGGGTTCTCCGCAGAATTTGACCTTGAGAACAAGGATAGCGTCGTCTTTATTCCTAAATACAAACTCCCCACCGGGATCACCCATCTGACCCTGTTCAACGCCGAAGCCAGGCCTGTCAGCGAACGCCTGATCTTTATCAATAATTTCGACCAGCTGAATGTCAACGTTATCCCTTCCGTTTCCGAATTGGCCCGGAGAAAAAAGGTGGTGACCGAGGTCCGGGTAAGGGATAAACAGGGAAATCCCGTGAGGGGGAATTTCTCACTCTCTGTGGTGAAAACCTCCAAACAAAGCTCCGACCGGAATATCCTGACCAACCTGCTCCTGACCTCGGATCTCAAAGGAGACGTCGAGGATCCGGGTTTCTATTTCACCGGGTGGGATAAAAAACGTGAAAAACTTCTCGATTATGTCATGATGACCAACGGATGGACGCGGTTCGACTGGAACACGGTCCTGCTCAACCAGAAGCTTCCTGTGAAGTTTCCGCCTGAAAACGGCATCGAGATCACCGGGAAGATCACCCGCGAATTATTCAAACTTCCGTTGAACGATATCAAGGTGAAGCTCACCATTCTCAATCAGTACAATGATGTATTCACCACACGTTCGGGACCCAGGGGCTTATTCAGCTTCTCGGGACTGGAATATGCGGATACGGTTGCGGTCAAACTGGAAGCGGCCCGGAACACGGGAAAGAAGAACCTGGTCATCTATGTCGACCAGAAGGAAATGTCGCGCATCAAGGATATGAACTATGTCACCGAACAGCGCCTGCAAAAACCCGGGCCGGAAGGCAGGTACCCCACAGCCGAAGAGTCCGGGGAGGAGGATCCGTTTGCAGAGGAAAACAACAAGATCTACCGGATTTACAACGAACCGGGTAAGCAGGATGTCATTATCGTCGATGAGAAACTGGAGCACCTTCAGAATGTGGCCCAGATCATCCAGGGACGCATCCCGGGGGTTCTCGTCAATGGCAACAGCATTAATATCCGCGGGATAAACAGCTTTTTCGCCAGCACCGATCCGCTCTTCCTGGTCGACGGGGTCATCGTGGACAAGGACTTTGCGCTGTCGATGAGCCCCTACGATATCGACCGCATCGAAGTGCTCAAGGGCCCTGAATGCGCCATATATGGCTCCAGGGGCGCCAATGGGGTCATCGCCATCTATACCAAAAGAGGAAAATTCATGGTGAAAGGGGAAATCGATTTTAAAATGCTCGGTTATTATTCCCCCAGAACCTTTTACTCGCCGAAATATGACGTGAATCACCAGGATGATCCCTTCGGGGATGACCGCACGACGCTGTTCTGGAAGCCTTCGGTCACCACCGGCGTCAACGGTGATGCTTCGGTGTCTTTCTATACTTCCGATGTGGAGGGAAAATACGCCGTCATTGTCGAAGGAACATCTCCCGACGGAAAGGTCGGAGCCGGGACTGCTTATATCGAAGTGAAGTAACCACTGAAAACGCTTACCGGGCCGGAACAACGGCCAGATTGAATTCGTTCGTCAATCCAAGAAGGCGGATCAGTTCCATGACATCCGGCCCGACATGCGTCAGGAAAAAGGAAGAACCCTTGGCCAGGGCAAGCCTGTTGATCTCTTTCAGGACGCGAAATCCGGCACTGTCAATGAATTTAATGTTTTCAAGATTGAAGTCAACGCGGTTACCCCTGGCCAATACGAGTTCCTCCAGCTGCCGGCCCGCCTCCCCGGCAAAAAGGAAGTTAAACCTGTTTTGCTTGTCTGTCGTCACCTCAAATTTCCCCTTCTCATTCGATTTTACCCGGAGCATAACCATTTGTTTTTTAAATTCATGTTTGTGTTTGTAGTTAGTGTCAGAAAGAAAACTCATGTTTTTTAGCCGTGCTTGATAAGAAATCGTCAAGAGCAAGGCTTGCGATGACTGAAAAACAGGAGTTTACTATTCGTAAATGACTGTTTTGAAGTCGAGCATAACGCAGCTATTGGCGTTTTCTTGCAAGCACTAGTTAGAATAACGGAAACCATACCGTATGTGTTTGAAAGAACCGTCCTTTTTTTCCAACATGGCCGTTAAAAAATGTTAATGAACATCTTCGGACTTGTTTTCCGGGTGGCCGCCCGTCCCGGAAGATTTTCCGTCCACGGTGCGGGGAACCCTGCCTAAACCCAAGTATTTCAGGCATTCCGGATTAGTTCCGGACAGGAATTCATCCGGTACATTCCCTAATCCCTGCAAACAAGAGATTCCCGAAGAACCGTCATCCGGAATTTGATATATCGTAAAAATGATATATTTGTAACCTTGTAACTAATCAGTGTTGAAAGTAAGGGAGTCGGAAGTCAGAATTCCGGACGTTCCGACTTCCGGCTCATTAAATATACGTAACCCTTATTCCATTCAAATCTTTTAACCATCATACCATTTTATGAGAAAAATTATGTTTTTCCTTGCCGGGGCATTTCTTGCGATCAGCGTGAATGTGCGTGCCGACGAGGGCATGTGGCTGTTGACCCTCATGGGCCAGCTCAACATGGATCAGATGCATGCCATGGGTCTGCAGCTCACGGCCGACCAGATTTACAGTGTCAATCATTCCAGTCTCAAAGACGCCATCGGGGCCCTGGATTACGGACAGTGCACCTCGGAGATCGTTTCCCCGGAAGGGTTGGTCCTGACGAATCATCATTGCGGATACGGCGAAATTCAAAGTCACAGTTCCGTTGAACACGATTACCTGAAAAACGGCTTCTGGGCCATGACCAGGATGGAAGAACTTCCCAACCCCGGAAAAACCATCTCGTTCCTGGTCAGGATGGAGGATGTGACCGGAGATGTTCTGCCCCTGCTTGCCCGACAGTCTCACCGGCATGGCGAGGCAGCACAAGGTGGAAATGCTTACCGCCGGTCTCATCGAAAAGGCCACCGCGGGAACCCATTATGAAGCGCGTGTGAAGTCTTTTTTCAACGGGACAAGGTATTTCCTCTTCGTGCTCGAAACATTCAAGGATGTCAGGCTGGTCGGCGCACCACCCGAATCGATCGGGAAATTCGGCTATGATACCGACAACTGGATGTGGCCGAGGCATACAGGCGATTTTTCCATCTTCCGCGTATATACGGCGCCCGATGGTTCACCCGGCCGAATACTCACCCGATAATGTGCCCCTCAAACCCAAACATTTCCTGCCTGTTTCCCTCAAGGGATACAAAAAAGGAGACTTCACCATGGTCATGGGATACCCGGGATCGACCGACCGTTACATGACTTCCTGTGAAGTTCAGGAATTGCAGGATATTGAACATCCCAACAGGATAAAGATCAGGGGTCTGAAACAACAACTCATGATGGAGGATATGGTTGCCAGCGATGCGGTCAGGATCATGTATGCCTCCAAGTACTCCCGGTCGAGCAACTACTGGAAATATTCCATCGGACAGAGCGCGGGGCTGAACCACCTCCACGTCATGGAACGTAAACAGGCTCTTGAAAAGGCCTTTACCGACATGGGTGAATGCCGATCCGGCCAGGAAAGAACGGTACGGCAAGGCTCTCGGACTTATCGAAGAGGGGGTGAAAGGCCGGAAAGATCTGGTCTTCTCCCAACAATACCTCTTCGAATGCATGTACCAGGGGATGGAAACCGTCCAGTTCGGACTCCGCTTCAACCACCTCTATCAGGAACTCTCCAGGGACAAGCCTGATCCTGAGGTTGTCGGAAAGCTCACGGCGGAGATCAAAGACGGCCTCAACGGTTTTTATAAAGATTACAACCTGGCAACCGACAAAAAGATCACGGCAGCCATGCTGAAGCTGATGCTCACGGATATGCCCGAAGCCTATCAGCCGTCCGTCCTGAAGGAAATTGCCCAAAATGACAAGGGGAATACCGGGAAATACACGGAAAAATACTTCAAAAAGTCCATCCTTCCCTACCGTGAAAAAGTGGAAGCATTCCTGGAAAATCCATCGGCGAAAGTCCTCAGAAAAGATCCGGGGTTTCAAGCCGCCATGTCTTTTCTTGAGGCCTATGTCGGCATAACCGCCGGTCAGGATGCCGACGATGCCCGGGTTGAAGAAGGGCGCCGGCTCTGGATGGAAGGACTTCAGAAGATGGACACCGGCCGGAAATTCTATCCCGATGCCAATTCCTCCCTCCGGCTGACTTACGGCACGGTCGGTGACTACGAAGCGCGCGACGCGGTCCACTATTCGTACTTTACGACCCTCGAAGGGGTCATGCAGAAGGAAGACCCGGCAAATCCGGAATTCCAGGTCCCCGACAAGCTGAAAACCCTTTACCTGAATAAGGATTACGGACGTTACAGTGAAGATGGTCAGATGCATGTTTGCTTCACCACGAACAATGACATAACAGGCGGCAATTCGGGCAGCCCGGTCATCAATGGGAAAGGTGAACTCATCGGACTGGCCTTCGACGGAAACTGGGAAGCAATGAGCGGGGATATCATTTTTGAGCCGGAACTGCAGAAATGCATCTGCGTCGACATCCGGTATGTCCTGTTCATTATCGATAAATATGCCGGTGATTCCAGGCTGATCGACGAAATGACCATCGACATCTGATCCGTTATCCGGCTGATGCCTGTTGCAACCGCATGAAAACAAAAGGGTTTGGCGGGGGAACATCAGGTTCTCTTTGACAGGCCCTTTTGTTGTACCGTTCAATGAACTGGTGTAATTTTGGTCCATGAAAAAAAGTCTTACATCCTGAAACCTATGGGCAATCCGATCATCATTTATACCGACGGGGCATCCAGCGGCAATCCGGGGCCCGGCGGCCTGGGGGTGGTCATGAAATTCGGCACCCTTCGTAAGGAGATCTCCGAAGGTTACCAGCTGACCACCAACAACCGGATGGAACTTCTGGCCGTCATCCGTGCCCTTGAAGCCCTGAAATGGGATAAGGCCAGCGTTAAAATCTACACCGATTCACGGTATATCGTCGATGCCGTGAACCAGGGATGGGTCTTTCGGCTGGGAAAAGAAAAATTTCAAAAACAAAAAAAACCCGGACCTGTGGACACGGTTTCTGGAACTCTACCGGAAACACCGTGTTAAGATCGAATGGGTCAAGGGTCATGCGAATAACCCTGAAAATGAACGGTGTGACCGCCTTGCCGTCTCAGCCATCAAGGGTGAAACGCTCCTTGAAGATACCGGGTATGCTGACCGGGAATCGTGACATTGTTGAAAAGATTTAACTAAAATTTTCCCGGATTTCGTATTTTGGGTTTCATTTTCCGATTTTTATGGAGGAACGGGAAATCATACTTGAATACAGCGGACATCTGACATTCAGCACCATCGGGCAATTGCTGACGATGCTCAAGTATAAGGTCCCGGAAAAAGACATCCGGATCGGGATGTACAAGCGCCTGATCTCGGTGATGATCGAGGCCCTCGAAAATGTTTACAAGTACAGCGACCAGTACAGCACCGACCATTTTATCAGCAAAAATTTCATTCCTTCGTTTATCATGGACCGATCGGGCGACACGTATTACATCCGGATCTCAAATCCGGTCAGAAATGACGATATCATCCCGCTTGAAAGAACGGATTGATTTCGTCAACACGAAGACTTCCGATGAGCTGAAGATCCTTTACCGCCAAACCATCACCGATGGGAAATTCACTCCCAAAGGGGGCGCCGGCCTGGGGATCATTGAGATGGCCAAGATCTCGGGCCATCCGCTGGACTATGAATTTGAGCCCATCAACGGAAATTTTTCCCGTTATACACTCACCATCACCTTCGGCTGATCCACATCCGCGTGAGCTTGCTGTCTGGCTTTCCTCCAATCTTGTGAACGTATTGATACCGGTATACGAATCCGTACACCAGGTGTCCATAATAGGACATAAAACACGGGGGTATTTCATGGATTTCACGCGTAACAATCTCATTCAGAGATGATTGTTAGAGATGGTATATTCTTTGTGAAACATTGAAAAAAATGCTTTTATGACGATTTCCCTGCATCTGAAGCTGGCACTGAGGCAAATGGCAAAAGCCAGGTTCTTCACGTTGATCAACATTTTCGGCCTGGCCCTGGGCATCGCCGTTTCGGTCATCATTCTCATCACGGTTCTTCACGAAACACAATTCGACCGGTTCAACAGGAACCTGGACAGGATCTACCGGCTGGAGGAAGGGGAATGGGCCCTGATGTCGCCCAACATCGCTCACCGGATCGCCGAACGTTTTCCGGAAATTGAAAAGGTGACCCGGTTCAGTTTTTATGAATTCAGGGATGCCGATGTGAGGTGGAATGATTCCCACGTGAAGCTTCCGAATTTTTTCCTCTCCGATTCCAGCCTGTTTGATGTCTTTTCGTTCCATCTCACCCAGGGGGTACCCCGCCAGGCCCTGATCACCCCTTTCAGCGTAGTGCTTACGGAAAAGACGGCCCGTGCCATCTTCGGCAACCACGACCCGGTGGGCGAGATAATCCGGGTCAATAACCGGTACGACTTTTCGGTGACCGGGGTGACGAAGGATGAACCCTTTTCCAGCCTGCCGTTCGACGCTGTCGGCTCTTTTAGCACCCTGTTCAGCGTGACGGGCCGGAGCGACTATCCCCTCAACGGATACATGAATTTCCAGGAGTATTTTCTCCTGGCTCCTGGAACCGATGTTGACCTTCTGACACGGAAGATCAACGATTACCTGATGACCTTACCCGAATTCGAAGGTTCGGCAAAGAATTTCCGTCTCCGTCCGATGAAGGATATCTACTTCAGCAACGACATCAAATACGAAATCGGTTCGGTGCACGGAAATCCAATGATGCTCAGGATCCTGGTGATGATCGCCATCTTTATTTTCGTTCTCGCGGTCATCAATTTTATCAACCTGACCACCGCCAGGTCGGGCCTGAGGGCACGTGAGACCGCCGTCCGGAAAGTATATGGCGCGACGCGCGAACGGATCGTCATCCAGTTTATCAGCGAGAGCATCCTCATCAGCTTCCTGGCCTTTGTCATGGCCATGATCATCGCCGAATTCAGCCTGCCGTCGTTCGCCAGGCTTTTCGAAAAACAGCTCGATTTCAGCCTTCTTCAAAGTCCCTACATTCTGCCGGCCGCCCTCGCCGTGATCGTGTTCACGGGGATCATCTCCGGTTTGTACCCCGCCTTTTACATGAGCCGTTACAATACGCTGAAAGTGCTGAAAGGTGAACTGAACAGGGGAAAGCAGGGTATCCGGATCAGGAGGTACCTGATCATCTCCCAGTTTGTCATCGCGGCAGGGCTCATTTTCGCCACCCAGGTCATCCATCAACAGGTCCGTTTCATGCGAAACAAGGATCTGGGTTTCGACAAAGACCACGTCATCTGTGTGAGCCTCTCCGCCAAAGTCGGGTCCTCCGCCCTGGTCTTCCGGGAAATGCTCCTGTCGCATCCCGGGATCACCGCCGTGACGTTCACCAATGCTTTTCCCGGTAACATCGGATGGCAGGAATCCTGGCTGGTCGATGGGGAAAATCACCAGTTTACCTACCTCCCTGTCGATGAAAATTACATCGATTTTATGGGACTTGAATTGACCGCCGGAAGGAAATTCAGCGCCGACCGGCCTTCGGAAAAGGACTCCATGCTGATTCTCAATGAGACAGCCGTAGCCGAAATGGGAATCAAAAACCCGGTGGGTTACACCCATTCCCACATGGGCAGCAAAACCGAGATCATTGGCGTGGTCAGGGATTTTCATTTCAATTCCCTACATGCTCCCATTGCTCCGCTGGCTTTGGTCTGGCGCCCTTCTTCCCTTTCCAGGGCCATGATCAGGGTCCATCCGGGATCGGAAACACAGGCCCTGAACTCTATCCGGGATGCATGGCAGCAACTGGATCCGCAAAGTCTCTTTACCTTCACCTTTCTCAACGACTCCTTCGATCAGCTTTACAAAGACGACATGAGGTTCGGAAGGCTTTTCGACTGGTTTACGGTCATCTCCGTGCTGATTGCCGCACTCGGTCTTTTCGGTATGGCCTCCTTCATGACCGGTAGCCGCAAACGCGAAATTGCCATCCGGAAGGTCAACGGTGCTTCGGTATCGCGGGTGGTCCGCCTTTATCTCTCTGAATTCCTGGTATGGGTGCTCCTGGCCGATATCATTGCCCTGCCCCTGGTGACCCTAGGCATGGACAAATGGCTCCGCGGTTTTCCCTATGCCGTTCATCCGGGTCTGTTCCTATACATTGCCACACTGGCAGGTTCTCTGGCCATAGCCGGACTAACCGTCCTGTGGCATACACTGAAAGCCGGTTATCAAAACCCGGCCGATAATCTCAAATATGAATAATCAATACCAGAACGGGATCATGATCAGAAATTACATCCTTACAGCTCTGAGGAATATCCGCAAAACGAAAGTATATACCTTCATTAATATTTTCGGCCTGTCGGTGGGAATCGCCAGTGCGGTGCTCATCCTGCTTTTCATCAGCAGCGAACTGAGCTACGACCGGTTTAATGATAAAGCCGACCGGATCTACCGAATTTACATCGAAGCCAATTTCGAAGGATCGGAATTCAAGGGACCCAGTACATGTAAGCCGGCCGGACCGGTTTTTACGGATGAAATCCCGGAAGTGATCAACTATACCCGGCTCGATCCTCAGTCCCAGACCGTCGTCAGGTATGGTGACAATAAGTTCGTTGAGGATCATTTCGTTTATGCCGATTCCGGGGTTTTCCAGATCTTCTCCCTTCACATGTTCATGGGCGATCCCAATACGGCGTTGAAAGAACCCAACACCATCGTCCTCACCAGGAGCACGGCGAAAAAGTACTTCGGGAAGGAAAATCCCATCGGCAAAATCCTGACGGTCAATGCCGATACAAACATGTACCGTGTAACAGGGGTCATCGCGGATCTTCCCCCGGAAACGCATCTGCAGTTTGATTTCCTGGCGTCCTTCTGTACCCTGCCCGAAAGCCGGAATGACTTCTGGCTTTCCAATAATCTTTATACCTATGTTTTGCTTGAAAAGGGGGCCAAAAAGAATGAGGTTGAAGGTAAGATGCAGGCTGTGTCGATGAAGTACATCGGGCCCCAGGTGACGGAAGTTCTGGGAATCGATCTGGATGAATTCACCCAGAAGGGCAACCGGTACGGTCTCTTTCTCCAGCCGCTCACCGACATTCATCTCAGCAGTGAAATTGAGGGGGGATTCAAAGCCAGCCATGACCGGAAGTACCTGCTGATCTTCGGGCTGATCGCCCTGTTTATCCTCGTCATCGCTTCCATCAATTTCATGAACCTGTCGACGGCACGTTCGGCAAACCGGGCAAAGGAAGTCGGGATGCGAAAAGTGGTCGGTTCGACGAGGACCCAGCTCATGAACCAGTTCATCTGGGAGTCGGTCATCCTGAGCATCTTCTCCTTGTTCTTCGCGCTGATCCTGGTGGAACTCGTCCTACCCTACTTCAACAAGACGATGGACCTGAGTCTCACGCTCGATTACACCGGACAATGGTACACCATTCCCGGACTGATCGCCCTGGCGCTCCTGGTGGGCCTGCTCAGCGGCTCTTATCCGTCGTTTGTCCTGTCGTCATTCCGGCCCGTGAAAGTCCTGAAAGGACAGGCCGTGAAGGGACTGGGCGGAGGTTTGCTGCGGAACATCCTGGTTGTTGTCCAGTTCACCATCTCCATCGTCATCATCATCGGAACCATAGTTGTCTATTCACAGCTGCATTACATGCTGAACAAGGATATGGGATTCGACAAGGACAGGGTGCTGGTGATCGACCGTGTCTGGCCGCTGGAAAAGGATCTTCCCACCTTCATCCAGGAGATCAAAAAACTTCCCGGCGTCGTCAATGCCTCGCACAGTACGACGTACCCCGGCCAGGTCAACAATGACAACGGGTTCCGCATCAAGGGCCGGAGCCGGTCGAGCAACTACATGTTCATCACCGTCTGGACCGACTATGATTACCTGAGCACCTACAAGGTCGGCATGAAAGAGGGGCGGTATTTCGATCCTTCCTTCCCGTCCGATTCCAATGCGGCGGTGATCAATGAAACGGCCGTCCGGAAGTACAACCTGGATGATCCGCTGAACACGACCCTGATGATGCCCAGCCCTTCGGGAAAAACCGAGGCGCTGAAGGTCATCGGCGTCATCAGGGACTATCACCTGGCATCACTGCGGAATCCCATTGATCCGTGCGTCTTCCTCCTCAATCCGGGAACGTGGACCGCCGGCGGGTATATCTCAGTGCAGCTGGAAAAAGGCATCAAATCGACACGGAACACGGTCAACCAGATTGAGAATACCTGGAAAACGTTCAAACCCGCCGATCCCTTCCTGTACTTCTTCCTCGATGATAAGCTGAACACCATGTACCAGGAAGAGGTAAGGACAAGCCGGCTCTCGATGACGTTCAGCATCCTGGCCATCTTCATTGCCAGCCTCGGCCTTTTCGGCCTTACCCTGTTCACCACCGAGAAAAAAACGAAGGAGATTGGTATCCGGAAAGTCCTTGGGGCCCAGATGAAAGATGTGATCTTCCTGATCAGCCGGGAAATTACGATCCTCATCGCCATCTCCACCGTGATTGCCTGGCTGCTCTCCTACAAACTCATGGAAGCATGGCTACAGTCTTTCCCCTATAAAATCAAACTCAGCGTGTGGATTTTCCTGGCGGCCTCGAGCATCGCCTTCATCGTGGCGATCTTAACCGTCAGCACGCAGGCCTGGAGGGCGGCACGGCTGAACCCGGCCGAGTCCCTGCATTACGAATGAGAAGAGGCTGGGTCAGATGAGACGCTTCGCCCTTTCGAGATCTTCCGGCGTGTCGATCCCGACAGGCCCGTAAAGGGTCTCACTGACCTTGATCCTGAAACCGTTGGATAACCACCGTAACTGCTCGAGCGATTCGGCATTCTCAAGGGCTGAAGGTTCGAGGCGGCTGATCCGGCGAAGGATATCCGGGCGATAGGCATAAATCCCGATGTGCCGGTAGAAGGTATGGGCGCCGAACCAGTCTTCCCGTTTCGCGCCCCGGATGAAGGGAATGGGTGACCGGCTGAAATAAAGGGCGAAATGGTGCTCGTCGAAAACGACCTTGGGCTTGTTGACATCGAAGATCTCTTCCGTATTTTCGACCGGTTTGACCAGGGTGGCGATTTCCGTATCCGGATCGCTGAAACAGCCGGTCAGGAGCCTGATCTGGTCGGGGCGGATAAAAGGCTCGTCGCCCTGGATGTTGACCACCACATCGGGATTCAGCGAATACTGCTCACCGATGATGGTCATTGCCTCCATGCACCGGTCGGTGCCACTCCGGTGATGCGGAGAGGTCATCACAACCTTTCCCCCGAACTGCTCAACGGCCTGCCGGATCCGCTCATCGTCGGTGGCCACGAAAACATGCTCCAGCGCTTCCGAACTCCGTTCGTAAACCCACCTGACCACGGGCTTACCCCCGAGAATCGCCAGGGGCTTTCCCGGAAACCGGGTGGAAGCATATCGCGAAGGGATGATGCCCAGTGTTTCCATCTTGCGCGTCAACAAATTTCGTTTTTATTGCACACCAATATTAGTAAAAAACTTTTAAAGTAGTAATTTTGTCATAAGATTCAGGATATTTTGTCAGTATTCATCTGGATAATCATTTATGGATTTACAGCAGATAAAACAACGGTTTGGGATTATAGGAAATTATCCGGGTATCAATCATGCGATCAACATTGCCATGCAGGTTGCCGGCACCGATCTCTCGGTTCTGATCACGGGTGAAAGCGGAACAGGTAAGGAAGTCTTTCCCCAGATCATCCACAGCCTGAGCTCAAGGAAACACGGGAGTTATATTGCGGTGAACTGCGGGGCCATACCTGACGGGACCATCGATTCCGAATTGTTTGGTCATGAAAAGGGGTCGTTCACCGGTGCACATGAAGCCAGGAAGGGGTATTTTGAAGTGGCCGACGGCGGAACGATTTTCCTTGACGAGGTCGCCGAACTTCCCCTGGCGACACAGGTCAGGCTGCTGAGGGTGCTGGAAGCCGGCGAATTCCTGCGTGTGGGGTCATCGAAGGTCCAGAAAACCGATGTACGGGTTATCGCCGCATCGAATGTCGATATCGTGGCTGCCATCAACAGCAACCGCTTCAGGGAGGATCTTTACTACAGGCTGAACACGGTGCCCATCGCCATTCCCCCCCTCAGAAAAAGGGGCGAGGATATTGCCCTCCTGTTCCGGAAGTTTGCGTCCGATTTCGCTGAAAAATACCGGATGCCGCCCATTGTCCTGACCGAGGACGCAAGGATAACCCTGATAAATTATGAATGGCCGGGCAATGTCAGGCAGCTGAAAAACGTTACAGAACAGATCTCGATCATTGAACAGGAAAGGACCATCGATCCGGATAACCTGGTCAGATACCTGCCCGATTACCATAAATCCAAGCTTCCTGCCCTGGCAGGTAAGGCCATCGACAGGGAGACCTTCTCATCCGAACGCGAGATCCTTTATAAGATCCTGTTCGATATGAAAAATGATATGGCTGATCTTAAAAAACTGGTGCGAGATCTGATGCAGAAAGGCACCGACAGCCATGAAGTGAGGGAAGAAAATGCACAGCTTATCCGGAAACTCTATCATCCAGCCGAAGCTGACACAACAGGATGACAGCCATCAGGGATTTCATTTCCCGCGGCCTTCTGAAGAAGACATCATGGATACCGAAGAAATCGTGGAGGAGTCCCTTTCACTTGAAGACAAGGAAATTGAACTGATCCGGAAAGCTCTGGATAAACATCACGGCAAACGGAAAAATGCCGCCCAGGAGCTGGGAATATCGGAGCGAACGCTTTACAGAAAAATCAAAGAATATGGGATTGAAGCCTGAGGGTATGAAACGTGCAGCATACGCCGGTATTCTCATCGTCCTCCTCGCCGGCATGGTTTCGTTCCAGTCGTGCAAGATCAATTATTCAATGACAGGGGTCAACCTTCCTCCGGAAATCAAAACCTTCTCGGTTCAGTATTTCCCTAACCGGGCTCCTGTTGTACAGGCCACCCTGAGCCAGAAATTCACCGACGCCCTGAAGGACAAGATCACCGGACAAACCAGCCTTGAAGAGATCAATGGGATCGGCGATGTCGATTTTTCCGGAGAAATCAAAAATTATGAAACGCGGCCGATGGCCATCACCGGCAATGAAGTGGCCGCCCTCAACAGGCTGACCATCACCGTCAGGGTGAAATACACCAACAATGTCAATCCCGACGGCAGCTTTGACACCAGCTTTTCGCGTTATGAAGATTATGACAGTAACCAGGACCTTTCCTCCGTGGAGGACGACCTGACTTCGAAAATCGTCGAACAGCTGGTAGAAGATATTTTTAATAAAGCATTTGTAAACTGGTGACAAGACAAAAAGACATATTCCTGCGCAGCCTCCTCCAACCCACCGGGACAGAGACAGACCTTCTCCGCAAGGAGCTTAGGGAACTGATCGCCGAATACCCGTGGTTCGCCACCGCCAGGATCATGTATTTATGGTCGCTCCATCAGCAGGCCGACCCCTCGCTCGCCGGCGAGATCGTCAAAAACGCGCCTTTCATCCACAACAGGAAATATCTCCATCAATCTGCTCGGGGCAAACCAGATCCCCGCTTTGGCCGCACCGATTTACCGACAGGCTGAACAGGGTCGGGACCTGGCCGGAAGTTCCGCGAATCCGGACCTCACCGAAAAGGAACAGGAAATCGTTTCACCCGGTGAACCGGTAAACCCGCTGACCGGAATTCCCGACAGCCATGACCTCCTCGACTTCTCCTACCCTTCAGCCGACACCGGTACCCCAGCCGAAGCCGCCGATCACCAGCCTGATGAAGAGGGTGAACTGGTGAACCACGAATTTGAGCAGATCCCTGAACCACCGGCCGAAAGTCCGCGAACCGAAGACCCTGCCGGAATGATTCCCCAGGGGGAACCCCGCCCGGGGGAAGAACACCGGAAAGGATTTACCGACTGGATCGAGAAGATCGGAAACGGCGTTCCTCCGGAGGAACAAAAACAGGAGGAACCAGAAAATGAGGATCTCATTGAAAAATTCATCAACGGCGGGCATGGCCCCATCCGGGCGGACAAGGAAACCTCCCTGGCGGGCGATGTTTCCGGAAGGAGCATCGAGGAGGATGAAAGCTTCGTAACTGACACACTGGCAAAGATTTACGTCAAACAGGGCCTGTACTCAAAGGCCATATTATGCCTATGAAAAATTAAGTTTGAAATATCCGGAAAAAAGTATTTACTTTGCCACGCAAATTGAAGAGATTAAACAACTGATTAACAAAAAATAAACAAAGATTATGCATGTCCTATTTGGTATTTTCATAGTGATTATTTGTATTCTGCTGATACTCATTGTATTGGTTCAGAATTCACAGGGTGGTGGACTTGCCTCGAATTTTGCTTCTTCCAATCAGTTCATGGGGGTGCGAAAAACCACGGATTTTCTGGAAAAAGCCACCTGGGTTCTGGCTGCCGGCCTTCTTGTTTTCAGTCTTCTTGCCACGATCACCATGCCGAGCAACAAGGAAGTGGAAAAATCGCGCGTTGAAGGACAGTTTAATTCTTCACTTCTGAATTCTCCTTCAGACAATACGATCAACCTCCCTGAATCCGCGCCGGACAATAACAACCCGCAGAACAAACCGGTGGTGAAAACCAGGATCAGGGTCAGAAATAAATCTTCTTCCTTACGAAACTCATAAAAGAGTGTCAGGATGTCAGTAACCTGACACTCTTTTTTTATACCCTGACGATGTGAGACAATTTCAATCTATCATTACTTATTTTCAATAATTTTAACACATCTTTTCCGGTGAATCCTCGAATTCCGGAAATGCAAATTTGTCTAACCATGGCAGGCCGGGCAGGGCTTTCTGGCTTTGGCACAAAATATGGACAGGATGGGGCGAAATGAAAATCATGTCAAACTTAAAACTCTTATAACATGGCAGATGTTAATGTAAAACCCCTGGGCGATCGCGTACTGATCGAGCCCATGGAAGCTGAAGAAAAGACCGCAAGCGGTATTATCATCCCCGATACAGCAAAGGAAAAACCCCAAAAAGGAACTGTGGTTGCCACCGGACCGGGAACAGGTGAAGAAAAAATGGAAGTGAAAGCCGGCGATGTCGTCCTTTTCGGTAAATACGCCGGAACAGAGATCACTGTTGACGGTAAAGATTATCTGATCATGAAACAGTCTGACATTCTGGCTGTTGTCTGATGTCTGACCCAATTATTAACGAAAATAATCATTAAAAAACGATAAAAAATGGCAAAAGAAATCAAATTTAATATCGAAGCACGCGATCAGCTGAAACGCGGGATTGATGCATTGGCAAATGCAGTAAAAGTTACCCTGGGGCCGAAAGGCAGGAATGTCGTCATCGAAAAGAAATTCGGTGCCCCCCAGGTCACCAAGGATGGCGTTACGGTAGCCAAGGAAATTGAACTTTCCAACCATTTTGAGAATGTCGGAGCCCAAATGGTTAAAGAAGTGGCTTCCAAAACAAATGACGATGCCGGTGATGGGACAACCACTGCCACTGTTCTGGCACAGTCGATTGTTCAGGTGGGTCTGAAAAACGTCACCGCCGGTGCAAACCCCATGGATCTGAAAAGAGGGATCGACAAAGCCGTTATCAAAGTGGTGGAAAGCCTGAAAAAACAGTCACGTGAAATCGGTGACGACAACAAAAAAATTGAACAGGTCGCTTCCATTTCTGCCAACAACGACAGTGCTATCGGATCTCTTATTGCCGAAGCGATGTCAAAAGTGAAACGGGAAGGTGTCATTACCGTTGAAGAAGCCAAAACTTCCGAAACGACCGTTGAAGTGGTTGAAGGAATGCAGTTTGACCGTGGTTACATTTCACCCTACTTCGTGACCGATACTGAAAAAATGGAATCTGTCCTGGAAAATCCTTTCATCCTGATCCACGACAAGAAGATCTCCACCATGAAAGATCTTCTTCCCATTCTCGAAACCACCGCACAGACCGGCCGTCCTCTTCTGATCATTGCTGAAGACGTCGACGGTGAAGCTCTTGCCACCCTTATCGTCAATAAACTGAGAGGTTCCCTCAAGATCGCCGCTGTCAAAGCTCCCGGTTTCGGTGACAGAAGGAAAGAAATGCTCGAGGATATCGCCATTCTGACCGGCGGTACGGTTATCTCCGAAGAAAAAGGTCTCAAACTGGAAAGCACCCAGCTCGATGACCTGGGTAATGCCGAAAAAGTGACCATCGACAAGGAAAATACCACCATCGTCAATGGTGCCGGCGACAAACAGAATATCGACTCCAGGGTATCCCAGATCAAACGTCAGATTGAAAACACCACCTCTGATTATGATAAGGAAAAACTCCAGGAAAGGCTTGCCAAACTGGCCGGCGGTGTTGCCGTACTCTATGTCGGCGCTGCTTCCGAAGTCGAAATGAAAGAGAAGAAAGCCCGCGTGGAAGATGCCCTCAGCGCAACCCGTGCTGCCGTTGAAGAAGGAATCATCCCCGGTGGCGGTGTGGCTTATATCCGGGCCATCGATGCACTTGCTTCTCTTAAAGGCGACAACCAGGATGAAAATACCGGTATCACCATCGTGAAAAGAGTTCTTGAAGAACCTCTCCGTCAGATCGTTGAAAACGCCGGCCTCGAAGGTTCCGTCGTTGTCCAGAAAATCAGGGAAGGTAAAGGTGATTTCGGTTACAATGCCAGGACAGAGACCTACGAAAACCTGTTCGAATCAGGCGTGATCGACCCGACCAAGGTCGCCCGCATCGCCCTGGAAAATGCCGCATCCATTGCCGGTATGTTCCTGACCACCGAATGTGTGCTGGTTGACGAACCGGAAAAAGAACAGCCGATGCCGGGTGGCGGCCCGGGTATGGGCGGAATGGGTGGCATGATGTAATCCGCAACCCTCAATTCACTATACTTGTCAAAAGAGCTGTTTGCCCCCGGGCAGACAGCTCTTTTTTTATAAAACAAAACCTGCGCGTGCATTGATATACACCGCCGCTGATGTATAATGAAAATGAGCCTTATTGAACGGGTATTCCGGAAAGACCGGTTACCGCTCCGGCAAATGCAGGGAGCCGGAATATCAACAGCAACCTTTCAGGTATCTTGCCTATCTCGAAAAAAATTTCTAATTATGCTCTTTATCTCATCCAACTTCTAACCAACCCGACCATGAAACAACCCTCCGGTAAACTGCCTTTCTTTGAAAAGATTGGTTATTCCCTCGGTGATACGGCTTCCAACCTGTTCTGGCAGACCTTCTCCATGTTTCTGCTGTTCTTTTATACCGATATCTTCGGCATTTCGGCAGCCGCTGCCGGAACCATGTTCCTGGTCACCAGGATATGGGACACGGTCAATGATCCCCTGATGGGCATCATCGCCGACCGCACCAATACGCGATGGGGAAAATTCCGCCCTTACCTCCTGTGGCTGGCCATTCCCTTCGGGGTTATCGGCGTGCTGACGTTCATCACCCCCGACTTCAGCGATACCGGTAAAATCATCTATGCCTATGTGACCTATTCCCTGATGATGATGATCTATACGGCCATCAATATTCCCTATTCGGCCCTCATGGGCGTCATGTCACCAAACTCACTCGAACGAACCTCACTCTCCTCGTTCCGTTTCGTCGCTGCCTTCGGCGGCGGACTCATCGTCCAGGGAACCGCACTGAAACTCGTTAAGATCACCGGGGGAGGAAATCAGGCCACGGGCTGGCAATGGACGATGACCATTTTTGCCATACTGGCAGCCGCCCTGTTCCTGACGACCTTCGCCACAACAAAAGAACGGGTGAGTCCGCCCAAAACCCAGAAAACATCGCTGGCCAACGATCTTCATGATCTCATTACCAATATCCCCTGGCTGATGCTCTTTATCATCGGCATTTTCCTGCTCACCTTCGTCTCGATCAGGAACGGCTCCATTATGTATTATTTCAAGTATTATGTGGGGAATCAGACATTCAGCCTCTTTGGGAAAACCCATAGCTATGACCGGGATATTCTGGCTTCTGCCTTCATGGTTTTTGGATCCGTGGCCAATATCATCGGTGTGCTGTGCACCAGGTATATCTCGGCTCTCTTTGGCAAACGGCGTGCCTTCATGATGCTGATGCTGATCACCTCGGTTCTCACGGCCATGTTCTATCTGCTGAAAAATGATGCCATCATCAGCATGTTTACCATCCAGGTTCTCATCAGCCTGGTGATGGGACCGTTGTCACCCATGATCTGGGCCATGTACACCGATACCGCCGACTATTCCGAGTGGCGGACCGGGCGTCGCGCCACGGGTCTTGTCATGTCGGCATCCACCATGGCACAGAAATTCGGGTGGACGATCGGCGGCGCTCTGGCCGGATGGTTGCTGGCCAGCTTCGGATTTAAGGCTAACGAGGCCCAGTCGGTCGAGACCCTGCACGGCATCCGCCTGCTCATCAGCCTCATCCCGGCCGTCTGCGCCATCATCGGGGCGGCTGCCATGTTCTTCTACAGGCTCGATGATGATATGATGAAACAAATAGAAAAAGATCTTGCCTTGCGCAAAGTCACTGAAACCTAAAAAACAGAGCTGAACACATGAATTACGGATATTTTGACGATAAACGAAAAGAGTACGTCATCACCCGTCCCGATACGCCCCGCTCATGGTCAAACTACCTCGGGTCGACGCGGTACGGGGCCATCATCACCAACAATGCCGGGGGATACAGTTTTTTTCATTCGGCTGCACAGGGCCGCTTCACGCGACTCCGTTTCAATGCCGTCCCCATGGACCAGCCCGGCAGGTACCTTTATCTGCACGACACCGACTCCGGCGACTACTGGTCAGCCTCCTGGCAGCCCGTCGGTAAATCTCCCGATCATTACCAATCGGAATGCCGTCACGGTTCTGCCTATACGGTGATCACCTCGGAATATTCAGCCGTGAAAACCGAGACGACATACTTTGTTCCCCTGGATTGTGATTTTGAATGCTGGTGGGTGAAAGTGAAGAATACCGGAACCATACCGCGCCGGTTGCGCCTGTTTACTTATGTTGAATATGCCTGCAACTGGAATGCCGCCGATGATCTGATAAACCTCCAGTACACCCAGTACATCGCCAAAATGGATGTCATCGACGGGATCATCGATCACGGCACCAATGTGCACATCCCGGCCATGCCCGGCAATTTCGAGGAAAAAGACCAGGGACGGCACACCTTCCTTGGCATTGCCGGAGCCAAAGTGACCGGTTTCGACACCGACCGTGAAATCTTCCTCGGGCCTTACCGCACGTATGCCAATCCCGTGGTGGCTGAAGAGGGCCGATGCCGGAATTCCATTGCCGTGGGTGACAACCCGTGCGGAACACTGCAGGTCGATCTCGAGCTCCAACCGGGAGAAGAAAAAGAATTCACGGTACTCATGGGAATCGGCCACGCTTCGGTGGAAGGCCGGAAAGCCACCGGTGATTTCTCTCAACCGGGCTTCACCGGCCGTGAATTCGGGAAGCTCAGGGATTACTGGCATTCCCGTATCGAAGGAATGACAGTCAGTACGCCCGATCCGTTGTTTAATTCCATGATGAATATGTGGAGCCCCTTCAACTGCCTGATCACCTACGCCTGGTCGAGGGCCGCCAGCCTCGTCTATGCCGGTGAGCGCGACGGACTCGGCTATCGCGATACGGTACAGGATATGCTCGGGGTTCTGCATCTTATCCCCGGGGAAGTGAAGGAACGCCTCGAAGCTGATGCTCACCGGGCAGGTCTCTACAGGAGGCGCCATGCCCGTGGTTAAGCCTTTTGCCCACACACCGGGAAAGGAAAGCAAACCCGCCGAAGAGAATTACCGTTCCGATGACTGCCTCTGGCTGTTCAATACCGTACCGGCCTATGTCGGGGAAACAGGCGATACGGACTTTTACCGCAAGGTTCTTCCCTATGCGGATGAAGGAAGCGACACGGTGCTCGGGCATCTCCGCAGGGCACTGGAATTCAATCTCCGCCGGTCCGGAGCCAACGGGCTTCCCTGCGGACTGAAGGCCGACTGGAACGACTGCCTGGAGCTCGGCCATAAAGGAGAAACGGTTTTCGTCGCCTTCCAGCTCAGGTACGGCCTCATGACCTATGCTGAGATCTGCCAGATGCTGGGCGAGAGCGACGAGGTGATCTGGGCCAAGGAGAAACTCAGTATCCTCGACCGGAATATCGATGAAAAGGCCTGGGACGGGGAATGGTACAAGCGGGCCTTCCGCCATGACGGCCTTCCGTTCGGCTCATCGGAAAATGAGGAGGGAAAGATCTTCCTCAATCCGCAATCCTGGGCGGTATACAGCGGCCATGCTTCACCGGAAAAAGGACGCAAAGCCATGAACGCTGTGAAGGAACATCTGGCCACTGAATACGGCCTGATGATCTGTTCCCCGCCCTATGAAAAGACTGATTATACCGTGATCCGCGCCACGCTGATGAATAAAGGGATGAAGGAGAATGCCGGAATCTTCAACCATACACAGGGCTGGGCCGTTATCGCCGAGACCATGCTGGGCAACAGCCGCCGGGCCTGGGAATACTTCCGGGCGTACCTGCCTTCAGCCTACAATGACAAAGCGGAGATCCGGGAAATCGAACCCTATGTCTACGCCCAGTCGACCCACAGCAAATACAGTCCGAGGTACGGCGCCTCGCGGCTGCCTTGGCTGAGCGGGACGGCAACCTGGGCATATTTTACCGCCAGCCGGTATATCCTGGGGATCAAACCCGTGCATAACGGCCTCCGTATCGATCCCTGTTCACCCCCCGAATGGAAGACCTTCGAGGTGAACCGGCGGTTGCGTGGTAAAAATATACGAGTCATTTTTCATAACCCGTCGGGCGCTGACAAAGGCGTCAAAAAAATGACCGTGAACGGGGCGGAAATAGAGGGAAGCTTTATCCCGGACAAGATTCTCGGAACATCCAACACCGTCGAAGTGTTCATGTCATAAACGCTGATGAACCGCAAGGATGAAATGGCTGAACGTCTGATTGCAGCGGGGATCGCTTTCACAGAAATTGAAACCGGTTACCCCGGCGCGTGGCCCCCTGCTGCCCGTTTCTGGTCGGAAAACAACCTTCAAAGATGTAAGAACCTGTTTTTCAGGGATAATCACGGAAAGAACCATTTTTTCGCCGTCCTCGATTTCGACCGGGAGCTGGATATCGAACGCCTCAAAAAACTGACCGGTCACAATACGCTCAGTTTTGCTTCGCCGCAACGGCTGAAAAAATATCTCGACCAGGAGCCCGGGTCGGTATCGGTGCTGGGACTGGTTCATGACAAACCGGCACGGATCAGAGTTTATATTGACGAAAACCTGGAAAACGACCGCCTGCTTGCCTTCCTCCCCGGAGAAAAGACGCATTTCTTCGCCCTGTCATTCAGCGAACTGAAGAAGTTTCTCGATGTCACCCGCCATCCCTACACCGTGGCACGGCTGTACTGAAAAGTAAAGCGCGATTCCATGCCTCTCCCCTTCATCCCGCACTCATCCTTCACATTAATTTGTATATATTTGTACTCAATTTCATTCACGTATGGATCATATAAGAAACTTTTGCATCATTGCCCATATCGACCATGGGAAAAGCACCCTGGCCGACCGGCTCCTGCAAAAAACCGGGACGGTATCGGAGAGGGATTTCAAAGACCAGGTCCTGGATAACATGGATCTCGAGAGGGAAAGGGGCATCACCATCAAGAGCCATGCCATCCAGATGCTTTATGAGTATGAGGGGAAGAAATACACCCTGAACCTGATCGACACGCCCGGTCACGTCGATTTTTCATACGAAGTCTCCCGTTCCATCGCCGCCTGCGAAGGGGCCCTGCTTGTCGTCGATGCCACCCAGGGCATACAGGCACAGACCATCTCGAACCTTTACCAGGCCATCGATCATAATCTGGAGATCATCCCGGTGCTCAATAAGATGGACATGGACAGTGCAATGCCCGAGGAAGTGAAGGATCAGATCGTCGACCTTACCGGTTGCGACCGGGAAGATATCATTGAGGCCAGCGGAAAAACAGGACAGGGTGTCGATGAGATCCTTGAGGCGATCATCAGGAAGATTTCTCCTCCCAAAGGGGACACGGAGGCCCCGCTGCAGGCCCTGATCTTCGATTCTGTTTTTAACCAGTTCAGGGGAATTTTCGCCTATTTCAGGATCTTCAACGGGACCCTCCGACAGGGCGACGCAGTTAAATTTTACGCGACGAAAAAAGAATACAATGCCGACGAGATCGGTGTGCTGCATCTCACCACGGAACCGCGTAAAGAACTCAAAGCCGGAGACGTGGGATACATCATCTCCGGGATCAAAACCTCCAGGGAGGTGAAGGTGGGCGACACCATCACCCATGTTGAACGACCCTGCATCAAGCCGGTTTCCGGCTTCGAGGATGTCAAACCCATGGTGTTTGCCGGAATTTATCCTGTCGATGCCGACGATTATGAAGATCTGCGGGCGTCCATCGAAAAACTTCAGCTGAACGATGCATCGCTGACCTTCATCCCGGAATCGTCGGCAGCCCTCGGTTTCGGCTTCCGTTGCGGCTTCCTCGGATTACTCCATATGGAGATCATCCAGGAACGCCTGGAACGTGAATTCGACATGAACGTCATCACCACCGTCCCCAACGTTTCCTATAAGGTCTATACCACCAGGAAGGGGATCGTTGATGTCCACAATCCTTCCGGGCTTCCCGATGCCACGGTGATCGATCACATCGAAGAACCCTATATTTCGGCCCAGATCATCTCCCAGGTCGATTATGTCGGGCCCATCATCAAGCTTTGCCTCGACAAACGCGGCACGCTTAAAAACCAGGTTTACCTGACCTCCAACCGGGTGGAACTGTCGTTCGAACTTCCGCTGGCAGAGATCGTCTTTGACTTTTACGATAAACTGAAGAGCATTTCCAAGGGGTATGCCTCGTTCGACTATTATACTTCTTCCTATAAGCAGGCCAACCTGGTAAGGCTCGATATCCTTCTGAACGGTGAGATGGTGGATGCCCTTTCCACGCTGATCCACCGGGATAATGCCTATGATTTCGGCCGCCGGATCTGTTCCAAGCTCAGGGAACTGATCCCGCGCCAGCAATTCGACATTGCCATCCAGGCAGCCGTCGGGGCCAAGATCATCGCCCGCGAAACGGTCAAAGCCGTTCGCAAGGATGTCACGGCCAAATGTTACGGCGGTGATATCACCCGGAAACGAAAACTCCTTGAAAAACAGAAAAAGGGGAAGAAACGGATGCGCCAGATCGGGAATGTCGAAGTTCCCCAATCTGCATTCCTTGCTGTGCTGAAGCTGGATTAGGCACGGGAAGGCACTGAATATTCCCCGGCTTATGGCCTTTTGGATTCCTTGTCAGTCCGGCTTCGCAGCTCCCGGTCCTCCATGACCTTCCTGATGATTACCAGGATGAAAAAGACGATGGCAAACCCCAGGAACCCATAAGCTATGGGCTTAAATCCATGGGGATTCACGGCGAAAACATAGACAGAATACAGAAAAAGAGCTGCCGCAATGAGGCCGGTTCCGAGGATCGCGTATTTCATGGTGTTTATCGGGTTTTAATTTCAGTTTTGAGAAAGTCGCTGTTCTGGATGATCTGGTTGAAGGTGGCCCGGATGGTGACGGTCCTGTCCCCTTCCCGGGATATGTCGGCATCCGATTTCACCTTCCTGACCCGTTTGGGAAAGGTCACGGAGATGTTATAATCCATTGCATCCAGCATCCGTGATGCCATGCTGTTGTCGGTCGAATCATTCCCGCCGAACAGACCTCCGCTGGAGAATTCACTCGAGGTAAGAGGCAGCCTGGTGAAGCGTTTCCTTTTCAGTTCAACAAAACGGGCGCTGCTCTCATTCTTTTCATCAAGGATGGTGGCCAGGGCTTTATTCAGTGCTTCCTGGCCGGTGAAATCGTATTTGATACCGTAAATATAATGAGCGGCATCGCCGGTGAGCCTGACATTCGAAATTCCCTGTATCGCCCTGAGACCCGGGATAAACTCCCGGAAGGACTGGTCGACCTCCAGGCTTTTCATCCCTTCCATGGTACTGTCGGAAAAGGCCTGCATCAGGGATTGCAGTTCGCTCATATCGATGAGGTATTCCATGGTCCCGGAACCGTCGCGGTTAAGCGTGTATTTTTCATATACCGTGAGGCAGCTGCTCAGGAACAACAAGGGCAGGATCATGAGCAGGATGTACCTGATTCTTTTCATAGCTGCGGGGAATTGATGGCGGTCAAATTCCCTGCAATTTAGCAAAAAAGATGAGAAAAGACGCCTTGCCGTGGGAACGGCATATTTTGCCGATGGAAAATTCAGGCGGAAGGCGTGCCGCACTCAGGCCCCGGTCTCCGTGTCGACGATGAGCTTATATCCTTTGCCGTGGACATTGATGATCTGGACGTCCGGATCGTCCTTGAGGTATTTCCGGAGTTTGGTGATGTAGACATCCATGCTCCTGGCATTGAAATAATTGTCGTCAATCCAGATGGCTTTCAGGGCGAAATTACGTTCGAGGATCCGGTTGGTATTATTGCACAGCAGGCGAAGGAGTTCGTTTTCCTTTGTGGTCAGGTTCTGGGTGATCCCCTGATGGACGAGGGTTTGTTTCTGGGCATCGAATTTATATGTGCCCAGCTCGTAGACATGGTCCTTATTCTCAGAGCCGCCCTTTGTCCGGCGAAGGATCGCTTCGATGCGGTAGATCAGTTCCTCCATGCTGAAGGGCTTGGTGATGTAATCATCGGCCCCGCGGGTAAATCCTTCAAAAATATCTTCCTTGAGTGATTTGGCCGTGAGGAAGATCACCGGCATATCCTTATCGAGCATCCGGATATCGGTTGCCAGGGTAAATCCGTCTTTCACGGGCATCATCACATCGAGGATACAGATATCGTAATGATTTCGTTCGAAAGCTTTAAAGGCCTTTTCTCCGTTGGTGAGCCAGTCGGCCTCATAATTTTTCGCATTCAGATATTCCTGCAGCAATGAACCCAGGTTTTCATCATCTTCAGCCAGGAGTATCCGCGTTTTAATGTCATTTTCAGGCATCGTTAGTTTTCGTATAGAGGTAAGAATATATCAAATCTGGTTCCTTTATGAAGTTCACTTTTCAGTTCGATCCTGCCGTTATGGATCTCCACGATCTTTTTCACATAACTCAGTCCCAGGCCAAACCCTTTGACATTATGCAGGTTTCCTGTCGGCACCCGGTAAAATTTCTCAAAAATCCGCTTCTGGTCATCCTTGCTGATCCCGATGCCATGGTCTTCAATGCTTATGACCAGGTTATTCTTCTCATTCCGCGTGCTGATCTCGATTTCCGGTTCATCCTTGCAATACTTCATGGCATTGTCGAGCAGGTTTGAGATCACATTGGTCAGGTGAACCTCGTCGGCTTTGACAAGATGACTTTTCGGCAGCCGGGTTCCAGTTCAGGTAGCCGTCTCGTTTTTTCACCAGTAGCCCGAAATTATTGACGGCCGAATTGATGATCTCATGCACATCGAGGACCTTTTCCCTCAACTTGAGCCTGCCCTTGTCGAGGACGGCCATTTGCAACACTTTTTCAACCTGGTATCCAAGGCGTTTGCTTTCCGTATCTATAACACGTGAGATATGAGAAAGGTTTTTGTTGGCCACAGGAATGCTATTATCGCTCAGCATCTGTGAAGCGAGTGAAATCGTGGAGATCGGGGTTTTGAGTTCGTGGGTCATGTTGTTCACGAAATCGTTTTTAATTTCCGACAGTCTTTTCTGGCGGAAGATGACCCAGAGGGTCAACACGAAGATGACAATAATGATGGTGGTGAGAAGGACGGAGGTAAAGCCGATAAAGCCGATGGCGCGGAACAGGAAGGATCGCTGTTCGGGAAAATAGATCCGGAGGTAATTGGGACTGTTGAACAGGTCCTGCGGAAATAGCTGGGATGTAAACACGCGGGTGCCTTCCTGAGGATGGTAGCCTTCCGATTTAAAAGCAATTTTCCCATCGCTCCTGAGCACGGCGAATTCATAATTGAGAAAGATCCCGTTGTCGGCGAGTTCTTCGTCGAGGGAAGCCCTGAGCTGTTGCGGGGAGATCCGGTCCTCCACCTTCAGGCGCTGGCCGAACATGCGTGACATGACCTTGTCGATGAGTTCCTGCCTGGATTTGATTTTTTGCTGAAGGCCGGGCGGGATAGTCAGGTTTCCCGGTTTTGTTGCCTCAGCATGCAGAAGGGTATCGGCACCGGAAGCACTGCGCCCGCTGACTGTCATGCTGTCGTTATTGACATTGATCCGGATATGATCCTGGTTCATCTTTTTGCCGGGCCCCTCGTTCTGAATGGTGATCTGCTGGTCGTAGTGAAAATCCGGCTGAAGATTCTGTTGGTTGAGCAGGGAGTGCGACTCCATATGGTAGTTAAAATACAGTCCCCCGCTTCCTGCCGTGTCGGTCTCCGCCTGGGGCGAGAGGAACTGGTTAAGAAAATAGGCGGCTTCGCGGCTTTCAATTTCATTGCTCAGGTTCGACATTGAGCCGGCCACAAGCTGAGCGAACTGCCGCTCCTTAATATTAAAGGCATTACTGATCCAATAGGTTTGCACCAGGATCAGTCCGGTCATCACAATGGCCATCACGCCTGCCAGTATCCATAACAGTTTTTTGCTCATGCCAATACAAATATAATATTCCGTGGAGTGCGGCGTCTAACGACTTAACATACTTTAACATTCGTTAGATTTCATTAACCGAATTTCGATGTAGATTTGTGGTGTAAAGTTCAGCAACTATTACAGACAGGTAATTTTTTCATAGACCAGCGTAGAGGGTAGAGTAGACCGGGGGTCGGACAGAAGTCCGGCCCCCACCTTTTTCAGCCAGGTCATCTCACTCCCCAGCATTCTCTCCTGAAGTCAGTCCTTCTCCTCATTGTCAAACCAATTCCCTCCGCTTCAGGAAGTGTTTTGATGTTCATTTTCTATCTATGCCACGATTCATGTCCGGAAAATGTTCCCTTATTCCCGCTCCTTGAGTGCTTCTATTGCTGTTTTTTGATTCACTGGTTAAAATTAGGAACTTTATTTAAACTTAGCCTCCGGAAATGCGATGTAAAGACAAATTCCTGGTGCCTATTTATACGCTGCGAACAAAAAGGCCTGCCATAAAAAATTGCCCAATGCAATGGAAATCCCCCATAGACAATAAAATCAATCGAAACGTCAAACGCATCGGCTGCCCAGGTTCTCACAATTTCCTTCCTCAAGATTTTAAACTGCAAAATATGAAATCCCATGGATTTCTTTTAGATTGCATGTTTTATTTGCCTGCCGATGTTCGAAAAGTACTATGAATTGCTTGGTGTCCGGCCCGGGGTTAACGAAAAAGAATTAAAAAAGACTTACCGGAAGCTGGCGATGAAATACCATCCCGACGTGAACAAGAGTCCGGGTGCTCCGGAGCAGTTCCGCCAGATTTGTGAAGCGTATGAAATCGTTCTCAGGCAGGAACAAAAAGGCGCAGAAATTCATGTTTCCCAACCGGCGGATGAAGTCGATGACATTGATGACTCCGTTTATGAAGAGATCATCCGCGAAGCCAGGGAAAAGGCGCAGGCCAGGGCCCGGATGAAATATGAAAAGCTGAAGGCTGAGCGCGAATTCTTTGAGAACAACGATTTCTTCCTCCTTCTCCGGTACATCGGTCATTATCTGGCCGTGCCTCTTGGATTTGCCCTGATCCTCGTTCCGGTCTACCTGGCTATAACGAGGGAATTCATGATCATCGTCGGTACCATCTTCTTCTGGATCATCGGGATCGTCATCCTGAGTCACATCTACAGCAACCGGAAAATATGGTTCCGGCTGGGTCATTTTAACACCGGCTGGAAAGATGTGATCCGTTTTTTCAGGGTGGAGAAGAGGGAAGATGCCCGGGAAGACTGTTTTTATTCTCCTCACCGGAAGGCCAATTCAACGCCATTCCGTTATTCCATGCTGAAGGTGCGCGACATCCGTCTTGAGAATAACGGCCCGTTCATGCATAACGTCGGGTATAAACGAAAGTACCATGAGGTGGTGGTCCCGAGAAGTGCCCATGCGTACCGGGTTCATTTCATCCTTGGATTTGTCCGCCCGGTGATTTTGGTGCTTTCCCTGATATTTTTCCCGGTGCCGAGTTTCATCTGGAGGCTCATTCTGGCGCTGGTCGCGGTGTCACTGATTTCCGGCCTGATGCGGCTCATCACACTGACACGGGCCAAAACATCCTACCTGTTCAACGGTTTCACGCTGATCAAGCTCGCCATCTGGCTGACGGTGATCATTTCCCAGACCACCCTTTACCCGGGTCTGGTCTTTTACACCACCGAAATCCTGAACCTGTTCGTTCTTCTTCTGCTCCTGTTCCTCGACATGGTTCTCGACCTGATATTCAGCTTTTTCCCTTTTTATCCCCACCTGTTCCTTCCCCTGACAAAACAACCCCGGGAGGTGATCCGGCTTTTCAGGGAAGGCTATCAGAATTTTCTGGACATACCGGTATGGTCGACGATCTATCCTTTTTTCCGCTGGCTCTTCTGAAAATCTTACCCGGGGATGAGCCGTTGCCTGTTTTTCAGGGTCTCGGGGTCGATGAGAAATACCGCCTGCACATTCTCCAGAGCCGATATCCCGTTGCGCAGGGAAGTGACGCCTCTTTCCCGACATCTCCGCGTGACGAGCAGGAAATAATCGATATTTTTCAACTCTTCCAGCAGGTATCCTTCCTCCGACTTATTGGCCACGAACCGGTAATGAAGATGCCTGTCTTCATCCTTGTAAAGGTAACAGGCAAATCCCTGTTCGGTGCCTTCTTTTTTATTGTATGCCTGGTGATTGCCGGTCCGGAAAAACTGGAAACCCAACGTGTTGTTCATGTTCCAGATCAGCCGGTAATCTTTTTCAAATGAGGAGATGCCCAGCAGAAAAAAATCAAAGGTATCCGTATCGTCGAGTTTGATGCGTTTCTTGCTCACGTCGTGACATTTTAGCAAAAATACGGTTTTTTGGGAAGATAAGGAAAGGATCAGATACTGGCAAGTTTTTCGATGGCGGCACGGGCAGCTTTCTGTTCAGCCTCCTTTTTTGAATTTCCGACACCCCTGCCATATTCCTGCGTCAGGATCCGGATATGGGAAACAAACTGGGGGTTATGACCCGGTTGCGGCGTTTCCTCGATGCTTTCAAAAATCACTTCCTGCTTGTTTTTCTGGGCCCATTCGATGAGTTTGCTTTTATAGTCGGATTCCGACTTTCGGAGTTTCTCGAGATCGACATACCGTTCGATGATCCGTTCGATGAATTTTCCGGCCTGTTTGTATCCCTTATCGAGGTAGATGGCACCGATGAGGGCTTCGAAAGCATTTCCGTAGAGATGACGTGAGACATTCACCGGGTTGGTGTGGGTTACCATGAGCTTATTGATCCCCATCCGGTAAGCGAGAAGGTTCAGGTGTTTGCGTTTCACCATTTTGGACCGCATCTTGGTCAGGAAGCCTTCATCTTTATTGGGAAAATGGCGGAAGAGATAATCGGCGACAATGGCAGCAAGGATGGCATCGCCGAGGTATTCGAGTCGTTCATTGTTGATGACCTCCCCGTCGGGCATAACGACCGACGCCGACTTATGAATAAAGGCCATTTCATAGAGACGGATCCTTACAGGGGCAAATCCGAGAATAGGGGTAAGCTTATTGACGAGTTCTTTGTTGCGGCTGAAAGGAATGACAAATATCCGACCAAAGCTTCCAATCACTTCGTGTTAATCCTTAGCTTTTTAAAGATGACAGAACTGTTATGCCCGCCAAAGCCGAAGGTATTGCTCATGGCACAGTTCACTTCCCGTTCCTGAGCTTTATTGGGGGTGAGGTTCAGCCTGGGGTCAATATCGGGGTCCGGGTTTTCGAGGTTAATTGTCGGCGGAATGATGTTATGGTTGATGGCCATGATCACGGCGATGGCTTCGACGGCGCCGGCAGCACCGAGCAGATGGCCGGTCATCGATTTTGTCGCACTGATATTCAGTGTATAGGCGGCATCTCCAAACACATCCCGGATGGCACGGGTTTCAGAAATGTCACCCAGGGGCGTCGATGTTCCGTGGACATTGATATAATCGATATCAGAGGGAATCATCCCGGCGTCATCCAGTGCCCTTTGCATGACCAGTTTTGCGCCGAGACCTTCGGGATGGGGAGCGGTGAGATGATAGGCATCGGCCGACATACCGCCACCGGCAAATTCAGCATAGATCCTTGCACCTCTTTTCACTGCATGTTCATATTCTTCGAGAATAAGAGCACCTCCGCCTTCTCCCATGACGAAACCATCGCGGTTTGCATCGAAAGGACGGGAAGCCTTTGGTGTAATTCTCATTATTGGTGGAGATGGCCTGCATGCTGTTAAAGCCACCCATGCCGGCTTCATTAATGGCCGCTTCAGAACCACCGGCCACCATAACTGAAGCTTTTCCAAGCCGGATGAGGTTGAAGGCATCAACCAGAGCGTTGGTCGATGAAGCACAGGCTGAAACCGTACCGTAATTCGGACCCCGGAACTTGTATTTCATGGAAATGTGTCCGGCGGCGATATCAGAGATCATCTTGGGAATGAAGAACGGGCTGAACCGCGGGATGTAATTTCCCGGTCACATAGTTCTTCATCTCCTCCATGAACGTCTCTATCCCACCAATACCCGATGCCCAGATTACTCCGATATTGTCGGTGTCGAGTTCATCAAAATTGAACCCGCCATCTTTCACTGCTTCATCAGCAGCCACCAGGGCAAACTGGGCATAGGGATCGAGTTTTCTGACTTCTTTCCGGTCAAAATACTGTGTGGGGTCAAAATTCTTGACTTCGCAGGCGAATTTGGTTTTGAATTTTTCGGCATCAAAACGGGTAATTGGATTAGCTCCGCTAACTCCGTCCACCAGATTTTTCCAGAAATCGGACACATTATTCCCCAGCGGAGTGATAGCTCCGAGTCCTGTGACAACAACCCGCTTTAATTCCATAAAACCGAAAAAATTACAAATTACTTAGCGTTTTCTTCAATGTACTTGATGGCTTCACCAACTGTGCTGATATTTTCAGCCTGATCATCGGGAATACCAATGTTGAATTCTTTTTCGAATTCCATGATCAGTTCAACAGTGTCAAGAGAATCTGCTCCGAGGTCATTTGTGAAGCTAGCTTCCGGAGTAACTTCATTCTCATCAACACCTAACTTATCAACGATAATGGCTTTTACTCTTGATGCGATATCAGACATAGCGTAAAATTTAATTAATAATAAGTGAATTTTTTGACTGTGCAAAGAAATGCAATAATCGCTTAAAAACAAACAAAAAAAATCAGAATTTGACGGAAATATTGTTTTTTTTTGTGGAATATTTTGCATAATAATGAATTCGAATTTCAAAAACGTTCGAAATTTTTTCTCACCATCTTCAAATCTGCAAAACAATGGCTTATAAAAAGATAGCCGTTTTCGCTTCTGGTTCGGGCACCAATGCTGAAAATATCGGTCGATTTTTCATGCATAATGACCTGGCGAAAGTCACCCTGATCCTGTCGAATAAGAAGGATGCCGGTGTCCATCTCCGTGCCGCCGCCCTTAACATCCCTTCGGTGAGTTTTTCACGGGAGGATTTTTACGAAAACGGAACCGTGTTACAGACCCTCAGGGATTCCGGCACCGATTTTATCGTTCTGGCCGGCTTCCTCTGGCTCGTGCCCGCCGATCTGATCAACGCCTTCCCCGGCCGGATCATCAATATCCATCCCGCCCTCCTGCCCCGATATGGCGGCAAGGGCATGTATGGCATGAATGTTCACCGGGCGGTTATCGAAAACGGCGACCGTGAATCGGGGATCACCATCCATTATGTGAATTCGAACTATGACCGGGGCGACATCATCTTCCAGGCCAGGTGTCCCGTTCTGCCCGGCGACACCCCGGAGAGCCTCGCAGAACGAGTCCACCAGCTCGAATACCGGCATTTCCCGAAAATCATTGAAGAAATCATCGAAGGGAACGTGACCGGATGCCCGGGTCAGTGAGCCGGTCGAGGACACTGACCGTGTAATGGCGCTGAAGATTCACATAGCAGGGGGTTCGCCCCATTAATGAACTGTCAGGATAGAGGTCTTTGCAAGGCGCCCGGTTCCCCTGTCAGAAACGGCTAAAAGTTACCCAGCATATAGATCACCTGGTTCTTCACTTCAGTGAAAGCCGTCATGTTATCTTCTTTGACAGGCTCAACAGGAGGGGCTTCCATTTTCAGCGGATCGATGGCCATACCGTTCTTGTAAACCCGGAAATCGAGGTGGGGGCCTGTGGCCAGTCCGGTACTTCCCACGTAACCGATGACTTCCCCCTGTTTAACATAACTTCCGCGATGCAATCCCCTCGCATAGCCGTGCAGGTGCATATAGGATGTGGTGTAGACCCCGTTATGCTTGATCTTGACCGCGTTGCCCCCGCCACCGTTATAGCCTTTGGAAATCACCAGTCCGTCGCCGATCGCATGGACGGGCGTACCCGTGGGGGCCGCATAATCCACCCCGTGATGCGGTCGCCGGATCTTCAGGATCGGGTGATATCGCGAGTTGGAGAAACGTGAACTGATCCGCGAATACCTCAGCGGAGCTTTCAGGAAGGCCTTGCGCAAACTCTTGCCCTGATCGTCGAAAAAGTCCCGGGTGCTGTCCTGCACAAAAGGAATCGCCCAGAAGTCCACTCCCATGTGCCTGAAATAAGGCCCCTTCAATCCGGGCGATCCCGAAGGAAGTGCTGTCGACATACAACTCATCGTAAACCACCCGGATGCTGTCGCCCTTCTGGAGTTCGAAAAAGTCGATCGACCAGGCATAGATCTCCGACAGCCGCACTGCCAGCATGGGATTGGCATGCTGATCGGTCATGGCGTTCCACAGCGAGGTCTGAATGGTCGTGACAAAAGTTCTTCCTCACGGTATCGATATCTTTGGTCCCGTTCCAGACATCCAGGGAATCTTTAAAACGGAACACCACGTAATCGACCGGGGAATGCTCATAGACCAGGTAATCCAGGGTCTTCACCGAATCGCCTTCCAGAAAGGCCGTATACGGATTGCCCCGGCGGAATTTTCGGGTGTCGAAAATCCCCCGCGCTTTAACGTCGATGTCGTGAATCTGCCGGTTGGTGATACCGTATTTTTCCAGAAGCAGGGACAGTGGCTGGTTTCGGTCCACATGGCCGGTTTCGATCATGAAGGAATCGGAAGGTATCCCGTAAAGGTAATTGATCACGGGCGGAGGGGGTTCTTCCTCGCTCTCTTCGGCAAGGATTTCAGCTTTGTCCTCAGCTTTGAGGCGGACGGTTTTCCAGCGGTATATGATGACCCCAACAGCCACTGCGGCTATGATGATGAGTAGGGTCAGGTATGTTTTTTTCACTCAATAATCAGGGTTTAGATAACAATATTAATGATCTTGCCCGGAACGATGATGATCTTCCGGGGTTCCTTCCCTTCCAGCCATTTCTGTGCGACCTCGTGGGATACCACCTGTTTTTCAATCTCCTTCCCGGGCATATCCAGGGGAAGCATGATCTTAAAGCGCATCTTCCCGTTAAAGGAAACCGGGTACTCAAAAGCGTCCACCACGAGGTATTTCTCATCGAACGGTGGAAACGTGGCGTCCACCACACTGGATTCATATCCGAGGGCATGCCAGAGTTCTTCGGCGATGTGGGGAGCGAATGGTGACAGGATAACCACGAGACTCCCAAGGATCTCCCGCTTGTGGCAATCCAGTTCGGTAAGGCCGTTCACACAAATCATAAATTCACTCACCGAGGTGTTAAAGGAAAACCTGGCAATGTCTTCTCCGACCTTACGGATGGTTCTGTGGAGAATCCTCAGTTCATCTTCCGTTGCCTTCTGATCTGTCACGATCATTTCCCCGTTTCCGGCATAAAAGAGTTTCCAGAATTTGCGGAGGAATTTGTAGACACCGTCGATGCCGTTGGTATCCCAGGGTTTTGACTGTTCAATAGGGCCAAGGAACATTTCGTACATCCGGAGCGTGTCTGCTCCGTATTTCTCGATGATACTGTCGGGGTTTACGACATTATACATCGACTTCGACATCTTTTCAACGGCCCATCCACAAATATATTTCCCATCCTCCAGAATAAATTCGGCGCCGGCATGGTCAGGGTTCCACTCCCGGAAAGCATCAATGTCGAGGATGTCATTACGTACGATATTGACATCCACGTGAATAGGCGTCACATTGTATTGATCCCTGAGCCCGGCCGATACGAACATATTGGTATCTTTTACCCGGTACACGAAGTTGGAGCGCCCCTGGATCATCCCCTGGTTCACCAGTTTCCGGAAAGGTTCGTCTTCGATCACATACCCCAGGTCGAAAAGGAATTTATTCCAGAACCGGGAATACATCAGGTGACCCACAGCATGTTCGATCCCCCCGATATAAAGATCCACATTACGCCAGTAGCTATTGGCTTCGGGAGAGACCAGGGCCTGATCATTATTTGGGTCCATATAGCGGATGAAATAGGCGGAAGAGCCGGCAAAACCGGGCATTGTGCTCATTTCCAGCGGGTAGCCGTCCTCCGTTTGCCAGTTCTGCGCGCGTCCGAGGGGCGGATCGCCGTCTTCGGTCGGTTTGAAGGCATCCACTTCCGGCAGCTCGAGAGGCAGGTCCTTTTCATCAAGGGGATAGGGCAATCCGTCCTTGTAATAAATGGGGAAGGGTTCGCCCCAGTAGCGCTGCCGGCTGAATATGGCGTCGCGCAGACGGTAGTTCACCCGTCGTTTACCGATTCCCCTGGTTTCGAGTTCCTGAATGATTTTTTCGATGGCCTTGGGAACCATCAGCCCGGTGATAAAACCCGAATTGATCACCCGAGCCTCTTTGGAGTCGAACGCCCCCTGCGAGATGTCGCCTTCGATCACCTGGGGAATGGGAAGTTCGAAGTGCTTTGCGAACGCATAGTCCCGTTCGTCATGCGCCGGTACGGCCATAATCGCGCCGGTTCCGTAGCCGGCCAGAACATATTCGCTGATCCACACGGGAAGCTCCTCCCCGGTAAAGGGATGAATGGCGTAACTTCCGGTAAATATGCCGGTCACTTTCCGGGCCTCCGCCATCCGCTCGCGTTCCGACCGCGTCTTGACGTAAGCCAGGTAATCTTCCACCTGCGTCTTTCTGCCCGGGGGTGGTCAACAACCCTGTCAATTCGCTCTCGGGGGCAACGACCATGAAACTGACCCCAAACAGGGTGTCGGGGCGGGTGGTGAAAATCTGCATCTTCTCCTCATGCCCCTTAAGTTCAAACCAGATATCGGCCCCTTCTGAACGACCGATCCAGTTCCGCTGGATCTCTTTCAACGACTCCGACCACTCGATGCCGTCGAGGCCGCTCACCAGCCGCTGAGCATAGGCGGTGATCCGCAGGAGCCATTGCTGCATCTTCTTCTGTTCCACGGGGTGTCCGCCACGGATGGAAATACCCTCCTTCACCTCGTCGTTGGCAAGAACTGTCCCCAGGGCCGGGCACCAGTTCACCATGGTCTCGGCACGATAAGCCAGACGGTAATTGAGGAGGATCTCCTGTTGCTTTTTCTCGTCCATAGCTGCGCCATTCTTCGGCGGTAAAATGCATTTCTACCGAACAGGCGGCATCAATGCCTGCCGTCCCATCCGTTGCGAAGGCTTCGACCAGTTTTTCGACAGGCTCCGCCTTTTGGGTTTTGTTATTGTAGAAATGTTTGAACATCAGGATAAAAGCCCACTGGGTCCACTTATAATAACCCGGATCACAGGTTCTGACTTCCCGGTCCCAGTCATAGGAAAAACCGATTTTGTCCATTTGCTCCCGGTAACGCCGGATATTGTTCTCTGTGGTGGTGGCCGGGTGCTGACCCGTCTGGATGGCATATTGCTCGGCCGGAAGACCGAAGGCGTCGTATCCCATGGGATGCAGAACGTTGAAGCCCTGGAGCCTTTTGAACCTCGAATAGATATCGGACGCAATGTATCCCAGTGGATGCCCCACATGGAGACCCGCACCGGAAGGATAAGGAAACATATCGAGAACGTAATATTTCGGTCTCGAATGATCCACTTCAACCTTGTAAATCTTGTTCTTCTTCCAGTATTCCTGCCATTTTTTCTCGATGGCCTGTGCGTTATATTCCATGAATGCGTGTATTGTGATTTTTTTGAAAGCACAAAATTAAGAAAAGTTACGGTCAATTGATAGTCTTGTGGGGTAAAGAGCACGAAGGAACGGCAAACGGGTGAAGAGCACGAAGGGGAGGTTTAAACACGAAGGCACAAAGACACGAAGGAAGAGCATACGTGGGGAAGAGCACGAAGGGGAGGTAAACACGAAGACGCTGAGGAAGAGAAAAGGTAAGGCAAACGTGTGAAGAGCACAAGGGAGGTTTAAACACGAAGGCGCAAAGACACGAAGGAAGAGCATACGTGGGGAAGAGCACGAAGGGGAGGTAAACACTAAGACACGAAGACGCTGAGGAAGAGAAAAGATAAGGCAAACGTATGAAGAGCACGGAGGCAGGTTTAAACACGAAGGCGCAAAGACACGAAGGAAGAGCATACGTGGGGAAGAGCACGAAGGGGAGGTAAACACTAAGACACGAAGACGCTGAGGAAGAGAAAAGATAAGGCAAACGTATGAAGAGCACGGAGGCAGGTTTAAACACGAAGGCGCAAAGACACGAAGGAAGAAAGGCAACCGAGCACGAGGGGATATAGGTAAGAAGCCAAAAAAACACAACGGAGAAAATACAAATCCATCGCAACTGGGATGTTATCTTTAAAATAGAGAAGGGACACTTCCCGATGCGTCCCTACCTGTGTTGCTGCAGAAGCTACGATTTAATCTGACAGTTAGGCATTTCAGGATAATAATATGTAGAAGCTACGATTTCATTCTGATTCGCCTGTGAAGGGAATGACGACGATTCTCGTCTTGTAGACGGGCGGGTCGCGACCCGCCCCTACGGGTGGCATTGAACGGAGTTATTGGAAAATACCCTTCTTCCTTGTGCCTGCCGGGACGATTGTATGCACGATTTCATTCTGATTCGCCAGGCAAGGGACTGACGATAATCTTCGTCCTTGCATCTTCCCGTATCCACGTACCCACGTATTTCTCCGTCAGCCAAAGTCAGAACGCCATTCTCTGACCTTCATCACCCATCACCCATCACCCCATCACTTCCTCACTTTCTCACTTCCCCTTTCCCATCATCCATATACCGGTAAAGACTGTACGTCTGATTGCCATAGACCTTCCGTAGGTATGGTGCATCGAGCTCGTGGCATGTCACGATATACCCGGTCGGATGCTTGGATTCAAATTCGGGCAGGAGGTCCGGATCTTTCATGAGCTTCTCCTTCCATTGATAGCGTTGGTACCATTCATAGATTCCCCGGCCGGTGGTGGGAATATACTTATGAAAATAGTAACTGTCGCGCTGCGACTTACGGGGAAGGGCGAGCGACATCTCATCTTCCCGGCAAAGAAAAAGAAAGGTGGCGGAAGGCGGGGTTTTGTGCTGCAGAAAACCGGCCAGGCTTTTCAGATCGTTCCATTGCGGCGTTTCGCGGCGATATGTCGATACCCGGCTGTCGATCTTCAGTCCCAAAACAATGAGGGTGACAGACAGCAGGGAAATCATTTGGAGAATAAAAAATTTCTTCCGGCCAAAATCCCGTCCGGCCCGTTGCCATAAGGAAGGAATCCACCTGTCGCGCAGCTGGATGATGATGATCAGCTGAAAAAGCATCATGGCGATGACGCTTCCCCGGAAGGGATAGAATTTCAACAATGTCCCGTTCCGGTCGAAAAACGCCACAGGAACAAACACCAGTAACTGGATCAGGATGATGACCATCAACCGGTTCATGGCAAGGGTCAGTCCCCGGGTCTGTTTCCTGAAGATCCACAGGGCAATGACCAGGGCCAGGACGGCCATCAGGACTTTGGGAGCATGGTAATGGTAGAAATAATCGACACTCCTGAAAATTCCAATATGCTGGGGATTTCGGATATAAGCATAGATCTGGTTGGTATTTATCCCATGGATCACGGTTTCCCTGTTTTCCATAAGGCCGGTGAAAAGATAGACCAGCAGCGGGATTTGGATGATCCCATAGGTGACCCAGTGCAAAATAATCTTCCGGTCCTTTTTCCACAGATAGATCACCATGTAGAGGAAAAGGTAAAGGCCGTACCAGCCTGCCGCCAGGAAATGCCAGTAAGTGGCAACAGCAGCAAAGATCACCGATCGGAGATGATCACCTTTCAGGAGAAAATAAAGGCTCCACAGAATGAAAAAATAGGCGAACGTCTTGGATTCGAGTCCCCCGAACATCCACTCGCCCGCCAAAGAAATTCTGTTGAGGAATATAGATCACGGCAAGCCAGAAAACGAGGATGATGTTATTCAGCTTCAGCAGCCGTGCAAGAGCCGCCAGGGGAAAGGCATACAGGATAAACATGGTCATACGGCCGAAAAAAGCCAGTTGCTCAAAACTCATGAATCTCAGTGCAAACCCGGCAAGATACTGGAAAAGAAACCGGGTGCCCGGGAAAATCCGTGAAAAGGAAGGATCCCGGCAACCAGCTTTTATCCATAAAGGCTTTTGCATACCCGAAATACTGCTCTTCATTGAAATTGAGACGGTAACCGAGAAAAAAAACCGAAAGGACGATGAATACCAGGAGGCGTGAATCGATCCGGTTAAAGGCGGTGACCAGACGGGAAAGGATTTTCATCGGGTTCATTCGAGATATTTATCTTTCACGATAAAAAGAGGCCGTTTCCGCGATTCATCGTAGATGCGGATGACATATTCCCCGATCATGCCCAGGGCCAGCAATTGGATCCCGCTGAAAACCGAAAGAAAAATGATAAGGGTGGTAAAGCCCTGGGGAACATTCCCGTAAACATATTTTTTCACCAGGGTGATCACGATATAAATGAACGACACGAAGATGACGAAACTTCCTAGTCTGGTGAGCATTTTCACGGGGAAATTACTGAAACTGAAAATCCCGTTATAGGCGAGTGAGAGGAGCTTGCGGAAGGAGTATTTGGGTTCGCCCGCCTGTCTTTTATCCCGTTCGTATTCCACCCCGGTCTGCCGGAATCCGACCCATGAACGGATCCCCCGGATATAGAGGCTCTGTTCGGGCATCGACAGGATGAAATCGACGACCCGGCGGGTCATCACCGAGAAATCACCGCTGTCGAGTGGAATGCTGACGTTCGACATACGTTTCAGGATCCGGTAATACATCCAGTAGAGGGCTTTTCGCAGGAAACCTTCCTTACGTTTCTTCCGGATGGCATAAACCACATCGAATCCTTCCTCGATCTTTTCGAGGAACTTATGGAGAATTTCCGGCGGGTCCTGCAGATCACCGTCGATAATGCCGATGTTTTCCCCGGTGGTATAGCTCATTCCCGCCAGGATGGCCGCCTGGTGCCCATAATTCCTCGAGAGGGAAAGCACCTTGAAACGCTTATCCTGCTTGTGATGCATGACCAGCTGGGGAAGGGTGGTGTCGCTGCTGCCATCATCCACGCAGATGATCTCGAAATCGGGGGTGATCTTTTGCATGGCCTCCATACACCGGTCATAAAGCTGCTCAATGATCTGCTCTTCGTTGTATACGGGGATAACCAGCGAAAATTTTGACATGATGTGAACCGGTGTTGGGTAAAAAAATAAAAGCGTAAAATTATGGATTTTGAACCATACCCCCACAAAAATGCGAAATTAAATATGCGAAAGAGCCCGCGGACAATGAAAAATGAATTTAAATTTATAAATTTGCCCCTCAGACACGGCCCCATAGTTCAATGGATAGAATGTAAGATTCCGGTTCTTATGATCTGGGTTCGAACCGAGCGACCGGAGGGAGCGAGCTCACGAGCGATAGCGAGTAATCCCGGTGGGGTCGGAATACAGTTTGAGTGTGAGTTTTGAGCAAGAGCGAATGACGATCAATCTTTATTGTTTTTGTTCTTCAAGACTAACACTGAAAAAAATTATTTGACATATTATTTTTACCGGCCCCATAGTTCAATGGATAGAATGTAAGATTCCGGTTCTTATGATCTGGGTTCGAACCGAGCGACCGGAGGGAGCGAGCTCACGAGCGATAGCGAGTAATCCCGGTGGGGTCGGAATACAGTTTGAGTGTGAGTTTTGAGCAAGAGCGAATTACGATCAATCTTTATTGTTTTTGTTCTTCAAGACTAACACTGAAAAAAATTATTTGACATATTATTTTTGCCGGCCCCATAGTTCAATGGATAGAATGTAAGATTCCGGTTCTTATGATCTGGGTTCGAATCCCGGTGGGGTCACTAAACAGTTAAGAGTGTGAGTTGGGAGCAAGAGATTTCCAGCTTACGCTCTTTTTTTGTTTTAAAGAAGTCCCCTGCAAATAAAGGATGGAATACAGCCGCTACGGTACACAGAGTAAAGGATCCCTTTTTTCGGACGGATCAATCCTGTGGCAGGCATTTTTTGCGTGACAATCCCCATGAGACCCCTAGTAAAAAAGTAGTGACGATGTGATTGAAACATTTGGCGGTTTGGATGTTTTAGTTAACAAAGCCGGATTGATAGTCTTTGGTGCATTCGGGGAGTTCAGTCCGCAAAAAAGTGAAGAACTTATACATCTGATACTGTCTATTCACATAAAATCTAATCATCATGTCCAACAATACCGTAACCTTACACCGGGTGTTTACCACCTCTCCCGAAAAAGTATTTCGGGCGTTTTCCAATGCAGATGCCTTTTCCTCATGGCTTCCGCCTTACGGATTTATCTGCAAGGTGCATCATTGTGACTTTCGCGAAAAAGGAAACTACAAAATGTCATTTGAGAATTTCTCAACGGGCAACAGTCATTCCTTCGGAGGTGAATTTATGGAAATCAAACCCAACGAATTCATTAAATACACCGACCGGATGGACGACCCGAATATGCCGGGTGAGATGATAACAACGGTGCGGTTGACACAGGTCTCATGCGGCACGGAATTACACATTGTGCAGGAAGGGATCCCTGATGCCATTCCGGTTGAGATGTGCTATCTGGGATGGCAGGAATCGTTGGAAAAACTGAAGAAACTGGTTGAACCTGAGATTCCCGATGCATGAAATGACTTATCGGCCACTAGCAGGATGAGCATAAAAATAATTGGCAAATGGAATTCAGCCCCAACAACACTATCGTCAAACTCTGTCTTCAGGGTATAGGCATGGAGGAAAATGGCAAACCCAATGAGGCAAGCAACCTGTTCCTTCAAGCCTGGAACGAAGCGACAAACGACTTCGAAAAATTTATTGCTGCTCATTATTTGTCCCGACATCAAAAAAATGTTGCCGATACATTAAAATGGCTGGAAACGGCTTTGAGGCATGCTTTAAACATAAATGACTCCACTGTTTCTAGTGCTTTCCCCTCCCTTTATTTAAAAATTGCCAAATGCTATGAAGATATAGGTGACCGGGGCAATGAGAAAAAGTATCACGAATTAGCGACTTCGTTTAAGGATAAGCCTTCGGACAAAGGTCCCTTTTACCATGGAACGAAAGCAGATTTGCAGGTCGGCGATTTGCTGAAAGCCGGGAACACGTCTCATTACAAATCTGAACTCAAAATGAACCACATCTATTTTACTGCTTCGGTTAATGGGGCAGGACTGGCTGCGGCATTGGCTAAAGGTGAAGGACATGAACGTGTTTATATTGTTGAACCGACCGGGATTTTTGAAAATGACCCGAATGTTACGGATAAAAAATTTCCGGGTAATCCGACACGCTCATATCGCTCCCTGGCACCATTGAAAATTGTGGGCGAAATAACCGATTGGGTGAGACAAACACCCGAAGAGCTCCAAAAATGGCGGGAAAAACTGGCCAATAACAAGGGCGAGATTATTAATTAGCCAATGTCCCGTTTAGCAATAGAAATGAACCTCATGATGGATAATTATAAAAATAGAAGGTGTCCTGGCCGTCAATAAAAACAACGAACTGCTCATCATTTTTTATACCTAATGAGATAAAACGATGAAAAAAAATAAATTACGCCGAATGGACAATGTCGGCATCGTCGTGGAATCCCTCGATGAGGCAATCTCATTTTTTACCGAGCTTGGACTGAAGCTGGAAGGACGGACCATCGTCGAAGGAGAATGGGCCGGACGTGTCACCGGATTGGGCTCCCAGTGTGTCGAGATTGCCATGATGGTCACTCCCGATGGCCACAGCCGGCTTGAGCTCTCGAGATTTCTTACACCGCCTGTAGTCGCCGATCACCGGAACGCTCCTGTGAACGCACTCGGTTACCTGCGGGTCATGTTTACCGTGGAAGACATCGACGAGATGATAACCAGGCTCAGTAAGCATGGCGCTCAGCTCACCGGCGAAGTGGTTCAGTTCGAGGACTTGTACAGGCTCTGCTATATCCGCGGACCCGAAGGACTTCTCATCGGGCTGGCAGAAGAATTAGGTAATACCGGTAATGAATGAGTGACGGATGTTTTCGGAAATCCTTAGTTATCGATTTTGCTGCAAAGTGTGATAATTCGTTGGCAGGATCTATTGAGAATGTATTCTAGTAAACAATCTGAATATCACAACCTTAAAAATCTGAAGATATGTTACGTTGTACACCATTTCTTTTATTCGATGGAAATTGCTCTGAGGCCATGACTTTTTACCACGAATGCCTTGGGGGTGAGTTAACGCTGACCAGGCTTGGCGATAGCCCGATGAAGGATCAATTGCCGCCGGAGAAGTACGATAGAATCATCAATGCACACCTTAAGAGCAGCGATATTGAGATATCTGGTGCGGACTGGATGGCCTCCCCGGAATTTGACCCGGTAAAGGGAAATACGTTCGCTCTATTTATTACCGGCGATGATGATCACGAAATGCAAAAGGTTTTTGACAAGCTGAAGGACGGAACAAACAACACGAGGTTACAGGAGTTGCATAAATTGCCAATGGGGACATACGGACAATTCTATGACAAATATGGAATTCAGTGGATTTTCATTTGCCGCCAAAGAAAAGAATAAACAAAAATTTAAACTCCACTGATGACGATGAGAAGATGAGTCCCATGGACCATCATCAGGGTTTGCTGAGAAAGTCGCAACGGATTAGGTTTTTTCCCGGTTCCTTCATAAATTCATCACCTCAAACGATCAAACTCAAACGACTCACTAAAGCGACGCTCATGAGAACAGCATTTTTTTCTGTTTTGCTCCTGCTGGCTATTCCTGCATTTTCTCAGCAGAACACGATAACCTTCTATCCCGATTCGGCAAAATATTCAATCAGCCGCCACATCTACGGCCAGTTTTCCGAGCATCTCGGCCGGGGGATCTATGGCGGTATCTGGGTCGGCGAAAACGCCGACATCCCCAACACCGACGGGATAAGAAATGATGTCCTGGCCGCCCTGAAGGAAATTGCCATCCCGAACCTTCGCTGGCCCGGGGGATGTTTTGCCGATGAATACCACTGGATGGACGGCATTGGTCCCCGTGATGAACGGCCAACCATGATCAACACCAACTGGGGAGGGGTGACTGAGGACAACAGTTTCGGCACACACGAATTTATGCATCTCTGCAACCTGCTGGGTTGCGAACCGGTGGTTTGCGGAAATCTGGGCAGCGGGACGGTCAGGGAAATGTCACAATGGGTGGAATACCTGAATTCCGGTAACGTGAGCCCGATGACAGAACTCCGGAAGAAAAACGGTCATGAAAAACCATTTGGCGTTAAATATTTTGGCATCGGGAACGAAAGCTGGGGTTGCGGCGGAAATATGACCCCTGAATTCTATGCCGATGTTATGCGCCGTTATTCGAGTTTTTGCAAGGATTATGGCAATACCCGGCTTTACCGGATCGCCAGCGGGGCATCCGACTTCAACTACAACTGGACGGAAACCCTCATGAAAGATCCTCAAACAAGGCATGCATTCCAGGGAATTTCACTGCATTATTATACGCGGGCTCACACCGAAAACTGGAACTACAAGGGTTCCGCCACACATTTTACGACCAGTGAGTGGTTCTCGACGATGGCAAACGCCCTCGTGATGGATACCCTGATCACCCGGCATGCACAGATCATGGACCGTTATGACCCGAAACGCGAAAAAGGACTGATCGTCGATGAATGGGGCAACTGGCACGATGCGGAACCCGGTTCGAACCCCGGATTTCTCTTCCAGCAAAATACCCTTCGCGATGCCCTTTCCGCCGCCATCACCCTCGATATCTTCAATAACCACTGCGACAGGGTGATCATGGCAAATCTTGCCCAGACCATCAATGTGCTTCAGAGCGTCGTGCTGACCCGGGGAAGCGAGATGGTCAGGACACCGACCTATTATGTTTTTAAGATGTACACCATCCATCACGATGCCCTGATGATCCCCGGCAGCCTTGTCTCGGAAAAATTTATCCGGGGCGACAGGGAGATCAGCGTCATCCATACGTCGTGTTCGAAAGATAAAGATGGAAAGATCCATGTGACCCTCTCAAATCTGGACCCGGAAAATGAACAGGATGTCAACTGTGTATTTGAAGGAATGCGGAAGGCACGGATCACAAGGGGAGAGATCATCACGGCGGGCCAGATGAATGCGCTGAATGATTTCGGTAAGCCGGAAGAAGTGAATATACAGCCTTTCGAGGATTATTCGGCCTCCGGGAATGCCGTTAACGTCAGGATGCCATCAAAATCGGTCATCATGATCGAGCTTGAAGGTAAGTAAAAAAGGGAAGGGGGTTACCCCCCTCTCCTCATAAGGTTTTCCGGATGCCTTCGAGGTACCCGGCGGTCTGGGCGAGGGCGGCCACAGGGTCGTTCTCTTCCTCTTCATATTCAATGGTGTATGAACCGGTATACCCGATTTTGTTCAGGGCACTGATCACCGCAGGAAGGTCGATCACCCCTTCGCCGGGCCGGCAGGAAACACCGGCTTTGTCGGCGCTGCTCACATCGCGCATATGGGTTTCATAGATGCGGTCTCCTACCCTGCCAATCACGTCGACCGGATCAAAACCCGCACGGACCGTATGCCCGACATCCAGGCAGAGTCCCATTCTCTTGTCACGATTCCTGACTTTGTCGTATGCCATCAGGGGACTCGGATAAGGCAGACCATCAGGACCATGGTTGTGAATGGCCAGGATGATGTCTGATTCCTTCACGAGTTTTTCCACATAATCGAGAAGATCATAATCGGGCACACCGACGATGATTTTAAATCCGGCTGTTTTGGCATATTTGAAAGCTTTGTCGGCTTCCTCCTTCGACTTCATATAGATCACCCCTGCCGAATCCGGGTCGAGCCCGTTAGCTTTCATTTTTGAAATGGTCGAAGTGATGACAGCCGTTTCGGCATCCAGCGGGAGGTGCATGCTCTTGAGGGAAATCTTCTGCAGGTGCAGGTTATTCATGATGCGGATCACCTGGTCTACATCAAATTTTCGCAGGCTGTATGAGGCAATACCCACACGGCTTGCTGAGGCAGGTGCGGAAAAGGTTGTTCCGGTCAATCCCCGGCCCAGGACCGGGCGACCTACCAGTACGGCAAGTCCCAGACCGGATAACCTGAAAAAGGTTCTGCGGTTGAGTTCTGACATGATGATGTGTTTTTGGGATAATAATCTGAACGGAAAGATACATAATTTTCGGCAAGACAATGCCGAAAACCGTGAAAAACGTTTGGCTGTGAAAGCCAGCAGAGCTCAAGACCATTGGCTGAACCGGTGGACAGGTAAAACACAGCCCTGCCTAAGACAGGGCCGTGTTTCGAGACTCAGCCATGCATCATGGAAAGATCATTTCAGAATCAGTTTCTTCGATTTTACTTCATTGCCGACAATGATGTTGACGAAATAAATGCCCGTATCCTCATTGGTGAGGTCAAATTCATAATGTCCCTGTTCATCTCTGGGATAATACACTCTTTCGGCTACAATTTTTCCGTTGGCGTCGTAAATTTTTACTTCCATGGCTGCATTTTAAGGTTTGGTCTTCAGGTTTACCATTCATGACCGGGCTCAACTGTCCACGACGGCTACTGCTTCCCTGATGTCCCACAAGGGCCACTTCGGCCGGGGAAAAGCCAGGCAATGAGCCATCAATGATGACCTGTACCCGGGAACATGGATCAACCCGGGTCATGAATGCTTTATAATCAAATTTACTGGAAGAACACATACGCAAAACATTGAATGGATGATATTAATCAACTACAAATGGTGACATCCCTCATCTTCGCCGATGACAAGCATCACCAAAAGCCCCGTAATTCCTGAAAATACTGGTGTTTTGAAAACTTTACCCTGATCTTTTGAAACATTTCAGAATTGTTAATAACTTGTGAATAAACTCCGGCCTTCAGGCGTCGCCGCTGCCAAATTCCGGGCATAAATGAGAGCGAATTTTCTATCTTTGCAAGGGATTTCGCATTTTTTACATCATCTTTTCTCTGGAATGAAAAAAATATCGGTCATCGTTTGCGTCTTTAATGAGGAGCAGAACATCGCACCCCTGGTTGAACAGATTACAGTTGCATTGGAAGGTTTGGACTACGAGATCATCTACGTCGATGACGGTTCGACCGACCAGACGGCAAAAGAGGTCCTTTCACTGAACCACCCCCGGATGACCCTGATCCAGCTAAAGAAGAACTACGGTCAGAGTTCGGCCCTGTCGGCAGGCATCGCCCATGCCAGTGGCGAATTCCTGGCCCTCCTTGACGGGGATCTCCAGAACGATCCGGCCGACATTCCCATGATGCTTGAGAAGGCGGAACGTGAAGACTGGGATATGGTCGCCGGTATGAGGGCCGACAGGAAGGACAACCTGGTTTTCAGGAAATTACCCAGTTTAATCGCGAACTGTATTCATCCGGATGACCACCGGGGTGCGAATCAGGGATTACGGGTGCACACTGAAGGTTTTCCGCACCGACCTGGGGAAAGATCTGCGCCTGTATGGTGAGCTTCACCGTTTCATTCCCGTACTGGCCAGTTTTGAAGGAGCCTCGATCACGCAGGTAAACGTCAGGCATCACGCCCGCAAATACGGCAAATCCAAATACGGGTTAGGACGGACTTTCCGGGTGGTGGCCGACCTGGTGCTCATCCTGTTCTTTAAGAAATACATGCAACGGCCGATGCATCTTTTCGGGACCTGGGGGATATTCATCCTCCTGGCCGGTATTGTTATCAACCTGTATCTCCTGGTCATGAAAATCCTCGGCCATGATATCTGGGGAAAACCCCTGCTTTTGCTGGGCATTCTTCTGGTCATCACCGGGTTCGCAGCTCATCACCATCGGCCTTCTGGCCGACGTCCTGATGCGCACCTATTTTGAGTCGCAGAATAAGACCCCTTTCAAAATCAAACGCATCATTTCCGGTGAGGCCCAGGATAAGTAAATTTGTCAAAACGGCGCTGAAGATCCTGCTTTCCGGCGGGGCACTGGCGTTTGTGTTCACCCGGATCGATCTGCACCAGGTTATGGAGATCTATTCCCGCACCAATCTCTGCTTTGTTCTGGCCGCAGTGTTATTGTTTACGGCGTCCAAGACCGTGGCCGCTTTCAGGCTGAACGTCTTTTTCAGGCAGACGGACGTGAAAATTTCCGAAAAAGATAACCTGAAGCTTTATCTCCTGGGGATGTTTTACAACCTTTTTCTTCCCGGCGGGATCGGCGGTGACGGTTATAAAATATACCATCTGAACAAAACCACCGGGATCAGGGCCAGGAAGATCTTCTGGGCTGTACTTTTCGACAGGGTCAGCGGCGTGCTGGCGCTGTTCTGCCTGGCCGTTTTCCTTTCACTGTTCATTCATCCCGCGGTATCATTCCCTACAGCCAGTTGGTCTGGATTCTGATCCCGATATCGGCCGGAACGCTGTATTTCATTTTCCGCAGATTTTTCCCGCCATTCGGAGAGGTATTCACCCGTACCTCACTTTATTCGCTTGCCGTTCAGCTCATCCAGACGCTAACCGCCCTGATGATCTTCATGGCCATTGGCGGAAGCGGCAGGACGTTGGATTACCTGTTCATTTTCCTTCTGTCATCGATCGTGGCCATGCTTCCCATTACCATCGGCGGAGTGGGTTCACGCGAGATCACTTTTCTTTTCGGGGCCTCGGTGATGCATCTGGATGTCAACACCAGCATCGCCATGAGCCTGATGTTTTACCTGGTCACCGCCTTCGTTTCCTTCCTCGGGATCTATTACAGCGTGAAACCGGGTCTGCTCAGCCGCCAGGAAGTATCTTAAGAAGCCCTCCACCGGGGCAATATTCTGCAGTTTACTCACCCGAGAAGATCCATCTTCGCGCCTCTGGGAAGGTATTTGAACAGAGCCCGTTGATGGTGCCCGGAGGGGAGTAGGGAGCAAAAAAAAACCGTCTCCCGGAGGAAGACAGCTTTTTCTTTTTGTACTACAGCAGTTAATCGTTCAATATACTTCAGCCGCGTATTCCTTTTTGGCTGAATAATTAATTTTCAGAGCGTTGGCCATTCTCAGAGCTTGTTTAAGGTCGGTAACCCTTCCCATTTTAACATCTTTGTCGATACGCAGGGAAACGGTCATCTTGTTCTTATCGGCCTCATCCAGTTTCTCCCTTTCAGCAAGAACAAAGTCTTTTACGTCTTCAGCCGGCACACCTTCCTCGTTGACCAGTTTATCGTTCAGCTGGATCATCGGTTCGGTACCGTAAAGACCCTGGAGGGTGCTGATCGGGCGTCCGATGTAGACATAGCTGACGATGGACTTCTTTTCAATTTTCTTGACCTCCTTGGCTTTCGGCAGCTGAACCTGGACTTCGACCTGTGTTTCCCTCATGACGGTAGTGACCATGAAGAAGAAAAGCAACATGAAGACGATATCGGGAAGTGAAGCGGTGTTGAGATGCTGAGATCCGCCTTTCACTTTTTTTCTGAATTTTGCCATTATTTGGTCCCTCCGATATTTTTAGGTTCTGCCTCCGAGATGTTCATCTTATAAACGTTCCGGATGCCTTCCATAATTTGTTCATCCACAGGGTTTTTACCATCCATGTCGTCATATTTCCGGCCGAAGTACTTCATCGCGAATTCATTTCTGAGCTGGTCGACCGCAGCGACCAGGACATCCTGAACCCGGAGATATTTTCCGTAGGTCGTAGACCGGTCATTTTGCAGGGAAACAACACCCTGTGAAATCGGGAGTGTAGCCTTCCCGTCGGGGAACTGTGGAGAGGCGCCGGGAGGAAAATCGACTTCTTCCATTTTCATTTCAGGAAGATTCGGATCGTTATTCGGATTGCTGAAAAATTCAATGGTTTTCTCCTTCAGCTGGGGAAGATCCGATATTTCCCCTTCCACCATAAGTTGATCATCTTTATTGATAAGCACAACCAGAACGTTTCGTTCTTTGACATCGGTCTGGGTTTTCTGGTCTTTCTCCGGCATCGGAGGAAGGAGCCTGGAAATTCCGGTATCGACATCCATGGTTGTAGCCACCAGGAAGAAGATCAGCAAGAGGAAGGCAATATCCGCCATTGATCCGGCATTAATTTCCTGTAATTCTCTCTTTGCCATCTTGATATATAGTTTATAATAGGCCGGTGAGACCGGTGATAGATCAGCCCGGCCGGTTTTTTTATTTAAAGTACTTCGCAATTTCGGAATAGAGGATGGACAACAATGTCAGGCCGAAGATGAAATACGTTGTGATGAGTCCCATATCAACGAGTTTCAGTACCTGGGGGTCACTGTTGGCCGTACCCTGATAGCCCGGGATATTCAATGGAACCTCAGATCCGAGCAAATAAGCTGCCGCCGATGATCACTGCCACCACAACGAGTATGATCAGGGTTCTGATCATCGTAGACGGATTTGAGAACATGTGGATCAAGGGGAAAACGATCGCCAGCAAAGCAGTGAGCAGTGCCAGGATGTAAGCCCATCCCAGTCCGATATCCGTTCTGTAGTATACCAGTCTTTCGTAAAGTGTAAAATGTACCGGTCCGGCCGGAGCGGCAGGAGGATTGATTTTCTCCACCACCGGGGCCTGGGCTGTATCAGCCTTTTCGGCAGTGGAATCAGTCTTCGCCAGTGAATCAGCGGCCTGACCGAGGGTATCCGCGCCCATATCCTTTTGGAAATTGAACCCGGTTGGCTATGTTGCTCTGGTTTTCCAGCTGGCTGACTTTCGCCTGATAGTCCTGCTCATTGACGAGCTTTTCTCCAAAGTAGAAGAAGACTATAACCAACACGGATATACCCATTACAACATACAATATTATTGATGCTAATTTTGAGAACGACATAATTGCTTATTTTTTAAGATTGTGTTTTACCAGAAGGTCGATGAGTGAAATGGAAGCATCTTCCATTTTGTTCACGATAGAATCAATCCTGGAAATGATATAGTTGTAGAACAACTGCAGGATGATTGCGACGATAAGACCGGATACCGTGGTGATAAGAGCAATTTTAATACCACCGGCAACCAGTGAGGGGGAAACGTCACCGGCAATCTGGATTTTGTCGAAAGCATCAATCATACCAATTACTGTACCCATAAATCCAAGCATCGGGGCAATGGCAATAAACAGGGAGATCCAGCTCAGTCCTCTTTCGAGAAGGCCCATCTGGACACTGCCGTAGGAAATAACGGATTTCTCAACGACATCGATCCCCTGGTCAATACGGTCAAGACCCTGGTAGAAAATACTGGCCACAGGTCCGCGGGTGTTGCGGCAAACATCTTTTGCAGCTTCAACTCCGCCGCTGTCCAGTGCATCTTCAACCTTGCGGAGAAGCTTATCGGTATTGGTCGTAGCCAGGTTGAGGTAAATGATCCTCTCAAAAGCAAGGGCAAGACCGAAGATGAGGGAGAGAAGGATTGTACCCATGAAACCTGCACCACCTTCAATAAACTTCTGCTTGATATTTTTGTGAAGAACACTTAGGCCTCCGCCGGTTTCTTCACTCTGAGCAGCTGATGTTCCGGTTGCCTGGGCCGGAGTCTGTGTGACGCTGTCAGCCGGAGTAACTGCAGTCGTTGACTCACTGGTCGTGTCATCCTGAGCAACTGCAACAAAAGATGCTCCCGTCAAAAGCATCCCGAATACTGCTATAAGTACAAATAACTTTTTCATGATTGGTTTTTAGTTTAATTTTTAAATTATGAACGAATATCAGTGCCTAAAATTATTACGATTTTCTAAAAAATTCAAACATAATCTCTTAATAATAACGTTCTGTTTCCAACCGACAGACAAACGTTCCAGGAACCCGGTCCGGGATTTCAAATTGAAGAGGAAAACCAAAATTAAGCAAAAATTTGGCTATCAGGTTTATATTTACTCAAATAACACCATTTCATTCAGAAAGTTCCATTTAAACCTCCTGAGAATCAAAGACTCTTCCCCATATCAAGCCGGGACCGCATTGCTTTCTCTTCAGATCGCGGAGAGGGGGGGATTCGAACCCCCGGTACCCTTTTGAGGTACACACGCTTTCCAGGCGTGCCAGTTAAGCCACTCCTGCACCTCTCCAATATTTAATATCCATTCCGTAAATAAAGAACTTAGAGATTGGCAAAAAGGTACACACACTTTCTCCCGACGTTCCTGTCGGGGTACGCTCCCGGAATAATCTATCCGGGAAAGGATATCCATTCACGTAAATAAAGAACTTTTAGAATTGAGGCACGGCTAAGCTTGGATTCATCTTCCGGAAGGTTCTCTAATGCCTCTTTTCAGCAAAACACATACCCTGCTTGCCGCCAATTCAACCGATTTTCCCCCGGAACATGATCAGCGGTAGGGTGTTCATGCACGTTTTCAATGTGTTACAAAAAAGTCAGGGGATTGATCTCTTTCGTGTTGATTAAAAAACGCGGCGCAAAATACAAAAATATTTTCGAATTAAAATACTAAGTGATTGTAATTTCACCCCGCATGGAACTATTTAAATGCAATTTAATCTCGTCATGGCTCAGGTTCTGTCCGAAAAGCAGCATCATTTTGGTCGTTGCGGCTTCGGTGGTGATATCATACCCGCTGATGACTCCTGCCTCATAAAGTTTCCGGCTGGTCTCATAGGCGCCCAGGCTCACACTTCCAATACTGCATTGGGTGACATCGAGCACGATGATGCCATGTTCGATGGCCCGGCGGATGCGTTTCAAAAACCATTCATCGGCCGGGGCATTCCCGGAACCGAAGGTTTCAAGGATCACCCCTTTCAGGCCGGGGATGCCCAGTATGGAATCGATAAATTCCCGGTTCATGCCGGGAAAAAGTTTGAGGATGGCAATATGGTTGTCAAAAACCGTCTGAAGTTTCAGGGGCCGGTTATCCCGGGGAAAAAGAATGGCTTCCCGGTTATATTTGATTTTGATGCCGACCTTGCCCAGGGGAGGATAGTTGGCCGACTGGAAGGCATTGAAGTTCTCGGCATTGATCTTGGTGGTGCGGTTTCCCCGGTAGAGCCGGTTTTCAAAGTATATGCAGACTTCCGGCACGACCGGCCTTGCCGTCTTCATTGGCCGCGGCGATTTCAATGGAAGTGAGAATGTTTTCCTTCCCGTCGGTCCGGAGAATACCGATCGGCAGCTGTGAACCGGTAAAAATGACCGGTTTGGCAAGGTTTTCAAAGATAAAACTCAGTGCCGAAGCGGAATAGGCCATGGTATCGGTGCCATGAAGAATGACAAAACCATCGTAGGCATCATAATTTTCGTAAACGATCTCGGCCATTCTGATCCAGATATCGGGACCGATATCGGAAGAATCCATTGGAGGATCGAACGAAATCGTCTGCAGGTTGATATCCGAATTTTTGCAATTCAGGAACCTGCTGGGAAATCTGGTCGAAATTAAGAGGCTGCAGAGTTCCGTTAGCTGGAATTTTGCACCATCCCAATGGTTCCGCCCGTATAAATGATCAATACTGATCTCTGACCACTGTCCATCTAATCAACGATATTAAATAATTGCTATTGCATTTTCTGTCGTCTGTCTGGCGATCTCCTCAAAACTACCTGCCGGATGCCGGCCAGTTTTTCGGCCACGAACCTCACGTAGGCGCTTTCATTGCGCCGGCCCCGGTAAGGCACCGGCGCCAGGTAAGGGGAATCGGTTTCCAGAAGGATCCTTTCCGGCGGGATGATCCCGGACCACCTCTCCAAGGCCCGAATTTTTAAAGGTCACAATGCCGTTAATCCCGAAATAAAAATCATATTCCAGAATCTTTTTCACGTGGTCCCTGTTCCCGGTAAAACTGTGGAAAACCCCTTTCATTCCCGTCTGCCATACCCTGTCGAGGACGGTGAAAATTTCAGTGAACGATTCCCGGGCATGGATGACAACAGGGAGGTTATGTCGGAGGGCCATCTGCAACTGCTTTTCAAAGGCGTCTTCCTGCTGCTTTCTGCCATGTTTTATCCCAGTAAAGGTCGATCCCGATTTCCCCGACGGCAATAAAAGCATCCCCCGGCAGCCATTTCTCCACGACATCCAGTTCTTTCCGGTAATCATCCTTCACCGAAGTGGGATGAAGCCCCATCATCGGGTAGCAGACTCCCGGGAAATCATCCCGCATTTTCAACATGGCCGGGATGGTGGACGAATCGATATTGGGCAAAAAAAGTTTCGTCACACCTGCTTCGCGGGCTCTGCCGACCACCTCTGCCCTGTCGCCGTCAAACTCGTCAAGATATAAATGGGTGTGAGAATCAATCAGCTTCATCATCAGTATATCCCTCCGGGAAAGTTGCACAAAGTTACAAAAAAACAGGAACCTGTTTCGCGCACTTTGTCTCCTGACCGCAAGGTATGAAACCCGGATGCCGCTGTTCACCGATGGGGGAACGGACGGCATCCGGGATAAGGTCATTCTGTGCATCACTCACACCACTCCCTGGGCCAGCATGGCATCGGCTACTTTGACAAAGCCTCCGATATTGGCACCTTTCATATAATTCACATACCCGTCTTCCTCTTTCCCGTGTTTAACGCAGGTATCATGAATGCTCAACATGATGGTGTGTAGCCGGTTGTCCACTTCTTCACGGCTCCAGGGCAGACGCATGGAATTCTGCGTCATCTCCAGTCCGGAAACGGCAACACCTCCGGCATTGGCAGCTTTTCCGGGACCATAAAGGATCCGTTTCGGCAAGAAAACTTCAATCGCCCCGGGGGTGGAAGGCATATTGGCACCTTCCGAAACCACCTTGCAATTGTTTTTCACAAGGGTTTTGGCATCCTTTTCATTGATTTCATTTTCCGTTGCCGAGGGAAAAGCTGCATCACATTTCACCTTCCATGGTCTTTCTCCATCAAAATATTCAACACCAAACTGTTCGGCATATTCATAGATCCTGCCCTCGCCGGATATTTTTCAGTTCCATGATCCACGCCAGCTTTTCATTGTCGATCCCGGCAGGATCATAGATAAAACCCGATGAATCGGACATGGTAATGACTTTTCCTCCCAGTTCATTGATTTTCTGAACGGTGAACTGGGCGACATTTCCCGAACCCGGAAACGGCACATATTTTCCCGTTAAGGCTTTCACCCATGGTTTTCAGCATCTCCTGGGCAAAATACACCGACCCGTACCCGGTGGCTTCAGGGCTGATCAGGCTTCCACCCCATTCAATGCCTTTGCCGGTGAGCACACCGGTAAATTCATTTTCGAAGCCGTTTGTACTGTCCGAAAAGATACCCGATCTCACGACCTCCGACGCCGATATCCCCGGCAGGAACATCCGTATTGGGTCCGATATGACGGAAAAGTTCGGTCATAAAACTCTGACAAAATCGCATGACTTCATTGTCCGATTTTCCCTTCGGGTCAAAATCCGATCCTCCTTTGCCTCCCCCCATGGGCAGAGTGGTCAGGCTGTTCTTGAAGACCTGCTCAAAAGCCAGGAATTTGAGAATTCCGAGATTGACGGTGGGATGAAACCGTCAATCCGCCCTTGTAAGGCCCGATGGCACTGTTCATTTCGATCCTGAATCCCCTGTTGATTTCCACTTCACCCTTGTCATTCATCCAGGGAACCCTGAACATGAGCACCCGTTCAGGTTCCGCAATACGTTCAAGGATTTTCGCATAACGGTACCTCGGATGTTCTTCCATAAAGGGGATCAACGATTCGGAAACTTCCTGCACAGCCTGGTGAAATTCCGGCTCAGCAGGATTTTTGGCCTTGATCCTGGCCATGAATTGTTCAACTCTGGGATCCATAATAACACTTTTTATGGTTAGTGAAAAGAAAGAACTGAACAAACTTATCAATAAAACAAATCAGTTGACTTATCATTTCACATACTCTTCAATATAATATTAAGCTTTAAGCCGTATAAGTCAGGTATGACGGCCGTCTCCGGTGCTTACAATCTGTAATGTTATACAGCAGGGGGAAGTGGGTACGTGGGTACGTGGGTACGTGGGTACGTGGGTACGTGGGTACGGGGGTACGGGGGTACGGGGGTACGTGGGTACGGGGGTACGCGGGTACGGGTGGGATGTAGGGACAGGTAATGCAAATCCTGGCTGAAACCAAACGCAGTTCGAAATCCTGTTGTCAAACAATTCAGTAATGCATCTTCAAGCCCCTGCCCCTCCGCTAAAGCTATGCGGCACGCGGAACGGGGCGAAATCACGAGCACAGGGTGTAGCCCTGTGTATCAGTGCGAATGCGAATCGAAGCCCCAACGGGACGAAATCAATTTCCCAGGATCAATTTTTCTTTCTCTGGAAATGTTCATATGGATTTGGAGTTGATCCGTAAATCTGGTGTTTTAGATTGCGCCCCGTTCCGCGTGCCGCATAGCTTTAGCGGAGGGGCAGGGGCTCATGTTAAAAACCTGTACTTTGATCTCATTTCAAACATTCCTTGATGTTTCAATATCAAGGTTTCGAACACCAAAGGTATTGTCCCAGGCCTGAGGCACTTTTACCCTGAAAAGAAAAACGAGTTGAAGGAATAAACAGCATTGCAACAAACTGTATACCCGCTGGTTTGACTGATTCACATGAAAAAAACCGAATTGTTTTTAAAAACGAAAAAGAAAATCCTTTGGATGAACCGCCCTTCGGCTAAGCTCAGGGACCGGAACCGAATTCGCATTTTTTGAGGGTGTTTGAGCACGCGGGTACGGGGGTACGGGAAGCGTGGGTACCGCTAATGCAATTCCTGGCTGAAACCAAACTTGGTTAGAAATCCTGGGAGCGAACAATAACGATTTGAAGGAATAAACGGCACTGTAACAAACAATAGCCCAGTGGATAACCCGTGGTCTGATGACACGATAAGCCCCAACCCTGAAGTGGTTGAATTGAATCTTAAATGTTTTTTCAATTCCGGATAAAGCTGTCAACGTCCCCAACAACCCTCAAACAACTCCGATAGCTATTGGGGTTGTTTGAGGATGGTTTGAGAATGGTTTGAGGATGGTTTGAGAATGGTTTGAGAATCGTTTTGGGAGAATTTAGCCGAAGGAAGATCGGGAAGAAATGTCTGAATTTTAGGCATTTTCCCCACCAAAACAGGTGATCGGCCTTAAATCTCATTTCCTCTGAAACCCGCATAAAAACAGCCTGTTGAAAACTTTTCATCAAAATGTCCGGAAACGGACGCTGAGATTCGGGGGGCTGGAGCGATTAAGGGCCGGAAGGTGTAAGGTGGGGGCGGGTCCCTTTTACATCTAAGACGTTATTAAAAAGGATATTGCCAGAGCTGTACCCGGATGTCAGGGAAAGTGAGAAAGTGAGAAAGTGAGAAAGTGAGAAGGATGGCAACCAAATAAAACGACGAATGAGGTTAGGAGACGATAAACGTGGATACGTGGGTACGTGGGTACGTGGGTACGTGGGTATGATAAGACGTAGGGACAAGGATAGTCGTCAGTTCTGGATCACGAATCAAATTGAAACCGTGCAGGCGATCATCCTGGCAGAATGCTCCTCCACCAACACCGTTTATAATACGTTCTCCGTTCTCCACGAAAAAACCTTAGCAGAGCGCGATGGCAACCCGCGATTGGTGCGAACCTGAACGAGCCCGGCCCCAGTGATGTTGGCCTGTGCGACAAGGGCGAGAGAGGGTTGTCAATCGCGGAGGGTTTCTTTGTTACTTTCTTTTGCCCTTGAAGGGGAGGTGGGTATGTGAATACGTGGGTACGTGGGTACGATAAGACGTATGGACAAGGATCGTTGCCAGTTCCTTGTCAGGCAAATCGGAATAAAATCGTGCATACGATCATACCGAGGGAATGCTCCTCCACCAACACCATTTAAAATTCATTCTCCGATTTACACGATTTAAAATCTTAGCAGAGTGCGTGGGCAACCCGCGATTGGTGCGAACCTGAACGAGCCCGGCCCCAGTGATGTTGGCCTGTGCGACAAGGGCGAGAGAGGGTTGTTTGAGGATGGTTTGAGGGTGGTTTGAGGGTGGTTTGAGGGTGGTTTGAGGATGGTTTGAGGGTGGTTTGAGGAAAAGAGACCTTAACCGACTAGTGGGTCAGACGGTAAAATTGCCCCGGCAACACAACGACAATGCCCTCAAATTCAAGGTTCAATAACACGGGCGACAATTTTTTTACCGGCCAGCCGAGACGGATACTGAGTTCATCGATATTGAGCTTTTCGTCTTTGCGAAGTTCAGCAACAACACATTCTTCATCATCCGAAAGCTCTGCAAACAGCAGTCCCTGCCGGGGTAGTGAGGGGGATTCCCGGATGTCCCATCCCAGGGAATATTCCAGGTCGCGGCAGTCCTCGATCAGAGCGGCCTTGTTTTTCTTGATCAGGTGGTTACAGCCCGACGACATTTCATCGTACGTCCGGCCCGGCAATGCCAGCACATCCCGGTTATACGAACCCGCAATGTCGGCGGTGATCAGCGCTCCGCCCTTGAGCCCCGATTCCACGACAATGGTGGCATCACTCAGACCGGCAATGATCCTGTTCCTCTTGATGAAATTATTCCGTTCAGGCTGCATGTCAGAGGTGAAATCACTGACCAGGCATCCTCCCTCGAGGATCCTGACGGCCAGGTTCCTGTTCTCCGCCGGATAAACGGTGTGCAGCCCGTGGGCCATCACCGCCACCGTGGGCAGACCAAATTTCAGGGCTGACGAATGGGCCTGGTAATCGATGCCATAGGCCAGTCCGCTCACAATGATCGTCCCGGGATGACGTTCTGAAATCTCGCGCACGAGCTTCTGACACTGATCCAAACCGTATTCGGTGGCACGCCGCGTCCCCACAATGCTTACCGCTTTCGGGGAATTCAATACATTGCTGCCCTTTAAAAAAAGGATGAGCGGGGCATCGGGACACTGCCTCAGCCTGACCGGATAAGCCGGATCGCGGAAATCCATGATGGTGATTTCATGCTGCCGGCAAAATTCGATCTCCCTGTCGGCCTTCTCCAACAAACCCGGGGCCCCGGTGCGGCCCGACAAGATCGAGCCGATGCCGGGAATGCGCTGGAGCTTTTCACTGCCGGCTCTGAACACGGCTTCGGGCGAGCCCGAGTAGGCGATCAGTTTGCGTGCTGTTACCGCTCCCACCATCGGGACCATGGAAAGGGCAATGAGATACCTGATTTGTTCGTCCATAAAGAGGCATTTTCTATGCATTTATGGCAATTCTGGGAAAAAATCAGCGTATGAACCGGGAAATTTTTACGATTTTATTTTAATGTACTGGGACAAAGCACGTTTCATTTTTTCGCGATCGGAAGGGCTCACGATGGAAAGACTGACCGGCGGATAATGGGCAATGCCCTTGGGCATCCGCCTGTAGAGAATGATGGTTTCGACCCCCGGGAAACTTTTCCGTGTCTCAAACTTCACAAACTGCTCCTTGGGAATTTCCACCGAATGTTTTTTACGGTTCAGTGCGCTCACGTTATAATAGCGGAGAATGATCTTTTGGCCGTTGTCACTGAAATACACATACGCCGGCCGGATAAATATATGCCATGCCGTCAGGCCGGCATACAGAAGGATGACCACGATGAGCCAGATATCGCGGTCGATCCCCAGAACGGGCTCTTTGAACAGCCTGGAGAACAGGATGAACATGAGGAGCGGGGTGAAAATAACGGTGGCCACCAGCTTTTGAAGCCAGATATTCAGCGTATTCCTTTTATTTTCGAATTTCATTTCCGTGCAGGGTTTGACCGGGAAATTTCCCGGGACAGGTGCAAGTTAATCGTCACACCCAAGGTATCAAAGAAATCGGTTCATTTGTTTTTTGGACTGTGTTTCCGTCGCCGCAGCTCACGGTCGATGAGACTGAGCTCCCTGCCTGTCTGTCCTTTAACCGATGTGTTCTCCTCCGCCCGCCTTGTCAGGTAGGGAAGGACATGCTTCACCGGACCGTACGGGACATATTTGGCAACATTGTACCCCAGGTGGGCGAGATTGAAACTGATGTGGTCACTCATGCCATAAAGCTGGGAAAACCAGATTCGGGAATCTTCCCTGGAGATCCCTTTATCTTCCATGTATTCAGCCAGCAGGGCCGAACTGTACTCATTGTGGGTTCCGTTGAAAATGGAAATCCGGTCGATGTGTCCAACCGAAAATTTCAGGGCTTCATTATAGGCTTTGTCTGTGCTCTCTTTGTCGGGGTGAATGGGATCGGGATAACCGAGTTTTCCGGCCCGCGCCCGTTCCCGTTCCATATAGGCACCGCGGACAAATTTGGCGCCCAGGAAAAAGTCCTCCTTCACCGCCCTTTCATAATCACGTTCCAGGATCCCGAGACGGTCGCGCCGGTACATCTGGTACGTGTTATAGACGAGGGCCTTTTTTCGATTGTAGATTTTTTGCATCTCGTACACCACCTCATCGATAAAATTCTGGTATACCACATCTTCCGCATCGATCATGATGGGGAGATCCCTTTCAGCGGCAGCCTGGCAGAGCCTCCTGATGCGGTCCCTGAACTTATTGCCATCGGCCCTGACCGATGTCGGAAGATCAGGCCCGCCGGTGCCGAGGATCTCCAGTGAGCGGGAGCGGATAAACGCCGTGGGCTTGAACACGGCAAATGGTACATCCGGGTTTTTACCGGCAAAGTCAATCGCCCGCAATGTTTCCCCAAGAGCCAGCTCGATGTCGTCATCTTCTTCCTTTCCCTCAACGGAATAGTCCAGAATAGAACGGACACCGCCCTCCGCCAGTCTTTCGACAACAGGGATGCATTCGGTGATCGTCTCTCCCCCGACAAATTGCCGGTAAACCGTGGGTTTGACAATCCAGTTCACGGGAAGCTTCACGGAAGACATGGCGCTGATGACCGTATTGCCAAACCGTACCAACCACGGGTAACTGATGAGTTTGTAAAGAAATTTAGCCCTCCTGAGTTCGGCATCGGTCCGGATGCTGAAGGCGACTTCGGTGTTGTCGAATGTTATCATTTGTTTGTTCACGTTATTGGCGGACATCTATACGTCCGGTCACTAATCTGAAAACGGGCCGTCCCTTTTTCCCGGCCTCCTTTCCCTTTCCCTTTGGGATAAAAAAATTGGGGCTCATCCACCTTTGGGATATACCCGAATTCCGGCCGCGAATATAGTTTGAATCGTTCGATTAATTACACCCGAAAATTACCTAAATTTGAACCTGAAAAGTATGTTATGCAATATATCGTCTCCAAAGAAAGGCAGAACATCGATATCCGGATAGAGCTGCCCTCATCCAAAAGCATCAGTAACCGCCTCCTGATCATGTCGGCCCTGTCCGCGGGGAAGATGGTCGTCAACAACCTTTCCGACAGCGATGATACCGTGATCATGCAGAAGCTCCTGGATTCCGCGCCTGGAGAGAAGAATGCGGGCCACGCCGGGACGGCCATGCGTTTTCTGACGGCGTATTATGCGCTCGTGCCGGGCGAAGTGGTCCTCACCGGCTCGGAACGGATGCAAAACCGTCCCATTGGCGAGCTGGTCGACAGTTTGCGGCAACTCGGCGCCCAGATCGCTTACACCGGGAACGAGGGTTATCCCCCACTCCGCATCACCGGTGGAAAGATGAACGGCGGTCGCATCGAGATCAATTCGGGTGTGAGCAGCCAGTTCATCAGTGCCCTGATGATGATCGGCCCTTATCTCACGGGGGGATTGCTGATCACCCTGACGGGTGAAACCATCTCATCAAGTTATATCCGGCTGACGGCCGGGCTGATGAACCAGGCGGGGATCGGTGTGACGCGGAAGCAAAACCTGATCACCATTCCCGCAGGCGAATACAGGCCCGGCCATTATGCCTGCGAGCCCGACTGGAGCGCCGCCTCATACCTGTTCGAAATCGTCTCCATCGCCCGGCGAACACGGATATTTATACCCGGGCTGCGGGAAGACTCTCTCCAGGGTGACTCGCGGCTGCCGGCTGTTTTCAGAGCCTTCGATGTCGATTCGACGTACACCGCCGACGGTCTGCAGATCAACTGCTGTTCGGGAAAAACCCGTTATTTCAGTTTTGATTTCAGGGAAAATCCCGATCTGGTCCAGACCGTGATCCCGGTATGTATCGCCCATGAGATCCCGTTTGAAGTCACCGGTACGCGCACCCTGCGGATCAAGGAGACCGACCGCATTGCCGCCCTGGCCGCCGAGCTCCGAAAGTTCGGCGTGGAACTGCAGTTCGATGAATCAGGCGACTGGATCATCTGGGACGGGAGCACAAGGCCTGTGTGGCACAGGAACACGGTGATCGAGACCTACAAGGATCACCGGATGGCCATGGGTATGGCCCCATTGTCGGTCCTTTCGGAGGGATTGATCATCAACGACCCCCTGGTGGTCAGCAAATCATATCCCCGCTATTGGAAGGACCTTGAAAAGGCAGGCTTCAAGGTGAAATTGATGGCATAGAACATTCTTTTCCCGGTGGATACCGGCAATAAAACACGAATTCACTATGAAAAACAGTGCCCTACCTTTCCTCGGGCTGGCCGCCCTTTTGTCGTGCACCCAAAAAGAAGCAGAACTCCGTCTTCCCGTCAAACCCAATATCGTCATCATCTACTGTGACGATCTCGGGTACGGCGATGTCGGCTTTAATGGGGCACGTGGCGTCCGCACCCCGTCGATCGACAGCCTTGCTGCCCACGGACTCGTTTTTACCGATGCACACTGTCAGGCCGCGACATGCACGCCTTCCAGGTATTCTCTGCTCACCGGAAGCTATGCCTTCCGGAACAATGCGGCCATCCTGCCCGGCGATGCACCCCTGATCATCGATACGGCCATGGCGACCCTTCCCTCCATGCTTCAGGAAGCCGGCTATGTGACGGGTATTGTTGGCAAATGGCACCTCGGACTGGGAAACGGGCACGTCGACTGGAACGGGGAGATCGCTCCGGGACCGCGTGAGGTCGGGTTCGATTACAGTTTCATCATCCCGGCCACGGCCGACAGAGTGCCGTGTGTCTTCGTCGAGAATGGTAAAATTGCCGGCCTCGATCCATCCGATCCGGTGGGGGTGGATTACCAAAAAGACTTTGGGTATTACCCAACGGGAACAGACCATCCCGAAATGCTGAAAATGCCGGCCGATCCGCAGCACAGTTGCACCATCGTCGACAGTGTGAGCCGGATTGGTTACATGAAGGGCGGAAGGCGCGCATTGTGGAAGGATGAGAATTTTCCGCTCGTCCTGACCACTAAAGCACGGCGATTCATGGATGAAAACAGGGACCGGCCTTTCTTCCTCTATTTCGCCCTGAGCGACATTCATGTCCCCCGGATGCCAAATCCACGTTTTGTGGGAAAAAGTTCCATGGGTCCGAGGGGTGACGCCATCGCCGAGGCGGACTGGTGCACCGGGCAAATCCTGAGGGCGCTGAAAAGCCTGGGGGTGGAAAACAACACCCTGGTGATTTTCTCCAGCGACAACGGCCCGGTATTGGATGACGGATATGCCGATGGAGCCGTAGCGCTTCCCGGCGATCATCATCCGGCAGGTCCTTATCGCGGCGGTAAATACAGTGCTTTCGAAGGTGGCACACGCATGCCCACGATCATCTGCTGGCCGGGAGTGGTGAAACCCGGAAAAAGCGATGCGCTGGTTTCCCAGACCGACCTCTATGCCTCCCTGGCCCGGTTGACCGGTCAGGAGCTGGACCCCCGCAGCGCCCCCGACAGCAAGGATGTTCTCGATGCCTGGCTGGGAAGAAGCTCCAAGGGCCGTGATGTCATGCTGGAAGAAGCCTTCACCCTTTCCCTTCGCCACGGAAACTGGAAATACATCCTCCCTTCGGAAGGGTCCACGCCCCAATGGATGAAAAACAAAAACGTGGAATCGGGTCTTTCCCCTGAAGATCAGCTGTATAACCTGGATGAGGATCCCGGGGAAAAGGTCAACGTGGCCGGAAAATATCCGGATAAAGTGAAGCAGATGCGTGCAGAACTCAACCGCATCCGGTCAGCTCCATCACGAACCGGGGCAAAATGACGCTTCCGCTCCACCCTGCGCTCCGGCTGGTACACGCCGTTCAGCGGTGAATCGCTGCAGAATATGAGCCGCTTGTCAGGAACAATCCTTCAGCTATATTGTAGATACATCAGTGGAATTTGTGACGCAAACTAAAAAATGAGCCCTTCAAAACCGTCCGGTCTGAAACAGACCTTCCGGTCGCTGCGCTACCGGAATTTCCGGCTGTTTTTTTCGGGTCAGAGCATTTCGCTGATCGGCACATGGATCCAGAGGATCGCTCTGCCATGGCTGGTTTATGATCTGACCAATTCGCCCTTTCTCCTGGGATTTGTCGGATTTGCGGCACTGTTCCCCGTTTTTGTGATCACCCCCTTTGCGGGAGTGCTGATCGACCGCTGGAACCGTTATCACATCATGATTGCAACGCAGGTTCTGGCCATGGTCCAGGCCTTGATCCTGGCGGTGCTGGTGTGGTCGGGACACATCCAGGTGTGGCACATCGTGGCGCTGAGCCTGTTCCTGGGCTGCATCAACGCGTTCGACAGCCCCGCCAGGCAATCCTTCATGGTCGAGATGGTGGAACGAAAAGAAAACCTGGGTAACGCTATCGCCCTGAACTCCATGATGGTCAACGGTGCCCGGCTCATCGGGCCGTCGATTGCCGGGGTTCTGATCGGCTTTGCCGGCGAGAGCCTGTGTTTCCTGGTCAACGGCTTAAGCTACCTGGTGGTCATCCTCTCACTCCTGTTGATGCATGTGGTTCCAAAACCCCGGCAGGAAAAGAGAAAATACGTTTTTAAAGATCTGAAGGAAGGATTCCGGTATACCTTCAGCTTCATACCGATAAAATCCATCCTGCTTCTCCTCGCTCTGGCCAGTCTGACGGCGATGCCCTACACGGTGCTGATGCCGGTCTTCACCCGGGAAATCCTGCATGGTGATTCTCACATGTTCGGTTTCCTGATGGGTGCCGCGGGGTTGGGCGCCCTGGCAGGTGCCCTCTTTCTCGCGTCACGAAAAAGTGTCGTGGGCCTCGACCGGGTGATCCCCGTTGCCGCGGGCCTGTTCGGCCTGGGTCTTGTGATGTTCTCCTTCACCAGGTCATTCGCGCTGTCGATGATCTTCATGATTTTCACCGGCATGGGGATGATGGTTCTGGCTGCATCGGGTAATTCCATCATTCAGACCATCGTTGCCGATAGCATGCGGGGAAGGGTGATGAGCTTTTACACCCTTTCGTTCCTGGGGATTGCCCCTTTCGGGCGGTTTTTGGCAGGAAGCCTGGCATCGACGGTGGGCACTCCGGTGACGTTTCTCATCGGCGGGATCAGCTGCATCGCCGGGGCCATCCTTTTTGCGATCAGGCTGCCGGTAATCCGGGAGAAGATCCGTCAGGAATACACAAAGCTGGGCCTGGAAAAGGAAGTGGTGGGACCGGAACTGATCGAAAGCGACCGCTGACGGGAAATGCGGCGGGATCAATCCCTCTTCCCCCTGAAGAATGTGGTGAGCAGATCGCCGCACTCCGCGTTCAGGATCCCTTTCTGCACGGTCGTTTTGGGATGGAGGATCCCAAGAGACGTCAGACTGAACCCCGCCTTCGGATCGCCGGCCCCGTAAACCAGCCTGCCGAGCCTGGCCCATGAGGTCGCCGAAGCACACATGACGCACGGTTCAAGTGTGACAAAGAGTGTGCATTCATCCAGGTATTTGCTGCCCAGGTAATTCTCAGCCGAAGTGATGGCCAGCATTTCTGCATGTGCCGTCACGTCGTTGAGCTCTTCCGTCATGTTGTGGCTCCGGGCGATAACGCGGTTCCGGCAAACAATGACCGCTCCCACGGGAACCTCATCTTTACCGGAGGCATGGCGTGCTTCCTTGAGCGCCTCGTTCATGAAATATTCGTCGGAAAACAAAGGATATGTCATAAAAAATAATGAAGTTGACTGTATTATAACCGCTATTCTTCTTATTTTCGCATCTTAAATATAAGATGTTTAACCGGTTATTTTTCCCTGGTGTCCGGCCGCATCTTCCGGGTCCAAAATTACGGATTTTCCAAACCCCAAAAAAGTCCCCGGAAATGCCCTCTATCGGAACAGGGAAAAATGACATGAAATGAATGACGGGGACACTATGTACAGAACTCATACCTGCGGACAGCTCAATATGCAGCATGTTGGCCAAAACGTTACCCTCAGCGGCTGGGTGAACAAATCGAGAGATCTGGGCGGCATGACGTTTATCGACCTGAGGGACCGGTACGGCATCACCCAGCTGGTCTTCAACATGGACACCAATGCCGGACTTTGTGAGAGAGCAAGGGAACTGGGCAGGGAATATGTGATCCAGGCCAAAGGTAAAGTTACCGAACGAAGCAACAAGAACCTCAAGATGCCCACCGGCGAGATAGAGATCATCGTGGAAGATCTAAACATCCTCAACGCTTCGAAAACCCCACCTTTTACCATCGAAGAAAAGACCGACGGTGGCGATGACATCCGCATGAAATACCGGTATCTCGACCTGAGGAGGGAAGTCGTACGCAGGAACCTTGAACTACGTCACCGGATGGCACAGGAAGTACGTAAGTACCTCAGCGGTGAAGGCTTCCTCGAGATCGAAACCCCGGTGCTCATCAAATCCACGCCGGAGGGAGCCCGCGATTTCGTGGTGCCGAGCAGGATGAACCCCAACCAGTTTTATGCTCTTCCGCAATCGCCTCAGACCTTCAAACAACTGCTTATGGTAGCCGGTTTCGACAAATACTTCCAGATCGTGAAATGTTTCCGCGATGAAGATCTGCGTGCCGACCGGCAACCCGAATTCACCCAGATCGACTGCGAAATGGCTTTCGTGGATCGCGATGATATCCTGAGGACCTTTGAAGGCATGGCAAAACACCTTTTTTCAAGTATCCTGAACATCACCATCGAAGGCGATTTTCCAAGGCTTACCTTTCATGAAGCCATGAGCCTTTATGGAAATGACAAGCCCGACCTGCGGTTTGCGATGCCCATCTCGGATCTGACCGGCATGGTCCTGAACAGTGGATTTTCAGTCTTCGACACTGCCGAATACGTCGGTGCCATCAATGCAGCCGGTTGCGGTGAATATTCGCGCAAGCAGATCGATGAGCTGACCGAATGGGTAAAACGCCCCCAGATCGGCGCGCAGGGACTGATCTATGTCAAGTGCAATGCCGACGGGACCTTTAAATCCTCCGTCGATAAATTTTTCTCCCAGGAAGCTCTCGCCGGATGGAGCGAATTGCTGGCTGCCAGGCCCGGTGATCTCCTCCTGATCATGGCGGGAAAACGGAAGAAAACCCTCAACGCGCTTGGAGAACTCCGGCTGGAGATGGGAAACCGGCTCGGTCTGCGGAGGAAGGGCGTCTACAAACCCCTATGGGTGATTGATTTCCCGCTTTTCGAATGGGATGAGGAAACGCAGCGGTACTACGCAATGCATCACCCGTTTACATCGCCCATGCAGGACGATCTGAAGTATTTCGAATCCGATCCCGGAAAAGTCCGGGCCAGGGCCTACGATCTGGTGATTAACGGGGTAGAGATTGGCGGAGGCTCGATCAGGATCCATGATGAGGACCTTCAGAAACTCATGTTCAAACAACTGGGATTCACAGAAGAAGAAGCCCGTGATCAGTTCGGCTTCCTGATGAATGCCTTCCGGTACGGGGCCCCGCCCCATGGTGGCATTGCCTTCGGGTTCGACCGTTGGACGTCACTTTTCGCAGGACTTGATTCCATCAGGGATGTGATCGCATTCCCCAAAAACAACGCCGGCAGGGACGTGATGATCGACACCCCCTCAGCCATCAAGCAGGAACAACTCGACGAACTGAAGCTGATCCTGAAAAAGGAATGATATTTGATTTTGTCCGGCTATTTCTGTAAATTGTTTTCAAATAATACAAAATAGCTTGAAAAACCTGGGATTCACTGCGACGCTGTTTCTGATTCTCATGCTGTCCTCAAGTTTTCATCTGCAGGCGCAGGAAAAAAAGAACCTGCTAAAAATCAGTTTTCTACTGCCTTTCAATGTATCGTACGAGCGCATTATTTCTCATGAAGCCAGTATCCAGTTATATACCGGCTCCGCTTATGGCTCTTATCATCATAGTTACTTCTTTTTAAGCCCGCAGATCAGATATTACCTGAGTGAAAACACCATTGCCCCTACAGGCGTATTCATCGCACCTTACGGCTTTTTCAGCAGGGAATTCACGGGTGGCGGTCTGAGTGTCGGAGCGCAGAAACTCTATAAGAATAAGATCTCTCTTGAAGGCTGGCTCGGCCCCATGTTATGGAAGAGATGTTCAGTATGGGGTAGCGTAGGTATTGGTTTTGCCTTCTGAAACGACTCGCCTGACTCTGGCTTAGGCTTAAAAAAGGAATGATATTTGATGAAGCCAGTATTCCTGTAAACCACTCTCCTTAAACCTAAAACGTAATAGCCATGAAACATCCGGGAATTCTCGCACTGCTTTTCCTATCTGTATTTTTCGCTTCCTGTTTCCAGGTTAAGGCACAGGAAAAAAAAAATCTGGTGAAAACCAGTTTAGTTATGCCCCTGGCCAGGATCTTTGAAATTTCATACGAACGAATTGGGGCTGAACGACGAGATGAGCCGGTTTCGGCGTCGGTATCGCAGCTCCTTTTACATCAATCCCCAGTTCCGGTATTACCTCAGCGAAAACTGAGCGCTCCTTCCGGTCCGTTTGTATCGCCCTTCGCCCTGTTCGGGAAAGATATGGGAGGCGGGCTGACCGTGGGCTACCAAAAGCTGTACAAGGAAAAAGTTTCACTCGAAGCCTATCTTGGCCCCCTCATCGGTGAGAGGGTTACTGTTTGGGGAGGAATAAATGTCGGCCTGGCCTTCTGATGAAGCCCGATAAAATCATTTATTTACCGTTTTATGTAACCCTCTCCCTCCCTTCCGGGTATAACCCCGAAATCTGTCTTCATGTTCCGGAATTAAGGTAAACTCTACGATCCATGACCGGAGACCCATGCAGATATGATTTTTGAGTCAATACTAACTTAATTTTCATTGCCATGAAGAAAATTTTTACGCTGTCTGTCATCATGCTTCTCTCTGCTTCACTCATGGTGAGCGCCCAGGAAAAGAAGAATGTCGTGAAAACAAGCCTGACATCCATTTTCCTTAAAACCGTAAATCTTGATTACGAACACGTGTTGAATGATAATTCAAGTTTACAGCTTGGTTTTTATTTTACCGGTACCTCACTCGGCGGGGCATCTTTCAAAGGTTTTGCCATCACCCCCGAATACAGATTTTATCTTTCCTCATCGAAAGTGGCTCCCAATGGTCCCTATATCGCTCCCTGGGTCAGATATCAGAATTTTTCCGTGAAGAGCGGTAGTGTCGGGGAAATGGACTATGCAAAAGCTACGCTCAGCGTCATGAGTGTTGGCCTGGCCATCGGCGTTCAGAGGACATTTAAGGACAAGATCACCCTTGGCGCTTACATCGGGCCGGGATATTACGCTCCGACTTACAAATATGAAGACAATAACCAAAGCATTGATTTCAGCCTGTTCAACTCCAAGGGAGGAGTATGGGGACGCTCGGGCATTGATATCGGGTTTATGTTCTAGATCCGGATCGCAGACATTGTTTCTGCCTGTGCCGGAATTCAGAATTCAAGTTCAAGCTGTTCATCGAACAGATTAAAAGACTTACGGTGCCACCTCGTGGCGCCGTATTTTTTTATCGCCTCCCGGTGAGCGAGGGTGGCATAGCCTTTATTGGTTTCCCAGCAGTAATGGGGAAACTCATGGTGAAGGTTTTTCATGAAATCGTCGCGGTATGTTTTCGCGAGGATCGAGGCAGCCGCGATGGAAAGATACAGGCCGTCGCCGCCGATCACGCAGCTATGGGGGATACCGGGATAAGGGTTGAACCGGTTGCCGTCGATGATCAGGTGGGCCGGGATGTGCTTCAGTCCCTCGATGGCCCGGTGCATGGCCAGGAATGAAGCATGCAGAATATTGATCTCATCGATTTCCTCCACGGTGGCCACCCCGACGGCCCAATCGACGGCATTCTTTTCAATCTCCTCCCTCAGTATGTATCTCAGGGGTTCGGGCACCTGTTTGGAATCATTCAGCCGGGGATTTTTATACTTCCCGGGAAGGATGACGGCGGCCGCATACACCGGGCCGGAGAGACAACCCCTCCCCGCCTCGTCGCATCCGGCTTCAACCAGGTCTTTCCTGAAACAACTTTTAAGCATCGTTCATCGTGTTTTCAATCAGGTTCCAAAACCGGGTGGCCGTTTGGTCCCAGCTGAACATTTCCGCCCGTTTCAATCCTTTCCGACCAGTTCCTTCCGTTTGGCGTCATCGGTCACCACAGTCATCATCTGCCGGGCAATTCCCTCATGATCGTCGGGTGCGCAGAGCAATGCAGCTCCCCCCGAAACTTCCGGCAGCGAAGTGGTCCCGGAGGCAATGACGGGGACCCCGCATTTCATCGCCTCAATGACCGGAATGCCAAAACCTTCGAAATACGGCACAAAAGTCAGCGCCTCCGCCGAAGCCAGGGTCCGGTGCAACGATGCGGGATTCATCCGCCCGGTGAAAATAACATCATCCCGGTGCTTCATGCCGGAAAGTGTCCGGTCGATATCGGAGGTCATGAATTTCTTCTCCCCGACGATCACCAGCCGGAAAGGCTTTTCGTGCAATTGCCGGAAGAGCTCAAAGGCTTTCAGAAGCCCGGGAATGTTTTTTCTCGGGTGAAGGGTACCGATGAAAACAAAATAAGGCATTCCACCGGTCAGTGTTTCCGGGTTTCCTTTTTCTCCGGTCCGTTCAGCGGCACGTAGACTTCGTTGATCCCGTTGTAAAGAACTTCAACCTTAGCCGGATCAATGCCATAGCTGGCACAGATATCGGCTTTCGAATATTCCGACACCGTGCCGATTCGCTCCGGCCCTGGCGGCATACCGGGGGAAAAACCGGTTGTAGTAGTATCTTGTGCTCCATGGCAGATCGCCCGGACGATGCAAAAAATTGATGTCATGAATGACCGGCACCGAAGGCACGCGGCTATTCAAAGACAGGTAACCGTCGGGGGAGACGAAAAGCCCGGCCTTTTCCCTTTCCAGGATTCGCGGCAGGGTCCTTTCAAACCAGAGATACCAGAGGACCGGATGCCGTGCGGGGGGACCGGCAACCACCGGCCTGACATTTTCTGAAAAAATAAACCCGGGATCGAATGGCTGGTCGAACAGGAAAATAAACTCATGCTCCGGATGCAAGCGGGTTATCCGTTTCAGCGTTTCATAGGTGAACCACCCGATCCCGTCGAGCCTGTCTTTCAAAAGCAAACGTGTATTGACCGCGATGCGCATTCCCCGGTTTTTATCGGTCTAAAGGTAGAAAAACAGGTTTTAAAAAACGAAAAGATAATGCTTTTGGCGGAAAAGAATGCGGATTTAACTTTGTTGACTATCTTCGTTCCGGAAAAAACCGGTCTATTCACCGGGCATGGAGCGACCCGGCTGCCAAAATTTTAAACCGTTGAAAAGGAAATTTGTCACCAATCTGGCCCTCTTGCTTTTTCTGAACCTGATGGTGAAGCCATTCTGGATGTTCGGCATCGACAGGAAGGTGCAGAACGTCCTTGGTGCGGGTGAATACGGACTTTACTTTTCCCTCTTCAGCCTTTCGATACTGCTGAATATTCTGCTCGATGCGGGCATCATCAATTTCAACAACCGGTCGATCGCCCGGTAGCCCGAATTGCTGGGTGAGCATCTTTCGAAGATCATTCCCCTGAAGCTGACTCTGGCATTTGTTTATGCCATTGTGGTTTTCCTGGCAGGGTTCATCCTGGGCTATGATGCCCTACGGTTCAGGATGCTGCTGGTCCTGATCTTCAACCAGTTCCTGCTTTCATTTATCCTTTACCTGAGATCCAATATCAGCGGTCTGCACTATTTCAGGACCGACAGCCTTCTTTCGGTGACCGACCGGGCCCTGATGATCATGATCTGCGGTGTTCTGCTCTGGGGGAATGTCACTGACGAGCCCTTCCGGCTCGAATGGTTCATTTTTGCGCAAACGGTTTCTTACCTGGTCACCGCCGTTATTGCCCTGCCCGTTGTCCTGTCCCATTCGGGGAAAATACGCCTGCAGTTCCGGTGGACATATGGCTGGCAGATTCTCCGCCAGAGCTATCCGTTTGCCATCCTCATCCTCCTGATGTCATTCTTTAACCGGGTCGACACGGTGATGATGGCCCGAATGCTCCCCGACGGCGACATCCAGGCCGGCATTTATGCCCAGGGGTTCAGGATCCTCGATGCCGCTTCCATGTTCGCCTTTCTTTTTGCAGGTCTCCTCCTGCCCATCTTTTCAAGAATGATCAAACTGGAGCAGCACATCGGTGAAATGCTTAAACTTTCCTATTCCCTGGTGATCATTCCCGCTCTCACCCTGGCCTGGTCTCCCTTTTCTACGCCAGGGATATCATCGGTCTGCTCTACCATGACCATGTAGTATTTTCATCTGAAGTCTACCGGATCCTGATCTTCGGCTTATCTTCATTTCCACTTCCTACATATTCGGAACACTTCTCACCGCCAACGGAAGCCTGCGACAACTGAACATCCTGGCGGCGGTCACCGTGGCTCTGAACCTCGGGCTCAATCTCCTTCTGATTCCCCGCTATAAGGCACTGGGAGCAGCCATCGCCAGTGTGTCATCGCAGGGATTTTATGCCGTCGGGCAGATCATCCTGAGCACCGTCATCTTCCGGCTCCGCCCGAAATGGCGACTGATCATCCGCCTGTTCATTTTCGCTGCGGTCATGCTCGTGGCCGGATGGCAGATCAGCCTGCACCTCCAATCGTGGTGGCAGGGCTTCTTCATCCTGATCGTCCTGGCCATCGGCCTGACATGGCTGCTGGGCATTGTCACGCCCAAAGGTCTGTATTCCATCGTGAGATACGATGTCTGAAAAGAGTCCCCGAAAACCCGCCTTGTTAGTATTTTGTTAATTCTTTACCCCGTTTCACCAACACTCACTCCCCTGAAATGCCTATTTTTAGACACACATCAAATGGGTCAGATCGTGAAAGAAAGGAAATCCAGAGAAAAGGATCTGCTGAGAAAAAACCGGCATTCCATCCTCTTTAATAACCGGGAAATGAAGGCCATAGAGGCCTATTGCAGGAAATACAAAGTTAACAACAAATCGAAATTCATGCGGGAAACCATCATCTCGGAGATCCTGAAAAAATTTGATCAGGATTATCCCACCTTGTTCGAAATTGAAAAACCGAACCTGTTTTCCAGTTGAAATCCTTTCCCCTTATTTCTCATTATATCCCAATTTTTTTATCTTTACCCCTGAAATAAACATTGATCATGCATATTGAAGGGACAAAAAGCACCCCAAGTATTACGGTCGAAAAAGGGGTATTTGAGATCAAGGGACGATCCATACCGGAAGATGCTTTTGAATTCTTTTCACCCCTGCTGCATGAAGTCCAGTCCTATATGGAAAATCCATCCGACAAGACGGAATTGCGTTTCCATCTCGAATACATCAACAGCGGTTCCAAAAAATACATCACCAATTTCCTGGCCCGGTTCAACGACTTCTACCTTGAAGGAAACGATGTGGTGATCTACTGGCATTTCGATTATGACGATGAATCGATGCAGGAGCTCGGTAACGATCTCCGGTCGATGATCCAGATCCCCTTTCACGTTATTGAAGTCCGGTGATCCGGACCTCCATCCTTCAGTCCTGAACATCCACACGCACGGGAACGACAACGAGGATGCGTGTTCCTTTTCCCATCCTGCTCGAAATCTGCATCCTTCCCCCGTGCAATTTTACCAGCTCCATGCAAAGTCTCAGCCCCAGTCCTGTCCCCTTCTCATTCGCCGTTCCGTAGGTGGAGAGCATGGTTTCATCGGAATGCAGGAGTTCAACCTGTTCGGGTGACATTCCGACACCCTTATCGGAGACGGTGATCCTGACCTCTTCAGGACCGGGTTCCACCGTTACAGTGACTTCATGACCGCGGTGGCTGAATTTGATGGCGTTCGAGATGAGATTCCTCAGAATGATCAGTATGATCTCCCGGTCACCGGTCAGTCGGGTTTGCTGGTTCGAAACCAGGACAAGATCGACACCTTTCTGCCGGGCCGTTTCACGCGAGAGCGTAAAAATATCCTTGATAACGGATTCCAGGATGATGTCCTGGGGATGGATACGCAGCTGTTTATCCTGGCTTCTCCCCCAGTAAAGGAGGTTTTCAACCAGAATCTGGGTCGAGCGGGCGATGGCTGAGGTGGATTCAAGAATGTCTTTTTTACTGGCTTCGGGAAGATCTTTCGATGCCATATCCAGGTAGAGATTGATGCTCGAGAGAGGACCCCGAAGATCATGGGCGATGATGGAAAAAATCCTGTTCTTGAAGTCGATCTCCTTTTGCAGCTCGTCGTTTTGGCGGGAAATCCGTTTGCTCTGCTTTTTTATTTCAGCATTCCGGACGTCAAGTTCACGGGTCCGATCCTCAACCCGGTTTTCAAGATTGGCGTTGATGTCTTCGATTTTGACGAGCAGATGTTCCTTCTCCATGAAAATTTCAACCCAGTGCCGGATGATCATGCCGGCCTGAACAAAGACGAGGAACAGCACGGACAGGTGGAGGATATAATCGGTACTGAAGGCGGACCAGGAATTGGACAGGAAAATATCATTCACCACGGCGGCCAGGAAAAGCAAAAGCGCCAGGGAATAAAAAACGTTCACCCTTTCCGCCCTGATACTGATCAGGCTGACCGTCAGGTACCAGAAGAGAAGGAAGATGGCCAAAGGTTCGAAATAGAATGTCGACCAGCTGAATATCCGGACCGGCGCCAGCAGAATGACCACCGTAATAGCGGCAGAGATGTATGAATTGATCACATTGAAGATCCGGGTTGTCCGGGTAGGGAATAGCTTATGCAGGTACCATGATCCGAAACAGAATGTCATGAAGGTGCCCAGGTATTCAAGCCGCACCACCCATCTCCACGAAAGATGGAAAATGTTCTCAAAGGGGTATTCACCTGTAAACGAGAGCCGGATAAAGATCCCTGCCAGGGTGAGGGCAAAAAGCAGCATGAGTTTTCCCCGGGGAAAGATCAGGTAGAAGAAAAGGAAAAACAGGAAAAAAGCAAGAAGGATGCCGAGGGAGAAATCGCTAAACAGGATCTTCAGGTGCCGCTGTTGCCGGATCGGGGAGGCTCCTCCAAAAAACATCTCTTTCCAGAAACCCCCGCGGCGGTGCCGGAAATTTGAAACATGAAGCACCAGGTTCAACGTGTCGGTATGTGGCCTGAAACGGAAGGTAAAAGGAGTATAGGCGGCACTGCTTGCACCGGCAGATGTGCCTGTTCGTCCACTTCCCCCGGCAAAGGCCCCGTTGAGATAAAATCCGACCGACGAATCAAAAACAGGAAGGATAAATCCGAGAGAATCCCGGCAGCCCGGCGGAAGGAGGATGCGCAGGAAATAGGTGCCGTAACCGGTCCCTGGCAAATGCTTTCCCTCCCGGTCGCGGTAACCGGTCCAGTATGAAGGCACGATTCCCGGCTGTCCGCCATCGGGCACGTTTGTACCGGTAAACCTTCCGGCGGGGACAAGGGTATCCCAGTAAAACATCCAGTCGCCGCGAAGTGACAAAATCCGGTCCTTCAGGCAGCTTTCTCCTCTCAGATCGAGAATTCCCGGAGCAGGAGATGCCGCGGATGTACGCCACAAGGGCGTGAATAGCAACAAGATAATAATTGCAAATTTCACCATCCTTTAACCTGTGAGGATTTCATTTCAGATGGTGTAAAGCTAATAAATGATTGATGCCCCGGTGTTAAAAAATAAAATCGCCTGGCCCGAGGTGTTGGAAGTGGCTTTACATCAGCGATTAATGGACTTGTATTTTTTCAGAACAGGCGTGGTGAGTGCCGTGTAATCTTCGTTGAAATGATGCCCTCCGTCTACAGCGATGAAATCGATGGTTGATGGAGAGAGGTCGCCCACGAGGGTTTCCTTTTCCTTGTTCCCGTAGATGATGATCTTATCGGGACCCGCGATCTTTTTAATTTCCGGAACCACACGGTAAGGACTGTTTTCATCATCCTTAAACCAGCCGGTCAGCTGAAACTCGAACGTAGCGTGATGGCTGGGAGACATCATGACAATGAGCGGGATCATCTTTTTGACATCGGCCGGGAAATCATTGAAGACGAATGGCAGAACATCCGCCCCGAAAGAGTATCCCAGGAGAATGACGTTTTTCTTGTTCCATTTGGAGGCATAATAACGGATCACCTTTGAAAAATCGTCCGAGGCTGCCTTGGGATCGGATTTATGCCAAAAATATTTCAGCGCATCGATCCCGGCAACATCGACCCCAATGCGGGAATAGGTCATGGCAAGTCCATCGATAAAACTGTTCCACCCCCCGTCGCCGGAAATGATGACCAGCAATGGCTGATCTTTCTGATCATGAGCCGACCTGAACGCATGAACCGGCAAATCGGTAATGTTGAGCGTGTCGAAGGCCGTTCCCGTCAGGTCCATTTTTGTGACCGTCAGCGCCGGTTCGTTTAACCCGGTTTCCCCCCTTGCGGGAAGCGTCATGAGGCCGGCCAGTAAAATAATCCCAAAGTATACAACTTTTCTCATCCTTTGCATTTCATATAAAACGCCTGGCAGGACCAGAATGGTTTGCTCTTAACATTTTTTAATAAAATCCGCGTTATCCCAACTGTTCAGAAGGTGAGCCGGCGGAAGCACTCAGTTTGCTGTGTTTTCTTCCGAATGAAAAATAGATAATGAGGCCAATGAGCAACCAGATGATAAAGCGCAGCCAGTTTGAAAGACCCATTTCCGTCATCAGGAAAAGACAGCTCAGGAGGCCGAGGACCGGAATCAGGGAAAGGTTTCGCCGGAAACTCAGGATACCGATATAGAGGCTGAACAAAATAAAGACAATAATGGGGGTTTCCTCCCAGCTTATCACCGATGCGCCCCGGCCTGTGAAAAAGGCGTTCCAGTAAGGCGGGTTGTAGAAATAACTCCCTGCCGCTGCGAGGATGAGCATCGGAAGAACAATATATTTCCCATTGACATACGGCACTTTGAACCCGCGTGCCGGTGGTTCCTCAGGGTCTTCCTTGTCGTGAATCATCAGGATACCGGCACAGACGATAATGAAGGCGAAAAGGGTCCCGATGCTGGTCAGGTCGGTGACAAAGGTCAGATTCAGCATCATGGCCGGGATACCGACAACCAGGCCCGTGATCACCGTGGCGAAGGAAGGGGTCTTGAAACGGGGATGGATGCGGGAAAAGATCTTCGGCAAAAGTCCGTCACGGCTCATACTCATCCAGATGCGGGGCTGACCGAGCTGGAAGATCAGCAGAACGCTGGCCATCGCCACCAGGGCGGTGAAAGCGACAACGCCGCTGATCCAGTTAAGTCCGACCTTTCGAAAGGCAAAAGACAGGGGATCGCCGACCTGGAGCTGGTTATATTTCACCATCCCGGTAAGAACCAGGGCCACCAGCACATAAAGAATGGTGGAAATCAGCAGGGCCAGGAAGATCGCCCGGGGAAGGTCGCGGGAAGGGTTCCGGCACTCCTCGGCAGTGGTGGATATGGCGTCAAAGCCGATATAAGCGAAGAAAACAGCCGACACGCCTTTCAGAACACCGGTTATACCATGAGGGGCGAAGGGATGCCAGTTTTCCGGTTTGACGTAGAACGATCCGATCATGATGAAGGTGAAAATGATCAGCAGTTTGATGCCCACCATGATGTTATTGGCCATCTTGGACTCTTTGATCCCGATGTAGACGATGGCCGTGATCACCACCACGATGAGCATGGCGGGGATATCGGCGATGAGGTGGATATGGCCGATGGTCGGCGCCAGTTCCCAGGCCCGGTAGCCCTCGCGCGTGAACAGAGGAAGTGAATCGAGCGTATGGCCCGAAGCCAGGGCAGACAGGGCTTCCTTATGGGCCTTGAAAGCGGTGAAATAGTCGACCGTCAGGAATTCCGGGATCCTAAAACCGAAGCCGTGAAAAAACTCTGTGAGGTAATCGGACCAGGAAATAGCTACGGCAATATTCCCGATGGCATATTCCAGAAGGAGATCCCATCCGATGATCCAGGCGATCAGTTCCCCGAAAGAGAAATAGGCATAGGTGTAGGCGCTTCCGGAAACGGGCACCCTGGAAGCAAACTCCGCATAACACAATGCCGAAAAACCGCAGGCAATGGCCGTAAAGACAAACAGAACCGAAATGGCCGGACCTCCGGTGGATGCGGCGGTGCCAATCGTCGAAAAAATGCCGGCGCCAATGATCGCGGCAATGCCGAATGCTGTCAGATCCCGGACGGTCAGATTTCGCTTCAGAGAGAAATTTAAACCCGTCTCAAGTTCAGGAATAATGTCCTTTTCCGATTTTTTTCTGAATAAACTTTCTTTCAACATCAAAGATTCATAAGTGACCTGATCTGCACCTTTCCGGAATGGCGGGCTTAAAATACAACATATCTCTCCAGGAATAAAAATTTTTTTCAGGAAACAATGCAGCAGCGGATAAAGTTTTCCCTCTTGCTGTCAATGCGTGTCTGAAACTCATTTTATGATGATCCCTGTGGCATTTTCGGTGTAAAGTTTCAGGTCTTCTTCCGTTTTCACCTTCTGTCCGCAATGGGTGAGATTCTGTATCACCACGTTTTGAACACTGTGGTCTGCATCGAATCCGTTGATCAGGGAGTAAGGCAGGTAGCCCTCCACGCTGATGTCCTTAAAGACCACATTGCGGATCTGTCCACGGTATTTGGCATGCTCGCTCTCCTGGTCGGCCGGTATGGCCAGAACCCCGTCCCAGGCACCCCTCAGATAAAGGCTTTCACGCTCATCCCTGCTCTCCGGTCGGTCGACGCTGTACTGAGAAAGAAAGATGGCCAGGTCGATCAGCTTCTGCCGGGCATCCTCGACGCGGATATCCTTGAAAACCACATTCTCAACCGTCGAATTGTCGGCATTGTGAATGCTGAACACCGCCCCTGCCTGGACATGGATGATATCGCAGTCGCTGAAAAGGATATTTCGGACATAATCCGACCGGAGCTCGAAACCGATCTCAAGCCCGTTGCCCCAGGCTGCATTCCAGAAGACACACTTCTCCACCTGGATGTTCTCGCAGTTCGCATCGTGGGCATAATCTCCGAAAGATTTAATGGCAATGCAGTCATCTTTGGTGTGGATGAAACAGTTGCTGATCCTGACTCCGTTGCTCCTGACGACATCGATGCCGTCGTCGCTCCCGTTATCACTGAGGATCCTGATCCCGTCGATGAGAACATTGGAGGAATGATGGGGCACGACCTGCCAGGAATGACTGTCGACCAGGAGGATATCATGGATCTCGACGTTTTGACAATCGGTGAACGAGACAAAATGGGTACGGTATTTCCGGGCAAGGTCCCGGTTGTCGGTGCCAAGCAGGATGCCCCGTCCCATCACCTTCACATTCTCCATGCCACTGGCGTTGATGATCCCTTTGACAACGGTGCCACCGGCAATGTAGACCGTTTCGCCGCTGTGGGGTGAAATTATCCCTGCATCAAGGACCTTTCCGCCCCCGAAATAAATCACGCCCTTGTCGCCCGGCCTGGGGGTGTTTTCTTCAGGGGCATTGGTAAACAGGTACAAGGGGAAGTTAAGATAGTCACCATCGAGTTCAATGCTCAGGTTACAGGGACGGGTCAGGGTGAGATGAATGGTGCTGTCCTTGAATACGGGCTTCAGACCAGCGCTGTGTGGCCTGACATCCACCCACTTGATGTCACGGTCGGCCCTGATCTCAACCTCGACGGTTCCGGTGAAATCGAATACAGCGTAAGAAGCAAACGGAGCGTCGTAAACCATGACGTCCTTTCCGCCGGCCTTAAGCATGTAATGGATGGAAGGATCCATCCCTTCCGTGAAAGGAAACGTGATGACATCCGCCCGGACTGCGGCAAAAACGCCCAGGAAAATTAGAAGGAGGCAAGCTGTTTTTTTCATGATGGTATTTTTGGTTAGTTCCTGATCCGGGCTAGCGGCGACCTTGGAAAGACGGGCCCGCAAAGCTATTTGCAAACATAAGGAATTTGTCCCTGTCGAAAAAATCCGCCTCAGGCTTAGGCCGCATAAAGCACGGAAAATTTTCGGTGGCCAGCACGCAACAAAAGATCATTTATCATCTTTGCCGCACTCTGTGGGCTCCTGGTCTCATCAACCAATTCCTGATATCCGGCCGTACCGGTTTTCTTCCGGATGCCTTCCTGCATTTTCATGGTCAGGACAGACTGAAAAATTCCCGATTATTGTTAAATTGCCAAAGCATCTGACTCAAACAAAAACCCGTAAACATGAAAAAAGGCAACTCACTGAACCGTAGAAGCTTTCTCAAAGCCGGTCTGATCGGTGCAGCTGGCACCGTGGTTGTTTCACGGTCGGCCGTGGCATCCACCGGTACGGCAGGAATGAAAAAAACAGAGGGAGAAAAGATCGTCTACAGGACTCTCGGCAACACGGGCCTCAAGCTACCGGTCGTGAGCATGGGGGTGATGCGGGCGGATAACCCCGCGCTCGTAAAAGCCGCGCTCGACAAAGGCATCGTTCATCTCGACAGTGCGCACTATTACCAGGAAGGAAAAAATGAGACCATGTTGGGTGAGATCCTGGGTGCCTATTCCCGCGATTCCTACGTCATCTCTTCAAAGATCCCGCCCGACGGGCTGGATAAGAACGGGCTATTCACCGGCAAATTCGATCCAAAGGGATTTATGGAAAAACTGGACATCACCCTGGAACGTCTTAAAACGGATCACGTCGACTTCCTGTATCTTCATGGCTTGTCGAAGAAAGAGGCGGTATTATACAAGCCCGTCATGAAGACGCTCAGGAAAATCAAAAAACAGGGCAAGGCCCGTTTCGTGGGCATTTCGACGCACCGTAATATGGCAGAAGTTCTGGATGCTGCTGCAGAGAGCCAATTTTATGATGTCGTCCTCACCGCCTATAATTTCCAGCAGAAACCGGAGGAAGGTGTGGAGGCCGCCATTGAGAGGGCAGCCCGGGCGGGAATCGGTATCATCGCCATGAAGACCATGGCCGGTGGTTTCTTTGACAAGGAAAGGACAAGGCCGGTAAACACGAAGGCCGCCCTCAAATGGGCCCTCCGCAATGAACATATCACCACGGCCATCCCGGGATATACCAATTTCGACCAGTTAAATGAATCCTTTTCGGTGATGGAAGACCTGTCGCTCAGCGACGGGGAAATGAAGGACCTGCAAATGGATTCCCCGACATCAGCCCTGTACTGCCCGGGTTGTGACGAATGTACCGAAGGTTGCAGCAAAGGCCTGCCGGTTACCGACCTCATGCGGGCTTACATGTACACTTACGGCTACCGGGAAACGGCCAAGGCCCGTGAAGTCGTCCTGGCTTCCAATTTACATTGCAGCTCTCCCTGCAGCGATTGTGACGAATGCACCGTCGAGTGTCCGCGAGGTTTCGATGTCGCCGGGAGGATCTCCGATGTCGCCCGGTTGCGCGATGTTCCGGCTGAATTCCTGACCTGAGGATACCGACCGTAAGTCTTTCAGAGTATGAATAAATGGTAAAAACAGATCGCAATGAAAAAACTGAGACGGCCGGGAATCCTCTTCCTGTCCCTGCTCCTCTGCCGGCTGGCAGGAGCGAACGATGTGTACTCCCTTTTTCCCGATGTCAAAGGCTGGGATAAAAGCTTCAATTATGCCGTCTATACCCCTGACGACCTCTGGGATTATATCGACGGTGCAGCCGAAAGCTATCTGGCCCAGGGATTTGTCGATCTGCATATCGCCGAATATTCAAAGGGTAAACAGGTGATTCGTGTGGAAGTCTACCGCCAGAAAAATGCCGACCAGGGTTTCGGGATTTACAGCCAGGAGCGTTCCCCCGACCTGAACTTTATCGACATCGGTGAAAAGGGTTACCTCCAGTCGGCCATTCTCAATTTCGTCAACGGTGAATACTATGTGAAACTCTCCGCCTCGTCGGATAAAAAAGCCATGACCGGTACGATGAGGGAAATTGCCGCCAAACTCTCCGACAATATCAATCCTGATCCGCAGCTTCCAAAGGTTTTAGGAATGTTTCCCGAAAAGGGCCGTCTGCCCAACCAGGATGTCTTCATCTCATCGAGCTTCATGGGGCATGATTTTCTCAATGGGGTATATAAAGCCGACTATAAAACCGGCGACGCCACCTTCAGCCTGTTTATCATGAAGGAGATCAATGCGGCGGCCTGCGAACAGATCCTCCGGCAATACCTTGAATTTGCCGGTCAGCCCACCGGTGACCAAAGCCAGGGCAGGATCACGATCGAGGATCCCTATAACGGGGATATTGAGATCCTGTGGAAAGGCAACTGGATCTTCGGGGTCAGCAGTGCCGGTAACAAGGCGGTTGCTGACGAATACCTCGGGATGATCAGGCCCGAAAATCCGTGATATGCCGTTGAAGATAAAAACATGTGGCTCTGGCTGTTGACGATGTTATGAATGGCTTCACAGGTGCTTCATGGAACGACTTTATCAAGGAACTTCACCCTGACAATGCCCGGTATACCTTCCAGGCCCGCGAAAGGAACGCCGGGGGACGCCTTTTCGGCGTCAATTCCGGTATCCTGTTCCTTACGGCTCCAACAAAACCGCTCATCGTTCGTGCCCTTTAAACCCAAAGAATACCCGCCTCTCCATTTAGCGTTCTTTGTCAGCGGAAAATGATTTTAACATCATCCGAAAAAATAGTTCATGCCTCATTTTTAATCATTCCAAAAATTTGTTTTCTTTCACGATAAATTCCGAACCATAAATTCCATATCAATGGCATCCTCTTTCGGCAAAACCTGGTGGGGTGAACAATGGCTGAACTCCCTGAGCAACATCGATTACAGTAACCGTCTCCCGCGGGGAGCCTCCTACGCCAATAAAGGAGCCGTTGAAAAAATAAAAATTGAAGGCAACCACATTTCGGCCAGGGTCAAAGGTTCGCGCAGGCAGCCTTACAAAGTCGACATCATCATGCCTCCTTTTTTCGATCCGGAACTTGGTTCGTTTATCCGGGAGATCACCAACCGGCCGGTTATCATCTCCAAACTGTTAAACCGCGAGCTGGATCCGGAGATCATGAAGCTGGCAGAGCGGTTTGGGCTGAAAGTTTTCCCGCAACAGTGGAGTGATCTGAAGATGCAGTGTTCGTGCCCCGACTGGGCCGTGCCGTGCAAACACCTGGCATCCGTGATCTATAAAGTGTCGGCCGAAATCGACAACAACCCGTTTCTCGCTTTTACTCTACACAACGTCGACCTTCCAGGGGAACTCGACAAACTCGGTGTGGTTATTAAAAGAGAGAACGCAGAGATACCGAAGCTTAAGTCGTTGTTTTTCGGAGAAAGCACCAAGAAAGACCACGATCCCGAAAAGGCCTACAGGAAGCTTTCCTTTGCCGGATTATCGCCCCTTCATGAAGTCTTAACCTCGCTGCTTACACCGTATCCGCCGTTTTACGTCACGTCGGCCTCCGACTTCCGTGAAAAATACCTCACCCATCTCAACCGGGTGGTAAAAGTCACCCGGCGTGCTGCCCTCGGTAAAATTCCACTGCCGGAATTCTTCGCCGAAAACTTCGAAGGGGAAAGCAGGATCGGTTACCATTCTGAAAACCGGATCATCATCGATGACAATCTCCGTGCCAGGATCTCCCTGAATGACGAAACCTTCAGCATTCGGGAATTTTTACAGCAGCTGGCGATGATCCGGGGCTCCAAAACACCCGATTACCAGCCGTCAACGGCAGCATTGCATACCACGCTCCACCTGGCCATGCAACTGGCGGCCAATGGCGCGATCGTTCCCCAGATCGTTCAGTTGCCCGGCAAAGACTATTTTGTGCGTTGGTTACCGGCTATGCTGAGTAAAAAAGTGAAAAAACTGGTTGATGAACTGGATGATATGCTGCCACCCGACGTGTTCGTCTGGGAGGAAACCAAACGGCAACGAAATGTCACCCGGGACAGGGCCCTTAACCTGCTGTCGCTTTTCATCTCGGAGATTGTCGACCTGGTCAGTAAACGTGTGGAATCCGACCTGTTTGAAGTCCTGTTTTTCCGGCAGGCCGGCTATCCCTTCATTCAGCCTGGTGAAGAGGCCCTGGCCGGGGGTATCATGACCTGGCTTCAAAAATTCTACCTCACCCAGGGGAAATTCAAGCCCGTGATCATTGTCGAAGAACAAAAAAATGAGACATTTCGACTAACGATCGATGTGCAGTTTCCCGATCACAACCGGGACATATCCGTTCCGCTGAAAGACCTTCTCACCCGGGACGATTACAACCATGACCGGTACGAAGTCCTGCAATCATTGGCCCAACTTAGCGGTTTCATCAACGGTCTCGACCGCTATATTAATTCCCTGGGTGAAAAGGATATGATAATGGGCATCAGTGAGTTCGGCCCGTTCCTAATGCAGATGGTTCCGGCCATTCAGTTAATGGATATTTCCGTCCTTCTGCCAAAGTCGTTAAAGAACATCCTGAAACCCTGTGCGAGTGTGAAGCTGAAAACCAAAAGTAATGGTAAATCCTACTTCCGGCTCGACAAACTGCTCGATTTTGAATGGCAGGTGGCCGTCGGTGATACGCTGATGGACGAGCAGGAATTCAAAAATCTTTTACAAAAATCGGAAGGACTCATCCGGTTTAAATCAGCCTATATTTATGTTGACCAGGCTGAACTGGAAAAACTATCCAGGCATTTTTCGCAGAGCAGGGAACTGTCGGCTTTCCAGATGCTCCGTGCGGCACTTTCGGGTGATTATTACGGGGCGAAAGTGGCTCTTACCGACGAAGTCAGACAGCTCATCGATGCCATAACAAACATCAGTGATGTTCCTATACCGGAAGGGTTGATGGCTCAGTTGCGTCCCTACCAGCAGCGCGGTTATGCCTGGATCTGCCGCAATTCACAGATCGGCTTCGGATCTGTTCTCGCCGACGACATGGGTTTGGGTAAAACCCTGCAGGTTATTGCTTCCGTGCTGAAATTCAAAGCCGAAGGATTACTGGAAAAAGAAAAAGTCCTGGTGGTTGCCCCTACCGGCCTGATCACCAATTGGGAAGCTGAAGTGAGCAAGTTTGCCCCTTCACTGAAAACCGCCATCTATCACGGGGCCAATCGGGACCTTGAAAAACTGGACGGCTTTGATATCCTGTTGACATCTTACGGTATTGCCCGCAGTGATGCAAAAATACTGGGAAAAAAGAAATGGCATGCGGTGGTTATCGATGAAGCCCAGAACATCAAGAACCAGAATACCGGCCAGACCAAAGCCATCAAATCCATCAGCGCATCGAATTTTATCGCCCTGAGCGGCACGCCTGTCGAAAACAGGCTGAGTGAATTATGGAGCATCATGGATTACAGTAACCGGGGGATCCTTGGCAGCCTGAAAGATTTTTCCGAAAATTACGGGAACCCCATTGAACAGCTGAATGACCAGGAGGTCGCCTCCCGACTCAAAAAGGTAACTGCACCCTTCATGATGCGGCGGCTTAAGTCCGACAAGTCCATCATTGCCGATCTTCCCGAAAAGGTGGAGATCGACAGCTATGCCAGACTAACCCCTCAACAGGCCGGGCTTGTATGAGAAAACGCTCGAAAAAGCCATGGACGAGATTGAAGGCATCACCCCGACCGACCAGAAATCCCTGTTTGTACGGCAAGGTCTTGTTTTACAGATGATCCTGGCGCTGAAACAGATCTGTAACCATCCCACCCAGTTCCTGAAAAACGGGGTCTTCGATGCCGAATTAAGCGGTAAAACGGGTCTTCTTTTCGATAAACTGGATGCCATCACCGAGAGTAACGAGAAAGTTCTCCTGTTTACCCAGTTCACTGAAATGGGAAAAATGCTGCACCGTTTCATCAGCGAACGGTATGGCGAGGAACCCCTGTACTATCATGGGGGCTGCAGCATGAATGAACGGAAGGAGATGGTGGAACGGTTTCAGACCAACCATGCCGATAAAATATTCATCCTTTCCCTCCGGGCAGCCGGCACCGGTCTGAACCTGACCGCTGCCAGTCATGTGATCCACTATGACCTGTGGTGGAATCCCGCCGTGGAATCCCAGGCCACCGACCGTGCCTACCGCATCGGTCAGCATAAGAACGTGATGGTCCACCGTTTCATCACCAAAAATACCTTTGAAGAAAAGATCAACCAGATGATACAGGATAAGAAAGCTCTGGCCGAGATGACGGTTTCCACCGGTGAGAACTGGATCGGCAATCTGAGCAATAAGGAATTGAGGGAGGTTTTTGGAAGGGAGTAGAAAGAATCAGAATCGATGAGGGGGGGATATTGGCGGCATTTCCTCCGGAGACGGGGCATGATTGGACCGGGACATTTAAAATAAAAAAAACGGATTTATTTTGAGAATCCTAAACAATCTGCTACCTTTGCCAACGCAAATAAGATAGACATCGTTTTTAAAGATATATTGCGGGGTGGAGCAGTTGGTAGCTCGTTGGGCTCATAACCCAAAGGTCGTAGGTTCGAGTCCTACCCCCGCTACTAAAACCTCGGTATTTACCGGGGTAATAATTTCTGGCTGACCATCCTTATTGGCACTGGTATCAATCATCCAACCGGCTTCCCATGGACCGGCATTCTCGTTTCCAATTTCCCAAAATTTTGTACGTCCGTTATCATAGCGTACCCATTCAGCAGCAAGATGAGCAGCCTGCGCAACCGGGTCATCGCTCAACCCGTAACGGGCATAGCCATAATTGACCGTTATGAGTCCTTGCGAACCGGTTTGCTGACGTAATTTGTAATAGTTATCTGTTGTCGTGGGCCAGTCATTTTTTCCTGAAATAGGGTAAAATTTCCGCCAAAAACGTTGATCTGTTCCACGTAGAGACGGCCAATCTGGACGTCTCGGATCATCATCCGGACGTCTCGAAAATCTGGACGTCTCGGATTATCCATGCGTCGCGAATCATCCGGCAAACATCACCGATCCGGACAATCCATGACCCTTCCCTGAAAATGGATTTATTCACATTACAGATCACGTTGAGACGTCAGAAAAATTCCGTACGTCAAAAACGTTGATCAGGGTTGCCTAGAGACGGCCAATTTGGACGTCTCGGATCATCATCCTGACGTCTTGGATCATCATCCTGACGTCTCGAAAATTTGGACGTCCTGAATAATCACCTGGACGTCTTGAAAATCCAGCCGTCTCAAATAATCCGGGAAAAATAATCGAACCGGATAATCCGGGACCGGACTCTGAAAATGGCCTTAATCAAATTCCAGATCATAATGAGACGTCCAGATTGGCCGTTTTTACCTGAGACGTCCAGATTGGCCGTCTCTACCTCTGGGATGACGTCGCCGCAGCATATCGCTTTGATCTTCTTCGTCCGCTCATCGGATTGCATTGGGTGGTTTTCCGGTTTACCTGGTTTTGCGTAGCTTGCCGTCCTAAAGATTTAAAGATTCAGGTTTATTTTCATAATTTGAATAACTTTGCAATCTTTACCTTTGAATTTCGTTTCTGAGGATTAACGAAAAACGTAAGCGCACCATGCCAAGAGTATTTAAACCGGTTGACATCACCAAAGAAGAGAAGGAGGTCAGGAAGGATTACTTCGACCGTCATACCCCTCATGTCATCTGTGACGAAGTGGCCAAAAGAGGGCAGAAATTCCGGGTTAAGGTGAAGATCGGCGACGAATACAATCACCCCGACGATCCCGATCATTACATCAGTTATATCCAGCTGTGGAACCGGGAGACATTCATTGCCGAAGCACATTTCACACCGGGAGTTCTCGGAAATAAGCCGGATCATGCCGAAGTGGATTTCTATATCGTTCCCGAGGTGAGCATGAATCTTTCGGCCATGGCCGTATGCACCAGGCACGGGTTATGGCAGAGCGATCCGCGTGAGGTAAAAGTGACTGACTAACAGGATCATCATGCCGGAAGAAAACAAGGAAAAACAGAAAATACTCAACAGGTGGAGGCACAAGTACCGCGTCGTCCTATTAAATGACAATACCTTCCGGGAGGTCGGGTACATCCGTCTCAACCGGCTGAATGTCGCGGCGATCCGTCGGAGCGATCGTTCTTATCCTGATCGCCATTTTCTGGGTCCTCACCGCCTATACCCCGGTCAGGGAGATGATCCCCGGATACCCCGATGCGATGATGCGGGCAAAGATCATCCAGAACAAGATCAGGCTGGATTCCCTGGAACAGGAGCTGCGATACCGGGACCAGTACTTTGCCAATCTGAACAGCATCATCTCGGGCGAACGTCCGAAAGATTTTCTCAATGCGATCGATTCCGGAAGCCAGGCGAATGAAGTCCGGTTCAGACGATCCACGGCCGATTCCATCCAGAGACGGGATATCGGTCTCAATGAAGAGTTCTCCGTACCCGTCAACCAGGGAGCGGCTACGGTACAGCTTGACAAATTGCATTTCTTCACCCCGGTGAGGGGAATGGTGACCAATTCCTTCAACCCGACCGATAACCATTTCGGCACCGATATTGTCGCCGGGCCCAATGAGGTGGTCAAGGCGACCCTCGACGGTACGGTGATCATGGCCACCTGGACCCTGGAAACGGGATACGTCATCGAAATTCAACACGACAATAACCTGATCTCCGTCTATAAACACAATGCCGAACTCCTTCAGAAAGTCGGTATGCGGGTGAAAGCCGGTGACGCCATCGCCATCATCGGCAATTCAGGGGAGCTCACCACCGGGCCCCATCTTCATTTCGAACTCTGGCAGAACGGCGTCGCCCTCAATCCTGAAAATTTCATCGTTTTCTGAGCCACTCATGACAAGAAGACATCGCCATATTGGGATCCACCGGGTCTATCGGTACACAGGCCATCGACGTGATCGAGAAGAATCCCGGGCAATTCTCAGCGGAAGTCATCACTGCTTACAATAACGCGGAACTGCTTGTCAGACAGGCGATAAGCCTTGTGCCCAACGTGGTCGTGATCGGCAATGAAGAAAAATACGAATTTGTCAGGGAACAGCTTCAGCAATTTCCCGATAAAGGTTTTCGCCGGGCTGAAATCCATTGCCGATATCGTGGAAATGGAAAGCGTCGACATGGTTCTGACGGCCATGGTCGGATATGCCGGACTGCTGCCCACCCTGAAGGCCATCGGCGCCGGGAAGCCCATTGCTCTTGCCAACAAGGAAACCATGGTGGTTGCCGGCGAGCTTGTCAATGCGCCTGGCCAGGGAAAAAAATGTTCCCGTCATCCCCGTCGATTCGGAGCATTCGGCCATTTTCCAGTGCCTCAGAGGGGAAGAACCGGCGAGCGTGGAAAAGATCATCCTTACCGCTTCGGGCGGACCTTTCCGCGGGAAAACCGCTGGAAGAACTGGCATCAGGTGACCCCGAAAGAAGCGCTGAACCATCCCAACTGGTGTATGGGCGACAAAATCACCATCGATTCGGCAAGCATGATGAACAAAGGGCTCGAAGCGATCGAAGCCCGGTGGCTCTTCGATCTCAGGCCCGAACAGATCGAGGTTGTCATCCATCCCCAATCGGTCATCCATTCGATGGTCGAATTCGTCGACGGTTCCGTCAAGGCGCAGATGGGCGTTCCCGATATGCGGCTTCCCATCCAATATGCCCTGGCCTATCCCCACAGACTTAAATCGGATTTTCCCCGTTTGAACTTCGGGTCCCTTTCAAATTTGAGCTTTGAAACCCCTGATGTCAAAAAATTTCGTAACCTTGCAATTTCTCTGGAGGTGATGAAAAAGGGAGGAAACCAGCCCTGCATCATGAATGCAGCCAATGAGGTGGCTGTCGATGCTTTCTTAAAGGGCCGACTGGGTTTCCTCGAAATGCCGGACATCATCGAACAGGTTCTGGAGAAATCGGTTTTTATAAAAACACCCTCGTATGAGGATTATTGTAGCTCGGACAGTGAGGCCCGGGAAATTGCAAAACAGCTAATAAACGCATAAATGGAAATACTGGTAAAAGCAGGTCAATTTTTACTCAGCCTGTCTCTCCTGATCATTTTGCATGAGATGGGCCATTTTATTCTGGCCAAAATCTTCAATACCCGTGTTGAAAAATTTTACCTGTTTTTTAATCCGTGGTTTTCCCTTTTTAAAAAGAAAATCGGTGAAACCGAATATGGTATAGGGTGGTTACCACTGGGGGGATACGTGAAAATTTCCGGGATGATCGATGAGTCGATGGACAAGGAACAAATGAAACATCCGCCTCAGCCTTACGAGTTCCGCTCCAAACCCAGCTGGCAGCGTCTGCTGATCATGCTTGGCGGTGTGCTGGTGAACTTCCTCTTTGCCATTGCCATCTACGTCATGATCCTCCATACCTGGGGGGAAACCTATCTGCCCGTCAAAAACATGACCTACGGGATCATGGTCGATTCCACCGGCGCCAACCTGGGACTGAAAAACGGCGATAAGATCCTCGCGATCGACGGAGAGCCTGTGGAAAATTACCATTCCATCGTTCAGGATATCGTCATGAACGAAGCGAAGACCGTCCAGGTCGAACGGAACGGGAGAAAAATGGAAATCGAACTTCCCAAAAATGCCATTGCTTCACTCATCAAGTCGCGAGCTTCCCATCCTTCCGCGGATGCCCTTCTTCATCAACGGCTTCAGCCCCGACTCCTCGGCCTATCAGTGCAGGGCTTCGAGAAAGGCGACAGGGTCATCGCCCTCGACGAACCATTCGACACAGTTTTTCGACCAGTTCAAATCCGATATCAAAAACTACAAAGATCAGGATGTGCCGATGACCGTTGTCCGGGACACGGCCGACACCCTGACATTCACCGTCCCGGTTTCGGATAAAGCCACCATCGGGGTCATGCCCGACCTGGATATGAGCAAGTTCTTCAATCTGGAGGAAAAACATTATACCCTTGCCCAGTCCGTGCCGGCCGGGATCCGAAAGGGATACAACATGGCCACGGGTTACCTGAAACAGCTTAAAACTCCTGTTCAAACCCGAAACCAAGGCATACGAAGAAATCGGCGGGTTTATCAAAATCGGCAGCATTTTTCCCGGTGTATGGGACTGGCAGGCATTCTGGAGTATGACCGCCTTCCTTTCCCTGATCCTGGCGATCATGAACATCCTTCCCATCCCCGCCCTCGACGGAGGTCACGTGGCCTTCCTGCTCTACGAGATCGTCACCGGACGTAAACCCGGCGAGAAGTTCCTGGAATATGCCCAGATCGTCGGGATGATCATCCTGCTCTCTCTGCTGATTTATGCCAACGGAAATGATATTATCGGACTTTTTAAATAAAATTTACTTAATTCTTTTGCTTATTTATTTTTTTCTAACTTTGTATCCAATCAATTACCTAAAAATAAGAATATGGAATCTCTCGTATTACTTGGAATGTTCGGGCCGACGGAAATCATCATTATTGTTCTGATCGTGGTTCTTCTTTTTGGCGGACGTAAGATTCCCGAACTCATGAGGGGAATCGGACAGGGAATGAAGGAATTCAAGAATGCCACGAAAGATGAACCCAATAAAGACACCAAAAAGCCGGAACAGTCTGAACTTGATAAAGGTTAAACACTTTATACAACACTTCAGATCAGGCCGCCCTTTCCGACGGCCTTTTTTATTTTCACTTGTGCCGCTTCAACCGCCGCATGTCTGTTCCGGCTCCCGCCGGAGTTCATTATTCTTCCCGATTGTTGATTTCTTCTTCACTTCGCCGGAAAACCACATGACAGAAAGGACTAATTTCGCTGAAACGTCTCACTCGTATGGCATTTCTGCGTTTCATCCTGGTCATTTTCATCTCGCTTAACATCCTCTCACCGGATTTTTTCAATCCCCCGGTTCATCATTCCGGCCTTGCCGTCGCGTCATCCCCCTTTCCCGACCTGTATTATGAGATCCAGATCGCCCAGCTGAATACCGCGAACCACCCTGAATCTCTATTACGACCGCCGGGTTCAGGATTACATCGACCTGTATCTGGGGGAACGGAGAGAACAGTTCGTCCAGATTCACCATCTCTCGAAACGGTATTTTCCGGTCTTTGAGGACCATCTGGCTGCATCCGGCGTCCCTGGTGAGATCAAATACCTGCCGGTGGTCGAATCGGCACTTTCCCCCGTTGCCTGTTCTCCCTCGAATGCCGTCGGGCTCTGGCAGTTTAAGGAAGAGACCGGCCGGTATTATGGCCTCGACATCCGCGACGGGCACGATGAACGCGAAGACCCGGAACGATCGACCGCTGCCGCCTGCCGGTATCTCCGGGACCTCTACGGGGAATTCGGCGACTGGAATCTGGCTCTCCTCGCTTACAACGCCGGACCTGTCGCCCTGAGGAAAGCCATTCAAAAAGCCGGAGCCGGCGCTCCACTGCACGATATTCTCTCCCTTCTTCCCCCCGCTTCACAAAACTATCTTCCCGCACTGGTGGCTGTGATTTATCTTTTTCATGATTACAGCAGTCATTTTTAAAGACCGCTGCGACTTTAAGGCACAGATTTTGTTAAAATTCACGGATTTGACAAAACCATCAGACATACAGCCAATCATCTTCCGCCTGGGGAGAAACCATCGCATTCTACCGGTCATAAAACTGGGAAAATGGCCGGCCGCGAGTCGTTAAATATGAAACTATGAAAGCTTTCAAACATGCTCTTCTTTTCCTTGTCATCCTTGCCGGACTTCAGGGTTGTCACAACATCAGTAATCCGAAATCCGGGACAAACATCCTGATGCCCAACATCGCCGGTCCGGCCGGAGAAGTGCTTGTTGTCATGGACAATACCGACTGGAAGGGAAAAGCAGGCAATGCCCTCAGGGAAGCCCTCGAACAGGAATACCCCGCACTGAACCAGCCTGAGCCTCTTTTTGATGTGATCCATATCACCCCGGAAGCCTTCGATAACATTTTCCAGAATCACCGTACGATCATCATCGCCTCAGTGGGTCCCGACCATAAGAAAGGTGAGATCGGATATTTTGAAAACGAATGGGCGAAACCCCAGCTGATCATCCGGATCGACGCCCCCGATTCGAACACCCTCGAAGAAGTCATCAACGATGAAAAAAATGCCATCGTCAGCAACATTCAGGCTTACGACCGGAAGAGGCTGAGCGATATTTACCGCAGCAGCAAGGATCCTGAAATCGCCGCCGACGTCTCCAAGTTTAACGTCACCCTGGCCATTCCCAGGGGTTACAATGTGGATGTCGACACCAAGGATTTTGCGTCCTTCTCCATTGAGACACCCAAAACCAGCGAGGTCATTTTCCTGTACCAGTACCCTTACACAGGCCCGGCCGACCTGAAAACCGACAGTCTCATCAGCAAACGGAACGCCTTCCTGAAGAAATACACCCAGGGAAGCCGGCCCGGCTCCTATATGACAACTGAAAAGCTCTTTCCCCCCCTGGTCTACGATATCAACAGCAACGGACAAAAAATTGTGGAAATAAGGGGATTATGGGAACTCGAGAATGGGTTTATGGGCGGACCCTTTATCAGTCATACCATCATCGATCACAAACGGAACATGGTGGTCACTGTGGAAGGATATGTCTATAATCCCAATAGCAAGAAGAGGAACCTGATGCGTCAGATCGAAGCGATCGTCTATTCAATGCAGCTGATCAATAAATGAGTTTTAGCCTGATTCCGAAAGATGAAGTAGAACGGGCAAAGGTCAATGAGGACATCATCCGTGAGACAGCGGACCAGGTGATCAAGGATTTTGCCGGTTTTGGTATGGAGGTGAGTTTTCCTGATGACCTCCGTTATGCCTATGACGCGTTGTTCCGTCAGCTCACCGTCCACGTCGGAGACCTTCTCCATAATGATGCCGAAAAGCTTTCCGCCCTGCTCTACCAGATCGACCTCGATGAGTCAGGATTTCGTCGTGAGTCGCATGAGTTCGTCCATGAGCACGAATGGCTCAGCGAGATGATCCTGCACCGTGAATTCCTGAAAGTGCTCACCCGCCATTATTTTAAAGATCATCCTGAGAAACTGTAGGCCTTTCAACCGTTTGATACTTCTGATCCCGGAAGCGCGGCTCGAAACCGGCTTCGCGGATGGCCCGGGTAATGCCCTCGCTGTCGGTCTGCCATGAGGCGCCCGCTGCCGATACGACATTCTCCTCGATCATGATCGATCCCAGGTCGTCGGCCCCGGCATGCAGGCATACCTGGGCTGCAGGGATGCCTACCGTGAGCCAGGAAGCCTGGATGTGACCGATATTGGCCAGGACGATCCGGCTGATGGCAATGATCCTGAGATAGGTGCTGTTGAGATGCTGGTAATCGCCCGGAAAATCCTCCCTGAGCCTGGTGCCTTCAGCCTGGAACGGCCAGGGAATGAAAGTGATGAAGCCGTAATGACCGTCCGGCTTCTCAGCCTGGAGATCCCTGAGCTTAATCAGATGGTCAATGCGCTGACCGGCAGTCTCAATATGCCCGTACATCATGGTCGCCGAGGTGGGGAGGTCGAGCCGGTGGGCCACCCGCATCACGTCGAGCCATTCTTCGGAACCGCATTTGGCCCTTGAGATTTTTTTACGCACTTCATCGCAAAGGATTTCGGCGCCGGCACCCGGCAAACTGTCGAGCCCGCTTTCCATGAGCGTCTCCAGCACTTCGCGGTAGGTTTTCCGTGAAAGCCGGGCCAGGAAATGAATTTCAGGCGGACCCAGGGCATGCAGCTTTATTTCCGGGTATTTGGCTCTTCAGCCTGGAAAACAGGCCGGTGTAAAAATCAAGACCAAGACCGGGATGAAGCCCGCCCTGCAAGAGCAGCTGGTTTCCACCCAGACGGAATAGTTCTGCGATCTTCATGTCGTATTCCTCGTCGGTGGTGACGTAGGTATCCGGGTCGGAAGGTATCCGGTGGAAATTGCAGAATTTACACCTCGCCGAGCAGATATTCGTGATGTTGACATTCCTGTCGATAATCCAGCCCACCTCATTTCCCGGCACCTTGATCTTCCTGATCTCATTCCCGATCCACATCAGCTCAGCCAGGGGCAGCGCCGTATAAAGATGAAGTGCCTCTTCCCTGTCCAGGAATTCCAGGTCCAGTGCCCTGGCAATGATCTTGTCTGTGTTCATTGTCTGCATGATGGGCCAAATGTAATAAAAATCCACCGGTATTTTAAAGCCCTCTTTTACTTCACTTCCCACCCTTTTGCTCTCTTCCCTCCCACTGAACGATTTCGTCTAATCCGAATAATTCTCCTATCTTTGTATACCGCTCACCAAACATGTGGGAAGTGTCCTTGTTATTCATAACAAAAACACGGGCAAAGACACACCCGGCTTGCGGGCCGGTGGAAAATCTGAAGCCATAAACTGAATATGACCATGGATATACGGTACAGTGATCAAGTCACGGGCAGCGACCATCTGGTCCTTCTCGGAAGGAAAACTTCAGACTTCTCCCGCTGGCTCGACAATGACAAAGAGAAGAACTACGTCAGTGGTCAGCTCGAAAAAGAAAAGACCTTCATTGCCATCAACCAGTTCACACGATATCTTTTCATCCAGGTGATCGAGGAGAAGGAGAAACTTTCAAGGGCAGGTCAGCTGGAATCCCTTCGCAGCGCCGCTTCGGAGCTCGGCCGGCGGCTCAACCATCATGATGTCGAATCGGTAATGCCTGGTGCAGGCTGACGGGGACAGGGATGAACTGTTCGCCCTGGCTGAAGGGATCGTCCTGGGCAATTACCAGTTTCTCAAATATTTCAGGGAAAAGGAAAAAAAACAAAACAAACTGCGGGAGATCAGCTTCCTCGCCGGAACAATTCACGGCTGAAGACCTTCGTGAACTGAAAGCGATCACCACGGCGGTGGATAAAACGCGTGACCTGGTGAATGAGCCGCTGTCCTATCTGACGGCCGCACAACTTTCCCTTGAAATCGAGGCGATGGGCAAAGAAGCGGGGTTCAGCGTTGAAGTCCTGGAGAAAAAGCAGATCGAGTCGCTCAAGATGGGTGGCCTGCTGGCGGTGAATAAGGGGAGCATCGACCCTCCCACCTTCAACATTCTGGAATACAAGCCTGCGGATGCCGCGAATGCGAAACCGTTCGTCCTTGTCGGCAAGGGTGTCGTTTTCGATACCGGCGGGCTGAGCCTCAAGCCCACGAGTAATTCGATGGATTACATGAAATGCGATATGGCAGGAGCTGCTGCGGTCGCGGGAACATTTTATGCGCTGGCCATGGCAGGAGTGCCGGTGCATGTTATCGGGCTCATCCCGGCCACGGATAACCGGCCCGACGGTAACGCCTATGTGCCCGGTGATGTGGTGAAGATGTACGACGGCACCACGGTGGAAGTGCTGAATACCGATGCCGAAGGGCGGATGATCCTGGCCGACGCACTGGCCTGGGCGAAACAGTACGATCCCGCCCTGGTCATCGACCTGGCAACCCTCACCGGAGCGGCCCATATCGCCGTCGGCGAACAGGCCATGGTGGGAATGGGAAATGCCGGCCGTGAATATATGGATTCCCTGGTGAAAAGCGGATTCGAGGTCCATGAACGGATCGCTGAATTTCCGTTCTGGGACGACTACGCCGACCTGATGAAATCGGACATCGCCGATCTCAAAAACGTCGGCGGCAGATATGCCGGGGCAATCACCGCCGGGAAATTCCTTGAACATTTTACCGATTACCCGTATATTCACCTCGATATTGCCGGACCCGCTTTCCGGAAATCGGCCGACAGCTACCGCAGCGCAGGCGGCACCGGCATCGGGGTGCGGCTTCTTTTCCACTATTTTAAAAAAATCTCCGGTTAACGTAAATACATTCCTGGTTATGGAACATGAAAAATTAAAAATAGGCATTTCACAGGGCGACATCAATGGCATCGGTTACGAGGTGATCATCAAGACCCTCATGGACACGCGCGTCCTGGAGATGTGCACCCCCATCGTTTACGGCTCCCCCAAGGTGGCGGCTTACCACCGGAAAGCACTCGATATCGATAATTTCAGCTTCAACAACATCAATAGTGCCGAAGAGGCCAACGAGAAAAGACCGAACATCATCAACTGCATCAGTGACGATATCCGCGTTGAACTTGGAAAATCGACGGCAATGGCCGGAGAGGCTTCCTACATGGCCCTCGAAGCCGCCGTCAATGATCTGAAAGACGGGAAGATCCATGCTCTTGTCACCGCACCCATCAACAAACAGAATATCCAGTCGCGGTTATTCACGTTCAGCGGACATACCGAATACCTGCAATCGGTTTTCGATGTGGACGATGTCCTGATGCTCATGACGAGTGACCTCCTCAAGGTCGGCGTTGTTGCCGGTCATATTCCGATTTCCGAACTTCCCGCCTACATCACCCGTGAACGGATCCTGAGCAAGCTGCGGATCATGAACCGGACCCTGATCGAGGACTTCGGCATCCGCAAGCCCCGGATCGCCGTCCTGGGGCTCAATCCCCACGCCGGCGATAACGGTCTTCTCGGAAACGAGGAGATTGAGACCATCATCCCGGCCATTGAAGAGGCCGGCAGGGAAAAACTCATCGCCATGGGCCCTTATTCCGCCGACGGCTTTTTCGGTTCAGGACATTTTACCCTGTTCGACGGGATTCTGGCGATGTATCACGACCAGGGCCTTATCCCGTTCAAGACGCTGGTCCCCGATGAAGGGGTCAATTACACGGCCGGGCTTCCCTTCATCCGGACTTCCCCGGCCCATGGCACAGCTTACGAGATCACCGGGAGAAACGAAGCCAACTTCGGATCCTTCCGGCAGGCACTCTACCTGGCCATCGACATCTATCACAACCGCGAAAACTACCGTTCCATGACAAAGAACCCTCTGTTTACCGGCCTTCCCGAAGAGGTTCAGGGAACCCGGGAACACCCCGGCGAATAAGCTGAAGGGGCGGACAGGCGGCCGGATACCTGATCCCCGGCCCACCGGATGAACGCCTCACCCTTCTGACGGGGCCGGCAAAATGATGTGCGATAATAGTTTCCGCTCCATAACGGAACAGCAATGTTCGAAAACATGATGTTATGCATCATCATTCCATCATTTTACCACCGGGCTTTCCTAATTTTGTTGTGAATCCCATCCTTGAAATTTAATACTCAAAACAATGGCTAAATTCACCCGTGAAGACGCACTTAACTATCATTCACAGGGACGGCCGGGAAAAATTGAAGTGATCCCCACCAAACCCCACACCACCCAACTCGATCTTTCCCTGGCTTATTCGCCCGGGGTAGCTGAACCCTGCCTTGAAATCAAACGCCAGCCTGATGACGTTTACAACTACACTGCCAAGGGCAACCTGGTGGGCGTGATCTCCAACGGCACCGCCGTGCTCGGGTCTGGGCAACATGGGGCCCTTGCCGGCAAGCCGGTCATGGAGGGCAAAGGTTTGCTGTTCAAGATATTTGCCGATGTCGATGTGTTCGATATCGAAGTCGACCTGGAAGATGTGGATGAATTCGTGAAGGTCGTCAAAGCCATCGCTCCGACCTTCGGGGGTATCAACCTGGAAGATATCAAAGCGCCGGAATGCTTCGAGATCGAACGGATCCTGAAAGCCGAGCTGGATATTCCCGTCTTTCATGATGATCAGCATGGCACGGCGATCATTTCGGCGGCAGGACTGACCAACGCCCTGGAGCTCATTGGCAAGAAACCCCAGGATATCAAACTCGTGGTCAATGGTGCAGGCGCCTCGGCGATTTCCTGCACCCGGCTCTATATCAGTTTAGGCGTCAGGAAGGAAAACGTGATCATGCTCGACAGCAAAGGTGTGCTGAGCAAAAAGCGCACTGATCTGAATAAGTACAAGGCGGAATTTGCCATCGACACCACGATGACCACCCTTTCGGAAGCCATGGTGGGAGCGGATGTCTTCCTGGGCCTTTCGGTAGCCGACATTCTCACCCCTGAGATGCTGAAAACCATGAACCGCGATCCAATCGTTTTTGCCATGGCGAATCCCAATCCCGAGATCGCCTACGAAAAAGCCATCGAGGCCCGGGAGGATATCATTTTCGCCACGGGCCGGAGTGATTATCCCAACCAGATCAACAATGTGCTGGGTTTCCCCTTCATTTTCCGCGGCGCCCTCGATGTCAGGGCTTCCGCCATCAACGAGGAAATGAAGATCGCCGCCGTGAAGGCCCTTGCCGAACTGACCCGGGAAAGCGTTCCCGAAACGGTGAACCGCGCTTACAAATCCAAAAATCTCGTCTTCGGACGCGACTACATCATCCCCAAACCTCTCGACCCGAGGCTCATCACCCGCATCGCCCCTGCCGTGGCAAAAGCCGCCATCAAAACGGGTGTGGCCCGGACATTCATCGACGACTGGGACAAATATGAGGAACGGCTCAGGAAACGCCTGGGATTGGATAACCTGCTCATCCGGGATATCCGGATCAAGGCCCAGCAAAATCCCAAACGCGTCGTCTTCGGTGAAGCCGCCAATTACAAGGTCCTGAAAGCCGTCCAGGAGCTCATTAAGGAAAACATCGCCATACCCATCCTTCTCGGGAATAAGGAAGAGATCCACTCCCTCATCCAGGAGAACAGTCTCGACCTGGGAGAGGTCATGGTGATCGATCCCCGCGGTAATGAAGAAGAATACCGGCGTGACAATTTTGCCGGGATCTTCCATGAGCGCCGGCGCCGGAAGGGACTCAACCTCGACGAGGCCACCGATCTGATGTTTAACCCGAATTATTTCGGGGTCATGATGGTTGAAACGGGCGAGGCCGATGCGTTCGTCAGCGGTTTTTCGAGCAAGTATGCCGACGTTATCCGGCCGGCCATCCAGATCTGCGGAACCAACAATCCACAGAAACACATCGCCGGGATGTACGTGGTCCAGACAAAAAAAGGAACGTATTTCTTCTCCGACACCACCGTGAATATCCAGCCGGAAGCCCGTACCCTTGTCGACACCACCCTGTTGACAGCGAAATCGGTTGAGAATTTCAACATCACCCCGCACATTGCCCTGGTATCCTACTCGAACTTCGGTTCGATCCGTGATGGGAGTCCCGGCAGGGTCCATGAGGCCATCAATATCCTGCACCAGGAACATCCCGAGCTGATTGTCGACGGGGAAATGCAGGCGAATTTCGCTTTCAATCCCGAGTTGCGGATGAGCAAGTTCCCGTTCTCCAAACTCGGCGACAAGGAAGTGAACACGATCATTTTCCCGAACCTGAGCGCCGGCAATATCGCGTATAAGATGATGCAGGAGATCGGTGGCGCCGAAGTCATCGGTCCCATCCTTTTGGGCCTTGGCAAACCCATCCATATCCTCCAGATGGAAAGTTCGGTGCGTGAAATCGTGAATATGGCGGCCATCGCGGTGATCGATGCCGGGCGTGAAGAGCACGAAGGGGAGTGAGGAGGTGAGGAGGTGATGAGGTGATGGGGTGATGAGGTGATGAGGTGAGAGGTGATGGGGTGATGAGGTGATGAGGTGATGAGGTGATGGAGCTAGGGAGTGCCTTTCGGGTTGTGAACCTATGCATATTCGGAACCATTACCTTTTTTTTGTCATTCGGATGCACAGTCCGTTCAAGGCCACCCGTAGGGGCGGGTCGCGACCCGCCCGCTTACGTGGATACGGGGTACCTGGATACGCGAGTACGAAATGAAATAAGAAAACAGAAGAGCACGAAGGGGTATAAACACGAAGGTACAAAGACTAAGGAAAGGCATGCGGGGGAAGAGCACGAAGGGAGGTGCAAACCCGGGAAATTGTCATAGCCCAATTCTTTTTATATTAACCATAATAGACAGATTATCAGGAGATAATGGGCACCCTGAAGGGGTGCAACAAACAGTAGCCCCGGGTGACAACCCGGGGTATATTGGCGCGTTAAACCGCAACCCTGAAGGGGTTGAAGAGGGATCAGATGTAGAAGCACCCTTTGTGTTTTAGCGCCTTAGTGTTTAAAAATTTTTCGTGATCTTCTTTTTTCTAATTTCATTCTGATTAGCCTTGCAAGGGACTGACGACTATCGTCTTCGCCGCACCCTAACGTACCCACCTAGACGGGCGGGTCGCGACCCGCCCCTACGGGTGGCTTTGAACGGAATTCTTGGAAAGCACCCCTTTTTCAACATCATATTTAGTGTCAGAAAGAAAACTCATGTTTTTTAGCTGTGCTTGATAAGAAAACGTCAAGAGCAAGGCTTGCGATGACTGAAAAACAGAAGTTTACTATTCGTAAATGACTGTTTTGAAGTCGAGCATAACGCAGCTATTGGCGTTTTCTTGCAAGCACTATTTAACATTTCGGATTGATTATTTTCCTGGTGCAAATCTAAAGGCCTTTGTGTTTAACACCCTTCGTTTCTTTCCCCGTCTGCCGTTCCTTAGCGCCTTTGTGCCTTCGTGTTTATATCTCTTCACTCGTGTGCCATTCCTTCGTGTTTTTGTGCCTTTGTGTTTATATCTCTTCCCTATGCCTTAGTGTCCTTGTGTTTACCTCTTCTTTGTGCTCTTCCGACCGCGGCAGCCAATTCGATTGCACAGTTTCCCAAATTAATCTAATTTTAGGTGCAAAATAAATCGCATGTACGAATTCATCGAAGGTGCCGTCATTGAAAAAACCCCTGCCCACCTGATCCTCCAGGACGGCGGCATCGGTTATCACATCAACATCTCCCTGTTCACCTACTCGGGGATCCCGGAAACGGGCATGGTACGGGTCTACATCCACCAGGTGGTCCGCGAAGATGCCTTGATCCTCTACGGCTTTGCCGGGAGGCATGAAAGGGACATGTTCCGCCACCTGATCTCGGTCAGTGGCATCGGCGCCAACACGGCCCGGATCATCCTGTCATCGCTGACGCCGGATGAGGTTTCGCAGGCGATTATTTCGAACGATGTCGCTGTACTTCAGGGCATTAAGGGCATAGGTGCCAAGACGGCGCAGCGGGTCATTGTCGACCTCAAAGACAAGATCCACAAAGGGGCCAAAAGCGATGAATTATTCCTTTCCGAACGCAATACTATCCGGGATGAAGCGTTATCTGCTTTAGTCGCTCTGGGATTTGCAAAAAAACAGGTTGAGAAAGTCACCGGGAAGCTTTTCACTGAGAAACCTGATCTGACCGTCGAGGATGCTGTTAAAAAAGCATTAAAACTATTGTAACTGACTATTTTTGAAAAGAGGATTAGCAAATATCATAACGCTGGTCTCTTCTGTTTTCATTTTGCTTGCGCCAATTGTTCTCAAAGCAAATGACGGGGGGGGATACCTGTACTTGCCGCTGCCAAGGGTGGGCACGTTGACTGCCTTACCCCCCGACACCTCCGAGCTCCGGTATCCGTTCAGCCTTGAAAACAATTATCCCTATCCCAATTCCGGGCTCCAGTCGCCCCTCTATGGGCATCAGCCTTCCAACATCCAAAACTCCGTCACCTACGATCCCGTTACCAAGCAATATTCCTTCACCAGAAAAGTGGGCAACTTCGAGATCGGCCCGCCCTATACGATGACCGAAAAGGAATACGAAAACTATTCCGCCAAAAAATCCATGGAGAACTACTGGGAGCTGAAATCCAAGAAGCGAAAACATCGAGAACCAGTCCTCATTTATTCCCCAGCTCAACATCGGCGGTGAAGCCTTCGACAGGGTCTTCGGGAGCAATGCCATCAATATCACCCCTTCGGGAAGCGCGGAGCTGATCTTCGGCTTCAACCTCTCCAAAACCGACAATCCCACCCTGACTGAAAAACTCCGGAGAACGCCCTCCTTCGATTTTGAAGAGAAGATCCTGATGAACGTCACCGGGAGCATCGGCGACAAGATGAAGCTCGATGTCAATTACAACACGGAGGCCACCTTCGACTTCGAGAACAAAACCAAACTGGAATATTCGGGGAAGGAAGATGAGATCATCAAGAAGATCGAAGCCGGTAACGTATCGCTGCCCCTCACCGGGTCGCTCATCACGGGGAGCCAGAGCCTCTTCGGACTCAAGACGGAAATGCAGTTCGGCAAACTGACCATGACCAGTATTTTCTCCCAGCAGAAAGGGGAGACATCGACCATCGAAGTCCAGGGCGGCGCCCAGGTGCAGGAATTTTCGGTGAATGCCGACGATTATGATGCCAATAAGCACTATTTCCTTTCCGATTATTTCCGTGACAACTACAACAAGGCACTCTCGAATCTTCCCGTGATCAATTCAGGGATCAACATCACCCGCATCGAGGTATGGATCACCAACAAAACGAGTAATTTCCAGGAATCAAGGAATATCGTTGCCTTCACCGACCTGGCTGAACCCCAGCCCTATTCGGACGAATTTCAGCGTACCGCCGGCGAAGGCGGGAATAATCCGCGCAACGAACTGAATAACCTGTACGCCAAGATGGTCAACGGAGCTTATCCCGGTGTGCGCAACATCACGACGGTCACCAGCGCTCTGTCATCCCTTACCCTTGGGCGCGACTATGAAAAAGTTGAGAATGCCCGCCTTCTTTCGCCCCGGGAGTACGATCTGAATGAGAAACTGGGTTATATTTCCCTGAATTCGGCCCTGAATTCGGACGAAGTGCTGGCCGTGGCCTACGAATATACCTATAACGGAAGGACCTACCGTGTGGGCGAACTCTCGAGCTCAAGCGGTATCAATGCTCCCGACGCCCTGTTTCTCAAGCTGATCAAAAGCACCAACTTCACCCCTTCCTCCTATACCTGGGACCTGATGATGAAAAACGTCTATGCCATCGGGGCATACCAGGTTTCAGCCGCAGGATTTCACGCTCGATGTCCTCTACCAGGATGATAAGACCGGCAATGCCATCAATTATATTCCCGAAGGAGAGCTGAACAAAAAAATCCTCCTGGAACAGCTCAACCTCGACAACCTCAATTCGAACAATGATCCTTATCCCGACGGGCTGTTCGATTACCTTCCCGGGGTGACCATCAATCCTTCCAACGGCCGCGTCTTCTTCCCCGTGCTCGAGCCTTTCGGTTCCGACCTGGAAAAGATCATCAGGGAAAACGGCGGCGACGAGTCGGTCGTCCAGCGATATGTCTTCCAGGAACTGTACGATTCGACCAAGACCAAGGCCCAGCAGATCGCCGAAAAAAACAAGTTCAAGCTGAGCGGGATAGTTTCAGTCGTCTTCTTCTTCCGAGATCATGCTCAACGCCATGAACGTTCCCCAGGGATCGGTGAAGGTGACCGCCGGCGGACGGCAACTGACCGAAGGCAGCGATTTTACGGTCGATTACACCCTTGGGCGCGTCACCATCATCAACCAGGGTATCCTCGAATCGGGAACGCCCATCAAGATCTCCCTGGAAAACAATTCGCTTTTCAATATCCAGACCAAGACCCTGGTGGGGTCGCATTTCGACTACAAGATATCCGATGATTTCAACGTGGGGGCGACCATCCTCAATCTCACCGAGCGGCCCCTCACCCAGAAGGTGAATATCGGCGATGAGCCCATCTCCAATACCATCTGGGGGCTCAATACCTCTTACCGGACCCAGTCGCGGTTGCTGACCAGGCTCGTCGACGCCCTTCCCCTGATCCAGACCAAGGAGCCCTCGGAAGTGAGTTTCGTGGGTGAATTTGCCGACCTCATTCCCGGGCATTCCCGGGCGATCCAGAAGGAGGGCAATGCCTTTATCGACGATTTCGAGGGCAGTGAAACCTCGCTCGATATGAAATCTTTCGCCGCATGGTCGATCTCCAGCACTCCCAAGGGATACTTCCCGGAAGCCGATAAAATCAACGATCTGAGTTACGGATATAACCGGGCAAAACTCTCCTGGTACGTGATCGACCCCCTCTTCCTGAGAAACAACTCGCTCACTCCCGATAACATCAAGAATGATCCCAATCTGCAGTCGAGCCACTATGTCAGGGAGATCTTTGAAAAGGACATTTTCAAAAACAAGGAGACACCGAACAACATTCCCACGAACATTTCCGTCCTCAACCTGGCCTATTATCCCACAGACCGTGGACCTTACAACTACGATTATACCCGATGTCAACCCCGACGGCAGCCTGAAGAACCCGGAAGACCGCTGGGGCGGTATCATGCGTGAGATCCAGTCGAACGATTTCGAAGCGGCCAATATCGAGTTCATCGAATTCTGGATGATGGATCCTTACGTTGAACAACCCGATAACCCCGGCGGTGATCTGTATATCAACCTGGGCAATATCTCGGAGGATGTACTGAAAGACTCGAGAAAAGCATTTGAAAACGGCCTTCCTGCCAGTCCCGACATCATTCAGGTCGATACCACGGCCTGGGGTCGGATCCCGCTGGTGCAATCGCTGGTGCCGGCCTTCAATAACGACGTTGAGGCACGCAAATACCAGGATGTGGGCCTCGACGGACTGAGTGATGCCGATGAGCGCAGCTTTCTTCAGTACCTTCCTCGACAATCTGAAAACGGTTCTGACGCCCTGAAGCCTATGCTTCCATCGCCGAGGACCCCTCGAGCGACGACTTTCATTACTACCGGGGCTCCGATTACGACCAGATGAAGCTGGGCATCCTCGAACGGTACAAGAAATACAACGGCCTGGAGGGCAACTCTCCAAGCTTCGAGCAAACCAAGGAATCCTACCCCACCACCGGATCCACCCTCCCCGATGTGGAGGATATCAACAGGGACAACACCCTGAGTGAGAGCGAGAGCTACTATTCGTACCATGTCAGCCTGAGGAAGGAAGATCTCGAGGTCGGACGGAATTATCATCGTCGACAAGGTCGTTGATGACGCCAAATTTGAAAACGGCAAACAATCATCGGTCACCTGGTACCAGTTCCGCATTCCCATCACCGATTTCGAGAGAAGGGTCGGAGATATCCAGGATTTCAAGACCATCCGGTTCATGCGGATGTTCCTGACCAATTTCTCCGATTCGGTCATCCTGCGCTTTGCCAAGCTTGACCTGATCCGGGGTGAATGGCGCCGATATTCCCTTCCGTTCACCCAGGGCAGTGAAGCCTGGACCGGGTCGGAACCTTCGACCGGATCGTTTGATATTTCCGCCGTCAATATCGAGGAAAATGCCGGCAGGGTGCCGGTCAATTACGTCTTACCCGTGGGTGTGACCCGCCAGATCGACCCGTCGCAGCCCCAGCTTACCCAGCTCAATGAACAGTCGATCGTCCTTAAGGTCAACGAGCTGGAAGACGGAGATGCCCGGGCGGCTTACAAAAATGTGGACCTCGACATCAGGCAGTATAAGAAGATCAAGATGTATCGCCCATGCCGAAGCCATCGAAGGATATCCCCTGGAAGACAATGAACTGACGGCTTTTATCCGCCTTGGCTCCGACTATACCGGTAACTTCTATGAATACGAGGTGCCCCTGAAGCTGACCCCTTACGGGCAATATGACGGCAAAAAGGACTCGGACCGCAAGATCGTCTGGCCCGACGCAGAACCTTTTCGATATCGATCTCAGCGTGTTCCAGGAAGCCAAGCAGGCCAGGAACAATGCGATGCGCGTTCCCGGATCCGCAGGTCGAGCTGACCTCGGTTTACACCATCACCGACAGCCGGGGGAACACGGGTGAGCGTATCGGGAAATCCCAACCTGGCCAATATCCGGACCATCATGATCGGCGTCCGAAACCCCGTTGGCGGAAAAGACAACCTCCCGAAGTCGGGAGAGATCTGGCTCAACGAACTGCGGCTCACCGATTTCAATGAAAAAGGCGGCTGGGCGGCCAACGGAAGGCTGACCACCAAACTCGCCGATCTTGGAACCTTCACCTTCTCGGGCAATACCAGCACTCCCGGCTGGGGAAGCATCGACACCAAGGTCCAGGAACGGGACAAGGAACAGACCCTGCAGTATGATCTCTCCTCCAACCTCGAACTGGGAAAGTTCTTTCCCAGAAAGCTCGGTGTCTCCATCCCGGTTTATGCCGGTTATTCGGAATCCATCATCAACCCCGAGTACAATCCCCTCGACCCGGACATTCCCGCTGAAGGTGGCCCTTGACGAATGCCGATACCCGGGCTGAAAGAGATTCCATCAAGAATATCGCCCAGGATTACACCCGGCGGAGAAGCCTGAACTTCACCAATGTCAGGGTGATCAAGAAAGAAGGGGCAAGCCGCAGGATTTATGACCTCGCCAACTGGTCGGCCAGTTATTCGTTCAATGAAATTTTCAGCCGCGATATCGGCACGGAATATTATACCCAGCGCCGGTACCGCGGGGCCCTGAACTATACCTACAATGCCAGGCCCAAGGCGGTGACGCCCTTCGCCAAATCGAAGGTCCTGAAATCTCCCTACCTCCGGATCCTCAGGGATTTCAACTTCTACTACCTGCCCTCCATGCTTTCATTCCGGACCGACCTCGACCGGTCGTACATGGAAAGAAAGCTTCGCAACCTGACAATCCCTACCTGCAGATCAAGCCCACCGTGAAAAAGGATTTCCTCTGGAACCGGTATTATGACATGAAGTTTGATCTGACCCGTTCACTGAAACTGGACTTCTCCGCCACCAATATTGCCCGGATCGATGAGCCGGAAGGCCGGATGGACAAATATGCCGCCGACTACCAGGCCAAACGCGATTCCATTCTCCAGGAGCTCATGAGCTTTCGGGCGGACCACCAACTACAACCACCAGATCAACGCCACCTACAATCTGCCGCTCAACAAGATCCCGCTGCTGAACTGGATCAATATCTCCACGAGGTACAATGCCACCTTCGGATGGGATGTGGGTCCCATCCTGAGGGATCCGATCGATCGACCTGGGAAATACCATCAAAAATTCAAACACACTGCAGGTAAACGGTCAGCTGAAACTCTCCACCCTCTACAATAAAGTTCCGTATTTTAAATCGCTGAACCAGAAAGCCAAACCCGGCGAGGAAAACCAGAGGAAGAAGGAAGTGACCTACGACCCGCGAAAACCAGGTCCTTCGCAAGAATTTCCCCCGCTCCTACACCCATAAACTCAAAACCACCGATATTAAGGTCCAGATCTTCGACAGCGACGGCAAACCGGTAGATTCCAAAGTGGAGGTCGTGAATGAAAACAGGGTGAAGATCACCCCGGATCACGATGTGAGGGGAGCCAAAGTGGTGATCACCGGTACCCGTGAACTGGGACAGAGCCCGGTCACGTTCATCGTCGACAATACCGCCCGGATCATCACCGGACTGAAGAACATCAATATCACCTACAGCACCAGCGACGGTACCGTTCTGCCGGGCTACAAGCCCACCACCACGCATCCTGGGCCTGACCAACTACGACAACATGCTCGCCCCGGGCTGGGATTTCATCCTGGGTATGCAGGATCCCAACTTTGCCCGCAACGCCTTTTACAACGGCTGGCTTTCAAAAGATTCCCTGCTGAATGAGCCCTTTATGATGAGCCATACCGAAAAGCTCAATCTGCAGGGCTTCCTTCGAACCGTTCAACGGGTTCAGGATCGATCTGACCGCCGACCGCATTATCGCCAGGAACATGAGCGAATACTTTATCGCCGACCGGAACGGAAACCTTCCCCCGGAAAGTGAACGGGGAAAGACCGTTAACGGGAACTTCTCCATGTCATTTCTTTCCTGGAAAACCGCCTTCGAGCGGATTTACTCCAAGGACCTGGATTTCTCGTCGCAGGCCTTCAGCCAGATGAAAAACCAGTACCGGACCATCATATCGGCAAGGCTCGCCAGGGATTACATGGACCGGACCGGCCAGGTGCTTCATGATTCGGCGGGATTTTACGAAGGTTACGGGCCCAATTCACAAGCAGGTCCTCATCTCTTCGTTCCTGGCGGCGTACGGTTATAAGGATCCGACAAATGTCACCCTCAACCTCTTCCCCTCGATCCTGAACATGATGCCGAACTGGCGTCTTTCGTTCGACGGCCTCGGCCGGCTCGATTTCGTGAAGAAATTCCTCAACAGCCTGACCATCAACCATGCCTACCGGTCCTCCTACAATGTCGGATCGTTCATTTCCAACCCCATCGATATCCGCAGTCTTGAGGATCCGACCTACCAGGTCAATTTCCTGCCGGAGTTCGATGCCACCTCCGTCTCGATCAATGAACAGTTCAGCCCCTTGTTCGACCTCAGCATGGACTGGAAGAACAGCCTGACCACCAACATCGAGTTCAACCGGTCGAGGACCCTTGCCCTGAGCACCTCAAACAGCCAGATCAATGAGGTGAGCTCCAGTGAAATGGCCATTGGTGCCGGGTACCGGTTTAACCAGGTGCAGATCATCATTAACCAGAAAGAATTTAAGAGCGACCTGAACGTCAGGGCCGATCTCTCCATCCGCAATAACCGCACGGTGATCCGGAAACTTTCCGAAGACAGCGACCAGATCACTGCCGGGCAGCGGATCGTTACCATCAAAACCACTTTCGACTATGTGTTAAGCGACAGGTTCAACCTGCGGTTCTTCTTCGATCAGCGTGTAAACAAGCCGTTTGTATCCCTCTCCTATCCCACATCAAACACCAATATCGGGTTCAGCGTCCGTTTTACGCTTGCCCAGTAGAGCATATTCCATTGAAAAGTGGTAAATTTGGATTGTTGGAAGTCGGAAGGTGGAAGTTGGAAGGTGGAAGGTGGAAGGTGGAAGAAAAGAAATAAAACGATGATGGAATTTAATTTGAAAAACGCATTTAATTAGTATGAAGTCTGACTTCCGACTTCCGACTTCCGACTCCCAACCAATTATATCCGAAATGTTAAATCTCTCTGAAATAACCCTTATACAAATCAAAAATCACCTGTCATGAATTTCCCCGATAATTTAAAGTACACCAAAGAGCATGAATGGATCAGGCTCGAAGGCCGGGAAGCCGTGGTCGGCATCACCGAATTTGCCACCTCCGAACTGGGCGACATCGTCTTCATTGAAATTGAAACCGAAGGCGAATCACTCGGGCAGGGCGACAGTTTTGGCACCGTTGAAGCCGTAAAAACCGTTTCCGACCTGTTTATGCCCATAGCCGGCAAGGTGACGGGCATCAACCCCAAACTGGCCGACACGCCGGAAATCGTCAATGAAGATCCGTATGGTGAAGGCTGGCTGATCAGGATCGCGGTCGATGATCCTTCATCAGCCGACGATTTGCTTTCAGCGGCTGATTACCGGAAAGAAGTGGAATGATCCGGCACACGGCCCGGGCAACGAGCATGCTCCGGGTTGGACCCGTAAAGAACAAAAAAAGAGAGGGTGCCCCGTGGTACCCTCTCTTTTTTTTCCCGTTCCCGGCTATTTCTTTTCCGGGAAGATTAAAGTTTCTTCTTCACTTCGGTTTCCTTATAGGCTTCGATCACGTCACCGACCTTAATGTCGTTGAAGTTCTGGATATTCAGACCACATTCGAGTCCCGAGACCACTTCTTTGGCGTCGTCTTTAAAGCGTTTCAGGGATCCGAGTTCGCCTGCATACACCACGATACCTTCACGGATGATCCTGACCTTGGAACTCCGGCTGATCTTTCCTTCCTTGACCATGCAACCGGCGACGTTTCCGACCTTGGTGACCTTAAATGTTTCGATCACCTCGAGGGTGGCGGTCACTTCTTCCCGGATTTCGGGAGAAAGCATCCCTTCCATAGCAGCTCTGATCTCCTCGATGGCATCGTAGATGATGGAATAGAGACGGATGTCGATCTGTTCCTTTTCCGCCAGTTTCCGGGCGCTTAATGAAGGCCTGACCTGGAAGCCGATGATCACGGCATCCGAAGCGGCAGCCAGGAGGACGTCCGATTCGGAGATTTGTCCCACCGCTTTATGTTTGATATTGACCTGGATCTCTTCGGTGGAGAGCTTCAGCAACGAGTCGCTGAGGGCTTCAACGGATCCGTCCACATCACCTTTCACAATGACATTCAGTTCCTTGAAGTTACCGATGGCGATACGCCGGCCGATCTCATCGAGGGTGATATGTTTCTGCGTCCGGAGTTCCTGTTCCCGTTGGAGTTGTTCCCGCCTGTTGGCGATTTCCTTGGCTTCGCGGTCATTGTCCATGACGTTGAACCTGTCGCCGGCCTGCGGCGCACCGTTGAGTCCGAGGATCAGTGCGGGCGTTGAAGGTCCGGCGCTGTCGATGCGGTTGTTCCGCTCATTGTACATGGCCTTGACGTGTCCGAAATGGCTTCCGGCGAGAAGGACATCGCCGATCGACAGGGTGCCCGTTTCCACCAGGATGGTGGCGATATAACCGCGGCCCTTATCGAGTGACGATTCGATGACCGTACCGATGGCTTTCCTGTCGGGGTTGGCTTTCAGGTCGAGAAGTTCCGCTTCGAGCAGGACTTTCTCGAGCAGGTCCTCGATTCCGGTTCCGTTTTTGGCTGAAATTTCCTGGGACTGGTACTTGCCGCCCCAGTCTTCCACGAGGTAGTTCATATTGGCCAGTTCTTCCTTGATCTTTTCGGGATTGGCCGAAGGTTTATCGACCTTGTTGATGGCGAAGACGATGGGCACGTTGGCTGCGGAAGCATGGTTGATGGCTTCCACCGTCTGGGGCATGACCCCGTCGTCGGCTGCGACCACGATGATGGCCACGTCGGTCACCTGGGCACCACGGGCCCTCATGGCGGTAAAGGCTTCATGGCCCGGCGTGTCGAGGAAGGTGATCTGCCGGCCATCGTCGAGCTGAACGGCGTAAGCACCGATATGCTGAGTAATGCCTCCCGCCTCACCGGCGATAACGTTCGAATGCCGGATATAATCGAGGAGTTTGGTCTTCCCATGGTCGACATGTCCCATGACTGTGACGATGGGGGGCCGGGGAATAAGACCTTCCGGCGATTCATCCTCTTCTTCGTCGAGGGTATCCTGGAGATCAATGCTCACAAATTCGACCTTATAATTGAATTCGTCGGCCACGAGGGAAAGTGTTTCGGCATCGAGGCGCTGGTTTATCGACACGAAAAGGCCTAGATTCATACAGGTCTGGATCACTTCGTTTACCGGCACGTTCATCATATTGGCCAGCTCGCTCACGGAAACGAATTCCGTCACCTTGATGGTGTGTTTGCTTTCCTCCAGCCGTTCCATTTCCTCACGCTGCCGCTGGTGGACCGTGTCGCGTTTTTCCCGCCGGTATTTGGATCCTTTGGATTTCCCTTTGGAGGTCAGTTTGGCCAGGGTATCCTTGATCTGTTTTTGTACGTCTTCCTCATTGACCTCGGGGCGGTGAAGTTTTTTCTTTCTTTTCCCGGCAACGGGCCGTTCTTTGCGGCTGGCGGCTGATTTATCCCGGTCTTCCGGGCCGGCTTCCTTGCGGATACGTTTCCGTTTTTTCTTCCCTTCCTGCCGGCTGTCCTGGTTGCTTGAGGCCACGGGTTTTTTCTTCTGATCTTTCCGTTCCTGCGGAAGTTCGATCCTCCCCACAACGGTAGGTCCGGACAACTTTTCGATCACCGTCGGGATCATGTTCTCAGCTTCGGCCTTTTCACGGCGCGAGGCTTCGGTTTCCTTCTCCTTCTCCACCGATTTTCCGGCTTCATCACCGGCTGCCGGAGCGGTTTTTTCTTCCGGCTTCTCAGCAGCTGCCGTTGTTTCCGCCGGTTTCGTTTCCGCCGGTTTCTCAGGGGCTTCGGCCTCTTCTTTTTTCCTGGCCGCTGCTTTATCTTTCTTTTTCCGGCCTTCGTCGAGGTCGATTTTCCCGACAACCTTTAACCCGGGCTTTTCCCTCTCAGGTTCTTTAGCTGCGGTTTCCGTAGCAGGCTGTTCTTCCTTTTTGGGTTTTTCTTCGGCCTCGGGAGCGGGTTTCACCGTTTCGGCGGGTTTTTGTTCCACTGCCGGCATTTCCTTCTTCTCTTCTGGTTCCCTGGCGGGTTTTTTCTTTCCCTGGACTTCATCGAGATCAACCTTACCGACCACCTTAGGTCCCATCTGCACCGGTTTTTCCGGAGCTTTTTCCTCCACCGGCTTCTTCGGCTCCTGTTTGGGGCTGCCGGCAGAGGTGTCCTTTACAAGAAATTCTTCTTCCTCTTCCTCGGCCTCCGCCGTCTCCTCCACATCATCAATGGAAATGGATTCCTTTTTCTCGCGCAGGTTTTTCAGACTGAATTTCTCAGATTTCTTCTTCTCATCAAGGTCAGAACTGTACTCCTTGACCAGCAGATCATAAAGTTCAGGGGCCACCTTGCCGTTCGGGTCTACGTCAATGTTGTGTCCTTTCTTGTGAAGGAAATCAACAATGGTAGAGATCCCAACATTGAACTCCCTGGCGATCTTACTGAGTCTAATTGCTTTTTTTTCTGTCATACCCTGAATTATCCTGTTTTTGCGGAATCGCTAAATTATAATAATCGGTTTTAATTATTCAAATTCCGCTTTTAAAATTTTCATTACTTCGTTAATCGTTTCTTCCTCAAGATCAGTCCTGTTGACCAGTTCCGCCGGGGAGAGTTCCAGGACAGACTTGGCGGTATCGCAACCGATGGCTTTCAGTTCATCAATGATCCAGCTTTCGATTTCATCGGCGAACTCATCGAGGTTGACATCTTCATCGTCTTCCCCGCCGGCTTCGCGGTAGACATCGATTTCATACCCGGTAAGCTGGCTGGCCAGCCTGATATTCAGTCCTCCTTTCCCGATGGCCAGGGAAACTTCCCTTGGTTCGAGGTAAACGTCGGCGCTTTTTTCATCATCAAAGATCTTGATATTGCTGATCTTGGCCGGGCTGAGGGCCCTGGAGATGAACAGCTGAACATTGTTGGTGAAGTTAATCACATCGATATTCTCATTCTTCAGTTCCCTGACGATCCCATGGATGCGGGATCCTTTCATCCCGACGCAGGCACCCACCGGGTCGATTCTTTCGTCGTAGGATTCAACGGCCACCTTTGCCCTCTCACCCGGGACACGCACAATTTTCTTGATGGTGATCAGTCCGTCAAAGATCTCCGGCACCTCGAGCTCGAACAACCGTTCCAGGAAGACCGGGGAGGTACGTGAAAGGATGATCAGCGGATTGTTGTTCTTCATATCGACTTTGATGACCACTGCCCGGATGGTGTCCCCTTTCCGGAAATAATCCGAAGGGATCTGTTCCGATTTGGGCAGGATCAGCTCATTGCCTTCATCATCAAGGACCAGGATCTCACGTTTCCATACCTGGTAAACTTCACCGGTGATGATCTCGCCGATGCGGTCTTTGTATTTGACGTATACATTGTTCTTTTCAAGTTCGAGAATCCTGGCGGTCAGGTTTTGTCTCAGCGCCAGGATCGCACGACGGCCGAAACTCTCAAGCTTCACTTCATCGGTCACCTCTTCCCCCACCTCGTAATCATCATCAATAAGCTTGGCTTTTGATAAGCGGGATCTGGAAAATCGGATCTTCAACATTACCATCTTCAACCACTTCACGGTTCCTCCAGATCTCGAAGTCACCCTTATCGATGTTTATGATAATGTCGAAATTTTCATCTGATCCGTATTTCTTAATCAGCATACTGCGAAAAACATCCTCGAGAACGCTCATCATGGTTACCCGGTCAATGTTTTTCAGTTCTTTGAACTCTGCAAATGTGTCAATCAAATTTATACTTTCCATTTCCTGAATTAAATTTCTTATTTAAAAGAAAGGACCGCTTTGGTTGTTTTTATCTGGTCAAATAATAAATGAACGGTTTCCCTGATCACCTGCTTTTTCTTCCGGCCCTCTTCCCTGACCGTTTTTTCCACTTCCAGGTCAATCCCGTCCTTGTCATAATCCTTTCAGTACGCCCGAATAGCGGGTGCCATCCTGCAGGACGACTTTCACCTCTTTGCCGGTGTATTTCCGGTATTGTTGTTCAACCACAAAACCCATATCCAGCCCGGGCGACGACACTTCGAGATCATAATCTTCGTCATCCCTGTTCACCACTCCGGTTATATGCCGGCTCATCTCCACACATTCATCAAGGGTGATGCCTTCGGGCTTATCGATAAAGACCTGTACCCGGTTTCCCGGTCTGACCACTATATCCACCAGGAACCGCGGAGTGCCCTCAAGCTTTTCTCTGACAACCTTTTCGAACGTTTCCTTTTTCAACATATCCTTTACAGGTAACAAAATAGGGGACTTCAGTCCCCTAGGTCTTCAATACCTTTCCAACGGCCGCAAAAATACGAATAAACATTTAAATCACAAAATTTTAGAAAGTAATGTTAAGAACGTGAGCCAAATCAGATTACATGCTCTCCATGGTGTCCGGCGGGCGGCTCCCGGGTGTTTCCTGAAGATCCGCTTCACGGGGGGTGACGTTCATGTCGTTATCGCCGTGTTTTTCGTGGATAGTCCGGGCCCGTGGAGGGAGGAACATGTGCCAGGCCGCTCATTTTCCGCATCGTACCAACCGCGTTCGTCGGGAATCTGAAGAACGAACCGGCTCCAATATTACCGGGACCGGCGAAGCCCTCCATCCGGGTTGTTTAATTGATGTTTCTGCGCAGATTTCCTGTCCTATGGATAATCCCTGTCTAAGCGGTCGCGCGGGTCGCGCCATTAGAAATTAAAAAAATTGAAAAAAACTGTTCCGGCAGGGTGATTTTTCAGCAGAATTTCAATTAAGAAGAAAAACGGATATGGAACACATCGATGCTGAAAAGATCATCTACAATGACCAGTTGCGGATCAGGCTCCATTTTACATCCGATAAGGAGACCATTGCCCTGATCCGCACCCTTCCCGGATGCCGGTGGAGTCCGATGATGCAAAGCTGGCATATTGCCGCCGATAGCGAGATTATCGATTCCCTGAACCGTATGTTTCCCGGGAAAGTGAAATTCTGGGAAGTAACCCCTCCCGGTGAGCCCCGGTCTTATAACGAAAAGGCTCCGGAGAGGCGGATCCTGATCACACCGGACGACCGGCATCACGTCTTTGTTTTGAAATTTTACTATGACAGGACGCTAACCGAGTTGATCCGGACAATGCCCGACAACACCTATGATCCGCATTCACGGCAATGGATCATTGATGCCTCGGAAGAGAACAAAGAGCTCCTGCTTGGGTACCTCGGTGAATCCCATTACAAGATCGTTTATGGAACGTTGAATGAACGGAAACAGGATTACAGGACTGCCTTCGGGTATGAGTGGAAGGTCCCGGAGGAATTTGACCGGGAATTGAGATCACTGAATTACAGCGACAGTACCAGGAAACAGTATCTCTCCGGCATTAATAAATTTCTCAATGAATGCGGCAATGACCCGGATATGGATTCTCAGGACCTATTACGTTGCCTACAGACCGGAGAAATGGTTATTTGAAGGCAGCCGGAGGGGGCAGAGATTATCAGCGACCAGTGTGGAAAAAATTTTTGAGCGGGCGAGAGAGAAGGCGGGGATCGCCAAGCATGCGACGTTGCATTCGCTTCGTCATACCTTTGCCACGCAGCTTTTGGATGACGGGATCGACATACGGATCATTCAGGAGCTTTTAGGGCATGCCAGCATAGGGACGACTGAAATTTACACTCATGTTTCGAACAGGAGCTTCAGAAATTTGCGAAATCCCTTTGATGATTTAGAAATTTAACGCACTTTTATATTACAATCGGTCGAAATGGGAGCACGGTAATATAACGCCTGTTTATCCACCTATCTCCTTTGACATTAAAATATAGTGAACAAAAACAGCACCTATAACACGTTAGTGGCAAGCGATCGGAAGAACGATGCCCATGATAGTACAACTTTTCTTATCTTTGTTAAAAGACTAAGAAATTATGATTCAGAGGGTATATATCGATACTTCAGTGATTGGTGGCTGCTTTGATCAGGAATTCGCGGAATGGTCAAATCGTTTATTTGAGGATTTTAAAAAGGGCCAACGTATTGCTGTCATTTCAGATATAACCTTAGATGAATTATCGGATGCACCTCAGCAGGTAAGAGATAATTTTGAAACCATTCCGGATGAATCCCTCGAAATTGTCGTTAGCGATATGGAAACGAGATCACTTGCTGATAAATACATCAAAGAAAGAGCTGTATCTTCAAAATTTTACGAAGATGCATTACATATAGCCATTGCCACGGTTTACCAGACAAATGTACTGGCGAGCTGGAATTTTAAACATATCGTGAATCTTGAACGGATCCGAATGTACAATTCAGTAAATATGAAAGCGGGTTACCAAATATTGGAAATCAGAACGCCACGAGAAATAATTAAATTTAAAGAAGATGAGGACTGAAAAGGAATTCGATGCTGTTAAAATGATGCGCGAAATACGTCAAAAACATCACGAAGAGTATAAATCTAATCCTCATTTGCGAGAGATTAGATTAGCAGCCATACGTGAGAAATATGCAAAAAAAATCAAGGTTAAAAATCCGCCAGCCACTAACAGCCGGTAAATTATCATTGCCAGGTTTGCTTTGAATTTTGTAAATTCGTTTAAACGAGGCTTAATAATTTTAGTGAACATTTATGACCCTGGCAACGAAAGTTACCGGCGGAACGTTATAGGCAAGGCTAAGAAAGACAATAATAAATGAACTTTAATAAATAATAAAAAATCATTCCATGAGACGTGTAAATCAGAAAGTAATATTCGGATTAATGATTTTCGGAATTATTTGCATGCTGTATAGTGGTTGCAAAAAGGATGATGAAAATCCTATAGATCTGATGAATAATATGACCTATATTAATTTTAATCAGAATCTAATATACGGGACCATGACTGATCAAGAAGGGAATGTTTATAAGACCATTAAAATTGATGATCAAATTTGGATGGCCGAAAATCTGAGAACGACAAAATATAGAAATGGAGACCATATAACTCAGGTTAAAAGCAATGAAGCATGGCTTAAATCAACAACAGAAGCTTACTGTAATTATAACAATACAAAAAGTCTTGATACAATTGCTACTTTCGGACGATTATATAACTATTATGCTGTAACGGATAGTCGAAATATTGCCCCTGAAGGATGGCATGTCCCTACGGATAGTGATTGGAATACTTTGATTTCTTACTTGGGAGATGGCAGTTTGGAAAAGGGGGATACTATAGCAGGAGCGTATCTTAAGGAAGCCGGTAACTCTAATTGGGCTGTTTATACTAATGCAAATCCTGTCGTTGATAATCGGAGCGGTTTTACAGCTATTCCAGCTGGATGGAGAGCTTTAGATGGATTTGGTCAGACTGTCAATGCCATGTTTTGGATCTACCCCGAATTTGAAAATACTGTTTGGATTCGTTCATTAATAAATGGTTTTCCAATTGTTCCAAAAACAACATATAACAACTTAGTAAATCTTGGGCTTTCGATTCGATGTATAAAAAATGCGGATTAATACTTAACTTATTGAAGCCCTGCCTATAATAAATAGAACTCTGAGCGGTCTGCAAGACCCAGCGATGAGTCCATGTTGAACTACACCCGCCGGACTATCAGCAGGCAAGCTATGCACTTAATGACGTTTTTTGTTGATTTTGTGGATTGGGCTGAAGGAAGATTGCTGGAAGCTTGAAGTTTTTCGTCCACTACATTGGCAGGAAACAGTTGATATTATTCGGATTTTTGCTGGTTATGCTACCTTGTGAACATACTTTTCCCGTACCCATCCATGTGTGTCTGGCCAGTCTTAAACAGTCGATACTAAAAATTCGGGAGAAGCTGCCATGTCCGGCGACCTGATCCTGGGCAGTTCCCTTCGCACAACCATCCGTCCTTTTTTACATACCGGACACAGGCACGGGTTAATCCCGGTGAGACGTTCAAAGCGTTGCAGCCGGGTTTCAGAAGGTTCCTTGTTTTTTATCAGCGAATCAATGTCCGGTTTTTTCTCCGGAACAAACTGCAGATCAAGGTTTCTTTTGGTGGTATGATTGTAAATACCGAAGTACCTGATCTTCACGAAGCGTGATGGTAGTATATGCATGGTAAAACGGCGAAGGAACTCCACTCCGTCCATGTTAACCGGCTTTTTGATGGCCTTGTCGCGGTAGTCTTTGGCAATGAAGGTCACCCTGCCTCCGGCAATATTCAGAATCCTCTGGTTTGTTATAGCTACCCGGTGGGTGTATTGCCCCAGGTATTTTATGACGTGATCAGCACTTGCCAGGGCCGGTTCACAATTCACCACCCAACGTGTACTGTAAGCCTCTTGCAGTTTTGGGTCAAAAAGCTGCAGTTCTCCCTGTTTTCGCAGAGCCCGTTTGAGGCTGTCCAGGAACCTGTATTTAAAGGCCTTGCTCAGTTGGGTAACCGGATAGATGTGTTTTCCCGAAGGCCCGATATTCTTCCACCTGCCATCCAGCGTGTAGCCTGCAGATGGAACGATGCAATGAATATGCGGATGCAATGACAAGTTCTGTCCCTCCGCCTTCCAAAGTCTTGTACGGCGGACAGGCAGGTATGCAGGACTGCAACAGCTCCGCTTTCCACCCCATAATGCGTGTATCCGAATGACCGCAGGGTATGCCAGGTGGCAGCGAACAACAGATCATAATACAATCGTTGATTATGCAGGCAAAGCCCGTTCAACTGATGAGGAACCGTGAAGATGATGTGGTAATGCTTCACCGGAAGGGTTCGCAGCATCAGGTCATCGATCCAAAAAGCCTGTTTGGCAGCCTGGCATTTTGGGCAGTCCGCGAGCGCTGACCGCGTGCCGCCAAAGCTTTAGGGGCCTATGCTAAAGCTTCAGCGACAGCATGCGGTGGCGCAAGCTACTCTGCGGAGGCGCTGCCGGTCGCCACAGCTGTTGTAACTGTAGCGGACGGTTCCACAGCTGTCGCATACTTCTTCATGTCCGCCCAAGGCAGCCGTACGGCAACTGGCAATCTTTTCCGAGCACCCTTTGTCGCAGGGGCGTTAAGCTTACCCCGGGAGCAAGGCCGGTACCGAAAAGACGTATCGCATCAGCCAGCTCAAAGTTTGGCCGCATGCCGGGGATAGTTATAAAGCGTATCCAGTGGACTATGGGCCTTGACCAGTTGGCATTGGGCAATATGCAGGTAGATCATTGTGGTGGTGATCTCTGCATGACCAAGAAGTTCTTTCAGCGTTACGATATTTACGCCCTGTTCCAGAAGATGTGTGGCATAGCTGTGACGCAGGGAATGCAGGTTTACCTCTTTGGTTATGGAAGTCTTTTTCAGATTCTCACGCATCACCCAGGAGAGTCCGCGAACACTGTACCTGCCATCGGGTTCTTTGCCGTTAAACAACCAGATGTGAGGGTTCTCTGCAGCCAGGTATTTTTTCAATCCAACGGCCATACTCTCGGCCAGGGGGACTACCCGGTCCTTCTTGTATTTGCTTTGCCGGATGTGAATGGTCTTTCTTTCGAAATCGATATCGGAGATTTTCAGGTTGATCACTTCCTGTCCCCGTAAGCCAGCCGAGTAGATCAGGGTCAAGACCACGCGTTGTTTGAGAAGGGTCGGTGCAGCAAACAGTTCTTTCAGCTCCTGCTGATTGAGAATTACCGGAAGTTTTGTATCTTTCTTCAGCGATGGCAGGGCAATGGCGTTCTTATTCATCCCCAGCAGGCGGTAGTAATAGCGAAGACCGTAAACCATGTGTTTGAAACTGCTGCGTGAAGGAGATTTGGGATCCCGGGCCAGGGCCACCAGGTATTCGTTGATCTCTTCCGGGTCGATCTGCTCGGGCAGCTTCCCGAAATGTACCACGAAAAGGGCAATGCGCCGGATGCGGTGCACTGAGCGCAGTCGAAGTGTAATTTTGCAGAGTACTTTTACTCTGGCCCCGAAGGGTAACTTGTTGCTCAAGCTTGCGAACAACTTTATCAAATTCAGCAACGAGCGTGATGGCTTGTTCGACGATGGTAAAGCCCGATTTCTTTCTCATAATATAAATTTTTATTGGTTAAAAAATTCAAATTATGGAAAGAATCGGGTTTTTTAATAAAGCTATCCGCGTAGGCGGATTTAGTTCAACAGCGTATATGTGTCACAGCTACCTTTATTCGCCTCGAAAATATCTGTTCTGAAAAATTACGTATCTTTATTTTACAACACACATCGCAGGTAGCTGCATCACATATTGGCAAACCGTTGTGCAAAATTGCAAAAAGACCATCGTGCTAAAAATAACCATTAAGAAATATTTCCCTTAATGAAACTAATTTCCTATATTTGCGGATAAGTACATGAAAGTACATTTGATTAAAAAACAGTCGATTGAGGATTACACCCTAAAAAATGCTAAGGCACGTTTGTCTTTTGAGATTTGGTTATCACTTATAAAACGAGTTGATTGGAACGGACCAAGTGAGAGTATCTTAACTTTTAATAGTGCAGATATTCTTGGCAAAGGTTCTGACAGAGTGGTATTTAATATTGGTGGAAATAATTTCAGGCTGATTTGTAAATATTACTTCGGAAATACGAGAGTTCATCTATTTATTAAGTGGATTGGCACTCATGCAGAGTACACAAAACTTTGCAACGAGGGAAAACAGTATGAGGTTGATGTTTATTAATTGTAATTGAAGAGAAAAGAAAATGGAAACATTAAAGTATACAGTAATAAAAGATGTGGAGCAATATAAAGAATACTGTGACATCCTAGAAGAATTGATTCAAAATGATAATAAAGTAACGAAGGATGAGATTGATTTGCTTGCTCTTTTGATCGAAAAGTGGGATAATGAGCATAATACATTTAATGATTCTGACCCAATTGAATTACTTAAAGCCTTGATGGAAGAGCATGATTTGAAAGCAAAAGATCTAGTTGAAATATTGAATTTATCAAAAGGGACAATTTCTAAGATCCTAAATTATCATAAAGGACTTTCAAAAGACACGATACGGAAACTATCTGACTATTTTAAGTTATCTCAAGAGGTTTTTAATAGACCATACAAATTGGTTCATGAGGTAAATAGGCATTTCCGGAATGCAAGTCTTATGAATACGAAAAAAAATATAATAGAGGCGTAAAGCAACATTTGCACAACAGCGTATATGTGCCACAGCTACTTATCATCTCTCCGAATAAGACCAGTCTGAAAAATTATGTGTCTTTATTTTACGACAACGAGTCGCAGGTAGCTGCGTCACATATACGCGAAACGTTGGCAGCAAGGCAAAAAAGACATTGCGCATGGATACAGACGATTTATCAAGAGAAGCCTATCGGGCGATTATATCCGAAGCTGAAAAATTCAATCACGATTTGACTTTGCAATTCGGATTACTATCTGGTAATTGCAAAGATGAACAAGAATTTATCGACAAATCGACACAGTTGATTAATGAATTGAAAACTGCTGACTCAGGAGATTTGGATGATATTTTTTTCGGGGATGTTCCAAATTTGACCAGACTAACTAAAACACTTGATAAAATATTAGATAATATTGCAAAAGTAAAACAGATACCTATAACAAAAAGACACTTTGACTTTTGACTTTATGAAAAAGGGATTTCAAAAAATATCAATTGACGAATTTGTTGCACAAACAATAAAGAGCAATCCAGACTTGAAAGCTGGTGAATTAAAGAAAGATTTGGAAGAATTTAATAAACGTAAAACTCAAGGAGAATTGTGTGATTGTGGAAACCCAATATGGATTATTGGTTCAGCGATAACTGGAAAAGGTTGTTTTACATGTATAACAGGAGAATCCGACTGTTCAGATGATTATGAAATAGCTTGAAAAATGCCCAGCTGCCAATCGAGTAGACTGCCGATAGGCGGCTAGCGCCTATCGGAGAGCCTCTCACACCACCAGATCCCGAAAGTTTTCGGGAGGCCAAGTACCTGGCGGTTCACTAAACAATGGGAAAAAGCGCTAAGGTAAATTTATGAGGAACGATCTTTTGATACCATGAAAACATGGGTTCGTAACCTCGCTTGCAGAGTAAATTCACGGTAATCGTAGTATTAAGGATCGGGCTCTGTGCAATGGCCCAGCCTCCAAGCCTGCTTCTGCATTGTCGGCCGTAGCCTTTGGCGAAGGTCGACTCCACCTGAATGCGTCCCGTGGATTAACACCAAGCCGGATGAGGTTCTTCCGTTTCCTCTCCCTCTTGTTATTCACATCGGGTTTATTTTCAGTGGTGTTCATGACCTTCGGTTCCAGTGGTGCCAGATACAATATCTTAAGCGATTCCGAAGCCAGCCGTCCAGCTCTTGCAGTTTAACCTGAATATTTGCCAGACGAAAATTATTGAGCAAAAGCAGAATGTGGAGTTTATGGGTAAACCTGGTGTAGGAAAAACTCATCTTGCTAATGCTCTGGGTCTGGAAGCTCTCAGCAAAGAGTATTCCGTGATGATGGTGCATGCCAATAGCCTTATTGACCAGTTACACCGGTCAAAAGCCGACGGAAAATACCAACTGATCATAAAAAGGCTCGGCAAGATCGATCTATTGATTATTGATGAAGTGGGCTTCAAAAAGTTCCCTCAAAAGATATTTTAATATAGCGTTCATGAAATAAGCTAAACACACAAAGAGCTTTAAGCTCAGTGCCTGGCTTAGCGAAACTGAGAAATTCATCGAATATAATTTTATTAGTAAAATAAAGATAATATATTGTAATTTTTCCGGCACCGGGCCTACCGCCGGACCATTGTGTTAAAAAATGAAAATACTACTAACAGGAGCATCCGGATACATCGGTAAACGTCTTCTTCCAATATTGGTCGATAATGGATATGACGTCATTTGCTGCGTCAGGGACATCAAAAGATTTTCTCCACCAGAATCACTGAAATCTAAAATAAAAATTATTCAGATTGATTTGCTGGATAACGTTTCGCTTGAGAGAATTCCAGAAGATATCGATGGAGCTTTTTATTTGGTGCATTCAATGTCGTCATCCTCCGACTATCATCAACAAGAACAAGAATCGGCAGAGAATTTCAGAAATGCACTGACCAAAACGAACGTGCACCATGTTGTCTATTTAAGTGGGATAGTCAATGAATCGACCTTGTCTAAACATTTGGCATCGAGAAAAAATGTTGAAACAGAACTCAGTAAGGGAAGCTATAATTTTACAACGTTGAGGGCTGGAATTATCATCGGATCCGGAAGTGCCTCGTTTGAAATAATGCGAGATCTGGTTGAAAAACTTCCTGTGATGATTACTCCTAAATGGCTGAACACCAAATGCCAACCCATAGGAATATCGGATGTTATCTATATTCTCTCCAAAACGATATTTAATTCAAAAACCTTCAATAAAAATTTTGATATCGGTGGTCCGGATATTTTGACTTATAAGGATATGCTTATAAAATTTGCGCTTATTCGAAATTTAAAACGGCATATCTTTATTGTCCCGGTTATGACGCCAAAACTTTCTTCATACTGGTTGTATTTTGTAACATCAACATCATATAAACTTGCCGTTGCACTGGTTAACAGTATGAAAGTTGAAGTTATATGTCGAAATGACGATATCAATAAAATACTGGAATATGTGCCAATGAGCTACCAGTCATCATTGGAGAGAGCATTGAGCAAAATAGAAAGCAACGAGGTGGTATCCAGCTGGAAAGACGCCTTCATAAGTAGTGGTTTCAAACTTAATTTATCTGAGTTTATCCAGGTGCCAACATATGGTTGTTATAGAGAAATGAAAGAAAAAGTATTCGCGGACCGGGAGGAATGTATTAACAAAATTTGGAACATTGGCGGTGAAACCGGATGGTATTATGCAAACTGGCTATGGCGAATGAGAGGCTTTTTGGATAAGATGGCGGGTGGAGTTGGGTTAAGAAGAGGCCGTACTTCAGCAAATGATTTAAACGTTGGGGATGCATTGGATTTTTGGAGAGTTTTGTATGCCGATAAAGCAGAAGGTCGTTTACTGCTTTTTGCGGAAATGAAATTACCAGGTGAAGCATGGCTTGAATTCAGAATCGTTGAAAATACGTTGAGACAAACAGCAACCTTCAGACCCAGGGGGTTGAATGGAAGGTTATATTGGTACTCACTACTCCCTTTCCATGTCTTTATTTTCAAAGGAATGATTACTAAAATAACACAACCCAATAATTAGCATTCACCTAAGGCCATGTAAATCCATATGATGAATATAACCCGACTTTACAAAGAATTTTTTGACAGTGAAAAAGCAGGTGGACTTATTTTAGTTTTCGTAACTGTTTTTTCACTTATTCTTGCAAACTCTGCCTGGCAAAATACCTACATTAATTTTTGGCATTTCGAACTGGATGGGCATAGCATTGTTCATTGGATTAATGACGGTCTTATGACCATTTTTTTTCTCCTCATAGGTTTAGAACTAGAACGAGAATTTTATCACGGCGAACTTTCCGATATAAAAAGTGCTTCATTACCCATATTCGGTGCAATAGGAGGAATGGTTATTCCGGCGGGACTATACTTAATGCTCAATTTCGGGACAGACACTCAAATGGGTGCAGGTATACCAATGGCGACAGATATAGCCTTTGCCATTGGAATTTTATCTCTCTTAGGAAATCGTGTCCCGACTTCTTTAAAAATATTTTTAACGGCTCTGGCGGTGATGGACGACCTGGGAGCGATTATGATCATTGCCATTTTCTATACGACCTCAATAGCCTTAGAAAATTTTTTTATCGCATTAGGTATTTGGGGGGTTCTGTTTATTCTAAACAGACTGAAAGTTCACAACCTGATCCCGTATTTAATTGGTGGCATGGCCATGTGGTATTTTATGCTACATTCAGGAGTTCATGCCACACTATCCGGTGTGCTGTTAGCATTTGTCATTCCATTTGGTAATGGTGATGAAAAATCACCTTCCTCCATTCTTCAACATCTCTTACATAAACCTGTTGCTTTTCTTATTTTGCCATTATTCGCAATGGCCAATACCTGTATTTCGATTGGTGATAGTTGGCAAAGCTTAGGGCAAACAAACAGTTTAGGAATAATGACAGGACTTGTCATCGGAAAACCTTTAGGCATCGTGCTCTTTTCATTTATTGGTGTTGGTATGGGACTATGTAACCTGCCTGCAGATTTGAAATGGAAAAACATTATTGGTGCAGGTTTTTTAGCCGGTATCGGTTTTACAATGTCCATTTTTATTACGCTCCTTGCGTTTAACAATGAAGATCTCGTAAAAAACTCAAAATTGGCAATACTTATCGCTTCGTTCATTGCAGGGATCATAGGCTTTTTCTTTCTCAAAATATCACTTAAAACACGTGCATAAAATGATCGAATAAATTGTCGACAGAAAAATGAAAGGCCAACCTGAAAAATTTATTCGTGCCCATACAGAGCCGCATAACCGGCCTTTTTTGGGTTTCACCGTTCCTTGCCATGTTTGCTGTGAATTTTGTAAATTTGTTTTTAACGAAGATCTCTAATTTTAACGAGCACTAACGACCCTGGCAACGAACTTAACCGGCAAGTGTTATGCGCAAAATTACGAGACGACCAAACAAATTGCCAATGTCATGCCGACCCTCTTTCCGCCCTGTATATGCACCTCTGACCAAACCAGCCTTTTCATGGCAAATTCCGGAGTGATGGACGGCCCGCCCGGATTCCGGTCACTTCCAAGATTGACGCTTACTTCAATGCCGGTGCGGTCAGCCTCTTTCACTGCATGTTTATCTAATTCCATCCATGCCGGACTCGAAAAACGGGTCCGGCCGGAGTTTTTAACGCCACCTTGTAGTTGGAACTTCCGGCATCGACGATGGAAGCACCGGCATACTCTTTGGCTTTCATTTGTTCCAGATCCCGCGTGCTGGATTCATTTGTGGCCATGCTGTTAAGCCACCACAAGTAACAGCGCAGACGTGATTCGGCGGGAGATTCCTGAAAACTGTTTTTTAATTGTTCGTATGTACCCGATGAATTTGTTTCGAGCGGATAAGAAACAGGTTGACCCTGAAGGGCAACCGCAAAGATTAGGATGAATAAAGCAATCGAAAAAATCTCATAAAACAAAGATTAAAAAGTTTTAGTACTATGTGAAGGATGTCCATCTATAGGGATCAGCTATCCGTTGTCAGCTGTGATGAAATGATTCAACCCTTTTCTAGGGTTGCCGGTTATTACGTCATTTGTTTTCCCCAGATTCCTGCCCGGTCTGATGTTTATCAAATCCGTTCAGTTTTTTTATCCGGAATTCGCGTCAACGACCCTCAAACGACTCTCAAACAATCCTCAAAATCAATCATCCGTGACAACTACCATATATTTAGAGATACTCCAGAAATCTTCCGGTTTAGTGATGGTAATTTTTGCCGTGTCTATCACCGGTAGATTCGACCGTGTAACTTCCATTTGGATGAGGAGATATCAGTTTCAGGTTATCCGCATCAGCATTGATCTCAAAAGATTTTTTCGTGCGTATATCAATCCTTTCCAATTGATTCATGTCCATTTGCGGATTTAACCTTTTTACCCGTCCCAAAAAACCTAAAAATCCGCCATCTTTTTCAATGATGTTCTTCTCAATGAGCTCATCTTCCGTGCCTGAGGTGAAGTAGGCATAATTCAAACGGTTCGTCAGGGTATCTGCTTTTTCATTCAACTCGGCATTGGTGTTATTTATTTTTTGAATTTCGGAATTCAATTCATTAATGTTATTATGTAATCCTGAAACTTCCTGGACGCGAAGGTTTATGATGCTGTCGCGGGTTGCCACCGTCCTGTTCAGGTCATTAACCTGCTTCTCCAGATCCGAGACTTTTGAATTCATTCTGTAATTTCTGTTTCGTATGCTTTTTTGCAACTCCAGCAAGCTGTCGATTTCAGAAATCGTAGCATTGATCCTCGTTTTCAATTGCTGGAGATTTTGAGCCTGCCCCTCCTTAAGAGGTTGGGGTAATGTCCGGTTCAGGCTGGCTTCAATATCATTGATGGTCTTTCGATAATCGCCCAACAACGAATTACATTTTTTCAAAGAAGCCGAGAGTTCCTGGTTAGCGGTTTGAAGTTGCGCTGCCTGATCTTTGTATTTATGACAACCCATGGTTGTAATGATTAATAATAAAAAGATGACTTTGTAGGTTTTCATAGCGTTGAATTTTACTGAATATGGAATTATGTTGGTTCTTATTGAGATCGATGAACAGAGTCAATTGCGAAATTCAGGTTCAGGGAGTACTTCATTCAACATGCTATAGTGATATAACTATTTTGAACACAAGTAGTTCTTTTTTACCGGAATGTTTTTTATCGAGACCTTTATTTTCCATTTCACACGGAAAAGATGAGGGATATCTGTTTTTGCCCCCCTGATCAGTGGCTCACATCTGATTTCGGAGCATGCTGACCCCGTATTTTGGAATAAATGCGGATGAATCAACGCGCCCGAACAAATCCGGGCCAACTTTTTTTTCATGGTAAGCTGTTTAACATATTCTCATGTGACGGAAAAAGTGTAATTTTGATTTGAGCCGTCCCGGGAGCTGGATTTGATTCACGACCCGGATAAATTATCCGAACCTACTTGCAGGCGTGAAACCTGATGATGATGGTTTTAAGGTTCATTGCCGTGTTCACTTCGATTTTCGTAAATTCGATTCAGTGAAGTGGATGTATAAGGCTGGCGGGCTCGCGGCATTTTATTCATCCCGGCAGGTCGGGATTCATGAGCTCAGCGCCTCCGGCGGATCGTTTGACGGCCATCGCGCATTGCCAATAAACACAAATCGTCATTCGGAAAGTATTCCGTTTTTTATCAGGACACAAGTGACTTTCAATAAAAATAAAAAATAGCAAAATCATGTTTACAACAAGCCATTTACATCCGATGTTAGTTCACTTTCCGATCGCACTTATCGCTATCGGTTTTGCTGCCAATTTTGTCCATGTCTTTATTAAAAAAGGGAAATCCTTTTCAGTAATAGGATTTTACCTTTTGATTGTGGGCACACTTACTGCCCTGGCCACTCTATTGACGGGGGTCTTTTTAACTTCAGAAATGACAGGATCAGCGGGTGAAGTACGCGACTCCCACGAACTTTTTGCCTGGATTACTGTCATTCTTCTTATCGTGACTTTAGCCATAAGTACATTTGTTTATTGTCAGGAAGATCCAAAACAGCCTTTTCAAGTGGCTGATTTTTACAATGTATGGTTTGGCTGCGGTCAGTGTAAGTATTACTGGTTTTTTTGGAGGAACGCTTGTATACAACTATATGATGCCACTTTAATATTAACCCTAAAAATTTACCAAAATGAAAAAAATCTTATTACTCGCATGTGCCGGGATTCTTGTCCTAACAAGTTGCACCCAATCCAAACCTCTGAAAACCAATCGAAAACCTGAAAAACGGAATTAAAGGCGAAACAACGGCAAGTGCCAAATATGCAGCCTTTGCACAGAAAGCCAGGGAAGAAGGTAATGACGTCATTGCCAAACTTTTCGAAGCTGCGTCAAAAGCCGAATCGATTCATGCCGCCAATCATGCCAAGGTACTCAAAGCGTTGGGCGAAAAAATGGATGAATTTAAGCCGGAATTTGAAGTGAAGTCTACCGCCGAAAATCTTCAGGCAGCCATCGATGGCGAAACCTATGAATCCACGACCATGTATCCACAGTTTTTGGCCGATGCTAAAGCCGAAAAAGTTGAAAAAGCGATAAAATCATTTACGTGGGCTTTTGACACTGAAAAAAAACACAGGCAGTTTTACGACAATGCACTCCTGGCATTAAACTCAAATTCCCAGGATGCCTTGCCCGTCATGTATGCCGTCTGTCCGGTATGTGGGAATACGTACGATAATGCTATTGTTGACAAAAAATGTGCATTTTGTCAAACAAGTCAGGAAAAATTTTATAAAATATAGATAAAGAGGTTTTCTCAAAAAGTTTGATCTTCTTAAAAAATCGCTTACAATTTGAGAGTTCCCGTTAAGGGACAACGGTTTCTTGCCCCTTTTTGTAAGTTTGACGTTTCGGCTTTGTTCTTCGGCTCAGCTGGGTCCGGAAGAATCCGCAAGCAGGACCCCTTTGGTCATTGAACGAAGCCGAAACGCTCCTTTTGTATTTTCATTAAAACATCCCGGTCCCTGAGAACCAGCTCCAGGGGACAGGGGCTTCATGGCAGTATTTTATTATATTTTTATTCACCGAATATTCTGCCTTTAATTATTAATCAAAGAAGATTACCTAATCACTGGCTGGAATGGGCAACTCATTCAAAGAATCTAAACAAATTTAAAAGCGAGAGAATTGAATTAAGTCAATTAATATCCAAAAACATGGATATTTTTAAAAGTTTAACAGAATTAAAGTCAATCGATTTAAAATTTATTGAAGGAAAACAAATGTATATGTCAGGATATGCGAACATGTTACAAACTGTTTTTCGAAATATCGTTTCGAATGCCATTAAATATACTCCTGAGGGGGGATCTATCACCATTAAATCGGAAAAAAAACTCAATAAAGTTCGTCTGATTGTTTCAGATACCGGTCAAGGCATTAAAACGGAAACCATCAACTCACTCTTTAAATTCGAAACAAACACGTCAACAGCTGGTACGAATGGAGAAGTCGGTTCAGGATTAGGACTTGTGCTTTGTAAGGATTTGGTATCGAGGATGAATGGTGTTATTGAAATTGAAAGTCAGGTAGGTGTCGGAAGCAAAGTTATGGTTAATTTCCCGTTGGTAGAGTAAGTCCATTAAAATTAGAGAACACAGGTTGATTAAAATAATCACTTCTACAAATAGTACCCCTTCTTCGATTTTTGCATTCCCAATCCGTTTTGGATTGTCAGCATCCATTTTTTACCGGGTATATGTGATCAGGATATCGGTATAATCGGTTAACTTTACACCATGAAATGATTCTTTCCATGGCTGCTGGCCGAACATACCCTTAAGGATTTCTGTTGTATTCTCTCATCGGTGCTTAATTTACCTCAGGGAAATTTACTATTCACAGATACATTATGAAAGCGAAAAGATTGACAGAGAATAGACTTGCGCTGATTGCGGTTTCCTTGTTTTTGATTCTTTTTATTGGCTTCGTCGATTACAGGACCGGTTCTGAAATTTCATTTTCACTTTTTTACATATTCCCGTTGATTCTCGTCGCCGTTTCGGAGAAATCAAGCAGGATCCAGGTCATTATGATTGCCATTTTTTCGGCCATCGTCTGGTTTCTGGCCGATTATTCTATCAGAGAACATCCAAATGCCATTATTTCACTCTGGAATGCCTTTGTCCGGTTATCTATATTCCTGGGAATTGGATTGCTGGTGCATAATTTAAAGGCACAGCAGAGGAGGATCAGACTGATCAATGAAGGATTGCAGGAGCTCAATGCCGAGAAGAATAAATTTATCGGGATCGCGGCACACGATATCCGTAACCCGATCTCAACCATCTTTTCATTTTCCGACCTTCTGCTTTCCGAAGAGAAGGTCAGACTGGATGATGATGTGATCCGGAAGCTGAATTATATCAGGGAACTGAGCAAAAATGCACTGATGCTGCTCAAGGATCTTCTGGATGTTTCGAAGATTGAAACGGGCAATATCTATTATTCGCTGAAATTGCACAACTATATTGACTTTTTGACTGTCCGGATTTATATGAATCAACTGCTCGCTGATAAAAAAGACATAAAAATAGCGCTTGAAGCCGATGATCCTGCCCTTTCATTCAATTTCGATGAAAAATACCTGGCAGAGGTGGTGGATAATCTGTTAACCAATGCCATAAAATTTTCGAACCCGGGCAGCCGGGTCATCGTCAAGGTAACCGACTTGCCAAATGGAAATATCAGGACTGAAGTCATCGATGAGGGCATTGGAATTCCTGCGGATGAGCAGCATAAATTATTTCAATACTTTCAGAAGACAAGTACGGAACCTACAGGTGGCGAGGGAAGTACGGGTTTAGGGTTAGCTATTGCCAAGAAGATTGTTTCCATTCACGAGGGTTGGATCGGCGTGAAGAGTGAACCTGGGAAGGGATCTGAATTTTATTTCGAACTGCCCCGTCAGGTAAAAAAAGAATATACGCAAATGCAGTGATCATTCATTCTTTTTGTCCTGTTTATCCGACAACGATGGCGGTCTGTTCCTTTTTCCGGTCAATTCAAATTTGATGAAAATGAAAAAGACATTTCTTTTTTTACTTATGGTCGTATTCCTTGTATCCTGCGTGCGATCATCGACAGACAAAAGTTACAAAGTCGAGGTTACCGCCGCCGATTTTGCATTCCTGGCGCCCGATACGATCCCTTCCGGATGGATCACCTTTGAGCTGAACAATACGAAAGCCATCCATGTGCATGAAATCAGTATTTCAAAACTTCCCGCCGGTATCGGATACCCGGAATACATGGAAAAATTCGTGGGCTCCTGGGAAAAAATATTGAAAGAATTGCAAGATGGTGAAATTGAAAGGTCCGGTATTTCTGAGCGTGAAGAGGAATTGCTGCCTCCATGGGCTGACCGGGTTAAGTACATCTGCTCAAGGGGGCTCGTATCTCCCGGGAGGACAGCTTCGAAAACCGTTTTTCTGGAACCGGGGCAATACGCCCTGGAATGTTGGGTGAAAACCGAGGACGGTGCGATCCACATCAGCAAGGGAATGACTTCACCGCTGACGGTAACGGACGGAAAAGCAGGGAGTTTGGAGCCGCGACCCACTGAAAAAATATCGGTTTTGGAGGATCGTATCGAAACAGACTGGAAACCGGGCGTTGGGAAACATACATTTGCACTCTACCTCGAAAAAGATTCAGCCGGGTACCCTATTCACAACAGTATTCATCTGATCAGGCTGGATCCGGAAACGGATTTGGCCGGAGTTAATAAATGGCTCAACTGGTACCATGTGGGTGGCTTGCGCAGTCCGGCACCAGCGGTGTTTTTAGGCGGACTGAGCATTTACACCGCAAAGGTGGGGGATCACCCCGGATATTTTACGGTTGATATTAAGGAACCCGGCCAGTACGCCTGGATCGTTCAGGTGCCGGAAGGGAGGAGTTTATGGAAGAAATTTACCCTCCAGTAATATCCCAATGTCCTTTTGCACCCGGATTCTCATTCATCCGGTCAAAATTCGATTTAACGTAACCCATTTACCACATCGGCCGATGTCGCTGCCTTTGGAAATTCTTGGTCCATTTCTTCCGACCGAAATAAGTTCCCGATCAACCTAGTGCTTTTCACTCGCATGGGGCCCGGAACGTTCCGACCTGCTCCCCCTGCTCATTTTACATGTCCGGATGATCGGCCATCTGTTTCGCCCAAAGATTGTTCCTGTAGGTCTCAAGGGCCTTTTTCAGGAAGGCTGAGGCTTCATCCTTTTTCCCGAGGCCCATGTTCCGAGGGCCTGGAGATAATAGGCTTCGGAAATGGTGCTGCTGTTGGCCCGGGAAGCTTCCACACCAAGACCTCTGCCGGAGGAACCTTTTTCAAAAAGTTCCTCTCCCTTGCGGATCAGCTGGCTGTACAATTCGTTTGGCTTTTTCCGGCTGGCCGAGGGCTTCCCATGATCTTGCCTGGTAATAGATCAGGTCATCCCGGTCCCGGGCATTCCTGGCGTTGACACTCTTTTCATAATATTCGCGGGCCTGTTTCCTGTGGTTCATTTTTTCGCCAACCTTTCCCAGGTCATAATAGATCATGGCATTCCGGTCATCGTTCAGGGGTTTGCCGACCTCCAGGTTTTCCGGATAAAGCATGGCGGCATTCAGTTCTGCGGCAGCATCGGCATATTTTTTCTCATCCATCAGTTTCAGAGCTTTCAGCGTATGGGCATCGACATAGTGATAATAAATTTCACGCCCTCCTTCCCAGGTCCTGAAATGGTGCGTTTTCAGAAGGCCAATGGCCTTGTCGTACTCACCATTGAGGTTATAAAGCTTTACGAGATCCTTTGGGGCATCGATATCCCGTGACCACTACGGAAAGATGATTTTCCAGGATGTGAAGGCAATCCCTGAAATCCTCGTCCGACTGATCATAATAATCGGCGAGTTCAGCATACCAGGAAGGATAACCACCTCGACTGGCTGATGGCTTTTTTCAGGTCACTGATGGCCTGACCGGTGTTATGGTTATGGTGAAATTCCCCGAAAGCGAGGTTTCTCCATACCATCGGGAATTGGTCCTGAATGCTTCCGGCCTTTTTCCATGCGTCCATGGCCTCATCCGGACGCCGGTCGTAAAGCAGGTCACCCAAAAGGTAACAGGCATTTGCATTTCCCGGGTCGGTGGCGACGGCATATTTCAGGACCTTCATGGTCTCCATCCTGTAGGGGAAACAATAGTCGAGGGGCAATGTCGCCGCATTTTTCAGCATCGCGGCTGCCTTGCGGGCTTCGCCTGCCTGATCATAAAACCAGGAGAGGTAATAGGAAACGAGCGGATTTTGCGGATTTTCCAACTCCGACAGGATTTTTATGCCCTCACCGGTCATTCCGGCATTCAGGTAATTGACCGCCACCTCGAGATAATCGTTATCGATATCCTGCATGTTTTTTTGCCAGTCTTTCAGGGTACCCTGTCCTTCAAGAAGACTCTTTTCGAAGAGGGCGGCAAAGTTAAGGGGATCGAATTTGATGAACCGGTTGACCAGGTCCAGGGCTTCATCCTTTTTCCCCAGTTTCCGCAGCAAGGCGGTATAAAGCACATTGATGCGCGCATCCCGGGTATTTGTTGAATAGGCATTTTCAATGAATTCAAGGGCTTTCCGGTAATCCCCTTTCGCGCTTTCCATGAGGGCCAGCTGGTAGAAGCCGGGAGAATACCAGGCATAATACCATGTCGACTGGTAAAAGTCACGGTACGCGTCTTCATCATTTCCCAAACCCTGTTCGGCGAGAGCACGGTAATAATACAACTCCCCGTCCCTGGGTTGAATGTACATGACTTTCAATTTATCGGCGGCCTTTTGGAGGTAGGAAGCGGCTTCTTCAAACCGCCACTGGTGTACGCGGCGGATACCCATCGCGGTATTGACCCGGTAGTCATCGGGTGATTTTCGCAAGGCTTCGAGGTAGTAATCGTCGGCATTGACGCCGGGCCTGGAAAATTGTTCAACATATCTGCCGGTCAGGTAGAGATCTTCCACAGACCCGATGTCTTTGGGTGATTTCGGGGGAGCCTGGACTTCAGGCATCGGGGGATGCTGGGGTTTATAGGGCACATAGGAGATGAGTTCATTTCCGTCTTTGTCGAGCAGGGCGACGAAAAGCTTGTATTCATCGAGGTCTTCGCTGCTCCTGAAGGTAGAGGTGAAGGGGTGGGCCGGATCGATATCGATGGTTTGTGTGGCCAGGACCCGGTCGTCGTATTTCAATACGGCCCGGGCACCTTCAAACCGGGTTGTGGTGTTGAATCCGTAGAAAACGGATTCGTGGATCTTTCATCTGAAGGGTCACCGAAGCGTCGGTATTGGCGTTTTTCACAATTTCCAGGTCTCTCAGCGGGTACCAGTAATTTTTTGCCGTTTTCACCGCGTTGGGAACAAACCAGCTGTAATCGGGCTGGTTGTTTGAATAGGTCCCGGTCATCAGCTCAACGTAGGCCTTTCCGTCATCGGTGAGCTTCCGCCTGGCATTTTGTCCCTGGAGGCCGGGTCCGAACTGCCACAGTTTGGAGGTTCGATTGACGTATTTATCGCCCACGTGAACCGTACCTGCATGCTGGGCATAGTCGTAACCACCGATAAAGCCCTCCTTACCCTGCCAGAAGAAAAAGGAAACCGGATCGGGATGGTTTTTCCACCAGGTGAGGTCGACGCCGGCAGTGTAATCGATGCCATTGTAGACCTCGTGGGAAACCGGCCATTCGGTAAAGCTCGTATTGCTGTGGAAGACGCCGATTTCCTGGCTTGGCGGCCAGAACGTCCGGAAGTCCTTATTTGCCGTAACGGCGACATTTGCCCAGAAAAGGAAATTTTCCGTGGTGACATTGGTATTGGTCAGATGGTATTCGGCCTGGATATAAGAACGCCCCGGGAAAAGGGTTATGCCGATGATCCCTCTCAATCTCCGGGTTCGTTCCGTCTCCCCCACCCAAACCGTTGCACTGCCGTCATCATTATGAACGATGGCGTAGTCGGCGGGCATCAGCGTAGTGGTCCGGTGATGATTCGGAAAACACCATTCCACCCCTCCGGATATCCAGGCACCGAGTGTTCCGATCAGGTCGGGCTTGATCACGCTGTTGCGGTGGAAAAGCTCGTGTCCGTTGGTTTTATCGATGGCCGAGAAGATCTTTCCGCCGAAGGCGGGCAAAATGGTTACCTTGAGGTATTCGTTCTCGAGATAGACCATGTTATAGGTTACCGGTGTCAGGGTATCACTCAGGCTGGTCTGGGCCGGATAGGGATACATGTGCCCGGCGGCACCCTGCACGCCGCGCCCTGTATAAAAGACCGGACTTTCAACATCGGGACCTTTCTGGTAGGTGGGTATCACTTCTTTTCCCTCATAGACTTTAACCTGTGAAAAGGCCATCAGACAAATGAAGAAAAGGGCTGAGGAAAGTATGGCTTTTTTCATGCGATGTTAAATTTAATGGACGTTTGACTCGTCACATCCTGACCTGATCATCCCGGAAAAAAGAGGAAGGGTTGAATGGAAAACGGTTATAAATATAAGTGGAAATTACCTAAAAACGATGCTAATGATTCATCATCCGGATCCAGGGGAATATTTACTTTTCCGAAGGAAAAAGGTGCTTAAAAAATAACGTCTGAAGGCCTGTTCCCGTGAAAAAATATATTGCTTATTTAACTGTTTATCAGGCAATTTAAAACGCATTATACCCGTTTATTGAACATACCGGATGATGATTTATTTTTGAGAACCACTATTTTTTATGAAAGGATTTCAGTAATTTACTTCAAAAAGAAGAGAACCAGCCGGAAAAGATTCTTTTTTGGGAACGTCATGATCCTGAAAAGGGAATAGTCCAATTTTTAAACCATAATGACAATGAAACTTAAACGCACCTTTCTATTCCTGGCATTGAATATGCCACTGCTCTTGTTCGGCCAGCAAAACCCCGGGGAACATAAGGTTACCGGCGTTGTAACCCGCGGAGGGAACCAGCCGGTTCAGGGGGTATCTATTTATGTTGACGGACAAAAAACGTCAACCGTAACCGACAGTCTGGGTGCTTTCACCGTATATGTCAAGGACGATGCTAAAAAAATACAGGTTAATTCAGACTCCCTGGGCTATGGTAAGGTAAAAATCAAAGGAGACGATCGGGTCCTGATAAATTAAAAGGAGGAACCGCAGAAGCACAGGAAAAATCGGCGGCGAAAAAGGGAGCAACTCAGGCTGCGGTATTCATCCTATCCAAACATCTTTGCTCTGATCCAGGGGGAACTTCCCGGCGTCAAGGTTAATGGAAGCGAGATAACGGTAAGCGGGATCAGTACGTTCGCAGGAAGCACAGCCCCGCTTTTCGTGGTTGACGGCGTTTCAACCGAACAGGTCGCCAACCTGGCTCCTTCCGAGGTGAAATCCATTCGTTTACTGAAAGGTCCTGAAACCGCAATATACGGCGTCAGAGGTGGTAACGGGGTCATCATCATCGATACCTACCGGGGGGGCGACCGGTAACCTTCCCTTCCGATGGCAGGATGATCATTTTTTTCGGTTATCTTGCGGAAGAAAAACGGGGGATGCTGACCGGGTAAATGGACCCTCCGGAACATCACGAAAAACCGGTCAGAATTCAGAATCGGAATGTCGGGCGAATGCAGGAAAGTATTCAAAGGATATGGTATGGCAGGAATTGGAACGATACGGGGATTCAGAAAGTTTGTGGTCCTCAGCGTTTTGCTGATCGGCCTTCTTTCCCTGGTCAGCATGTTCATTGCCGATCTGGCCGTGGAATCATCGGCCCGGGGGAATACCTTCGATTCCGTCGTTGAGATTCCGCACAACAGGGTCGGATTATTGCTCGGGACCAGTAAAAAACTCACCAATGGCCAGATGAACCTGTATTACAAATACCGGATCGAAGCGGCCGTGAGGTTATTCAATTCGGGGAAGATCGATTACATCCTGGTCAGCGGGGATAACCGGACCCGGAGATACAATGAACCTCAGACGATAAAAAAGGATCTCCTGGATGCCGGCATCCCACCGGGCCGGATTTACCAGGATTATGCCGGGTTCAGGACACTGGACTCGGTCATTCGCTGCAGGGAGATCTTCGGTCAGCAAAACTTCACCGTGATCTCACAACCCTTTCAAAATGCGAGGGCTTTGTACATTGCCCGGTGGAAAAGCATCAGGGCCGTCGGCTACAATGCCCGGGACGTCAGTTTCCGTTATGGCTTCAGGACCCGGACGAGGGAAAAATTTGCCCGGGTGAAAATGTTTCTGGACCTTGTCGTTCATAAAAAACCGAAATTCCTGGGTGAGCAGATTGAAATAAAGTAAAGAATTCACCTTTGCTCTCCGCCTACGACGGATCGGTTGTCGGCCATCGCACCCTGCTGGTCAAGACAAATCGTGTTTACTTCATTTTTATTTTTTACCGGAAACTTTTATTTGTACATTTAATTAAAAAAGACATGGTCGGTACCAGGAATGTACTCCTTGTGTTATTGCTCCTGTCTCCCCTTTCGGCCTTTCAACCGCCAAAGCAGGCCAAAGGCCGGACTGATCCACCGGCTCCCGATCTGCGCACGAGCCTGTTCAGAGACATTGTGAATGTCTGGTATCCGCGTTGCCTCGATACCGTATACGGAGGTTACATCCCCGATTTCGAATACGACTGGAGCGTTTCGCCCGGGTCCCCAGGACAAGTTCCTTGTTCAGCAGGCCCGGCATCTCTGGACCCTTTCCTTCCTGTATGAGAACTATCCCGATAGCGTGCACTTCCTGGATTATGCCTCACAGGGTTTCCGGTTTATCAAAGATCACTTTCGCGATACCACTTGGCGGGGGATTCTTCTATGAATGTCACCGGGATGGCACTCCCCGGCTGGAAAGTATATACCTACAAAAGAGTGTACGGCGAAGCTTTTGCGATCAAGGGCCTGGCGCTATACTACAAGGTCAGCGGGGACAGGGAGGCGCTCGATCTGGCCGTTTCCGCTTTTAGGTGGATGGACGATCATGCCCGCGACACGGTTTATGGGGGGTATTACGAAATTCTGCAACGTGACGGCACTCCTGCCAGGCCAGGGCAGACCGGGGAAGCAGATCCCGGTGACCTTGCCCTGACCGGTCTGAAGGAGTTCAACAGTTCCCTTCACATTCTTGAAGCACTCACCGAACTTTACAGCGTATGGCCCGACGAAAGACTCCGGTCGCGCCTGAGCGAAATGTACGTTCTCTTCCGCGATACCTTCATAGATCCACATGGATACCTGAAACTGTATTTTTATCCCGACTGGACGCGTGTTCCGCCAGACATCATGGATTCTCTTTCCGGGGGAAATTACTGGTACACCCAGCATATCACCTATGGCCATGATGTCGAGACGGCCTACCTGCTTCGTGAGGCCGGCAAAACCCTGGTGATAAAGAAGGATGAAAAGGCCGACGGGCTGGAAAAGAAACTCGTCGATCATGCCCTGGCTAACGGCTGGGATCAGGGCGACGGTGGTTTCTATTATGTCGGGTATGAGGAAGGCGGAAAGACCCGGATCCACGTTCCTTACAAAGCCTGGTGGGTCGAAGCGGAAGGACTCAATGCGTTGATGCTGATGAACCGGCTCTACCCCGACGATCCGGCCCGATATAGCGATAAATTCCTGGACGCTCTGGCAGTATACCGACTCTTTCCTCATCGATAAGAAATATGGCGGTTGGTATAATTGGGGCCTCGACAATCATCCCGGGACCAGAACAGAAAAAAAGAGCCACAACTGGAAAGCGACCTACCATAATGTGCGGAGCATGGTGAATTGCCAGAAGATGATCGACGGTGAGGAGATCTAATTCGGCATCCCGGGATTACGGTGCTGACGGAAAAACAGAACGGATGGATAACGAAGGCAACGGAAAGGCTGACACGACTTGTATTTTGGATCCGACAACAGACCAATAACCCAGAATATGAAAACAACATTGCTTTTTCTCACACTGTTTCTTTTGTCCTGCCCTTTCGTCCCTGGTCAGGACTTTGCACCGGTCGGTGCCAAATGGTACTACGGTGAAGCCTTCGCCTTTTCAGGGGATATCAACTACATCCTTTTCACATCGGCCAGGGACACGGTTATCCTCAATGAGACATGCCGAAAAATAACGAAGAGGCATCAACTGGGGTGCTATCTCCGGCCGGAGAACGAATATGTTTTTAGCCGTAACGACACCGTCTTCTTCTATGAGCCTTCTTTCGGTCATTTCGGGGTACTCTATGATTTTAACGCCACTGCCGGTGATTCCTGGACGATCTATATGGACGGAGAAAACCAGCAATTGGACTCCGTCGTCGTTCTTGTCGATTCTGTCTCCGTCAGACGGATAAACCAGATCGGATCTGAAAACACTTCACGTGACCTACACCAAAACAGGAGATGACATGGACAAAGCATATTCGTCGGTCATTCTTGAAAAGATCGGTGATCTGAATTACATGTTCAACTGGTATCCATGGTCGGCGATCGTCTGCGATGACAATTATTCTCTGGGATTAAGATGCTACCAGGATCCTGATTTCGGTCCGTACTCGACCGGAATCGCGGATTCATGCAACGAAACAAAGATCCTGGACAAGGTTTCACAATACTCCACGCCGCCGGCCTACCGCGTCTATCCGAACCCGACGTGGGGAACGGTTCAACTCACCGTCAGCGATCCGGGTAAAACCATGGTTAAGGTCACAGACATCGTGGGAAGGACTCTCCTGACCAGGGAATTTGAAAACGCGGTTCAGATCGACCTGGGGCCTTACCCGAATGGGATGTATTTCTTTACCATCTTTCAGAATCAACACATGCAGGGTGTCGAAAGGATCCTGAAAAAGTAGTTTCAGGGCAATCCGGCAGCTCTCTTTTCGTAAAAATCGTTACATTTGGTTTTCCCAACGGACCCTGTGCATAAATCCGGTTGTCCCGAAGAGGCGTGAATTGCCGGATGAAGGCGATCCCATTCTGTCACCCAAATCGAAACCTCATGGATTCAAAATGTGAAAAAGCCCTGCAAACCTTCAGGTCGGGGTATAATTGCGCCCAGTCGGTCCTGAGCGCCTTCGTGGAAGATGACGCAGCGGATGGCTGGACGGCCATGCAAATGTCGATGGGTTTCGGTGCCGGGATGGGCAGGTTGCAGAAGACCTGCGGGGCCGTCACCGGGGCGTTCATGGTCCTCGGACTGTATGCAGCGAAAAAGGAGGCGGAGAAGGCTGCGCAGAAAATTCTCGTTACCGATATGATCAGGGAATTTCACCGCCGGTTTGAAAACCAGTTTCAAACGACCGACTGCGCGGGGCTGCTGAAATGCGACCTGAATACGGAAGAGGGCCAGGACCATGCCCGGGAGCACAGGCTTTTTGAAACGGTTTGTGAAAATTGCGTCACCGGTTCGGTGATGATCGTGGAGGAAATGACCGAATGCCCATGAAGGGACGGGCGGGGGCGATGATATGAAATTTCCAGGGTCGGCGCACGCGGTACGAAGACGGCATCCGCCTTCAATCATCATTTTCCTTTGACAAAACGATAAATGGGAGTAAATTTGGTTTTTTTTATAGTGAATGTAAGATGATTATCCTGTGAGTGAACTTCCTTTCAACAAGCGAAAGATCATCAATGACCCGGTGCTCGGGTTCATCAGCTTCCCGTTCGAGATCCTGTATGATCTGATCGAACATCCCTATGTGCAACGGTTACGGCGGATTAAGCAGCTGGGGCTGACCAATTATGTCTATCCCGGGACGAACCACACCCGGTTTCAACATGCCCTCGGCGCCTGTTACCTGATGGGATCGGCCATCGAGGTCATCCGTTCCAGGGGTCATGAAATCACCGATGAAGAAGCCGAGGCGGTGATGGTAGCCATCCTGTTGCATGATGCCGGTCACGGTCCGTTCTCCCATGCCCTCGAAAACAGCATTATCAGTGGCATCAGTCATGAAGAGCTCTCCCTGCTGTTCATGGAGCGGTTGAACGGTTTTTTTGACGGAAGGCTGGACATGGCGATCCGGATCTTCACCAACCGGTACCCGAAACGGTTCCTGCATCAGCTCGTGAGCAGCCAGCTCGATATGGACCGGCTCGATTACCTCCGGCGCGACAGTTTTTTCTCCGGCGTCACGGAAGGGGTCATTGGTTCGGACCGGATCATCAAGATGCTGAACGTCAAGGATGATCAGCTGGTGGTCGATATCAAGGGCATTTATTCCATCGAAAAGTTCCTGGTTGCACGCCGGCTGATGTACTGGCAGGTGTATTTTCACAAGACAGTCATTGCGGCCGAATCGCTGTTGGTGACCCTCCTGAAAAGAGCCAGGGACCTGTCGACCGGGGGCATGACCTTATTTGGAACGCCCGCCCTCACCCACTTCCTGGCGCATGCCGTGAGTGAACGGGATTTTGTTTCCGCCGAAAAATACCGTTTGCTGGATCTTTTCAGTCGGCTCGACGACAATGACATCATGACTTCGGCAAAGGTTTGGTGCGACTCCGGCGACAGGATCCTCCAGGTCCTCAGCAACCACCTGGTGAACCGCCGACTCTTCCGTATCGAGCTGAAAAAGGAGACCTTCAGCAAGGAGCGGTTGGAGGACCTGGGGAAATCAATCGCCGCCCAGTATGGCATCAGTGCTGCAGACAGCCGGTATTTTCTTGTCAGCGGGGAAATCAGCAACCATGCCTACAATGCCATGGACGACCGCATCAAGATCATGCTCAAGAACGGTCAGACGGTCGACATCACCGAAGCCTCGGACATGTTCAATATCAGTGAGATCTCCAGGAATGTCACCAAACATTTTTTATGTTATCCAAAAGAATTGAAGCTTTCTTCCTGAATAAATCCTTAGTTTTGCGGCACCAGGCAGGAAGAAACGGTCCTGGTACCGGGATAGCCTTCCCGGAGCGTGAAGAAAGATGAATCAACACACGATTTCAAACATAATCCAGAGAGCATGAATTTCACAGCCAAAGTCATTGCCGAATTCCTGAAAGGAACGGTTGAAGGGGACCCTGAAGCAGAGGTGAACAATATCGCAAAGATAGAAAGTGCCGGGCCGGGAACACTGGCTTTTCTTGCCAATCCGAAATATGAAAAATACATTTACGAAACCGGCGCCACCATCGTACTGGTCAACAAGGATTTCGTGCCGGAAAAGCCCGTTACCGCCACCCTCATCAGGGTCGGTAATGCCTATGAAGCCTTTGCCTCACTGCTCGATCTCTACCAGCAGAACAAACCGCGAAAGACCGGCATTCACAAGCTGGCCAGCATCCAGGACAATGTCAGCCTGGGTAAGGACCTGTATATCGGTGAGTTCAGCGTTATCGGCGAGAATGCGAAGATCGGCGATGAGGTCCAGATCTATCCGCAGGTATACATCGGCGACCATTGCGAGATCGGGGATGGTTGTATCCTTTACCCCGGGGTGAAAATTTACGAGGGATGCAAAATCGGCAAAAATGTCATCCTTCACAGCGGGGTGATCATCGGGGCCGATGGCTTTGGTTTTGCACCCGGCGATGAAAACCGGTACAAGAAGATTCCGCAGATCGGCATCGTGATCATCGAAGACAATGTGGAGATCGGCGCCAATAGCTGCGTCGACCGGGCAACGCTGGGAGCGACGGTCATCCGTCGCGGAGTGAAGCTCGACAATTTCGTCCAGATCGCGCCATAATGTCGAGATCGGCGAAAATACGGTCATTGCCGCCCAGACAGGCATTGCCGGCTCGACGAAGGTCGGGCGCGACTGCATGTTCGCTGCCCAGGTGGGGATTGTCGGTCACCTGACCATCGGCAACAACGTAAAGATCGGCGGCCAGTCGGGGGTCATGAAAGACGTTCCGGACGGAGAAATCCTCCAGGGCTCTTCGGCCATGCATTACAAAGACTTCTGGAAATCCTACCTGTTGTTTACCAAACTTCCCCAGATGCGGCAGGAATTAAATCAGCTGAACAAGGAGGTGCGCGATATCAGGGAGGACAAGAAATAATTTCGAACGAAACGGTCGGAATCGTCCGGAGGAACCTTGTCCCGGGCAGGTTATTTTCGAATATTAACGTTTCCATTTCCATTTCTGTAAAGCGATTTTTTGTATATTGCGTCGTTTTTATTCTGGATCACCCAAAACTTTACTATGGCAGAAAAACAGAAAACCATTGGCAAACCTGTGACATTGAGGGGAAAGGGTTTGCATTCGGGTATTGATGTTGAGATCACCCTCAAACCGGCACCGGAGAACCACGGCTTTGTTTTTCAACGGACAGATCTGCCCAATAAACCACTCATCAGAGCTTTAGCGGAAAATGTGACCGATACTTCACGGGGAACGACCCTCGAGGAGAACGGTTCCAAGGTGGCGACCATCGAGCATTGCCTGGCCGCATGCGCCGGGATGGAGCTCGACAATGTCCTGATCGAGATGAATGGTCCCGAGGCCCCGATACTTGACGGAAGTTCAATGGTTTATGTTGAAGCCATTCATGAAGCCGGGATCGTCGAACAGGATGAGGAGAAAGTCTATTTCACCCCGAGTGAAAAAGTGGAATATTACGACAGTAAAAAGGGCATTCACATCATTGCCTATCCCGACGAGCAGCTCAGCATGAATGTGCTGATCGATTACAACTCGAAGGTTCTGGGAAACCAATACGCCACACTTGACGATCTCAAGAAGTTCAAGGATGAGATCGCCGGGTGCCGCACTTTTGTCTTTCTGCATGAACTGGAGTTCCTGGCCAGGCATAACCTGATCAAGGGGGGTGACCTGAACAATGCCATCGTGATCATGGACCGCCAGGTAAGCCAGGAGGAACTTGACAGGCTGGCAGAACTCTTCGACAAACCCAAGGTCAAGGTTAAGCCGGAAGGCGTTCTCAACAATATCGAACTGAATTTCCCGAATGAGCCAGCCCGGCATAAGCTTCTCGACATGATCGGCGACATATCCCTGATCGGGATGCCGTTCAAGGGCAAGATCATTGCCCAGAGGCCGGGTCATCATGCCAACACGGAATTTGCCCGGATCCTCCGCCAAATGGCCAAAAAGGAAAAATCGAAGCGGAACGTCCCGAAATACGATCCCAACGAAAAACCCCTGCTCGACATTCAGCAGATCAAAGGTTTACTGCCGCACAGGCCCCCGTTTCTTCTGGTCGACAAGATCATCTACCGGGACGACAAAACGGTGGTAGGAATAAAAAATGTGACCATGTCCGAGCCGCATTTTATGGGTCATTTTCCCGATGAAGCGGTGATGCCCGGCGTTCTGATCGTCGAGGCCATGGCCCAGGTCGGCGGTTTGCTCGTCCTGAACACGGTTCCCGACCCGGAAAATTACCTCACCTATTTCATGAGGATCGACAAGGTCAGATTCAAGCGCAAGGTGGTTCCCGGCGACACCCTGATATTAAAAATGACACTCCTCGAGCCCATCCGCAGGGGAATCGCCCTGATGTACGGCGAAGCCTACGTCGGCGAGGTCCTGGTTACCGAGGGTGAACTTATGGCACAGATCGTTAAAGCAAAATAACCCATGGAGCGTCCCCTGTCTTCCGTCCATCCCGATGCCAGGATCGCACCGGGCGTTGTCATCGAAAATTTCGTCACCATCCAGGGGGATGTCGAAATCGGTGAAAACACCTGGATCGGCCCGAATGTCGTGATCATGGACGGCGCCCGGATCGGGAAGAACTGCAAGATCTATCCCGGGGCCGTGATCTCCGGTCCCCCGCAGGATCTGAAATTTAAAGGCGAAGAGTCAACCGCCGAGATCAAAGACAACACCATCATCCGCGAATACGTGACCATAAACCGGGGAACGGCCACCAAAGAAAAAACAGTGGTCGGCCATAACTGCCTGATCATGGCCTATACCCATATTGCCCACGACTGCATGATCGGGAATAACGTGATCATCGTCAACAGCTGCGGGCTGGCCGGGGAAATCGAAGTGGGCGACTGGGCGGTGATCGGCGGCATGACAGCCATTCACCAGTTCGTCAGGATTGGCTCACATGTGATGATCGGCGGCGGGTCGCTGGTCAGAAAAGATGTCCCGCCCTATGTCAAAGCCTCCCGGGAACCCCTGTCATACGTCGGGGTAAACTCCATAGGACTGCGGCGGCGACTGTTCAGCAATGAAAAAATCAGCGAAATTCAGAACATCTACCGGGCCATCTACCAGAGAGGGCTGAATAATTCGCAGGCACTGGAATATATTGAATCCGAGCTCCCGTCCTCCGATGAGCGTGACGAGATCGTTAATTTCATCCGGAACTCGAAACGCGGGATCATGAGAGGACAAAGCGAAGATTAGAAGAGCGACTACCAACTACTATCCGATACCGCGATCGGACTTCAGAGGAAGTCCATCGCGGTATCATTTTTTCACCCTTACCCTGCACTGATCCACCCACCCTCTTCCCCTTTCCGTAAAAAGCGGCATTACCAACTGTTTATCAGCGATTTGGACCGACATGTTCCAAAATAACCCCAAAAAATTTTGTTTTCGGTTCTTTTCATCTATCTTTGTATATGTCCGTATGTTCATACATTTGAACATTATCATTAACTTTCATTAAACGATAGGCTTATGAAAACAAAATTTACCCTGAAAAACTTTTTCTTCAGAAAAGAAGGTTGGTTAAGCGTTTTTCTTCTTGCCGCGTTCACCTTTTTCGGCTGTTACGAGTTTTACACCATCGATCAGCCGACGGAGGCTTATACCAACGATACCTTCAGCGTTCCTCTCGTTGTCAAGGCCGATGATGACACAGGCAATGACTTCACCGTCACCGGCCTTCAGGCAAAAGGCCTTTTCGGCGTCCTGATCCCGGTCGGCTGGACGGTTGACGACAGTATTTACTATTCCATCGTGGCTGCTGATTCAGCCTTCAATGGTGACGGTGTCGTCGTGTATGCCGATCATAATTACAGCAATGACGGTTACCTGATCTACAATGCCGCCCAGACGCAGATGCTGATCGATTCGATCGGAGCGCCGGACGGTTACACCTGGTGGGGTGCCAAAACAGACCGGGTGGCTGACATGACTTTTTTCGACAGCCTGTATTTCACCATCAACGTGAACACCGACAACCAGACCGGCACCTTTTATCTGCAGTATGCCATTGGCGACGAGGAAAACCAGATGCGGGTTCCTTCCCACTACGTGAGTGATCCCATCGCCATCGCCATCTCGGAAAATACCGGTGTGGGTCCGGCAGGGAAATCTCCGGCATGGTCGGTCTATCCGAATCCGAGCCATGGGGAAGTTAACATCGTAAGCCGGTCGGCCGGTAATGCGGTGACCGATGTGAAGGTCTTCGACCTGGCCGGTCGCCTGGTCGACTCGAAAAAGATGACCGGTAACAAGGTAAGCCTTGACCTGAGCGATCATCACCCCGGAATGTACGTGATCAGGCTGCGTTCGGGGCATGAAGAAAAGAACTTCAAGGTTATGCTGCGCTAGCCCGATCAGCGGAGATGGAGAAAGGCCGTTGAAACCGGTTCCGGAAGATGCCCGTGAAGAGGGGTCTTTGCCGGTCCCGGACTCCGGGTGAATCTCACTTGGTATGAAAGCGGCATGTCCGGATAACGCGCCAGAAATCGTGCCATTACAAAAAACCACGGCTTTCTTCTCTTCCATTATTTTATTAACTTCAGTCGATTTTTCATGGAATAATCACTTCCGGTTATGACCCCTGGTTATATTAAATGGAACCCCGATCCCGTCATGTTCAGCATTGGAAAGGTCCATCTGTACTGGTATCCCGTCCTTATTTTCGCGGGATTCTATGTCAGTTACCTTTTCCTGCGGCAGATTTTTCTCCGGGAAGGCAAATCCCTGAAACTCCTGGAATCGTATGGTGTGTTCATCATCCTGGCGATCTTTATCGGCGGGCGGCTGGTGCATTGCCTGGTTTACGAGCCGGGGTACTACCTGAAATTTCCCCTTGATATCATCAAGCCATGGCGGGGAGAGCTGGGAAACGGCGCAAAGTTCACCGGTATCCGCGGACTCTCGGGGCACGGATCTGCGGCGGCGCTTCTCCTGCTGCTGGTGGTCAATGCCCGGAGAACGCATACGCCGGTGCTGTGGATCTTCGACCGTATCGCCCTTTTCGGCCCGATGGTCGGCTTTTTCACGCGGATCGGGAACCTGATCAATTCCGAGATCCTGGGCAGTTATTCGACACTGCCCTGGGCGTTCATCTTCAAACGGGTCAATAATATGCCCCGCCATCCTTCGCAACTTTATGAAGCCCTGGCTTACCTTGTGATCTTTATCTTTGTTTACCTGTATTTCAGAAGGCATGAAGGCCATGAAAAGCCGGGATCGATTCTCGGCATCGTGCTCGTTTCCCTTTACACGGTGCGTTTTCTCATCGAATTTGTTAAAATGCCGCAGACAACTGTTGAGACGCGGATGTTCCTCGACTTTGGGCAGATCCTGAGCATTCCGTTCATCCTTTTCGGCCTTTTCCTCATCCTCAGACCTGCCGGTAAACCAAAACCCTCAGTGACATGACCAGACCCTTCCATCCGGAAACCGGTGATCCTGCTTCGCCATATCTGTCTAACCCTCTTGCTTTTACCGGGTTTACAGAGTTTCGGTACGACCATTGATACCGTGTTCAATTCCTATTTTCACCAGGATGTTGGCGGATGGATCGCCGGGGATGCGACCTTTTCCATCTATCTGCCTGACGGCCGGACACTGTGGCTTTTTGGGGACAGTTTCATCGGGGAAGTGAATCCGGACAACAGCATTGCCCCGGGGGCAAAGATGATCCGGAACTCAGCGGTTCTCCAGGATGGGGAAACGTTTACGACACTGACCGGAGGAACATCGTCGGCTCCGCAAACCTTCATCCCGACCGATCATCCCGATTCGACCTGGTACTGGCCCGAACACGGCATCGCGCAAAACGATACCCTGTATATTTTCCTGAGCAAATTCAGGGAAAACGGCGGACCGGCGGGATTCAACTTCGAGTTTGTCTCGAACGATGTCGCCATGTTCGCCCTTCCGTCACTGAAATTCTACGGCACCATTGAGCTGCCCTGGTATCCGTATAACAAGGTCATTTATGGCGACCGGGTGCTTGAGGACGGTGGCTACCTCTATATATACGGCCGCAAAGTGGAAAATCCCGACTATAACATTCCTTATCCTTACCTGGCCAGGGCTGTGGCGGGTAACCTGACCGGCCCCTGGGAATTCCACAGTTCCTCGGGTTGGTCAACCGACCCGGCTGCCTCGACCAGGATCAACGACTTCCAGGTTTCACAGGAATACGCGGTGATCAAACACCAGGGCCGCTTCATCCTGATCACCCAGGATATCTGGTTTTCAACGAAGATCTGGTCCTTCACTTCCGGGTCCCCTGACGGACCCTGGACAAACAAGAAGCTTTTGTACAGCACGCCGCTTCCGTATGAAACCATGGTCACTTACAATGCCTATGCCCATCCCCAGTTTGACAGGCACGACGAACTTCTGGTATCCTATAACTCAAACGGGGACTTCCTTAAGATCTTCGGCAATGTGGACCTCTACAAACCCCGGTTTATCAGGGTACCTTACGCCGATATCGATCAGGACTTCCAGACCGGTATCGACCCTTCCCGGAACCGGACCGACGAAGAGAGCATCGACGTTTGGCCGAACCCCTGCGCCTCGGAGGTCAACTTCACCCTGACCCTTTCCCGGCCCGGACCGGTCCGGATCACCGTATTCGATCTGACGGGCAGGCAGCAGGCCGTTTTCCGGACCGACTGGCGGCCTGCCGGGAAACAGCGCATTTCAGTTCCGGTAACATCATTGCCGGAAGGGATGTATTTTTACAGGGCTGAAGCCCCCGGATATTCTCTCGCCGGCCGGTTCGTCAAAACCGGCGAAATCCGGTGAACAGATATAAAGAGTATCTTTATGTAACCATCGACAACCCGGAAAGACATGAAATATTCCATTGATCACAAAAGCGTCATTCCCTTGCATGCCCAGGTGGAGACCCTGCTGCGAAACATGGCAGAAGAACCCGAATACAAGAACGGGAAACTGCTGCCCAATGAAGTGGATCTCGCAAAAAATCTTGGGATTTCGAGAAACACCCTGCGACAGGCCACCAATAAACTGGTTTACGAAGGAATTCTGATCCGTAAAAAAGGCGTCGGAACGCGGTTTGCCAGTGAGAGCGTAAATACACGCATTAAGAGCTGGTCGAGTTTTTCACAGGAAATGGAGGCCAAAGGCATTCAGATCAAAAATTTTGAGATCAGTGTCGACTGGGTTGTTCCCGAACCGGAGGTCTTACAGTTCTTCAAGCTGCCGGAAGATACCCGCATCCTGAAACTCGTGAGGCTCCGAGGGCGGGAAGACGGACCGTTCGTCTATTTTTTCTCCTATTTCAACCCGAAGATCGGGCTGACCGGGAAAGAAGATTTCACCCGGCCGCTGTACGAGATCCTCGAACAGGATTACCATACCGTGGCCAGGCTCTCCAAGGAAGAACTCAGCGCCAGGGCCGCCGATAAATTCCTGGCCCGCAAACTCAGCATCAAAGTCGGCGACCCGCTCCTGAAACGCAAGAGGATGGTTTACGACCCGGGGAGCCGGCCTGTGGAATATAACGTGGGCTACTACCGGGCCGACAGCTTCGTATACACCATCGAGAGCGAAAGGGAATGAGAGGCATGAGGTCAATCCTTCACCGTGCTCCTGTCATATCCTGACCCCCTTGATCCTGACGGTAAGGGTTAAATGATTTTCAACACTGTTCTTTTGTTTTGATGAGAAATTCTCTACTTTTACACTTTGTTCATACATTTGAACATTTGAACCGGTAACTGAATGAAAACGGCATGTCCAAAACCCGGGACAGTATTCGTGCCGCTCATTCCATGCACAGGATGACCCACTATTCATGGACTCATAAAATTCACAACATGAAAAAATTACGGACCTCATTCACCAAATGTCCGCGGTATTTATCCCGGCAGGCGGTCGTCATCGTGACCATGGCCCTGTTAACCCTTCTTCCGTATAGGCGTTTTCCCAGGCTGGCCGGACCATAACGGGAACGGTCACCTCGGCATCCGGAGACCCGGTCATCGGGGCCACGGTATCCGAGAAAGGGACGTCGAACGGGACCATCACGGATTTGAAGGGCCATTATTCCATTGTTCTGGTATCTGAAGGGTCCACCCTGGTCTTTTCTTTTGTGGGGATGAAGACTCAGGAGGTGCCTGTGGATGGCAAAACGTCGATCGATGTGAAGCTTGAGGAGAACGTCATCGGCCTCGACGAGGTGGTGGCTGTCGGGTACGGGACCATGAAGAAAAGCGATCTCACCGGTTCGGTGGGTTCCGTCAGTGCGGAAGACCTCAACAGGATCCCGGCCACTTCCCTGGACCAGTCGCTCCAGGGTAAGGCTTCCGGGGTGCAGATCACCCAGCTGTCGTCACAGCCGGGCGGGACAACCAATATCCGGATTCGCGGCGGAAATTCCATCCTCGGCGGCAACGAGCCCCTGGTCGTTGTGGACGGAATGCCCATCCAGACGGCCAATGACCAGTCATGGATCAGCTCTCCCGAGCTGAATTCCCTGGGTGCCCTGAATCCGGATGACATCGAGTCGATCGAAATTCTCAAAGATGCTTCGGCCACCTCCATTTATGGCGCACGGGGAGCCAACGGGGTGATTCTCATCACGACAAAACGGGGAAAGGCCGGCGTGGGTAAAGCCAATTTCCAGGCCTATTACGGGATACAAAAAATCGCCAAAAGAATCGATGTCATGAATGCGGCGCAATTCGCGACGCTCTATGACGAAGCCGGCAGGAATGCGGCGGCAGATATCGGCGATACCTATACCCCGCTGTATCCCGACCCGCAGTCGCTGGGCGCCGGCACCGACTGGCAGAACGAGATCTACCGGACGGCACCCCAGCAGAATTACGAACTGTCATTCAATGGCGGGAATGACCGGACGACCTACAATATCTCAACCAATTATTATGACCAGGACGGCATCATTATCGGTTCGGATTACAAGCGATATTCCGGCAGTCTGAACCTCGACAGCCATGTGGGCGAAAAGATGAAAGTGGGAGCGAGTCTTAACTACAGCCAGGTCGATGCCAACACCGTCGGGTCGTCGACCCCGGGAGGTTTTTTCCCGGGCGTGGTCAATACCGCCCTCACCATGAGCCCCATTCTTCCGGTCAGGGATTCGACCGGGCAATATACGCTGACCGACCCGAACGCCAATGCCTGGCTCGACAATCCGGTAGCCGTCACCCGCGACGTGGTGGCCAAATCCAGAACAAACCGGTTGCTGGGCAGCCTCTACGGGGAGTACTCCATCGTGAAAAACCTGTCACTGAGAGTGAACCTTGGTGTCGACCAGAGCCACAACGTCCAGGATTATTTCAATCCCTCATACACCTATTCGGGATCATTCAATAACGGGCAGGCCCGCTATGCGACTTTTGAAAGCACCCGTTTGCTGAATGAAGACTACCTGACTTACGACAATACCTTTGGCCAGCATAAGGTCAATGTCATGGCGGGCTTCAGCTGGCAGAAAACCAGTACCCGGTCATTCATCGACATTGCCACCGGTTACCCGACCAATGTGCTGAGCTATTACGGCATTAATACTGCCGAGGACAAACCCACCGTCTACACCGGTTTCCAGGATGAACTGCTGATATCCAATTTCGCCCGGCTCAACTACACCTACCAGAACACGTATCTCGTTACGCTCACCGCCCGTTCCGACGGATCCTCCAAATTCGGCCCCAACAACAAATATGCGTTCTTCCCCTCGGCAGCCCTGGCATGGCGACTCTCCCAGGAAGATTTCATCAAAAACCTCGACATCTTTTACAACCTGAAAGCACGGATCAGCTACGGGATCAGCGGCAACGACAAGATCCCCGGTTACCAGTACATCCCCACCCTGATCAATACGATTTATTATTTCAACCATTCCGTTCCTGCCACCGGATTTGCCCCTCAGCGACCCGCCAACAACGATCTGAGGTGGGAAACCACGCGTCAATTGGATGTCGGCCTCGATATGGGATTTTTCGGGGGACGGATCAGCATCGTCACCGACTATTACCGCAAGCGGACCTACGATCTCCTTTACCCCGCCCAGGTGGCTTCCATGTCGGGATTCACCTCCGCTCTGCTCAATGTCGGTTCGCTGTACAACAGGGGTTATGAACTGACAGTGAACACCGACAACCTTCGGGGGCCCTTTTCCTGGACGACCGATTTCAACATTTCCTTCAACAGAACGATCATCGCCGACCTGAACAACAATAATGCCCTGTTTATCAGCAATGATGAATACAAGCTGAAGATTGGCAACTGGTCGGTCGTGGAGGAAGGCGAAAAGCTGAACAGCTTCTACGGTCTGGTCTCCGACGGTATCTGGCAGCTCGATGAAGCCGACCAGGCTGCCGTTTATGGTGCCAAACCGGGTGATTTCAAATACGTGGACCGGAACCAGGACGACCAGATCAATCCAGGAAGACCGGACCATCCTGGGAAGTGCGCAGCCCGATTTCATCTGGAGCCTGAACAATACCTTCGGCTACGGACCCTTCGATCTGTCGGCTTACATCAACGGCGTGTACGGAAACAAAATCCTGAATGCCAACCGGTTTGAACTCGAATCGGGGAACGGGCAATCCAATGCTTCCATCGACATGCTGAACAGCTGGACACCCGACAATCCAAGCAATATTTATCCCAGGGCCAACCGGAATGCCGATTACCTGCACATGTCCGACCGTTACCTGGAAGACGGAACCTACGTCAGGCTTCAGCTGCTGACATTGGGATATACCTTTCCCGCCGGGGTGCTGAAGCAATCGGTGTTAACGTGTACGGATATATGTTTCGGGCAAAAACCTGGTAACCCTGACCAAATATACAGGCTTTGATCCCGAAGTGGGACGATTTGGACAGGATAACCTCCGCCAGGGTTATGATTATGGCGGATATCCTGCGGCCAAAACCTTCCTCATCGGAATAAACTGTCATTTTGATAAGACCAGATTATCATCCATAAAAAAACATCAGATCATGAAAAAATACCACATCATCATCATCCTGATCGCCCTCCTGGTTTCCGGATGTGAGAAGCAACTGGAGCTGCAGCCAAAAGGCGTTCAGAACTACGATAATTACTACAGTCGGAAGACGATGCCATTGCCGCCGTCAATGCCGTTTATGATGTCCTGGGCTATGTCAACATGTACAATTCAAGTCTATGGCTGGTGCAGGATATCGTTCCGACGACTGTTTCGTCAATGAAAAGCTCGAGGATCCGAACCTCAGGCAACTGGATCAATACGATATTCAGACAACGAATATTTACCTGACCGGCATCTGGCAGGACAGCTACGAGGGGATACACCGGGCCAATGTCGCGATCCAGAAGATACCCGATATCAAGATGGATGAAAATCTCAAAAGCCGTTTAGTTGGTGAAGCGAATTTCCTCAGGGCGCTGTTTTATTTCAATCTTGTCAGGCTGTTCGGTGATGTCCCGCTGGTTGAGGTCCCAGTCCGAATCTTGATGATTATCTTCTTCCGCGCACCGCCGAAGACGTATATACCAGGTGATCATTCCTGATTTCACCGAAGCATCGCAAATTCTGCCGCCCAGCTATAATGCAACGAACAAGGGCAGGGCCACCAAAGGCGCTGCACTGGGCATGCTGGCCGGTGTCTACCTCACGCGACAGCAGTGGGATCTTGCTGCCGAAAATGCCAAAGCCGTGATGGATCTTGGCGTTTACAGCCTGTGGGATGATTATGCAGACAATTTCAAAGTGGCCAACTACAACGGAAAGGAATCGGTATTCGAAGTCCAGTTTTACGGGAGGTATCCAGGAAAATTCCCGGATCGTGATCAGCGGGCTGCCTTCCATCTTCGCTTTTCCTGCCGGTGTGGAGATCATGCTTCCCACGCAGGATCTGCTGAAATTTTTGAAGAAGGTGATTACCGGAAAGATGTAACCTTTTTTGACTCCTATGATTATTTCGGCCATAATACATTTTATCCGCACATCTGGAAGCACTGGGATAAGGCGGCTTATCCGCCCAAGGAAACCGGCAACACCGGCGCAAATTTCCAGGTGATGCGTTATGCGCAGGTTCTTCTGATGTATGCCGAGGCGCTGAATGAAGCCAATGGCGGTCCGACACCGGAAGCTTACGATGCCGTCAACAAGGTCAGGGAAAGAGCCCGAAACGGAAATCCGGATGTACTGCCCGATCTGCGGGGCTCAGCCAGGATGAATTCCGGGCTGCCGTAAAAGGAGAAACGGTGTGAAACAGTCAACGAAGGACAGCGATGGTATGACCTCGTCCGAACAGGCAGGCTCGTTGAAAGAGTAACGCGGCCAAAGGGGCAGATCCACACCCGAAAGCTTCAACACGCTGTTCCCCATCCCTCAGCGGGAAATAGACATCAATTCAAAACTCACCCAAAATGACGGTTATTGAAAGGGGCATACAGCGCCGTTAAATGGAGAACTCTATTTTTCCACAGCAGAAACATCAAAGGATCCGAACAAACTCACTATAAAAAACAGAAATTTGGATGTCAACATTTAATAACTCGCCTGAAGTAGAGATAACAGATACAGGCGGACAGGCCGTTTCCGGATGGAAGAAATCGGACGGAAACTGAAAAGCGAATTGAAAACCCGGGAAAAAGCGGTTATCGTCGTTGAATGTTACCAGGGTGTACATATGATGAACTCAGGAATAACCTGGTCACGTGGCTTTAGCCTGCCATGCTCATCGAAGCTGCCGAAGCCCTGAAAGCGGAGAAAGCGATCCTGGAATGACGTATCCCGATGTAACCGATGACAGAGTGTTTGGTTATATGACACGGCTGAACATCACCGATTTTTTCAATCCCCGGCAATGGAGATCACCCAGCTGGCAAGAAAGGGTGAGATCAGGGGAAGGAATCCTGGTGATCGGTACCGGGCCTCCCTCATTTCGTCCAGATCCCGATATCCTGGTATATGCCGATATGGCCCGTTGGGAGATCCAGACCAGGATGCGGAAAAACGAGGTGAACAACCTCGGCATCACAATAAAGAAGAAGCCCTCGAACTCCAGTACAAGAGAGGCTTTTTTGTCGACTGGCGGGTTTGTGACCGGCACAAGAAGAACCTGATGCCAATTGGATTTTGTTCTTGACACCAACCGCAGCGGTGATCCTGTGATGATCACCGCCGCACTTTTCCACGGGCCCTCCAACATGTGGTATCGCGGCCTTTCAGCGTCGTTCCCTATTACGACCCGGGGCCCTGGGGAGGACAGTGGATGAAGGAAAGATTTGATCTGGATCCGCCGCTGAAAATTATGCCTGGTGTTTCAATTGTGTTCCGGAAGAAAACAGCCTCCTTCTCAATTTCGACGGCATTCTTTTCGAAACCCCTGCCATAAACCTCGTATTCTTTAAACGCCGGTGATTTCTCGGCGATCCGGTGCATGCACGGTTTGGCGATGAATTCCCCATCCGTTTCGACTTTCTCGATACCATCGGCGGAGGCAATCTGAGCCTTCAGGTACATCCTCTGACAGAATATATCCGGGAGAAATTCGGGATGCATTACACCCAGGACGAGAGTTATTACATGCTCGATGCCAAGGAGGATGCCATGTTTACCTCGGTTTCAGGGAAAACATCGAAGCAGGGAAATGATCACTGAACTCAGGGCATCGGAAGAACCCGGTTTGAAGCCGAAAAATATGTTGAGAAATGGCCCGCCAGGAAGCACGATCATTTTCTGATCCCCGGAGGGACCATACATTGCTCGGGCAAGGACAGCATGGTACTGGAAATCAGTTCAACGCCCTATATCTTCACTTTCAAGCTCTGGGACTGGGGGCGTGTGGGGCTCGACGGTAAACCCGTCCCATCAATCTCGAGCATGGTATAAACAATCTGCAATGGGACCGGGAAAGATCGTGGACCAGGAAAATCTGATCAACCGGGTAGAAAAAGTAGCCGAAGGAGGTGGCTGGCGGGAAGAGAAAACAGGGCTCCATGAACGGGAGTTCATCGAAACACGGCGGCATTGGTTCACCGGGAAGTCCGTCATCATACCGGGGGTATTGTAAATGTCCTCAACCTCGTGGAAGGTGATGAAGTAATCGTTGAAAGTCCCGCAGGTCATTTCGAACCTTTATCGTTCATTATGCCGAAACATTTATCGTACCCGCTGCCGTCGGTGAATATACGATCAGACCCAGGGCACGGCGAAGGAGGGAAATGTGCAACCATCAAGGCCTATGTCCGCACAAAAGCCTGAACGAAAATGTTTTTTCAACAGTTGAAATGATTAACCGCGATTAAAAAAAGAATATGACAGATCACAAAAGGAAATATCGCATCTGCCCGTCCTGATGTCATTTTATATCATGGGATTTGTGGACCTCGTGGGTGTGGCCACCGGCTTTGTAAAAAAAGACTTCGGTCTTTCAGACAGTATGGCGCAATTACTGCCCGGCATGGTCTTTATATGGTTTGCGCTCATTTCCATTCCGACCGGAATTTTCCAGGACCGGAAGGGAAAAAAATTTACGGCAAACCTTGGAATGTCTGTGACGGCAATCGGGATGCTGATTCCATTCATACACTATACCTATCTCACAGCCATCCTGGGCTTTATGGTTATCGGAATAGGTAACACCATCCTCCAGGTCTCAGCCAATCCCCTCCTTCTCGATATTTCCGCGAAGGGCAACAAGGCGGCTAACCTGAGCCTTTCTCAATTTATTAAGGCGATCGCTTCAATGCTCGGACCGGCAATTGCAGCCGGACTGGCTAGTTTTGCCGGAAACTGGAGACTTATATTTCCCGTCTATGCGGGACTTTCATTCATTGTTGTCCTCTGGCTCTACAAAATAATTCCGAGACAAAGACGGAAAAACCTCCTGCCACCTTTGGCAGTGTGCTTTCATTACTCAAAAAGCCTTACGTTGTAATTATGATCATCGCCACTTTTCTCATCGTAGGCTTCGATGTGGGCATGAATTCGAATATTTCGATTTTCCTTGTCAACCGATTTGCTATCAGCCTTGAGTCGGCGAGCCTGGGCATCAGCATTTATTTTGCATCCCTGGTTGCGGGCCGTTTCATCGGATCATTTGTACTGCGCACGATCAAACCCGCGAATTTCCTCTACGGAAGTATCCTGATAACGTTCCTGGGGTTGACAGGCATCATGGTAACCCGTGATCTCAACCTGGCCAGGATTATGATTTTCGTAGCCGGACTTGGATTTTCGAATATTTTCCCGATCCTCTTTGCCGTCATTGTTGAGCGCATGCCCGAGTACGACAATGAGCTCAGTTCACTGATCATCCTCTCGGTCATCGGCGGCGCCGTCATCCCGCCGGTGATGGGCATAATCACCGATCATTTCGGGGTGACCACCAGCATGTTGGTGCTGGTCGTTTGTATCATCTATGTGTTCTTTGCTTCCTGGTATGCTCTGGCCCCGCAGGACGAACATCCTCAGCCAGAACGTGACAATGTATTAAGAAGATCCATTAAATGCATCCATTAAAAATTGAAAGAACATGAATAAATCCAGCCAATCCGGAAACAAAATCGTCATGACCCTTGATGCCGGGGGAACCAATTTCGTTTTTTCTGCCTTCCGGGGCAAGGAAGAGCTTGTTGAACCCGCTGACAAGCCTGCATATCCCGAAGATCTGGATCAATGCATCTCGAACATCATCGAGGGTTTCGAGGAGGTGAAGAAGAAACTGGACGACGTTCCAGCGGCCATCAGTTTCGCCTTTCCGGGACCCGCCGATTATGAACTGGGCATCATCGGAGATCTCCCCAATTTCCCCGCATTCAAGGGAGGCGTTCCCCTGGGGCCGATACTGAAAGATCATTTCAATATCCCGGTTTTCATCAACAACGACGGTAATCTCTTTGCTTACGGGGAGGCCCTCTCGGGAATCCTGCCCTGGATCAACCGGCGGCTGGAAGAAGCCGGCAGTGTGAAAAAATACCGGAACCTGATAGGTTTCACCCTCGGTACCGGCTTCGGAGGCGGTATCGTCATCGACAATAACCTCCTCATCGGCGACAGCAGTTGCGGGGCAGAAGTCCACAATACGCTCAATAAATTCAACCCGGAATGGAATGCTGAAGAGAGCGTTAGCACAAGGGCTTTACGCAGGGTATATGCGGCCAGGGCGGGTATCACCATGAATGATTCGCCCACTCCCAAGGATATTGCCGAAATTGCCCGTGGTTCGCAGAAGGCAACAGGGATGCTGCCGCGGCATCCTACGCCGAATTCGGTGAAGGTCTCGGGAGTTCCATAGCCAACACACTTACGCTGATCGACGGTATCGTCGTTCTCGGAGGCGGGATAACCGCTGCTTAGGACTGTTCGGCCAGGCGATGTTCAGGGAGATCAACCGGAAATACAAGGATTACAGGGCAAGCTTTCCGACCGCTTTCATTCAGGGTTTTTGACCTGGAAGACGAAAAGCCTTCCCGGAATTTGCCAACGGACATACCCGGACACTACAGATCCCGGACAGCGACAAAACGATCGAATACGACGACCTTCCCCGCACGGGCATCGGCATCTCAACGCTGGGTGCCTCAAGGGCCATCGCCCTCGGTGCCTATGCGTTCGCCATGCAAAAGATGGGCGAATGATCCGGTCCTTCGGTCTGAAAGTAACCAGGCTTATTCAGAAGATGAACATGAAGCAACCATTCAAGCAGCCGACCTTCCCCTTCCCCGAAAGGGAAAAAGAATGTCCTGCCGGTTTTCCGCCCTCGTGCTGGAAACCATCCTCACGGCATCCTGCCGGCAACGCAGCAAACAATCCCAACACTCGATGAACTTTCCGGCGCATGGGTATCGTACGATACTGTGGCCATGGAACCTTCGCTGCGAAACTTCCGGGGACAGGCTCTGGCCAACCGCGATCTGACCTCACTGAGCTGGTTTGTTTCCGCCCCTTATTCGGGTGGCTATCATACAGGCGTACTCAGGATAAACGGAAAAGTCCCCATGACAACGAGTTTCCGCTGGCAGCCTTACCAGGCGCTGCGGCGGTCGTCAGCGACAGCCTCGACATCTTAAGTTCCACCCGGATGATCCCCGATCAGAATGCCGTGATGTGGAAAATCAACTTCCAAACAACTCGGATCGGACCCGATCTGAACCTCGATCTGGACATGATCGGTTTCATCTCGAAATATGGCGGCGACTGGCAGTGGTGGTATCCATATCCGAAAATGGACGGCAAAACCACCGACCGTGATACGGAGGTTGAAAATGTAAGCAAACATATCGGCCGGGAAGGCAACCCGGAACCTTCGGTCACAGAGCTGGTCAACGGCAAACCTGGTAAACACGGAAACGGCGGCATGGCCATCCGACAGGAAATCCTGGCCTGCAAAAAATACACCACTGTAAAGAAGGAAACCGGATATATATTCATGATACTGAAACCGAGGCAATGACGGCTTTCAGCTTCGCCCCGCGCCCGAAAGGTGAATGTGCACAACAGCGGCGGTACGGCCGCCTGGAAAACCGGCTGGCACCCGGGAAAACGGCTGACTGAAATACCTCATGACCTGGGGCATAACAGGGATCGCTCAACGCCATCATGGAACGTTGGCGGATTTCGACGAAACATTCAACCGTGCGTCAGAAACCTGGCGGGACCGCTGGCAGGCCATTTTCAAACCGACGGCCCATCATCTCCGGCTGTTTCCCGTCCTTGAAACCAATGACACTTCGCCCGAAAAGTTATTATACCGGTCCGCTGACGATGCTGTACCTCATGAACACCAACCTGCCGGAGCACAGGAAGGTTTTTCTCACCGGTGGTCCCAAATGGGGTGCATCCATCACGTTTTTCTGGGATATTACCGAATGGTCGACTCTCTGGGCAGTGGTCGATCCGGAGATGATGAAAGAACATCTCTCCGACTGGATAAAAATTGATCCCAGCCGATTTTACGGAAAGGATAATTTCGGTGGAAAAGGTGTGGGTAATGGTTATTCGGCAAACTACTGGGCGCTTTTCCAAATGATCCGGAATTATCTAAGCGTTACCAAAGATTATGCCTTCCTGGATGAAAACATCGACGGGAAAACGGTAATGGAGCATCTGACTGATTATGCCACGAACTGGAAGAAGATTTCCCTCTACGGTCAACCGGGTTGTACGGATGATGAATATAAGCTGGCCGATTTCGGAGATGATGAGTGGAATCTGCTGGAATGTGTACCTACCTATAAACATATCGTACCCTCATTCAATGCCGGATATATATGGATGATGCGGCAGACGGCAGGCTTCCTGGATATGAAAGGGGAACAGGAGAAAGCCGGAGAATACGGATAGAGGCCGATCAATGTTCGAAAGGCTAATGAAGCTCTATGCCGGCAACGGAGTGTGGAACAGCCTCTACCCCGGCAGGAAAAAGGTGGAAGTCCGCCATTGCCTCGATTTTATGTTTCTGGGGCGGTACTTCCCAATGATATCCCGCCGGAAGTGAAGGATGAAATGATCGCCTTCCTCTACCGTGAACTGATGACCGATCACTGGATGCGTGCACAATCACTGCAGGATATCGCCGCAGCCAATTCCGACCGGCCTGACCATGGTCCCTGGGAGCTTTCGACGGATGGCCCGCAGGTACAATGGATGCACTGACGCAAATGGGCTACCCGGAAAAGGCACTTGATTTTTATCATGCCATTGAACCGGTAACCTATGAAGGACCTGGGCTCAGGCACATGAGCTGTGGGGTGAAAAAAAGAAACAGCGAAGGCCAGGGTCAGGATAGCCGAAAGAGGCTGGCATGCCCGGGATGCCTCGGCCGGAATCGCCATGTCACAGGTCATGCTAAAGACTTCTTCGGTTTTTACCCGGCACGGGAGACAATAAATACATGCCCCGGAATTTGAATTTAGACGGTACACTCCATCATGTACTCTATGGAGGTGGTATTACACCATCATTAAGAATGGCAAAACCGTATGGATGTAGAACGCTGAGCGATATCAGCAAAAAAAGAAGACCATATGCTTAAACATTTTTTTCTCACTGTCTTCTTTAGCCGGTATTGACCGCCATAGCCAGGAAAAGAAAACCGTCGATTATGTCGATCCCCTGATCGGCACCCATAATTCCCGATGGATCCTTTTCCCGGCCCGTCCCTGCCCTTCGGTATGGTTAAGCTGAGTCCTGATAACCAGGAACTGGGCTGGAAAGCAGGCTATGAATACGATATTGACAATATTGCGGGATTTAGCCATATTCATTCCTGGACCATGGCCGGGATCCTTACCATGCCACAAACGGTCCCCTGAAAACAAAACCCGGAACGGAAAAACATCCCGAAAGAGGTTACCGTTCTCAATTCAGCCATGAAAATGAAGAGGCATCTCCGGGTTATTATTCTGTATTTCTCGATGATTATGGCATGAAGGCCGAACTACAACCACTATGCGAACCGGTTACCAGCGATATACATTCCCGGAAGCCGATTCATCACGGGTGCTGATCGACCTGCTTATCCTTCTGAATACGGATATGAAATCTTCTAACCCAGATAAAAAAAGTCAACGACCATGAAATTGAAGGTGTATCCTATCAGCAAAGCCTAAGAAAAGCCAACTACAATGATTACATCCTGCATTTCGTCATGCGTTTCAGTAAACCTTATGAACCTTTAACGGCTGGGTAAAAGAAGACATTTACCGGAATGTCGACAGTATCTCCTCGGGTTTCGGACATAAAGATGTAGGTGCCTTCGTGGAATTTGCGACCAGAAAAGGGGAACAGATCGGGTCCAGACGGGTATTTCTCTGGTCAGCACCGAACAGGCCCGGCTGAACCTCGACACGAGAGCCAGCCCTAGGATTGGATTTTGATGCTGTCAAGGATGCCCGAAAAACCTGGAAAAACCTTCTCGGCAAAATTGAAGTGGAAGGAGGAAGTAACAGGATAAAACGAAATTTTATACCAACCTTTACCGGGCTTATGTCGGCCGAACCACCTGGAATGATGTAAACGGCAAATATATCGACATGTATGAAAAGGAGCAGACCCTTCCCGACAGCATGAATGCCATATACGGAAGTGATGGTTTCTGGATCACTTTCTGGAACATCAATCAGCTCTGGGCTCTTGTTACCCCGGAATTGCCAATGACTGGGTCAAATCGTTGCTGGAAATTTGTGACAAAGGCGGATGGCTGCCCAAAGGTCCCACTGGTATTGAATATTCGGGAATTATGGTTGCATCGCATGAGATCTCTCTCATTGTCAGCGCCTATAAGAAAGGAATCCGGGATTTCGATGTAAAAAAGGCTCTGGCTGCCATGAAAAAATTGCAGACTGAACCCGGTCATCCCCATGAAGCAGGAGGATAGGTGGGGAACCACAATCTCAGATTACATGAAATACGGATTTGTTCCTGATGAAGACGGTCCGGTTTCCAATACCCTTGAATATGCCTATGACGACTGGACTGTTGGACAGATGGCCCTGGCTCTGGGGATAAGTCAAACTATAAGTATTTTCAAAGAGGGCCTATAATTACAGGAATGTCTTCGATCCTGCGGTGGGATATATGCGCAGAAAATATGAAGACAGCACCTGGGTGAAGGATTTCAGTCCCTACGGCCAGGTGGCTTTGCTTGGTCAGGGTTATGTGGAAGGAAATGCCTGGCAGTACACCTATTTTGTACCCCATGATCTGGCAGGACTTATAAAGCTGATGGGAAGAGGCACCTTCAATAACCGTCTTGAAGAGGGTTTTGAAAAATCAGTGCCCTATCGTTTTAATTCCGAGAATCTGGGCTCCAACAGTCTGGAAGGAATGGGCATCTTCCCTGTCAATCACGGAAATCAGCCAAATATGGAAGCGGCATATCTCTTCGACTTTTCCGGAAAGCCCTGGCTTACCCAGAAATGGGCCGTGAAATCATGAACCTTTATTATGGAGCACGCCGGAAGATGGATGGCTTGGAGATGAAGACCAGGGCCAGATGGGAGCCTGGTTCGTGATGAGTGCCATGGGACTCTTTGAGATGGATGGCGGCGCATCGGTAAAACCGGTATATGAGATTGGAAGTCCCCTTTTCGAAAAGATCACCATACACCTTGATCCCGGCTATTACCGCGGAGGAACATTCGTCATCGAGGCCCCCGGGGTCTCGAAGGAAAACATGTATATCCAGTCGGCCACACTCAACGGCAAACCACTGGATCAGCCCTGGTTCTATCATTCCGATATTGCGGAAGGAGGCAGGCTGGTGCTTCAGATGGGAGCCAGCCCAACAAAGACTGGGGAAGCCGTCCCGAAGATGCGCCGCCCTCGATGAGCAGCCTTTTGTCGCAGGCGGAAAAAGACAGCATCATGAACTATGACAGGCAGGCGGAAGCGCTGGCGGCCTGGGACAGGGCGATGCGGGCGTACTATTATCACCGGTGGGAGCATTTTCAGACCTTGCCCAACACAAAAGGCGAGATCATCTTCCTGGGCAACAGCATCACCGACCAGGCGGAATGGGCGGAACTCTTCCAGAATCCCAACGTGAAAAACAGGGGTATCGGCGGTGATGATACCGACGGTGTGCTCCAGCGCCTCGATGAGGTGGTTGAATCGAAACCGGCCAAAATCTTCATCATGATCGGGACCAATGACCTGGCCTATCATAAAACCGTTGAGCATGTGGAGGAAAATTACGGGAAGATCATTGACCGCATCCGGAAGGCGTCACCCAAAACAAAAATTTACATCCAGAGCATTCTTCCCACGAACGATAAGATCCATGTTGACCGTCAGAACGCCGACATCATGAAGATCAATGCTTTCCTGCAGAAGCTTGCAAGGGAAGAGGGACTCGTGTACATCGACCTGTATAGTGATTTTGTGACCCCGGACAATGAGCTGAACCCGGAATACAGCATCGACGGCCTGCATCCCAACGGGAAAGGTTATCTGATGTGGAAGAAGAAAATTGAGAACTATGTGAACGGAAAGTGAGACCCGTTATTCCTGACCTGTCGTTCCGGAAAAATTAAGAACCGATGAAGGTCATCTATCCCATAGCCCTGGCTGGCCTGTGCCTGGGCATGATGCCCCGCCAAGATCCGGGTACGCCCATGGTGGATGCACAGCCCAATATCGTCTTCATCCTCGCCGATGATCTTGGTTACGGCGACGTCGGTGTTTTAAATCCCGACTCGAAGATTCCGACGCCCAACCTCGACAAGCTGGCGGGTGAAGGCATGCTGTTCACCAACGCACATGCCGCCGCCGCCGTCTGCACACCTTCGCGTTACAGTTTCCTCACCGGGAGGTACAGCTGGCGGTCGGATATGAAGATGGGGGTATCTTGGATCTGGGATCCGCCCGTCATTCGGGAAGACCGGCTGACTGTCGGAGATATGCTGAAGGCGAAAGGATACACAACCGCCTGCATCGGCAAATGGCACCTGGGCTGGGACTGGCCCACCACCGACGGCAAGCCGGCAACAGTGCAGAACCGCGGTCTGAATGTCGATTATTCCAGGCCGATTGCTAACGGACCCATCACCCGCGGCTTCGACTTGTATTTCGGGGATGATGTTCCCAGTTTTCCACCGCATGCTTTCATCACCAATGACCGTCTCGTGATCCGGCCTACGGCATGGCTCGAGGCCGGAGGGCCGGGGGCGGAAGGAGCCATGAGCCCCGGATGGCGGTATGAGGACCTGTTGCCGGCCATCACAGAACGAGCGATTGAATTCATCACCCGGCAGACCGAGCGGCATAAGGACACTCCCTTTTTCCTGTATTTTGCCGCCAATGCCCCGCACACTCCCATCGCGCCCTCCGCTCCGTTCCAGGGAAAAACACAGGCCGGCCCGTACGGCGATTTTGTGTATGAGCTGGACTGGTACACCGGGCAGATCATCCGTACCATAGATGAGCTGGGCATCAGCGGGAAGACGCTGATCATTTTCACCAGCGACAACGGGCCGACAAACCAGGATGGCACCAACTATACGGGGAAAATCGGTTCATTGCCCGGGAGGTACGGGCATAATTCAGCCGGTACTCTCCGGGGCATCAAATCGGATGCCTGGGAAGGCGGGCACCGCGAACCCTTCATCGTGCGCTGGCCGGGACATGTCAGGGCCGGCACGCAAAACGGCGAGCTCATTTCACAGGCCGATATGATGGCCACATTCGCCGCTCTCACCGGCGCCGATCTTCCGGGCGATGCGGCCGAAGACAGTTATAATATGCTCCCCGTCTTTCTGGGCAAAAGCACCAGACCTGTGCGACCAGCCCTGGTCACCCAGTCGGGCAACGGCATCCTGGCCATCCAAAATGCCGACTGGAAATTAATCCTCTCCTCGGGAGGCGGCGGCTCATGGACAAAGCCCAAAGGAGAACTGCCGGTGTATCGGGACAGTACGGATCAATGGGCAAACGTTCAACTGTTCCGTCTCAGCTCCGATCCAGGGGAGCATCTGAATGTGGCCTCTTCGAACCCCGCTAAAGTGGAAGAGCTGATGAAACTCCTGGCCGGATACATCGAAAAGGGAAGAAGCACGCCGGGAAAACCGCAAAAGAATGACGGACCGGCGGTCTGGCCTCAAATCGAATGGACCACGGTCTTAAAGGCTGATCCCTGAACCGGATCCGGTGAGCCGGAAAAATGACCCGTTCTCCGGAAAATATCACAATAACGGGCCCTGGAGTCTTTCGGCCGCCTGCGAACAGGGAAAATTTCTAAATTTGTATTCGATAACCTCCGGAAGAGTCCCTTGATTTACCGGCTTGTGCCGGAAATCAAAAATATTCTCTGATGGACGAATCGCTGCATCCCGGTCAATTTTTCAGGCTGAAAAGTCAATGGCAGTTCCCGTTTCCCCATGAATGCTGATCGGGCGTTATAACCGGATAAAGTGAAGAGAAGAATTTAATATTGATCCATGAAAGGCAGACTGAAGATTTTTTTTCTTTCCATTCTTCCCGGGATATTCCTGATCGGGTTCAATATCGGCACCGGAAGCGTCACAGCCATGGCAAAAGCCGACGCCAACTACGGGATGTCACTGCTTTGGACCATCTTCATCTCGTGTTTTATCACCTGGTACCTGATCAACATTTACGGAAAATTCACCATTGTCACGGGCCACACCGCCCTCGAAGCTTTCAAAAAACATATCCATCCCGCAATGGGTATCTTTTTCATTATTGCCCTGACCATTACGGTCACCGGAAGTGTCATGGGTGTTATGGGAATCCTGGCGGATGTTTGCCACGAATGGTCGAAAACCCTGGTTGAAGGAGGCATTGCCCCGATCTATTTCGCCATTTTTTTCGTGGCCTTTGTCTACATCCTTTTTCTCAGCGGCAGGACCGCCCGGTTCGAAAAAATTATGGCGGTGATTGTCGGGATCATGGCGGCCAGCTTTCTGCTGAATTTTTTCATGATGATGCCTCCGGCAAAGGCTATTGTGTCGGGATTAATCCCCGTGATCCCAAAAGATACGGGCTCTTCCTCCGCCACCCCGGTACTGGTGGTGGCTTCAATGGTTGGCACGACGGTATCTTCCGTCCTTTTTATCGTCAGGACAACCCTGGTCAGGGAGGCCGGATGGGATCTGAAGTCATTGAAAATACAACGCCGGGATGCGACGATCTCTGCCACGATGATGTTTGTCATCAGTGCTTCAATCATGGCATCGGCGGCCGGAACGCTGTATGTTTCAGGAATTCATCTTGAAAAAGCATCGCAGATGATTACCCTCCTGCAGCCGCTGTCGTAAATTTCAATTCAAATGCGCGAATTTCAAAAAGAATACCAGGCTTATCGAATCGCTTCGCCAACGGTTGAAGAGATCCGGAAAGTGGTCCCGTCGTATGAGGCGGTGTTGCTTTCCGTTCTGCAGTATATGATCCGGTCGTATCGGAAGGATCCGGATTATCCCTTCATCAACACGAAAATTGACGTTTTCACGGGAGAGGCACTTCATCGTGATGTGAACGGAACGGATCTTTTTGGGATGGAAACCATCTACGGCTGGATCCAGGGCCGAGGCCTGGAAGCCGTTGGAAGGCATTATCTCTGGTTGAAAAAAACGGAGTTTATTTCTCCTGAAGAACGGGACTACTTCCAGGCTCAGTGTCTGCGGATCCTTCGTGAAGTCTCATCAACGCTCAATGCATTCCGCAAAAGAAACAATGGACGGCTCTCATTCTGGATGGATAGGGAGGGCAATGCTTTTCGCCTGGACAAAAACCATCAGAAAGAGATCTTTATTCCTGCTTCAGACGAAGCCGGATTCAGCGATCTGTTTTCTGTCAAAGGTTTGATAATCAGCGCTTACATCCTTAAGGACGAAGGGCTTGAAGCAGAAATCAAAGCCTGGTACGGGAAGATCATGGATTGTCTCCGCCAGGGCCGCTTCCGGACAGACCAGGAAGATTTTGATCCTAAAAACAAGGTGGCATTCATCCCGGGTAAGATATCCCACGCTCCTTGCATGATCGCCATCGGAATGTGCTTGCTTTTTTACGAATTGTACAACGATCTCTGTTATGTCGATGATGGATTGTATCTCATCAACCAGGTATTTGGCAGGTATGTCAATGATGGCTTGAAATTTAAAACGTTCGAAAAACCGGACATGCCTGAATACATTACACCGGGCGGTGAACCCTATTTTGAAAACGGACATGTGGCGACCTTCCCGGGACACATCATGGAATTGGCCGGGTTCACGGGCAAATTTTTTCATTTGGTGAACCAACGGAAGAATGTTCCTGCGGCGCAGAGGAATGAAGTTGAACGGATCGGTTCCATGCTGCCAGGCTTTTTCATCCATAATTTCAGGCTGGGATTTAAGCCATCATACGGGATGTACAAATCCGTGTCACTGAATACGCGCAAGCCCATCAACAGTGATATGCCATGGTGGTCGCTCCCGGAAATCATCAGGGCAGCCGCCTATATTTATCCGTTATCTGCCGGACAGGAGAAAAAGGATGTTCTATCCATCCTCACAGAAGCCTCGAATGTATTCCTTAGCCGTTACATTAACCCGGAAGTGCATTGTATGGCCTATCAGATGCTGGATGAGTACGGGAAGCCGATCCGGGTGATACCGGCCACTCCCGATGCGGACCCGGGCTATCACACGGGAATTTCGGTCCTCGATTTTATGGAAATTTGGAAAAGTCACGTCCTCGAAGCATAGCCTCTTAACTCACAAAGCAGGAAAGCAGGCAGAGGCATGCGGGTTATACCCTAGTTCAGGCCTAATAAATTCGCCTTCGCATCCGGAACAAACTTATGAATCCCGGAAACCAGGCTGCAGGTTTCCATTTCCAGGCATTCCCCGCAGGTATCGAAACCTGAAGGATCAGGCTGAAAAACGGTCAGGCCGCTCAGCATTTCGGGCCTTTAACCCTGCGAAACGGCGAAGGCGTTACGGTACAGCCAGGGATATTTACCACGCCGGATCGATCAATTTCAGGGGCACCCGGATAAACCTCGGCCGGTAGATATCGGCGTTCCTGAAGTGCTCAGAAAGGTCCGAGGTGTTCATGTTATAAGAGACCAGCAATGCATCATCCTTGATAAACTCAGGGTGTGCCAGGGCATTGTAGGTGAAAATGGTCTTGCTGCCTTCCGGAACCGGGGTATTGTACAAAAGGGTCCTGTCTCCCCAGGGACCGACCGGCGTCTTTGAAGTGTAGGCGTAAATTTCGGTGCTGAGGAAACCTTCCTGTGTGATGAGGACATATTCACCGCGAATCAATGAGACACTGAATTGTTCCGAGACATGAAATCCGCCCATTGGCGCCGCGTCGTGTGGATCATTTGACCATTCACTGCCGGTGTAGAACGCCCAGGGTTTGCCGATGTCGCCTGCCGGGTACCTGGCAGCGAACGGTTTCCCGTTGCCCGCACCATAGATATAGGTAAAGTCCTTTCCTTCACAAATGGCGTGACCGTAATGGACGTTGTTCACCAGGCTGTAGGGAACGCGATACAGGGAATCCAAATAAATGCCGGGAAGGGAGAAGGTGGCCAGCCAGGTTCCGCGCCATTTGAATCCCCACATGCCCGTGTCGGCCTGGATAAATTCCGAGAGGAACACTTTCAGTTTTCCCTGCTCAATCAGACCGTCCCCCGGCCAAAACCAGGCTGAATCCTCGCTGAATTCCCCGGCTGCCGGATGCTCGTAGGGAAAGATCACCTCCGAGGCATCCTTCCCGTTCACCTGGTGGTAGAGGGTTCGCAGAGAATCGCCATCCTGGACCACAAAAGAGTTCCGGATATACATCGGTGTCTTCTTTTCCCGCGACCTGTCGGCGTATACCTGTCCGACAAAAGTGTCGCCAAAGATCCAAACGGTGCGTCCATCGGGAAGCCGCACGGAATAGGTTCCGTCGCCCCCGGTAAAGCCGCAGCAACTCCGTCTGAACATGTTCGTGAACATCGTATCGGGCCTGACTTCCGTCTTTCCGGTTGCGGCGGCGTTGTTCCCGTTCCTCTTAGCGGAGGATGAACAGGATGCCAGGCTGAGTGCGATCCAGAGAACGGGCAGCAAAATTTTCATGACCGTTATTTTGTTCAAATGTATGAACATTTTGGATATCATGCAACAGATGAGCAGGATAAGAGCGATGTTTTATGGCATTACTCCGTTCGTGGGATCATCATTTCTTCATCCCGTCCCACCCCTGGGCGGTAACCGGAACCGCCTGCCCGTCACCGGTGACCAGCAGGGCGCCTTCTGAGGGATCGGTGATATTCCCGATGATGCTGATGCCTGGGAGCTTTGAGACTTTTTCGTAGTTGTCGAGCGGAACGGTGAAGAGCAGTTCATAGTCCTCGCCGCCATGCAGGGCGCAGATCATGGGTTCCATGTTGAACTGTTCCGCCATCATGGCAGTGCTGGCATCGATGGGGATCTTATCGTGGTAGATGCGGCATCCGGTGTTTGAACTTTTGCACATGTGCAGCAGTTCGGATGACAGACCGTCGGAGATGTCGATCATGGCATGGGTAACAATGCCTTCCTTACGTGAGGAGCTCCAGGATATCTGTCCGGGCCTCGGGTTTAAGCTGCCGTTCCAGGATATAATCATTTCCCGAAAGGTCGGGCTGGACGGCGCTGTCCTGTTCATAGAGCTTTTTCCCGTTCCAGGAGTTGCAATCCCATATAGGCAGCGCCCAGGTTGCCCGACACGCAGATCAGGTCGTTCACCTTTGCCCCGCTGCGATACCGAAGATCTTCACGAGCGGCTTCACCCATGGCAGTGATGCTGATGATCAGTCCCGAAAGGGACGACACCGTATCCCCGCCAACGAGGTCGACACCGTACTTTTCGCAGGCCATGCGGATTCCGCCATAGAGTTCTTCAATGGCTTCGACTGAAAACTTGGAAGAGATGGCAAGGGAAACCGTGATCTGGGTTGGCCGGGCATTCATCGCATAGATATCGGAGAGGTTGACCATTACGGATTTATATCCCAGGTGCCGGAGGGGGGTATAAACGAGGTCGAAATGGATACCTTCGGTAAGCATGTCGGTGGTGACAACAATGCATTTACTGGCCACAGTCAATCACGGCAGCATCGTCGCCAACGCCCATGAGGGTGCTTTCATTCACAGGTTTCAGTCCTTTGGTCAGCCGGTCGATAAGCCCAAATTCGCCGATTTCCGACAAGGGGGTCGGTTTGCGCTCTGCCATGGTCGATGGATTTTTTGTTTGGGCGCGAAGTTATCACAAATCCGGGGAATAATGAAATGCCGCAAGGCGGTCTGCATGCCCGTGGATCGCGTGAAGGGCTATTTGCATTTTTTCTTCAGCTGACTCTGGAAAAAATCCTTGATCCGGTCTCCCCCAGGGCTGGCGGGGTAGGTTACGATCACACGGTAGAAGCTGACCGGGATATCGCTGATCCCGCCGTCCCAGTCCCTGAGGACACCGTCCCAGGACCGGCTGGGGTCGTACCACAATCCTTCGCCGTACAGGCAGCTGCCGGCTGCAAAGTCCACGACGACAGCGCCGTATTTCTGCAGGGCACGGGCCACGGCCAGTTCGCCCGGCAGAAGGTGATAGGGCGACAGGTCGAGGCCGGGATCCAGCTGAATGACGGATCTTTCCGGGACACCGCCCTCCAGATTCCCGTCCGTCCATACGGCCGGCGGATAGACATGTTCACGGTACGCCACATAGCGAAGGGCACAGCTCAGCTTGTGACGGATTTCCCCGGCTTTCACCTCGTCATACATGATGGTCCCGGCGATGATCGGCACTCCGGCGGCTCTTCCCGGGCCGTACTGATGGATGCTCTCGCCATCCTTCACCGGGAAACGTGCAGGATCAAAGACTCCGGGACCGTTCAACGGGTATTTCATGCCGGTATAGGATTTCCATTACCATCGGCGGTTTTCTCAACGTGAAACATGTCCCAGGCGATCTGTCGCTGCCGGTCGATCATGGCGACGTGCATGTCTGTTCCGGGTGACGGTTCCAAAGCCGGCGGGATGGGAACAGGCGTTCCCGGAATGAAGGATCCTGATGAAATCTGGTGGAAGCTTCCCTGACCACCTGGGTCGGCGTCAGGCTGTCCACTTCGTAAATGGGAATGGTATATTCCTTCAGGTTAATGCCGAAATTCTCGCAGCTCGGGTCCTCCGCCAGGAGGCTCATCCAGTATTCAGATCTCGGATCAACGGCCGCACCGGCAGGATTGGCTGGTTCCAGAAGCTGCTGTCGGAGAAGAACCTCGGCTTTACGGCGGGCTTCTCGGCAACCGTCCAGTTTTTATTTTTCGCAACGGACCGGCCGCATGATGCCGTCAGGATCGTCAGGCCGGCCATCAGCACGGCAAAAAATTATGGTCTTCATTCCGTTTGGGTTTTTCAAAATGTTCATCCTGTTCTTTATAAGGAAGGGATGAAAAGAAGATCCCTTCATTTCGTGGGGTTATTGACGTGTAACTTCCAGGGCCAGTTCTCCGTCGGGGATCTCAATGCCGAGGTCCAGTGTCCCGTTTTCGGCCCGTACTTCATGAGGTTCCGACCATTCGCCCGAAAGGGTATTGAGTGTCCGGACCCTGAATTTCCCTTCCCCGGTTTTCAGGCGCAGGCGGGAACGGGAGGTTCCCCGGCTCTCAGGTAAATCGGTAAGCCGACATCCCGTCAGACAGGATATACGGGATCAGGCCTGGTGAACCGGCAGCCACGGAGAGGTCGGGATGGAGTTTCTCCAGTTCGAAACCCTTCAGGAAACCCGACAAGATCTTCAGCTGGCTCCGGAGGGCGGCGCTTCCGCCGCCAGGGGCTACATTTCCCGAGTCCGTCCTCATGGCCCACATAGAACGAATAGTCGAGGTTATTGAACAACCCACCGCCACTGAGCATAAATTTCCAGGCCTGTCTCCGGTAAACCTCATCCCCGGAACCGGCGAAACCCGACTCGTCGAAACCGATGACCCGGTCATATGCCATATTCCACCGGGCAGCCTCAGGCCAGGCATAATGGAAGTCCATGATGGACACATGGGGATTGACCTCCGGTATGGGGGCTTTGAAATTGGTATAGTTCCATGCGATCAATGCCGGGAGGCGGAGCTGATTCTCTTCATCAGCAATAACGGCAGCGATGGTGTCCTGCCAGGCAGTGGAAGCGGAATCGGCAAAATCGGCCTTGAAGGTCCAGTCGCCGGGTTTCAGATCCTCTTTGTTAACGATATTGTAAACAGCCACCGGATGATCGGCCCAAGGCTCATTCTGGATCTCGAAAAAGAAATTGTCGAAACCGTCAGCTCCCGGACCATTTTGCGTACGAACTTCAGCTGGTACCCGAGCAAAGGTCCGTTCTGGAGGGTCTGAGCATCGTTCATGGAAATGCCGGTCCGGATATTCACATTGTTTTCCGGGTTTTGCGGGGAAATGCCCCAGTGACGGTCATTGTAGATCGAAGAGAACAGGGTCACCTCGACGATGATGTCATGACCGGCGGCTTCGCTAATGAATTCCTTCGCCGGTCGAAGTAGGCCGGGTTCCATTTTGAAAGATCGTACTTCAGTTTCCCGGAAGGGTCTTTTTCCGCCGGCCAGGGGGTGATGATCTTCCCCTCTTCCGGAGCGAGTGTATTATGCCTGATGCCGAAGCTTTCGCCATGGATCTCAAAGTATGTTCCGGCGAACATCCGGGTGTAATTCATCCCGTCGGCGGCCAAATTCCGGAGATACCGGTGAAAATCAAAATCCCCGTTGATGACCGCACCGTAATGTTCGCCAGATGTCGCCAGCGCGAGGGCTTTGCCCTTGTAGAGAAATAGTGCGGGTTTTCGGGATGAAGCCGGATCGGTCCCCCGGCCTCACGCTTTCCGGCAGTGGCTGTTGGGGACATGTTGCAGGCGGCCGCAAACAGGGCGACCAGGACGAGAAGGTGAGGTTTCATGGCAGGACGGTTTGGGGCATGCTTGTCAGTAGCCGGAAACAAAAATAAGGGAAATCTTCCACAGGAAAAACAGAAAAGAGCCGCACCCTCCCTTTTCTTCCCTAGTCAGTGGTCAAAAGGGAAACCGATGCAAGGGGTTGATGGTCTCGTTATCCGGGTGCATGGAAAGGATTTCCCGGGTTTCGTTATGGTCATGGCTTCATTTCAGGGCATCGAGCACCAGGGATGAGGCCCCAAGGACCCCGCTGTTCCGCAGCGCCGACACTTCGATTCGGAGTGACTGATAAAGCCGCTGATATGGAAATTCATTTCCCAGAAAGTCACGCATTCCCCCTTCGAACAAGGCATATGACCGGCTGACCGATCCTCCCAGGATAATGGCTTCCGGAGCAAGGCAAAAGAGCACGTCGGCCACGGCCCTTCCGATATGCCCCCCGAGTTCGGTAAAGCGTTTCAGTGCCCCTGGATCACCGGATCCGGCACGTTCCGCCATTTCCCGGCCGTCGAGGCCCAAGTCTTTGAAAAACTGGCCGCTGGCGTAGGCTTCGATGGTCTTATCGCGGTAAAACACCGGTCCAAACTCCCCCGCGCCGCAGAAACGGCCCGAATACAAATGGTTGTTGATGATGATGCCGGCGCCCAGGCCGGTTCCGAGCACAATGCCGACAAAGTTCACGTAGGGCCCGCCGTTTCCGAAATGTTTTTCCCCCACGGCGAAACAGTTCGCATCGTTGTTGACAAAGACGGGGACGTGGAATCTCTCTTCGATGATTTTTTTGAGCGGAAGTCGGTCCCAGGAAGGGATATTTAAGACGTCGAGCACCTCGTTTGTTTCCAGGTCGACCAGGCCGGGAACGCCGATGCCAATCCCGGCAACTCCGGGGGTCATGACCTCCCCGATGGCGGTGCAAAGAGCTTCGATCACGTTTTCCCTGGATTCCCCGGCAGGTGTGGGACAGGAATAATTCCGGGTGATCTGTTTTCCTTCCACCAGGGCGGCTTCAATCTTTGTGCCCCCGATATCGACGCCAAGTATAGTCATCATTAGCGGATTGATTTTGTTTCATAGGATCGATTCCAGGCGGAACATCTTCCGGAAACGTAAGATTTAAGCCGTTTTCCGGCCTAAACTTTTCCGGAATTCCGACAGCTTTATCGTTTTATTATTCACCAGGGGATCCGCCCAAAAGGGTATGGACAGGATGTACCCGAGGGTGACCAAGAGGAAGAGCATGGCAAACCGCAGTCCGATATGATCGCCAAGCCATCCGATGATCAGCGGTACAAGCGCCCCACCGAAGATGCCTGAACAGAGGATCCCGGAAAAGGAACCGTGGTGTTTGTCGACAGAATTGAGGGCCAGGGAAAAGATGATTGCGAAGATCAGCGCGATGAAAAACCCGGTGGCCGGGAATGCCCAAAGCGATAGCCATGCGGGACCAAACAGGGCAAGGAGTACCGTGATCATAGAAAGAATGGAGATCGCCTTAAGCACCCGTTTCGAATCTACGAGCTTCAGGACGACAAGCCCCAGCAGGCATCCTACCGACATCAGGCCCCAGAACCAGGCGATAGCCCGGGCACCCTCTGCTTCCGGACTGAAATGATGGTAAGTATTCAGGAACTTGCTCATCCAGTTCGCCAACCCCTGCTCCGTACCCACATAGGCCATGATCCCGAAAAAATACAGGATCACGATCCTCTTTTTCAGCAGGCCTTTATAGGTTTCCATTGCTCCCGCTTTTTCATCCTCCTTCAGGACAACCCGGGGCAGCCTGACGAAGATGATGATGCCGATCATCACGATAATGATGAAAGAAAAGAGCCAGTAGAGCGAATTCCAGGGAAGATCAGGGGGAGCGAGCCGGCTGAGGATACTGACGAAAAAGTTACCGCCACCTGTATACCCGCTGAGATGCTGCATAAGATAGGTGAATACGAACGGGGATATGAAGGAAGCTGAACCGAAGACGAGTTGCGAGAGTGTCGAATTGAAGGCAAAATTTTCCTCGCCTCCAGCCTGCCGCATCAGCGGGTTGATGACAACCTGGAGCATGGCCATACCCATACCGATAATGAACAGGGAAACGATGGCGATTATGTAGACGGGAAAAAATGCAAACAGAAGGCTGCCTGTAAGGGTGAAGCCGAAAGCGATCATCAGGGACGGCTTTCCCCCAAACTTTTCAATCATCATCCCTGCAGGAATAGACATGATCCCATAGGCAAGGAAAAAGGAAAAGGGCAGAAAGGCGGCAAGTGTAAGGCTGAGATTGTAATTATCGATGATGACGGGCATGATCGGCCCTAGGATATTGGTAATAAATGAAATTACAAACCAGATGCACAGGATCAGGAAAACGATAAGATTGTTTCTTTTCATACGGTTTAATTTTCAGATGGTTCAGTCCTCGTCCGTCTCCCAGGGCATCCTTCCCGATCAGGCAGATCGAATTGGGATGCAGCCAGAGAAAAGATGCAGGCAATGAACACGTGATCCTTTCCGAGAGTAATTCTTTCACAACGCGACGTTTTTGTTTCCCCGGGATCAGGATGAGTATCATCCCGGATCCCAGGATATCAGCCATGCCCAGGGTGAGCCCGAAGGGTTTTTCCCGCATTTCATCCAGCATCGTGTGGGAAAGTGACATCTCTGAGAGCCTGCAACATGGCATCCGGGGTCAGCGATCCCAAGGTTCGTTGAGAGCCAGATGACCGTTCATACCCAAACCCAAAATGCAGATATCAACCGGACCTTCCTTCCTCAAAACACCCCGGATCCTCTCGCATTCCAGTTCCGGATCCTGCGGATTGCTTTCAAAACCGTTATACCGTGAATGTCGATATTCAGCGGGCGCACCAGGTGATCCTGCAGGTATGTCTCGCAGGTGGCCGGATGATCCATCGGAATTCCGCCCCACTCATCCAACTTCAGGGTACGGAGCTGCGAAAACAGCCCGGGATTTATTTTATATTCGCAGCGAGCTGCCTGTAGGTCAGGGTAGGACTCCTCCCGTGGCCGCACACAATAAAAGATCGTTTTTTTTTTATGCCTCCGGTAACCAGTTTTTTGCCCTTAGCCCGCGATCTCTTCCGGTGTATTTAATACCTCAATTGTCATTGCTTTCATTTTTTAGCTCTCGGGAAAGATGTAAGCGGGAAAGATGCCGGTAAATCCATACACGGCAGAATTAACACTCTTCCGGGAATGTAAACCGGAAAGGTCAGGGCCGGTGAGCCTGTCTTCCTTAGCGGGAGAAAGCACTCCCGGGGATTTCTGCTCAGCCTAAAACCGGAGCTTCGGTACCTGTCTTTCTCGTCTGTACCGAGGGGCTGAGAGCCCGTAAGGGAATACCGCTCAGCCCGGTAAATCTAAAGTTTTAGTTCTCCCCAGCCTTCCCTGTATTCTTTTTACGAACTGGTTAGCCTGTTCAAAATTGGTAATCTTCATATTTTCACCGTCCCATTTGAAACCGATATATCGTCCGGGGTAAACATAGCCTCCATTTCACCGTAAACAGGATCCGTTCGTGTGATTTTTATTGCGGACTCGAAACTACGCAGCAGCAGGTTACCCATCAGTACAGTCTCTGTGAGGGGGCCGGCATAGCCGGTGAAGGGTGAATCCACTTCAGCGTTCCCGTATCCTGCGATGCAGGCATCAATGAACTGCCAGTAATGGCCATCATTGTCCCCCGGCACCCTGGGGTATTTCTGCGGAACGTTAATCGCATCATTAAGTGAAAGAGGAAGCAGAATGGGATTCCGGCCTCCCCAGCCACAGGCGGCTTTCCCCTCGTGCCTACAAACAGGGTGGCGCCTTCAAAATCGCCCAGTCCTGGCCAGTCACCCAGAACTTCATTCATGTTCATTTCGGGATCCAGTTCATCGGGCCTTTCGGGTATGATCCCGCCATCCATCCAGTAAAGATCCATGTTTTTCCCGTTTTTCAGCGTGTAACGGAACCGTATCTTACTTGAGACGGGGCCGCTTTCCGGGTAATTCGCTTCCTAAAAAAATACCGTCATAGACGGTACTTGCGCTGCCTGATACTTCGGTCGGATAGCCGAGTTCGAGAATTTGAAAGGGGGCCCTATGATATGACAACCCATATCTCCGAGGGCGCCTGTTCCGAACTTCCACCACCCCCGCCAGTTGAAGGGAACAAGATTATCGATATATGGTGTTTCCGGGGCCGTGCCCAACCAGAGGTCCCATTTCAGTTCTTTGGGAACTTTGGGATGCTGTTTGGGCCATGCGATTCCCTGCGGCCAAACGGGCCTGTCGGTCCAGCAATACACTTTTTCGACATCCCCGAGCAAACCTGCCTCTATCCATTCGCGCAGGGTCCGCATCCCGTCGGAGGAGGCGCCCTGATCGCCCATCTGGGTCACCACCTTGTACTTTTCGGCGGCCTGCGTGAGGATCCGGGCCTCGTAGATATCATGTGTCAGCGGTTTCTGAAGGTAAAGGTGTTTATGAAGCTGCATGGCAGCCAGTCCGACAACAGCATGGTTATGATCAGGAATGGCTACGGTCACTGCATCGAAATTATCGCTCTCCTTGTCGAATAATTCCCGCCAGTCATAATAGAACGGGGAATTTGGAAATTCCTTCCTCATCGGCGTCGCCATCCGGTCATCAACATCACAGAGATGTGAGATCACCACATTTTTTTTCGGTGTGGCCATAAAGGTATGAATATCCGCTGCCCCCTCCCCGCCGCAACCGACAGCGGCAATATGGAGTTTATCACTGGGGGCGACAAATCCCTTTCCACCCAGAACATGACGGGGGACGATATAAAAGCCGGCAGTGGTTATTGTCGATCTTTTTATAAAATCGCCGCGGGTCATTCCTTTTTTCTTACCGCTGGTTTTCTCTTTTTCCATGGTATGCTTTGTTTCATTCAATTATTGAAGTCACTTTTCATCCGCTTCCTTTTCCAGCGGTTTTACTGCCACTTCCTTAAAATATACGACATCATTGTCGCTGTGATTCTGAAGCCCAAAGAAACCATATTCCGGCCTGCGACCCCGGAAAGGTTCGAAATCGAATTTCCTTTCGGGCACTTTATCTCCTTCCGTATAATCGGTGACTTTCTCACCGTTCACATAAACAATGGTTCTCAGCCCGTCGAGTGTGATCTCCATTGTATTCCATTCCGGGCCCGCTTTTCCGGGTTTAGCCAATGGTTTGGTGAGGGAATATAATCCCCCGGTATAATGGTAATCGTCCTCTCCCGAAAACTCGGGCTGATTGTCGATCTGGACTTCGTAGCCGTAGTAAACAGGCATCCATTCTTCAAAAGGCTTTATGGGGATCCGGATGAAAACGCCGGAATTGCTGTTTTTCTCGCATTTTATAAACCACACGGAAAGTGCAATTGCCGAATTACTGCCGGCCCAGTATAAAAGGCCCATGCCTCCATGGCCCCTGATCATACCGTCTTCAACCGACATCGATCCGGGGCCTACATGCTTCCACCCGGTAAGATCCTTACCGTTAAAAAGCTGCCGCCATTCACTCTTATCGTCCTGTTGTTTCCGGTTTTACCCGGCTTCACCCCGGCATAGCCGGTGTTCACAAGACCAATAAATAAAATACCTAAAAAGAAATGTTTCATGGTCATTTTTTTTCTTTTTATTTTAATATCCCTTTAAAATTTCATTAACAAAATAACTTGATGTGAAAGGTTCTCTCTTCATCGCGTTTAAACCAAAGGTTCGGTTGAGAAACGGGCATTTCCCGATATTATTACCCATCCGGAATGACTTTCCGTGAATCCTTCAAATATATTTATTAATTTATAATTTCGTATCGTTTCTTTTGTAAAAAGTATATAGTTTCGTTTTGTTTCCGTCCGGATTTACAGGAAGGGGTCAGGGAGAAATTCTGGGGTGGCCCGGAGGGTCGGCGCGGGATGCGGATGATTTAAAAAGTAGATGAAACGGAAGAAAGGATAAACAAACTTAGAATGACAAAAGATCAGATTCAACCGTGGAGAGGCGGCGGATCATCCTCGAAGAGCTTCACAGAGACAAGCAGGTAAGCACTTCCCGTCTGAGTGAAATCTTCCGGGTGAGTGTTGTCACTTTACGCAAAGATCTCAAGTACCTGGAAAGGAAAAAATTGCTGATCCGGTCCCGCGGCGGGGCCATGCTTCCGGTTAGGGTGGAGACGACCTGCCGGTGGAAAAAAGGAAGATTCTCAACCTCGCGCATAAAAAATCATTGCCCGCGAGGCTCCCTCGGTCATTAAGCAGGGAGACACGGTGATTCTGGATTCGGGTACCACAATAATGGAACTTGCCGGAAGAATGAAGGACGTTGAAGACCTGACCGTGATCACCAATGCACTTGACATTGTCATGAAATTATCCGGATCTGACAATGTAAAGATCATTGTCCCGGGAGGGATATTTCGGAAAAAATCCTTTTCTCTGATCGGTGTGAATGCAGTAGAGAACTTTCGTATGTACAAGGCCGATAAATATTTCCTCAGCGCCGATGGAATGACAAAGGAAGGCGTTTTTACCTCTAACCTGGAGGAAGGCCAGATCGCCAAACTCATCATGTCGAATGCAAGGGAGAACATTATACTGATGGATTCCGGCAAATTCGGCCGGATGGGGATCATTAACTTCGCCCCACTTACTAAAATACATATGCTGATCACGGATAAGGAAATCCCTCAGGAATATCATAAAATGCTAGTTGAGGCGGGATCAGGGTCATTATTGCTGAAGACCGAATCCCTGACCCCGTTTTCCGGTCGGTCGAAATTTCCTTTGGAATGTTTTTTGTTTTTCATGAGCTTGAATTTACATTAAATGTATTTTTCGGCACACCTACAAAACGATTATGCAGCGGCTCGTCGTTCTTCTGTTTCTGTTCTTTATCTTTTCCGGCGATCGGGCGCAGGGGAAACTCCGGTGTTCCGCCGGAGCCGCATTCCATCATGGTTATATGCTCCCCGAGTACCAGTTCATCAATTACCTGGTTGATCGCCCGGTCTGGGCTTTTGAATCGATATTTACCGGCGGACCACGGGCATGAACAAATGGGAACAACTTTACCGTTACCCCGATTATGGAATTTCAATCATGTATTCTTCGCTGGGTAACCGTGAAGCCTTCGGTGAGTATACGGCACTCTGGCCCTGGTACCGCATTCATTTCATCGACACCCAGGGTTCTCGCTCGATTACCGTCTCGGTCTGGGACTATGTTACGTCAACACGGTCTTCGATCCCGAACAAAACTACCGGGACCGGGCCATAGGCTCACATATGAATATCTTTTTCAATCTGGAAACAGGAACCCGCATCAGGCTGTATCGTAACCTGTGGCTTACCAACGGCATTGGTTTCAGCCATCTTTCCAATGCCAATCTAAAAGAACCCAATTTCGGGTTGAATGATATTACATTCTTTGCCGGGTTGGACTGGGTGCCGGATAACCGCATGAACCGGAGCGCCAGGAGATCCCGGAAGCCGAAAAGAAAACCGGTTACTGTCTTACCCTTTCGGGAGCGCCCAAACATCGCGGTCTTTCCAAGGTAACCGTTACCTGGTAACCTCCCTTTCGTTTGACATCAACCGGCAGATCTCTCATAAAACGAAGCTGGGTGCCGGTGCAGATATCTTCTATGATTCATCCACGAAGGATGAAATGGAAGGTCGCAACATCGCGGGTTACCGGCAAATATACAATTACCGGACAGGGGTGCACATTTCGGAAGAGTTCATGTACAGCCGGCTATCTTTGATTTTCCAGGAAGGGGCATATCTTTTCCTCCCCGACAGGTGACTGGTTGGAAGATTTATACACGCGGGATCGTACAATTCAGGTTCAGCAGGCATTTCATGGCCAGGATTTCGATGAAATCGCATATATTGGTGCTCGATCATCCCGAACTCGGGCTCGGCTATTGCTGGTGATAAATGGAAATAAATGAAAACAACAACTTCAGCATACGAAAATGAAACTAATATTCGGAAGGCTTCATTCTTCCTGAGTGCTCCTGGTTGCGTGGGGTTGTGATAAGAACAGCGAGATGAAAACATCCTGAAGACCGTATCCCTGCCTCCATTCGATACCCTTCGCATAAACGGTCCTATGAATGTGTGCCTTTCCATGGATACTGCAGAATATATGATTGTTACCGGGATCCCGGAAGTTGCAGAAGGGGTGGAAGGCGTTGTTCATAATGGCACTCTTACCCTGAACAGTACTTACTCCTTCAAGATGTTCAGGCCTGCAGCCAACAAACCGGAGATCCGGCTTCACCTGTGTTCCGTCAGCCGGATCGAGGCGGCGGAAGCCTGCGGGATCACATGTGAGGGACAGGTAACCGGCGGGGAAATCGGCCTGATCGTCATGGCAAAGTATGCAGACATTGACCTGGATCTCGGCTGTCACACCGTTTATTACTGGGACTATTCCCTCTCCGGGGGAAAGATCGTGCTCACCGGGACGACGGATGAACTGAAGATCTGGAATTTTTCCCTCATGACCTTCGATGCCTCGGGACTCGTTTCCGGCCGTGTATTATGTGAAAACAGCGCACAAAGCCCATGTTATGTCAGGGCTGTTGACGAACTCAAGTACAGCATAAAAGGACAGGGTGACATATACTATTACGGGCATCCCGCATCCATCATTGATAGGGGTAGACCTCCACAGGTACGCTGATCCGGGCGGACTAACTCAGTATTTTTTCTGACAGGAAGGACAAAAATAGGTAGACCGTCCGTTAACCGTGATCTTTTTGATCTTTCCACCGCAATCCGGGCATTCCTCCTTCCTTCCTGTGGGAGAGAAGATAATGACGGGGCATCTTATCAGGATCGGCTTCGTTGTTGATGGCTGTTCATAACGCGTTTTATGGTGCTGTAAAGGGATCTCATTGCTTTATCGTCAAGCTTTTTGATATTTGCCTCAGGATGTATCTTTTCCTGGTAAAGGATCTCATCGGCATATACATTGCCCAGGCCGGAAACGTGGGACTGATCCATTAGGGCCGATTTGATGACTCCCTTTTTATTTTTCATCGCTTCGAGAAACGCCTCCGCCGGCATCAAAGACATCAGGGCCGATACCTTTTTTACCGGCAAAATCCCCGATATCGTCAGTGATATCAATTTTGCCGAATTTGCGTCTTGAGATATAAGCGAGATTATGATCATTGTCGAAATCGATGATCAACTGTGCATATTTCGGTTTTCATCATCGTGTCCAAAATATTCAAGATCCGGTCATACCAAAATGCATGACCAGCCACCTGTCGCCGGATTTCAGGAAGAGGTATTTACCTCGTCGTTCTGCCACGCTGAATGCTGCCCTTCCAGCGTCTGGTAATTTTTTGCTTTGATGACTTCAGGATTCTTTTATCGAAATATTCGATATCTTTGATTTTCTTGTTCAGCGCATGTTTCTCTGCATAACGCCTGAAATTTTCAACATCCGGTAATTCTGGCATAATGATATATTATTTTAAGGGTTAACATCGATGCCATTTTCCATTTCCTGAAGAAAATATCCCTGCATGTATACATTCCGGCAATCAACAGGTCAGTCCGAATGTTTTTCCTGAATATTTTCTCTTTCCCGGGCATTTTTAAATCCGGTTTTATGCTTGTAGAAGTCTTTCCAGGGATCGTCTTTTTGCCAACCGGCTAAAAATATTGGCTGTAATTATAACTAACGGATGTGACTCATTTTTCCGATTTCATCCCAATCGAGCGGTGTGGCCACAGGAGCGCCCTTCCTTGCCCGAAGGGCATAAGGTGCGACTCCTGTCTGACCGTATGAATTCCGCAGGTAATCGATAAAAAGCCTTCCCTTCCTTTTTTCTTTCCGCGTTTCGGTGGTATACCGGTCCGGATGTTCACTGGCCAGCCAGTGAGCCATTGCTGATGCGAATTCCCGCGATTCGTCGAAAGAGGTTTTTCCATCGAGTGGGATCACCACATGTACCCCTTTTGATCCGGTGGTCATCAGGAAAGGGGTCAGTTCCAGATGGTAGAAGATCCTCAAGGTCCTGTGCTCCTTTCTTACCAGGTCGAAATTCCCTTCCGGGGGATCCAGATCGAAGATCATCCGGTCGGGTCTGTCGAGATCTTTTTTGCCAGCCAGACGTGCGGAGTGATGGAACCCTGGTTCACGATATACAGGAGGGTGTCTAACTTGTCGCAGTTAACAAGTCTTTCTTCATTCTTTCCTTTCTCCTTTACATTGACCTTAATGGTTTTGATCCAGCCGGGAAAATAATCCGGCACGTCTTTCTGATAGAACGACTTCTCGTTGATCCCGTCCGGATACCGGTGAAGGACCAGTGGTCTGTCTTCCAGAAAGGGCAGGATATGCCCGGCAATTTTCTGGTAATATTCAGCCACATCTTTCTTCGTAAGTTTTTCATCCGGAAAGAGGACTTTATCCGGATGAGAAATATCAATTTTTCGTTTTCCGGCTTTTATTTCCGTCATTATTTACGCCTCCTTTCTTACATCACCGGCTTTCTTATCATCCCTCAGTCCCAGGAAACTGGGATGCCTGAGCTTGTTTTCCCCGGTCCATTCGGTAAACCGGAATTGACCGACGAGTTTCGGTTTCAGCCAGTGCACATGTTTTTCCTTCATATCGTCATCGTCAAACGGCGAATCGTCCTGTTCAAGATCCTTCATCTTTTCATAAAGCCTTTCCAGGGTTTCTTCATCATAACCCGTTCCCACTTTCCCGGCATATTTGAGTTTACCCTGCTCATAAAATCCGGTAAGCAGGGCGCCGAAGTGTTTCCGTTCGCCTTCCGGGTCGGTGTATCCGCAGATCACCAGTTCCTGCCTGTTTTCACATTTGAATTTCAGCCATTTTTTTGATCGGCCCGATGTATACGCGCTATTGGCATCTTTTGCAATGAGTCCCTCCCAGTGTTTTCCGCAAGCTTCCTCGTAATAGGCCTCCCCATCATTGTTCCGATGCGGGGTAAACGGACACCCTGCCGTCGAAATCCAGTGCATTCCTCAGTAGCGATTTCCGGCTCCTCAGCGGCAGTTCCGTAAGATCAAAACCTCGAGATAAATGATGTCGAAAGCATAATAAAAGACGGCCACATTCAGATCGGGCTCTTTCCGGTGCATCCTTTTCTGCAGCCGGGAAAAACTTGTGACATTGCCGTGAAACTGACAATTTCCCCGTCGACAATGAAATTCCCTTTCATCTTTTTAAAGGCATCTTCAATCTCGGGATACTGGGAATTGATCTTTTTTTTATTCCGCGACATCAGCGAAACAGAACTGCCTTCTTTATAAACCAGGCATCGCTCGCCGTCGAATTTGCGTTCATAAATCCAGTCTTCCTTCGAAAACCGGTCTTTCGTAAGGGTGGCCAGCATCGGATCGACCCAGCGGGCATTTTTTTCTCCTTCAGTTTCTCCCTGTCTTCATTCAATATATCAAATGGTTTTTTCATGTTTTTCATCAATTAAAGGGATCAGATGATCATTCCTCCTTTTCCTGTTTCTTTTTCTTCATTTCACGTGCATTTCCTTTACCGTCTTGCCGGAAAGAACCGACTTTTTCTCGGTGCTGACGGGATTTCGGCGTGCATCGGCCTCATCGTCCTTCATCTTTTTCAGAAGCCATTTTTGGTTCCTTTTTGCCCGTGCGGATCAGCACAAAACCGCCTTGATTTTCTTCCCGTGAAGCCTGACCTCGATTTTACCGTCATCGAAGGATTCGGCCATCGACATTTTATGGTCTTCCTTTTCCTCCCGCAGGTTATCATAGGTACCGCCATCCCAGACGATCACCGTACCGCCGCCGTATTCACCCTCAGGGATGGTGCCTTCAAAATCGGCGTACTCCAGCGGATGATCCTCGGTGTTGACTGCCATCGCTTTTCGGAGGGTCCGTGCTCGGGCCTTTCGGCACGGCCCAGGTCTTCAGCACCCCGTCGACCTCCAGCCTGAAATCATAATGCAGGTTTGCATCATGTTCCTGGATCACGAAAATCTGGTTTTTCTTCCCCTTTCCTTTTCCGCCTCCGGGTTCCAGCGTTTTCGAAAAATCACGCTTTTTACGGTATTCATTCAGTTTGCTTTTATCTATATCTGTCTTTTTTTTTTGACATTCAGTTCCTCTTATCTTTTTTGTTTTCCTATTCAGTGATTGGAAGTAATCACCAATATCTGCGTTATCCTCAACTTCAAAACAGTCATTAACAAATAGTAACCTCCGGTTCTTCATGTCATCGCACTCCTTCCTCATGAGTTTTTCTAATCAATCTCAACTAAAATTTATTATTTTTTTTTTTTTCATTATTTATATGTATTTTTTGTTGTCTGTTTGCCTGCGCGGTGGAATAGCATTTCACTGTCCGGTCAACCTCAATAAAAATATATTACAGTCCCATCGTCTCCGCAGTCCTCACCATCTGGTTCGCGTATCCCCATTCATTATCGTACCAGCTCATAATCTTGAGCAAATCACCGCCCACAACCCTGGTCATGGAAAGGTCGGCAACAGATGCCCTGGGATCGCCGATGATATCGGATGATACAAAGGGTTCGTCTGTAACGCCGAAGATGCCGGGATAGCGGTCGGATGCGCTTCTTCCCTGAGGATCCCGTTTACCTCTTTCTCACTGACCTCCCTCTTGGTCTGGAAGGTGATATCGGCGATCGATCCGACGACCACCGGACCGCGGATCGCCACACCGTCGAATTTTTTATCGAGCTGGGTAAGCACCCGCGTGGTTGCCATTGCCGCGCCGGTGGTTGTGGGAACAAAATTGGCCGAAGCAGCCCGCCCTCTCCTGAATTTTGCGGAGGTGGAATCGATCAGGCTTTGCGATGCGGTGAAGGCATGAACGGTAGTCATGATCGCCTTACGGATACCGATATGCCGGTCGATGATCTCCACGACCGGGGTGATGCAGTTCGTGGTGCAGCTTGCGCAGGAATGAATATCTTCCTTCACATCGGGAAGATTGACCCCAAGCACCACGGTGTTGATGCTGTCATCTTTGGCCGGGGCCGAAAGGATGACTTTCCTGGCGCCGGCCCGAAGATGTTTCTCCAGTTCATCCCGTGTCCGGAAAACACCTGTGCAGTCGAACACAATATCGACATCATGTTCTTTCCAGGGCAGATTTTCCGGATCTGTCTGGTTGTACACCTTGATGGTATGGCCGTTGGTCTCAAAGTTTCCCGAGACGACTTTGACTTTTTTCCCGTACCGTCCGTAAACCGTATCGTAATTGATCAGATAGGCATGATTCTCAACATCTTCCAGCTCATTTACCGCAACCAGATCAAAGGCATCGTTGGCTTCGATAATTTTAAATACGGCACGACCGATCCGTCCCAGACCGTTTATGGCTACTTTTTTCATGAGCTTGAATTTAAATTTCACCATTGGACCGGAACTCCGTCAGTAAAGAATTCAGGCATAATAGGGGGTTCATAATTAATACCAAAAAAAGGCGGCGAGTGTATCGTTCTGGTTTTCCCGGGTATTAGGAATATATTTTAAAGATCCGGCATGTATAGAAAGTTCTACAGTAAGAAGTGAGGAGGTGAGGGAGTGATGGGTCGGGCGATGGGTGCGGATGGGGTCGGGATGGGTGATAGGGTGATGGGTGATGGTGGGGTGACGGGTGATGGGTGATGGGTGATGGGTGAAGTGGGGAAGTGAGGAAGTGAGGAAGTGAGAAAGTGAGAAGGATGGCAACCGGGTAAACGACGGATTTCGCCTGATTGAAGTTATGGGGTGATGGAGGTGATGGAGTGATGGGGTGATGAGGGTGATGGGTGATGGGTGATGGGTGATGGGGTGAAAGACGTTGTTCAATCAACGAAAAATTTCCGGAAAATTAGCCATAAACATCCGGAGTATAAGCCTGATTTTTAGGCATTTTTCACGGCCAAACAGGTGATAGGCGCTAAATCGCATTCCCTCTGAAACCCTCATAAAAACTGCCTGTTGAAAACTTTTCATCAAAATGTCCGGAAATGGACGCTGAGATTGGGGGGGCTGGACCCATTAAGGGGCGGCGAGATGGATGGCGGGCGGGGACCCCACCCATAAGAAAAACGCCTTAAGTACTTAGGCTCTTCCCATGCCCGGTCATCGGGGAAAGTGAGAAAGTGAGGAAGTGAGGAAGTGAGAAAGTGAGAAGGATGGCAACCGGGTAAACGACGGATTTCGCCTGATTGAAGTTATGGGGTGATGGATGGGTGATGGGGGGGGTGGATGGTGGTGGGGGTGATGGGGGTGGTGGGTGATGGGTGATGGGTGATGGGGTGATCGGTCAGTCATACCTATATTTTATTAAGGTCTTTTGAGTCCACCCGTAGGGGCGGGTCGCGACCCGCCCGTCTTGGTGGATAAGGGGTACGTGGGATGTACGGAGGTGCGTGGGTACGGAGGTACGTGGGTACGGAGGTACGTGGGTACAAGGAAACGTCGGTGACAAGGATCCTTGCATCAGCCAAATCAGAATGCAATCGGTCAATGCGATTTTGTGACCTCCTCCAACATCAACAGTCCGCAGTGGTGCGCCGAGATGCGAGCCGGCGGCTCCATCACTTATTTCTTCAACACATGCGTCGGCTCTCCAAAAAAGATCTCCCCCGCCTCCATGATCGTCTCCGAAAGCGTGGGGTGCGGATGGATGGTCAGCTCGAGGTCCGGGCCACCGCCGCCATCTCAATAGCAAGCGTGACCTCCGGGATGAGGCTTCCCGCATTTTTCCCGGCCATTCCGGCACCCAGGATCCGGTCATTCGGGTCGATGATGAGCTTGGTGATGCCTACCCTTCCCAGCGTGGTTGCCCGTCCGGAAGCGCTCCATGGAAAGACGGCGGTACTGATATCCCTTCCCTGTCTCCCTTGCCTTGTCGGTCAGCCCGGTCCAGGCGATCTCCGGTCGGTGAAGATGATGGCCGGGATGGCTTTCGGTTCATAAGCCGTTTTTGTCCGGCAATATGTTCGGCAGCTACCCGCCCTCATGGGTGGCTTTATGGGCCAGCAAGGGCGGACCGGTGACATCGCCGATGGCATAGATATGACCGACACTGGTCCTCCGGTATGATCACCGGGATGAAATGCCGGTCATCGGTTTCAATACCGGCTTTGTCCAGTCCGAGATTTTCCGTATTCGGCTTTTCCCCGATGGCCACAAGCATTTTGCCGAATTTCTCCTTCCGTTTTTCGCCGTTCTTATCTTCGAGTTCGGCTTCCACACTGTTTTTCGCTTCTTAACTCCTGTCACTTTGGTTTCGAAGGAAGCCTTTTCCATCAGATCCTTCCGTTCCTTCATGAAGACCCTTGCCAGGTCGCGGTCCACCCCGGGAAGGATGGACGGGGTCAGTCCACAAGCCGGATGTCCGATCCGAGTGCCTTATAGATCACACTCATTTCGAGTCCGATGTAACCGGCGCCAACCACCAGGAGTTTTCCCGGACATCGTCACTGCAGGGCCGATTCCGCATTGATGCGTTCATGGTCAAAAGGGATACCCGGCAGTTCGGCAGCCCTTGCACCGGTGGCGATGATGGCATTCTTAAAGGTGACGTGCATTTCGCCGCCCTCATGCTTGCGAACGCGAGCTCATTGGCACCGGTGAATTCGCTTTTCCGCGGATAAAATCGATCTTCCTGCTCTTCGCCAGCTGTCCGAGCCCGCCGGTGAGTTTTTTAACCACCCCATCCTTCCATTCCCTTACTTTGTCCAAATCGACGGTGGGTTTACCGAAATGCAGCCCCCAGGCTTCGGCGCGGAGGGCTTCTTCCTTCGTCTCCGCAAAGTGGAGCAGGGCCTTGGTGGGAATGCAGCCGTGAAAGAGGCATACTCCGCCCGGGTTTTCTTTCGGGTCGACAAGCGTCACTTCCAGTCCCAGAGTGGAAGCCTGGAAGGCTGCGGCATAGCCGCCTGGGCCCGCACCGATTACCACGAGCCCCGTTTTCATTTTATTGGCCATTATTCTCCTCCTTTGAAAAACATGAATAAGGGATTTTCAAGCGCATCGCATAGCCATTTCATGAACCGGGCCCCTTCCGCGCCATCGATCAGACGGTGATCATACGACAGGGACAGCGGCAGGATCAGCCGGGGCTTAAATTCACCCCCGGTATACACGGGTTCGGTCGTGGCCCGGGAGACGCCGATGACCGCCACATTGGGCTGGTAGACAATCGGGGTGAACTGCGTTCCGCCGATTCCCCCGAGGTTGGAGATCGCGATGTTCCCCCCCTGAAGTTCATCGGGCTTGATCTTCTTGTTTCTCGCTTTTTCAGCCAGTTCGCCCAGTTCAATCGACAACTCCAGGATCGATTTTGTGCCGGCATCGCGGATCACCGGCACCAGCAGCCCCCTGGTAGGTGTCGACGGCCACACCGATGTGAATATATTTCTTGTAGATGATCCTGTCATTCGCCATGTCGAGGCTGGCATTGAATTTCGGGAACACTTTGAGGGCCTCGGACACCACCTTCAGCAGGATGGCCGTTACGGTGAGCTTTCCTCCCCTGTTCTCCACTTCCTTACCGTACTTCTTTCTGAACGCCTCGAGGTCGGTGATATCCGCTTTTCCAAACTGGAAGACATGCGGTATGGTTTGCCAGGAACCAGCCATATTGCGGGCTGTCCGACGGCGGATCGGGTCCATTTCTTCCATGGTGACTTCGCCCCATTTGGAAAAGTCAGGCAGCGTATAGCCCATATCTGTCTTTCCACCGGCCTTTTTGACGATCTCACTTGCCCGGGCCTTCACATCCTCCTGGGTTATGCGGCCGGCGGGGCCGGTACCCTCGACCTGGTAGATGTCCACGCCCACTTCCCGGGCCAGGCGGCGCACGGAGGGTGACGCGGGCACCTCCTTTTTCTCTCCGATACCCCCTGAACCTGTTGCAGGCGATTCTTCTTCCTCTTCTTCCCCGGACCTTCCCCCTCTTCCCGTTCGCCCGTCTCCTGCTCTTCCGCCTCTTCCCCTTCTTCCGCTTGCCCTCCGGTCTTTTCTCCGGCTTCTTCCTCTTCTTCTTCCTCTTCTTCCTTCCTCTCCGCCTTTTCGGTCTTATCCTCTTTCTGCTCCTCACCGGTGCCCTTTTCTTCTTCACCGCCCTTCGTTTCCTTCTGTTGTTTTTGGCGGTCTTTTCCTTCGGCTTCACTGTTCGTCGTGGTCCTGAGCTTCACCGCCCCCGTCATCTTCCCCGGTTTCGACAGTCATGACCACCTGACCCACTTTCACTTCATCATTCTCCTTGATCCGGATCTCCTTGATGGTACCTGTCACTTCTGCAGGAAGATCGAACGTCGCCTTCTCACTTTCCATTTCAGCCACCGGATCATCTTTTTCAACATGATCCCCTTCCGAGACCATGACATTGAGGACAATGGCGGTCTCGACATTTTCGGCTATCTCCGGAAGTTTCATTTCTTTAAGCATGGGCTGGCGGTTTAAATTTCAGTGGGATTGGGCTTATCACTCTTGATAGTGAAGGTTTTAAAGGCCTTGTTCAGCATATCCTTTTTCACCTTGTCCTGGAGGTAGAGGCTGTGGATGGCGGTATAGGCGATATGCCGGTCGTCCACTTCGAACAGGTCCCTGAGGGCTCTCCGGTTATCGCTCCGGCCGAACCCATCGGTTCCCAGGACGGTCAGCACACCCGGGAACCAGCGGCAGACGGTCATCGGGATGGCCTTGACATAGTCATGGGCCGCGATGCATACGCCTTCGTCTTTTTCGAAACATTTCTCGATATAGGTTTTTTTCGGTTTCCCGGACGGATTCATCCGGTTCCAGCGGTCTGTTTCGCGGGCATCGTCGTACAGGGCTTTGTAGCTGGTGACACTCCAGACATCGGCGCGGATGCCGAACTTTTCCTCCAGCATGTCAGCTGCTCTCAGCGCTTCATTAAGGATGGCCCCACTGCCCAGGAGATGGACTTTCTCGCCTTTGTTCTTCTTCGATTTGCGGTATTTGTACATTCCCCGCAGAATGCCCTCCTCAACGCCGTCGGGCATCGGTGGCATGGGATATTTCTCGTTCAGCACGGTAATGTAGTACATCAGGTCTTTCTGTTCAACGAACATTTGTTTTATCCCGTCCCTGACGATCACGGCAATTTCGTAGGCAAAGGCAGGGTCATAGGACCGGAGTGAGGGGATTCCAAAAGCGGCAAGATGGCTGTGTCCGTCCTGGTGCTGCAGGCCTTCTCCTGCAAGGGTGGTGCGGCCCGAGGTGCCCCCGACGAGAAATCCCCTGGCGCGGGCATCGGCGGCTGCCCAGATGAAATCGCCCACTCTCTGGAAACCAAACATGGAATAAAAAATAAAGAACGGGATCATGGCCAGTCCGTGCGTGGAGTAGGACGTCCCGGCGGCGATGAATGATGCCATGCATCCCGCTTCAGTGATGCCCTCTTCAAGGATGGCGCCGTCGGTGGCTTCCTTATAATAGAGCAGGCTTTCCCGGTCGACCGGCTCGTAGTTCTGCCCGGCATGGGAAAAGATGCCGGCTTTGCGGAAGAGGGCATCCATGCCGAATGTCCGGGATTCGTCGGGAACGATGGGGACGATATGCGGTCCGGTATTTTTATCATTCATCAGCTTGCCCATCAACTGGACCATTGCCATGGTGGTGGCGAAAGCACGGTCGCCCGATCCCTCAATCAACTCCTTGTAGACACCGGTATCGGGTTCGGGAATGCTTTTCGCTTCGTTTTTCCTTACCGGCAGGAAGCCGCCAAGCTCTTCACGCCTCTGCCTCAGGTACCGCATCTCTTCACTGTCCTCATCCGGCTTATAGAAGGGTGCTTTCACGGCATCCTCATCGGAAAGGGGGATGCCGAAACGGCTCCGGAACTGCAGGAGTTCCTGTTCATTGAGTTTCTTTTGCTGATGGGTGATGTTCCTGCCCTCACCGGCTTCTCCGAGGCCATATCCCTTGATCGTCTGGGCCAGGATGACCGTTGGAGAACCCTGATGCGTGACAGCGGTTCGGAAGGCATTATAAACCTTGACCGGGTCGTGACCCCCGCGGCGCAGTTTCCGGAGCTGTTCATCGGAATAATGGCTGACCATTTTTTTCAGGTTTTCGCTTCTTCCGAAGAAGTCGTTCCGGATGTATTCACCCGATGACACCACGTACTTCTGAAACTGTCCGTCACAGGTTTCATTCATCGCCCTGACCAGGTCGCCCGAATCATCCCGGGCGATCAGCGGATCCCAGTCCCTTCCCCAGATCACCTTGATCACGTTCCATCCTGCGCCTTTGAAAGCGGCTTCAAGCTCCTGGATGACCTTCCCGTTTCCCCTTACCGGCCCGTCGAGACGCTGAAGATTGCAATTCACCACGAAAATAAGGTTGTCGAGCTGTTCACGGCTGGCCACGGTGATGGCGCCCAGGGCTTCCGGCTCGTCCATCTCGCCGTCGCCCACAAGGGCCCAGATCTTCTGGTCGGTTCGTTCTTTGAGTCCACGGTCTTCGAGGTACTTGTTGAACCGGGCCTGGTAAATCGCCATGAGGGGGGCTAGTCCCATGGAAACCGTTGGAAACTGCCAGTAGCCGGGCATCAGCCGCGGATGGGGATAGGATGGCAAGCCTCCTTCAGGTTCAAGCTCCTGCCTGAAATGGTGAAGATCCTGCTCGGTGAGCCTCCCTTCGAGGAAAGAGCGGGCATAGACCCCAGGGGAGGCATGGCCCTGGAAATACACGATATCGGCTTCATGATCCGCATTTTCCCCCCTGAAAAAATGGTTGAAACCAATCTCGAACAGGGTGGCTGCCGAGGCATAGGTCGAAATGTGTCCCCCGATGCCTTCCGACTTTTTATTCGCCTGGACCACCATGGCCATGGCGTTCCATCGGACAATGCTCTTGATGCGGCGTTCCGTTTCCAGACTTCCCGGGAACGGCGCCTCCTGGTCGGCCGGAATCGTGTTTAAATACGGTGTATTCCCCGGACACAGAAAGCGGATGCCATGTTTATAGGCCCGGGTATTTAACAAATTCAACAATGCCTTCACCCTTTCCGGATCTTCATTCTGGATAACATAATCGAGTGAAGCAAGCCATTCCTTGTTCTCCTCTTCATAATCGTGCGTGTGATTCATCTTCGGGCGGTATTTGGATGGTGATACGGTGAACAGGGATGGAATATCGTGCCAAAACACAGTGCCGGCAGGAGGAAGAAAGTATGTCGGGCATGAAGAGGGAACCCCGGGGTAAGGCCATACCGGCAGGAAACCTTTACTTTTCCGGCCCCGCCGGGGAAGTGTGTGGAAACAATTACACAGGTTATGGATGTCTGTGGGATCGGTCGGGAGCAGCCGGCCGTTTTTTCACACCAGAGGGATGCGATTTCTCCGGGAGGAACGTCATGGTGACATGATAACCGGCGGGCTCGATGAAAATGGCATAATCTTTTCATCCCCCGGATGAAAAAACAAATGCCCGATAACGAGAGAGTCCGTGAATATTACAATGATCATGTCAGTGACGAGGATAAACGTCTCGACCGCCACCCCTTTGAGGTTCCGGTGACGCTGCATTTTGTGGACAAATACCTCCGGCCCGGTCAAAAAATTTTTGATGTGGCCTGCGGGACCGGACGTATTGCTTCGCTTTTGATGGACCGCGGGTTTTATGTCGGTCTGAATGACCTCTCGGATAAGAATATCGAACTGTCGCACAACCGGCTGGACGATCGCAACCATACCCTGTTCATCGGGCGCGCCGACGCCCTTGTCAGCCCTGACTGGGATAAGGAAAGATGGGACGCGGTATTCATCCTCGGGCCTTTATACCATCTGCTCAGCTTCGACAAAAGGCTCAAGGTCCTTGGCCTGGCGCGACGTCATCTCCGGCCGGGTGGATTCGTCTTTTCATCCTTCATGACGAGAATCGGAGCACTGATATATGGTCTGAAACACAACCCGCAAGGCATCCTATATCCCGATGGCGCAAGGAAACTCTGGGAAGAAGGGACGGACGACAGCTTTGTGATGGCCACGGAATGGTTCACCGACGCCTATTTTGCCCAACCCGAAGAAGTGAACCCGCTGATCCGTGAGGCCGGTCTGGAACCCTTGCACCTGGCCGGGGCGGAAGGTATTTTTGGAGAGCGCTTCGAGCTCTTCCATAACCTGGATCCCACGCTGAAAAAGCTATGGATGGACTTCACCATCGATCATTGCGAGGATCCCCACATGGTTAACCAGGCAAAGCATTTGCTGAGTGTTGCCATGAAACCCTGAAATATACGCCGGGGCGGCTTCCGGCACCCGGCCAAATGAAATCACCCTGCCACTCAATTCATTATTTTTCAATATAATACTATCATATCATGAAAACATTCACATCGACCTTTGCCAGGATCCTTTTTGCGATCCCGTTTTTTGTTTTTGGTTTAATGCACTTTTTCCATGGGGCCCAGCTGGCGACAATGCTAAAGGCCTGGCCGGCCTCCCTGGTCTGGGTTTATATTGCCGGCGCAGGATTTATCCTGGCTTCCATCGCCATGATCATAAACCGCTATGCCCGGCTCGCCGCCTTCCTCCTGGCCCTGGAGATCCTGATCATCACCCTTTTCATCCATGTCCCCGGGTTGAGTAACCCGGAAATGATGCAGCTTAATTTTTCACAGCTCCTGAAGAATATCGGGCTGATTGCCGGAGCTTTGATGGTGGCCGGGTTTTCAAAGAATTAGCCGTTGATGGCAAAAAGGAAGGTTCCGTTACCCTGGTGCCGGACCGTGTTCCCGAAAATAAAACCTGCGCCGGTTTTTCCATCCCTTCAGGGACCCGACCCGGAATGCAAACACCCGGGCTCCGGAGGCTCCTGATCAGGAATGAATCATCCGGCGCAGGATCTTCACACCTATAAATCCTAACTCTTACAGTTCAATCACCACATCATCGGAGGCATTCCCGATGAAGGTGTTATTACCGGTCAGGGAAGTGATGTTATATCCGGAACATTGTAGTCCATCCCGTTGACCTTCCCGGTCCGCTTAATGGCCAGGCCTCAGGTGATGACAATGGTGTAATCCCCGACGAGATGGGGGAGAGGGTTGCTGCATTTTAGTTAAAGAATGTTAAATATTCAACAGGATATATGTCTGAAAGTTTATCTAAATTGCCTTTGAACAGTTTACCCTTTGCTGCAGGGAAGCGTATGGGGTAAACAGCCCGAATAACACATGAAATAAGGATTGAGATTGAAGAAACAGAAACTTTAAGTTCGGATTATAAATTAAGTCTATATTTCAGTCCACCCATTCCATTCTGAGGCACCGCCATGGCACTCATTTTGAACCGGTTGAGAAAAAGGCCAAACCGCTGAATTCCTGAGGATTTGGAGACGAGATCCATTCCTTTATCTTTGTATCCCAATGAATCCCCGTAATACCGGCGTGGGCAGTACCCCTGCGGGCAGACGCTGAACCGCCACCCGGGCACAACCCGGATGACATGATCAGAGATCCTGCTATGCATGAGGGTTTTCGGGATACGGACGGAAGAAGCCCGGAATGCCTGATGAAGGAAAACATTTGCCCTGTCCATGCGTTACTTGAATAGGTTAAAACATGCGAAATATCACGTTTCCGAAGTGAATTATTTTGTATCTTTGCAGTCTATTTGTATTTAATCTAAATTAAAAGCGGATATAAGAGTTCCGAATTCTAATATACAGTCAGATATGAGTGATCAGGATAAGATATTGAAAGATGTGACGCAGGGGGATTACAAGTATGGCTTTTACACCGATATTGAAGTCGACAGTGTTCCCAAGGGTCTGAATGAGGATGTGGTCCGGCTGATCTCGGCCAAGAAGGAGGAACCGGAATGGCTCCTGGAGTTCAGGCTGAAATCGTTTCAGGTACTGGCAAAAGATGACGATGCCGCACTGGCCGCATCTGACCCTGCCGGAGATCAACTACCAGGATATCATCTATTATGCGGCGCCAAAGCGCAAGGCCAGGTATGAGAACCTGGAGGATGTGGATCCGGAGTTGCTGGACACCTTCGAAAAACTGGGGATTCCCCTGGAGGAGCGAAAGGCCCTTGCCGGCGTTGCGGTCGATGCCGTCATGGACAGCGTATCGGTCAAGACCACGTTCCGGGAAACCCTGGCTGAACTGGGCATCATTTTCTGCTCGTTCAGCGAAGCGGTCAAAAACCATCCCGACCTGGTGAAGAAATACCTCGGTTCGGTGGTTCCCTATACGGATAATTATTTCGCCACCCTGAATTCGGCCGTCTTCAGTGACGGATCGTTCTGTTACATCCCGAAAGGTGTGCGCTGCCCGATGGAGCTGTCCACCTATTTCAGGATCAATGCCTTTAATACCGGTCAGTTCGAACGGACGCTGCTTATTGCCGATGAAGGTGCCTACGTGAGTTATCTCGAAGGATGCACGGCTCCCCAGCGTGATGAGAACCAGCTCCATGCCGCCGTTGTGGAACTGGTTGCACTGGACAATGCCGAGATCAAGTATTCAACGGTCCAGAACTGGTATCCCGGCGATAAAGAAGGCAGGGGCGGCATTTACAATTTCGTCACCAAACGGGGAATGTGCAAAGGGGATCATTCCAAGATTTCCTGGACCCAGGTGGAAACAGGATCGGCGATCACCTGGAAATACCCGAGTTGCATCCTGCGGGGCGACTATTCCCAGGGCGAATTTTATTCCGTTGCCGTCACCAACAATCACCAGCAGGCCGATACCGGCACAAAGATGACCCACATCGGGAAAAACACCAAGAGCCTGGTGATCTCCAAGGGGATCAGCGGCGGGAAGAGCCAGAATTCATACCGCGGCCTGGTCAAGGTCCTCAAGGGCGCCGACAAATGCCCGGAATTTTTCGCAGTGCGATTCCCTTCTGCTCGGCGATAAATGCGGGGCGCATACCTTCCCCTATATCGAAGTCGACAACAAATCGGCCGTCATCGAACACGAGGCCACAACCTCCAAAATCGGTGAGGACCAGATCTTCTACTGCAACCAGCGGGGAATCGACACCGAAACAGCCGTGGGAATGATCGTGAACGGCTATGCCAGGGAAGTGCTGAACAAGCTCCCGATGGAATTTGCCGTTGAAGCACAGAAATTATTGCAGATCTCGCTCGAAGGAAGCGTGGGTTAATCCGAATATTCGTAAACAATCAAGAAAGATGTTAAAGATAAAGAACTTAAAAGTCAATATTGAAGATAAGGAAATTCTGAAAGGGATCGATCTCGAGGTGAAAGCCGGTGAAATACATGCGATCATGGGGCCGAACGGTTCCGGCAAAAGCACTCTTGCAGCTACCCTGGCCGGCAGGGACTATGTGACCATCACCGAGGGGAAGATCACCTATCTCGGCAGGGACCTGACGGAACTGGCCCCGGAAGAGCGTGCCCTGGAAGGCATTTTCCTGGGATTCCAGTACCCCGTGGAAATTCCCGGCGTGAGCATGGTGAATTTCATGCGCACGGCCATCAATGAACAGCGGAAATACCGGGGTGTCGAACCACTTTCGGCCGGTGATTTTCTGAAGCTGATGCATGAACGCAAGAGCATTGTCGGCATCGATTCAAACCTGACCAACCGGTCGGTCAATGAAGGATTTTCCGGCGGGGAGAAGAAGAAGAATGAGATATTCCAGATGGCGCTTCTCGAACCCAGGCTGTCCATTCTCGATGAAACCGATTCGGGACTCGATATCGACGCCCTGAAAATCGTGGCCAACGGCGTGAATAAACTCCGGACCAGCGAGAATGCGACCATCATTATCACCCATTACCAGAGGCTTCTCGATTACATCATCCCCGATTTCGTGCATGTGCTCTACAAAGGCCGGATTGTCAAATCGGGAACCAAGGAACTGGCCTACAAGCTGGAAGAAAAAGGGTACGAATGGCTGAAAGAAGAAGTGGAAGCCGAATAAAGAGGATTGACTATGAATGTTGATCTGAAAGTGGCAGATCTTGCCGATACCTATATCGACCTGTTTAATCGCAACAGGGACGAAATTTTCGCCTGGAGTCCGGATTTCATCAATGAGATCCGGATGGATGCACTGGAGTCCTTCCGCCGGCTCGGCTTTCCCAAGAGGAAGGCGGAAGACTATAAGTACACCCGCATCGAAGAACTTTTCAACAAGGAGATTGACCACCTCACGGCCCCCGGCCGGGTGGATGTGGCCAATGAGGACCTTTTCACCTGCGATGTCCCGGAACTCGATACCCGGGTTTTGCTCGTGCTCAACAGTTTTTATCATCACCGGCAGGCGGAAAAGCTCTCGACCCTTGAAAACGGAATCATCTACGGCAGCCTCAGCGAAGCCCAGAAGCGCTACCCCGAGCTGGTCCGTAAGCATTACGCCCATTATGCCGATTACAAGACGCAACCCCTGACGGCCCTCAATACGGCCTTTGCCCAGGACGGGGTGTTCATCTATGTGCCAACGAATGTCCGGTGCGACAAACCCTTCCAGATCATTAACCTCCTGCATTCGCCCGACAAGATCCTGGATCAGCACCGGAATCTCTTTATCGTGGAAGAAAACAGCAGCCTGGACGTGGTGATCTGCGACCATACCCTGACCGCCACACCCTTCCTGACCAATTCGCTCACGGAAGCTTACACCGGCGCCAATGCGTCACTCGACATCACCCGGATGCAGAACGAGCATAACAATTCCGCCCAGGTGACCAACACCGCGATCTACCAGTCACGCGACAGCCGGGTATCGTGCAACGTGATCACCCTCCACGGCGGCGCCATACGGAATAACCTCAGGGTGTACCTCGACGGTGAAGGGTGTGAAAACCATGCCTATGGCCTTTTCCTGGCCGACCAGGACCAGCATATCGATAATTTCACCTATATCAACCATCTGAAGCCAAACTGCGTCAGCAACCAGCTTTACAAGGGCATCCTCGATGACAGGGCAACGGGCGCTTTCAGCGGGAAGATCCACGTCTGGAAAGATGCACAGAAAACCGTGGCATACCAGAAAAATAACAATATTTTGCTCACCGATGAAGCAAAGATGAATTCAAAACCTCAGCTCGAGATCTATGCCGACGATGTGAAATGTTCACATGGCGCCACGGTTGGACAGCTCGACCAGGATGCGCTTTTCTATCTCCGCTCACGGGGTATCCCCGAGAAGGAAAGCCGTCTGCTGCTGATGTATGCCTTTGCCCATGAAGTGGTTTCCAAAATCAAGGTCCCGGCATTGATGGAAAGAACCAGACGAACTGATTGACAAGCGGCTCCGGGGTGAATTATCGAGATGCTACGACTGTAAAATGAAATGTGACTGAGATGAAACCTGTGACCGGTCTCGATATCAAAAAGATCCGGGAAGATTTCCCGGTCCTGGAAACCAGGGTTTACGATAAGCCCCTCATTTACTTCGATAACGGGGCCACCACCCAGAAACCCAGGGTGGTCATTGACCGGGTGCGGGATCTGTACGAACACAAGAATGCAACCGTCCACCGCGGTGTTCATGCCCTGAGCAGCCAGATGACCGAAGTGTATGAAAACGCCCGCGAAACCGTGAGGGCGTTCATCAACGCCAGGGACAAAAGTGAAATTGTCTTCACCAGCGGCGCAACGGGTTCGGTAAACCTGCTGGCGTTTTCCTTCGGTGAAAAGTACGTTCAGGAAGGCGATGAGATCATCATCTCGGAGATGGAGCACCATTCCAACCTCGTCCCCTGGCAGATGATGTGCGAACGTAAAAAAGCGAGGTTGAAAGTGGTTCCTTTCGATGATCATGGTGAGCTCATGATGGATGAATACAGTCGCCTGTTTACGGAAAGGACAAGGCTGGTGGCGATGGTTCATATTTCAAACTCCCTCGGCACCATCAATCCGGTGAAGGAGATTGTCCGGATTGCCCATGAAAACGGCGTTCCGGTTATGCTTGACGGCGCCCAGGCGATCCAGCACGGCAACGTCGACGTGAGGGATCTGGATGTCGATTATTATGTTTTTTCCGGTCATAAGGTCTACGGTCCCAACGGCATCGGCGTCCTGTACGGAAAGGAAAAGCTCCTCGACCAGTTGCCTCCCTACCAGGGCGGCGGAGATATGGTCGACCGCGTCAGTTTCGAGAAGACGACCTACAATATCCTTCCCTTCCGCTTCGAAGCCGGGACCACCAACTACATCGGAGCTGCCGGATTGGCCGAAGCGCTGAATTATGTCAGCAGGTTGGGACTGGAAAATATTGCCGCGCACGAAAGTGACCTGCTTCGGTACGCCACGGCAAAGCTCAGCGACATCCCCGGTCTGAAAATTTACGGAACGGCCCCCGGCAAGATCCCGGTCATCTCCTTCCTTCTCGACGGGATCCATCAGTATGATGTCGGCATGATCCTTGATAAAATGGGTATAGCCGTCCGGACCGGCACCCACTGCACCCAGCCTGTCATGGACCATTTCTCCATCTCGGGAACCATCCGGGCTTCCATGGTTTTTTACAACACGGAAGAGGAGATCGACAGGTTTGCCGATGCAGTGAACAAGGCATCCACCATGCTCAGGGCATGAAAAACGAACGTGACACGGCTGGCGTACAAGGCGCAAAGGGCCGGAAGCGGAAGCGGCCTGAGGGCAAGGGATGGACAATAATTTATGAATTTGCAGGTTAAAAGGAATGCACGATGACCATCAATGAAATACAGGATCAGCTGATCGAAGAATTTTCCATCTTCACCGACTGGATGGACAGGTACAATTATCTCATTGAACTCGGGAACAATCTGCCGGCGCTGGATCCGAAGTACAAAACCGATGAGAACCTCATCAACGGGTGCCAGTCAAAGGTATGGCTGATGGCCGAATACGACAACGGCATCATGAAATATGCCGCGGAAAGTGATGCGATCATCGTCAAAGGTATCGTTGCCCTGCTGGTCCGGGTTCTGAACGGGCAGCCGGCTTCCGACGTGGTGAATTCCGATCTGTATTTCATCGACAGGATCGGGCTGAAGGAAAATCTTTCCCCCACCCGGTCCAACGGTCTGGTGGCCATGGTGAAGAAAATGAAGCTCTATGCCCTGGCCTACCAGGCGAAACATAAGGTATGAGATTTTTGTTAACACGGTGGTTAAATGGCAGGAGATACAAAACATGAATGATATGGCAGAGAAGACGATCATCGATATAGAGACTGAAATTGTCAGGGTACTTAAAAATATCTACGATCCGGAGATCCCGGTGAACATTTACGATCTGGGGCTGATCTACGAGATCGAAGTGGATGACGATCACAATGTCGATATCACCATGACCCTTACCGCACCCAACTGTCCGGTGGCCGATCACCTTCTGGAAGACATCGAGACGGCAGGTCGGCGATGTTGAAGGCGTGAACAAGGCCAGGATCACGCTCACGTTTGATCCGCCCTGGGATCAGTCCATGCTGACCGATGAGGCCAAACTGGAACTTGGCCTGATGTAAATTTACCTCTTGGAAAATGCTCCGTACATATACGGAACATGATCAGGAACAAAGCCCTTGAACTGGGCTTTGACGATTGCGGTTTTGCCCGGGCCGAAAAGCTCGGGAGCGGATGCCGGGGTGCTGGATGACTGGCTGGCGAAGGCATGCACGCCGGCATGACGCTGGATGGAGAATCATCACGACAAGCGGACCGACCCCACCCTCCTGGTCCCCGGAGCAAGAACCGTTGTTTCCGTATCCCTGAACTACTACAATCCCCGTGATGCAGGATGATCCCGCTGCCCCGGTCATCTCAAGGTATGCCTATGGCCGGGATTATCATAAGGTGATGAGGAAAAAGCTGAACGCGCTTGCTCGGTTATATCCGGGAGATCATGCCGGGCACAGCGGGCAGGGCGTTTTCGGATTCGGCGCCGGTAATGGAACATGCCTGGGCCGTACGGTCAGGCCTGGGATGGATCGGTAAAAATTCCCTCCTCCTTCCAAAAAAACACGGATCCTATGTTTTTATCGGTGAACTGATCATCGACAGTGTCCTCGAATATGACCATCCCGTTTCCGATCATTGCGGACAGTGCCGGCTGTGTGTCGACGAGTGTCCCACCCATGCCATCAATTCCGACCGGACGGTCAATGCAGGGAAATGCATTTCCTACCTCACCATCGAGCACAAGGGTGAAATTCCCCGCCGAGTTCAAAAACAGCTTTTACAACCGGGTTTTCGGATGCGATATCTGCCAGGATGTCTGCCCCTGGAACCGGAAACTGGAAAAGCACAGGATCCCCGATTTTGAACCCTCCGGGGAACTGATGTCCCTGGATCACGATGAATGGCATTCCATGACGGAAGAAAGATTCAACCGGCTTTTTGAAGGATCGGCCGTGAAACGTACCCGCTTCGAAGGGTTAAGGAGGAATCTTGATTTCCTCAAGGGTGACGTTAAATGGCACGAATGAACCGGAAGATCGATTTTCTAGCGAGTCGTATGCTGAAGGCAGGTCTCGCGGTCGTTGAGCGGCACTGAAACGACATTCCACTGACGCTTCCTGCCGGTAATCCGGTTCCTGAGCGAACCGGGTGGTCGTTAATGATTCTTCCCCGGGTTCCTGAAGCCAAAGCGAGCTTAAGATTCCTCTTCCATGAATTTTCCCAGTCTCAGGTACTTCTTGTACAATTTCCGGTAGACTTCCGTCTTCGATGACTCCGGATGGTATTCCTTCTCGAATCCCGAGCCCATCCTGTCCCGTGCTTCTTCAACCTTATCATAGATCCCGGCCGCTACGGCGGCGAACATCGAGGCTCCCAGGGCGCAGGCCTGTTCCGACCGGACCACTTTGATGGGCATCTCCAGGACGTTGCTCAGGGTCTGCATGACATAAGCCGATTTTTTGGCCACCCCTCCCAGGGCCACGACCGACCGGATCTCCACGCCGTTCTCCCTGAACCGTTCGACAATCCGTCTCGAGCCGAATGCGGTGGCTTCAACGAGGGCCTTGAACATTTCAGGGGCGCTGGTTCCCAGGCTGAGCCCGGTCAGGGCGGCTTTGAGGTTCTGATTGGCATCCGGGGTCCGGCGCCCGTTGAGCCAGTCGAGGGCCAGCGTGTCGTTTTCGGTGACCGGGATCTGTGCGGCAGCCTCTCCAAGCAGGGGAATGGCTTCCGCGGCCATGGCGGAAAGTTCTTCTTCCGAAAGCCTACCGCCTGCTCGGGGCAGCCACATCATCACATCCCTGAACCAGGCATAGACATCCCCGAAAGCCGATTGCCCGGCTTCCAGACCGATGGTCCCCGGGATGACTGAACCGTTGACCTGACCGCAGATTCCCGGAACCACCTTTTTCCCGAGGTTTTCTGCACCTGTGACCATGATATCGCAGGTGGAAGTGCCGATGATCCGCAACAGGTCACCCTCCCGGATCTGTCCGCCCACGGCTCCCATATGGGCATCAAAGGCGCCCACGCTGACCGGCACTTCACCGGAAAGACCGAATTTTTCAGCAATATTCCTGCGGAAAGAAATCCGGCCCTGGCATCCGAGGTGTAGGTCTCCTCGTAAAGCCGTCCTCGCAGGCCATCCAGGAGAGGGTCGAGACTGACGAGGAATTCTTCCGGCGGAAGTCCGCCCCACGATTCATGCCACATGGCCTTGTGCCCGGCGGCGCACCGGCTTCGTTTGAGGGTCAGCGGATCGGTGTTGCCCGTCAGATGAGCAGTGATCCAGTCGCAGTGCTCCACCCATGAAAAAGCATTTTCCGCCACCTGCGTATCTTCCCTGAGGACATGAAGGATTTTTGCCCAGAACCATTCCGAAGAATAAATTCCTCCTTCGTAGCGTGTGGGATCAGGACCATTCCAGCTTCGGGCGAGTTCGTTGATCTCTTCAGCCTCGCCGACCGCCGTATGGTCTTTCCAGAGGATGAACATGGCATTGGGATTTTCGGCGAAACCGGGCAGAAGGGCAAGTGGCGTTCCCGCCCGGTCGACGGCCACCGGCGTGGAACCGGTTGTATCGACAGCGATCCCGCGGATATGCTTTCGTGTTCCCGGCGGGAGCCTTGTCGAGCGCTTCCCTGATGGCTCCTTCCATCGCCTCGAGGTAATCGAGCGGATGCTGGCGGAACCGGTTTTCCGCCGGGTTGCAATAAAGCCCCTTCATCCATCTGGGGTAATAGCGTACGGCTGAGGAAATTTCATGACCGTCCCGGGCATCGGTCACCATGGCCCGCACCGAATCGGTTCCAAAATCAAGTCCTATAAGCATCGAAGTCATAAAGACGTAGTTTTTAGGGTGAATATTAAGATCAGATCATGCCTTTCATGGCATAGTACAGATCATTCCATCGGAGTTCCTTCCTGAATTCAGGAGGCGTGGTCTCTTCATTGATGAGGAGACATTCGATACCGGCCATATCGGCAAAGTCGTCCAGGTATTCGGCATTGACGGCCTGGCTGAAAACGGTATGATGGGCTCCGCCGGCATAGATCCATGCAGCGGCAGCCGTCTGGAGATCGGGCTTGGGAATCCACAGCGCCCTGGCCACCGGGAGTTTCGTCAGCGGGGCATCCGGGGGAACCACTTTGACCCGGTTCACAAGCAGTCTGAACCGGTTTCCCATATCCATGAGGGAGGCATTGACCGCCGGTCCGGCAGGGACATTGAATACCAGCCGGGCGGGATCGGCTTTTCCGCCGATGGAGAGCGGATGCACCTCCAGCGAAGGTTTTTCGCCTGCGATGCTGGGACATACTTCCAGCATATGGGCTCCCAGCACTTTCATGTTACCGGGCTGGAGATGGTAGGTGTAATCCTCCATGAACGAGGTCCCTCCTTCAAGTCCTTCCGCCATCACCTTCACGGCCCTGACCAGGGCCGCCGTCTTCCAGTCGCCTTCGGCGCCAAACCCGTAGCCCTCTTCCATGAGACGTTGCACGGCAAGCCCCGGGAGCTGCTCCAGACCGTGAAGATCTTCGAAGGTGGTGGTGAACGCCCCGAATCCGCCCTCCTGGAGGAACTTCCTCAGCCCGGCTTCGATCCGGGCTGCCGTCTCCAGCGCCCCGGCCAGGGCGGCATCGTTCAGCAATCGCTTGTCGATCCGGTACTTATCCCCGTATTCTTTGACCAGGGTGGCACTCTCCTTCGGCTTCACCGCTTTCACCATCGCGGCAAGGTCACCGACGCCGTACCCTTTCACCGCAAAACCAAACTGCATCCGCGCGCCGACCTTATCCCCTTCCGTCACGGCCACTTCCCGCATGTTATCACCAAAGCGGGCGACCTACAGATGGTTGAACTCATGCCACCCTGCCGCAGCCCGGGTCCATACCCCGATCTTCTCCTGAATATCCTTCTCTTTCCAGTGGCCGACGACAACCTTCCTGTTGATTTTCATCCTGCTCATGATGTAGCCAAACTCACGTCCGCCGTGCGCCGACTGGTTCAGGTTCATGAAGTCCATGTCGATGTCGTCCCAGGGAATATCCCGGTTAAACTGGGTATGCAGGTGAAGAAGCGGCCTTTTCAGGATAGACAGTCCCCGGATCCACATTTGTGCCGGTGAAAAGGTATGCATCCAGGCGATCAGCCCGATGCAGCTGTCCGACGCATTGGCCTGCACGCACAGGTTGGTGATGGAATCCGGGGTGGTCACCACCGGTTTGAAAACCACCCTGACGGGGATATGTTCCGAGGCATCAAGCTCGCCGGCCACGACCGTGGCATCAGCGGCGACCTTTTTCAGGGTTTCTTCCCCGTAAAGATGCTGGCTTCCGGTGATGAACCAGACTTCGAGATTTTTCAGATTGCTCATTTTGTCCATATTAAGTGTTTATTGCATTCGATGAGGAGGCTGTGCCCATGACCGTGACCACAATGTTTCGCTTTTGCCTGGGTCCGTCAAATTCACATAAAAAAATATTCTGCCAGGTCGACAGTCCCATCTTTCCGCCCATGACAGGGATGGTCTCCTGGGGACCGACGATCCCGGCCTTGAGATGGGAATCGCCGTTATTGTCCTGGTGATCATGTTCCCACACACCCGCAGGAATCAACTTTCGTAAAAGATTCACCACATCGGTCTGGACCGATTCATCCCAGTTCTCCTGGATCATGATGCCGGCGGTGGCGCCCTGGACATACACGTTGACAAGTCCGGTTGTCACTTCGCTTTCCGTAACGATCTGCTCCACCATGTGGGGTGATATCGTACAGCCCGTTATGCTGCCCGGTGGATATCTGGAAGGTTTTTTGCATGGCTCGCGTTTTTAAAGGATGATCCGGCCACCTTCACGACAAAAAAACAGCTTCTTGTCGCAGGCTGAATGAAATCGGACAAATAAGAGTACCCATCGTTGGTTAGAACTAAAATCCAAGCTAAATTTAGAGTTTATATGTAAAATAATAAAATCTAATGACAGGGAAGAAGGTTCGTCGATGAAACACAAGACATTTTCCTGGACATCCGGTGATAAAAAAACCATTTTCGCCCAGTGCTGGATGCCAGATCAAGAAACAAAGAAATCCATCCTTTTTGTTCACGGCCTTGGAGAGCATAGCGGCCGCTATGACAAATGGGCCAAAAGATTCACCGAAAACGGTTATAATTTCCTGGCTCTCGATCTCCGGGGCCACGGCAAATCCGCAGGTAAAAGAGGGCATGCCCGGTCATTGTCTGTATTGCTCGACGATATCGACCTGATGTTTGCCCACGCGGAAGAGATCTTTCCCGGGCACAGGCTCATTCTATACGGACACAGCATGGGGGGCAGCCTGGTCCTCAACCATGTGATCCGCCGGAATCATCCGCTGAGTGCCCTGATCGTCACCTCGCCATGGTTAAGGCTGACCCGGGAACCTCCCTGGGGAACGGTCGTCTTGGCTTCGCTCATGAATAAGATCTATCCCTCATTCACGGTGAAATCCACCATAAAGCCCGACCAGCTCTCCCACGACCCGGAGTTCTCCAGCCGGTACACCACGGATCCCCTGGTGCATAACAAGATCTCCGTGCGCCTTTTCTTCGAACTGCATGAGGCGGGTAAATTTGCCCTCCGCAATGTCTACAAGATCAATTATCCCTTTTTACTCATGCATGGTACGGCCGATACGATAACATCGCCGAGGGCCAGTGAAAACTATGTGATGAACACCAGTAAAAAAACCCGCCTGAAACTTTGGGAGGGACAATATCATGAACTGCACAATGAACTGGTTGCCGACGAGGTGTTCAGGTATATCATTGACTGGCTCAGGGAAAACAATCTGTAACGCGATGCATTTCAGAACAGAAATACACCCGGAACCTTCCCCATTCAGGATCGACCACACAAGCAAGATCCTTTTCACCGGGTCATGCTTCACGAACAATATCGGGCAACGCCTGAAAGACCTGGGATTCCCGGTGATCGTGAATCCGTTTGGCGTCGTTTACAATCCCCTGTCAATCAAAAAAAACATCGACCGGCTCCTGGAGGGACGGGAATACACGGAACAGGATCTTGAATACCACAATGAGCTCTGGTTCTCCTTCGATCACCATTCATCATTCTCAGGAACCGACCGGGCCGCGGTACTCCGGCAGATCAATGATTCACTTCACGAAGCCTCGGCCTTACTCCAGGGAGCGGATTATGTCCTTCTCACCTTCGGAACAGCCTGGGTATACCGCCTGCTTAAAACAGGAGAGGTCGTTTGTAATTGTCACAAAGTCCCGGCACGGGAATTCAGCCGTGAGCTGATGAGCGTTGACGGAATCACCCAGGCGTGTGCCGGACTGATCCGGGCTGTCAGGAAAAAGAACCCTTCCGCCCGGTTTCTCTTCACCATAAGCCCCGTGAGGCATTGGAAAGACGGGCATTTCGGGAACCAGGTCAGCAAGGCTTCACTGGTTCTGGCGGTGAAAAACATCCTGGACCATTTCAATACGATGACGGCTTATTTCCCGGCTTACGAACTCCTGATCGACGACCTGCGCGATTACCGGTATTACGCCGACGACCTGCTTCACCCCAGCAACCAGGCGATCGAATACATCTGGGAAAAATTCAGCCAGACATTCTTCAGCGACGAGACCTCCCATCTCAACCGTGAAATTGCCGCCCTTGCTCTGGCCGCCTCCCACAGGCCATTGTCCGGCAGTACCACCGGTCACCGGAAATTCCTCGAAATACAGCTGCGAAAGACCCTCGAACTCCAGCATAAACATCCCGCCATCGACCTTTCCCGCTACAGGATACATTTTGAAAACCTGTTGAAAAAAGGATCCGGGTGAACAAACCTCCCGAAAACAGGCGCATGCGACTTCGGACCGGATCGGTGTAACCCAAACCGGATCGGGACCGTAATACCTATTCTGGTAAGACGGGATGACCAACCCCCTTTCAATAACGAACAAACTTGAGGACAGCTTTCTATGAGATTTCTGAAGTTCTCCAGGCAGAATGGTCCGGAGGTGGAGGCTTTGCGCGAGCGGTTGGCCTGGCTGGAGCGAAGGCTTTTAAAGGAAGGGGAGAAAACCCTGACCGGGGCTGACCTGGGATTTTACAAAAACAGCCGGATCACAGGATACCTTCTCACGGATGCCATAAGGGATAAGATCGTCGCGGCCAACGAGGCTGCCGCCCGGATTTTTGGTTTGACCACATCCGGGCTTGAAGGCGTCCGTCTCTCCACTCTTTTCCCGAAAGAGGAATTTCCCGCCCTTGACCTGCTTTTCACCAGGGTGCTCGAAGGTGAATATCCCGCTGCATATTCGGTGCCCTGCCACAATATTTCCCGGAAAACACGGTATTGCGATATCGAGGTGATGCGGGCAGAAGTGGGTCCGGAGCTTTTTACCGTTTTGCTGTTACATAACCCGGGTGACCTGCTTCCCGCGGCGGGGGAAACCCCTCTTCCCGATCCCGGCAAACCGGAAGCCGGCCAGCCAGGAAAAAGCGGACGATGAATTCCTCCTTCCCTTCGAGATTATCAACGCCTTCCTCCCGGGGATGGTTTACCGCTGCTGGCATGATGCGAACCTGACGATGGATTACGTCAGCGACGGCTGCCTGGACCTGACCGGTTACTCCCAGGAGGAGATGGTCAGAAGCGGGGAGATCCTCTACAAGGACATCATTCATCCCGACGAGCGGCAGGAGGTGATGAGCCAGATCGGAAGGGCGGTGCTTAAAAATTCACCCTACCGGCTGGTGTACAGGATCACCAATAAACACGGTCGTACCCGTTGGGTCAGGGACCAGGGCCGGATATACTCCCGCACAGGTCACAAAGTTGTGCTGATGGGTTTTATCACCGATATCACCGAATTAAAGGAACTCGAGCTGGAGAATCAGTATGCCCGCGAATTCAACGAAAACCTGATCCAGACAGCCAATGCCCTCGTGTTGGTCCTGAATGAAAAAGGGAACATCATCCTTTTCAACCGTGAAACCGAACGGATCTCCGGCTACAGTCTGGAAGATGTTAAGTATAAAAACTGGTTCAGCCTGACAAAACTGCCCGGCGATTACGACACCTCCAGAAAGATTCTCGAAAAAGCGTTGAATTCGGAAGAGGAAGTCTCATTCCAGTCTGTCATCTTTTCCTGCAAGGGAAGGAAATATTGCATCGACTGGCGGGTGCGCCCCCTGAAGCAGAGAGACTTCACCGGCGTTATTGCCATAGGCATCGATGTCACCCATAAACAAAAGGCGGAGGCAGCGCTGAGGGAGAGTGAGGAACGGTATAAACTCCTCTCGGAATATTCGACCGACGGTATCATGATGCTCGAAAAAGGCAATTTGAAGTACCTGTCTCCTTCCTTCCGAAAGATGCTTGAGCTCGAAGAATTGAGTATTCCGAACGACCGGTTCAGGGATTTCTATTTTTCTCTCATTCATCCTGAAGATCTGGACGGACTGCTGGCCACCCTGCGCCAGGCTTACACGAAAAATCAAACCGACGTCAGGTTCGCGTACAGGATCCGGAAAAACCGGTCGGGTGATAACCTCTGGCTTGAAGATACGATCTTCCTGAGTTATGGGACGGATGGGAGCCTCGACAAACTGATCATTCATACCCGTGATATCACGGCGCAGAAAACGGCCGAGGCCGCTCTCCGTCTGAGCGAGAAAAAATTCCGGAACATCGTGGAACTGGCACCGCACATTCCCATCGTCATCTTCGACAGCGACGGGACGGTCAGTTTCGTGAACCGCGCCATGGAGTCCATCACCGGCTGCCGGCACGGATCCCTTCTCTCAAAAAAGATTGGCGATCTTCTTCCCGACCGCAGCGAGTTCATGAAGCTTAAAACAGGCGATGGCGACGAACTCTGGAGGACCAATGAGCTCTATGAGGTGACGGTAAAAGATACCCGCAGGAAAGACAAGCACCTTCTGGGCAGTATTTTCAGGCTGAACATTGATGAACGGGAAAGCCAGTTCATCAGCATGAACATCGATATCACCGATCTGAAGAACACCCAGCAGGAGTTGAAGGAAAGCAGGGATAACCTGGAGAGGAGGAACCGGAAATACAGTGAGATCAACACGGAATTGAAGCTGAGTTACGACAGGATCAGCGAAATCAACGTGGAATTGCTGGAGGCCAAAAACAGGGCAGAGGAATCCGACCGGCTGAAATCGGCCTTCCTGGCCAATATGTCGCATGAGGTCCGTACGCCGATGAATGCGATCCTGGGGTTTTCGGACCTGTTGAATGAACCTGGCCTTTCCACCAAAAAACGTTCGGTGTACACGTATCTCATCAGCCGGAAAAGCAATGATCTGCTGAACATCATCGATGAGATCATGGACATTTCACAAATCCAGTCGAAGCAGGTCAGTCCGTCACAGCACCGGTTCGGTCTTGCCCCGCTGATGAAGGAGCTGTATGAATACGCCGGGAGGTACGACCGGTTCGATACCGCCAAAGCCGTGAAGATCCGCCTCGACAACCGCCTGATGGATACCGGTGTGCAGATCACCGGCGACCAGGAAAAGGTACGTAAGATCCTTTTCCACCTGGTGAGCAATGCCCGGAAATTCACCCACGAGGGATTTATTGAATTTGGTTATTATACCGAGCTGACGGGACATCTGCTCTTTTATGTCCGCGATACCGGCATCGGAATTGAGCCGGAGAAACACCAGGTGATCTTTGACCTTTTCCGCCAGTCTGACGAGGACTACAGGACCCGGGGATACGGCGGGATCGGACTGGGACTTTCCATTTCCAGGGGATTCATCGAGCTGATGGGCGGGAAAATAGGGGTCGAATCCCAACCTGGCAGAGGATCGGTGTTCTATTTCACCATTCCTGCAGTCCTTCAGGGCCCGGATGGAAAGCAAACAACGGTGAAAAAATCCGAAACCTGGAAGAATCTCACGTTCCTTATTGTTGAACCTGAACAGTCCCGACGCGAACACATCCGCCTGATCCTCAAAAATAGCGGTGCCGGTATGGCCTTCACTTCTTCAGGCTGGGAAACCCTTGACATTCTCGGCTCAGGTCAGGGCTTCTCCGGGGTCATCATCAACGGGGAAATCCACGACATGACGATATCACGCCTTATCCGGGATATCGGGAAAATCAATCCATCCCAGAGGGTCGTCACGGTCACCGACTTCCCCGAAACACCGGCCGGACCTGTAATCTTTACCCCTGGAAAGAAAATGACCGGATCCGGGAAACGGATCGGCGCCATCACGGGTCCCTTCCCCGAATGAACAGGTCCATAAAAGGACGACCAATATTTTTTGTTTATCTTTTACCATATTTTATTAAACATTATATTGCCGCATTTTTATTTTATTATTTTTTATTCTACATTATATTAATATTTTATAATATATTTACCAAAAATCATTCGATTTATTAATTGTTTATATTTTTTATCATTTTATTAAACACTTAGATGAACAAATTGATCCGGTCATTGTTGAATGGTGAAGATTAAAACAACGGACCCATGAAACGGAGAACAGGCATGTTTTTCTTTGTCCTGATGCTGATGTTCAGGATTCTTGATGCACAAGACAACGGGCGCATTGAGGGAAGGGTTTACAATGACGGGAACAATGAGCCCGTGGAATTTGCCACGGTGGCGATTTACGGGACAGGGACGGGAACCATCAGCGATGCGAAGGGAAATTTTTCATTCACCGGGTTGAAGCCCGGATATGTGCAGGTGGCGGTATCGTCTGTCGGGTTTGAACCCTTTGTATCGGATCCCATCCTGGTGACCAATGCGCGGAAGTCCTTCCTGGATGTTCCGCTGAAGGAAGCCAATGTCAGGCTTGAAGAGATCACGGTCAAGGCTTCCCCGTTCCGGAGAAGCGCGGAGAGCCCCGTTTCGCTCCGTCGCATCGACCTTGTCGAAATTGAGAAAAATCCGGGTGGCAACCGCGACATTTCCAAGGTGATCCAGTCGTACCCCGGGGTGGCTTCCACGCCGGCCTACCGGAACGATGTGATCGTCAGGGGCGGAGGGGCGAGCGAAAACCGCTTTTACCTCGATGGCGTCGAGATCCCGAATATTAATCACTTTGCGACCCAGGGCGCTTCGGGCGGTCCGGTGGGGATCATCAACGTCGATTTCATCCGCGAGGTGGACTTTTATTCGGGTGCATTTCCTGCCGACCGCGGAGATGCGCTCAGTTCGGTACTTGAATTTAAAATGGTCGACGGGAACAGTGAAAAATTACGTGCCAAGGGTTCCCTGGGAGCCTCCGATGTGGCCCTCACACTCGACGGTCCGCTGGGTGACCGGACATCATACATATTCTCCGCGCGGCGGTCGTACCTCCAATTTTTGTTTTCCGCCCTCGGTCTTCCTTTTCTGCCGACCTACAACGACTTCCAGTTCAAAACTAAGACCCGTTTCAACGAAAAAAATGAACTGACGCTCCTGGGCCTCGGCGCCATCGACCAGTTCTCCCTCAACCTGAAGGCCGATTCCACCGAGGAGCAAAAATACATCCTCGGCTATCTGCCCGTGAACGAACAATGGACTTACACGGCCGGTGCGGTGTTCAAGCATTATGGCGACAGGGGATATGATACCTGGGTCCTGAGCCGGAACACCCTGAATAACGCCTCATGGAAATACCGTAACAATATTGAGCAGGACTCACTGAAACTGCTCGACTACTCCTCGACCGAAAGCGAAACGAAACTTCGTTACGAGCACAACGCCGAGTACAAAAACGGCCTGAGGATTAATTATGGTGCCGGGCTGATCTATGCAGGGTATACGAATTCAACCTTCAGCCGGACCTTTATCAACAATGCACCGGAGACCATCCGGTATCATTCCGATTTAAATCTTTTCCGCTGGGGAACCTTCGGTCAGGTGAGCCGTGATTTCCTGAAGCAAAGACTGACGCTGTCTTTTGGTCTTCGTATGGATGCCAGCAACTATTCCACAAGCATGTCCAACCTGTTCGACCAGTTTTCGCCCCGCCTCTCTGCTTCATACCAGCTCTTCAAAGGCTTCTACCTGAATGCCAACACAGGGAGGTATTTCGAGCTGCCGCCCTATACGACGCTGGGCTACCGCGACTTCGCCGGGACACTGGTCAACCGCGCCAATGGCCTTAGTTACATCTCGGCCGATCACTATGTGGCCGGGATCGAATGGCGGCCGGGGGAAAAATCACGGCTGACCCTTGAAGGGTTTTATAAATTTTATCATCATTACCCGTGGAGCGTAACCGATTCCGTTTCGCTCGCCGGAAAAGGGGCCGATTTCGGGACCTTCGGTGATGAAGAAGTCAAATCGACAGCCAACGGAAGGGCCTATGGGTTCGAACTTCTTTACCGTAACAAAGATTTCCTGGGAGCGAATCTGGTCATCTCCTACACCATGGTCAGGAGTGAAACCCAGGCATTCCGGGATCTTTCCTATGCGGCGAACGGGTGGGTCCCCACCGCCTGGGATAACCGGCATATCCTGAATATCCTGGCTATCCGGGAATTCGACCGGAACTGGAGAGTGGGGATGAAATGGCGGTTCGTGGGTGGATCGCCCTACACCCCTTTCGATATCATGGAATCGTCGTACGTTCAGGCCTGGGACCTTCGTAACCAGGGCATCCCCGACTACAGCCTTTACAACAGCAAGCGTCTTCAGTCCTTTCATCAGCTCGATCTAAGGGTCGATAAGGAATACTTCCTGAAAAAGATCTCATTGAATTTTTACGTCGATGTTCAAAACGTCTACAACTATAAAGCCGATCAGCAGGAGGTGCTCGTTCTCGACAGGAGCGCTCCCCAGCCGGTCAATCCCGGCGATGCTCCGGCACTGCAGAGATACCAGCTCAAACAGCTTGCCCTGAGAGGAGGCACCATCCTTCCGACAATCGGTATCATCGTTGAATTCTGACCTGAACTCAGCGGCCTCATCCAGGTGGCAAGCCGGGCTTTTCATCTCGGGGTCGACAATACCCATCCGGGAAAGCCGGGAGCGGTGCGATGTCTTCATTGAACCCGGAAAACTGGATCAATACGACATACTGGATTTCAGGGCCGCCGATGAGCTCTACCGGATCGGATATGAATATACGCGGGATCTGGAGCTGGGAGTTTGACCGGCGCCGGGGCACAAAGGTTTTTATCCAAAATGCCGGTTTCCGGAATGGTTTAGATTCATTCTCTTTGGAATTTTTAGTAATATTGTTTCCTCACCAAAGCCTGATTGGGAGATGAAGACCCTTTTATTCACCCTTGTCCTGACCATGATGCTGCCGGGTGCCGTTTCCGGCCAGTATCTCCGGGTCTCTGAAAACCACCGTTTTCTGGTGAAAGATGATGGTGCCCCGTTCTTCTGGCTGGGCGATACAGGCTGGGAGCTTTTTCACCGTCTCGACCGACCGGAAATTGAGCACTACCTGAGAAACCGGGCCGGCAAAGGGTTTACTGTCATTCAGGCCGTTATCCTCAGTGAAATAAACGGGCTCACCGTTCCCAACAGGGAGGGCAATCTTCCCTTGCATGACCTTGATCCCAACAAACCCAACGAAGCCTATTTCGGCCTCGTCGATTTCACCATTGACAAAGCTGCTGAATTCGGTTTGTACATGGCTGTTCTTCCCACCTGGGGTGCACATGTCGAGGATAAAGCGCATCCGCTTTTTGAAAACATGCACATTTTCACACCGGAAAAAGCCTACCGGTATGGTCAATTCCTCGGTACGCGGTACCGCGATAAATGGAATGTTGTCTGGATCCTTGGCGGCGACCGCCCTTTCGATACAGCGCCGGAAATCTGGGATGCACTGGCCAGGGGACTGAGAGAAGGTGACGGGGGGCGGCACCTGATCAGCTACCATCCTTCGGGTCAGCAATCCAGCTCATTCTGGTTGCAGGACAAGAGCTGGCTCGACTTTAACCTGATCCAGACCGGGCACCTTGCTCCTTCTTTCCCCGTCTACAACTGGATCGCCCACGACTACAACCTTACACCCGTCAAACCGGTGATCGACGGTGAACCAGCTTATGAGGACATCCCGGCCTGGTTCAATCCCGACAACCCCAGGCATAACGACCTCGAGATCCGCAAACAGGCTTACTGGGCCGTTTTTGCCGGCGCCTTTGGTCACACCTACGGAAACAACAACATCTGGCAGATGTACCGGAAAGAATACCAGCCTGTCATTTTTGCGCGGCTGCCGTGGGATGAAGCACTGGAGCAACCCGGAGCGGGGGAACTCCGGCATCTCCGTTTTCTCATGGAATCGAGGCCATTTCTGTCACGTTTCCCTTCCCGGGATCTGCTTGAATCTGAAAACCCCGACTGGTCGTCCGAACGCATCGGGATCACCCGCGACGGAACCCCCGGGAAAAAAGATGCCACATATATCATGGTCTATACCCCCTTGATCCGTGATTTCAAAGTCAAAACGGATGTGATCAGCGGCGGCAAGCTCAGGATATGGTGGTACGATCCCCGCACCGGCGAAGCCTTCCCCCAGGGAACAACCGGCAATACGGGTGAATTTGACTATTCGGCCTGGCAACAGGTCATCCGTTCTACCCAGGACGGCCCCGACTGGGTGGTGGTTATTGATGATGATGCCATGAACTATCCGCCCCCGGGCAGAAGTAAGCGCTAAGCGGCAGGAGAGAAGGCGGGGATCCCGGTCCCGCAGGAAGAAAAGGATCCTGCACAAATGACAACGACATAAGTTCACTAGTCATGACAAAAAAAGACATGTTCGACGCATTGCTGAAGGGTGAAAAACCTGCCGGCAGGGTTCTTTTCCGGCCCATTCTCATGCATTTTGCAGCACGTCTCGCCGGGAACTCCTATGGGGAATTTGCATCCGATTACCGCAACCTCGTCAGGGCCAATCTGCTGGCACTCGAAAAATTTGACATGGACATGGCCGGGCTGATCTCCGATCCCTACCGCGAAACATCCGCCTTTGGCGCCCCTGTCAGGTTCATCCCGGACGGTGTCCCCGTTTGTGAGAAAATCATCGTTACCTCGGCTTCGGAGGCCCGTTCCCTGAAAAATCCCGATGTTTACCGCTCAGAACGCACGGCCGACCGTATCCGGGCAGCGACCCTTCTGTCCCGTGAACTGAAGGGCGAAGTTCCCCTCATCGGCTGGATTGAAGGCCCGCTGGCCGAAGCCTGTGACCTGGCCGGCGTTAGCGCGATGCTCATCGCCCTGATGACGGATCCCGATTTTTGCCGGATCCTGATCGACAAGTGCATGATCACGGCCAAAGATTTTGCCCGGGCACAGATCGAAGCCGGATGCGACATCATTGGAATCGGCGATTCGATCTGCAGCCAGATCGACCCGGCCACCTATGACGCCTTCGTCCTGGAAAACCATCACCGAGATCATCCGTTACATCCATTCGCTTGGGGCGAAGGTCAAACTTCATATCTGCGGGGATATCACACATCTTCTTCCCTCGCTGGCAAAGACCGGCACCGATATCCTGGACCTCGACTGGCAGGTGGATATCACCGAAGCCCGGAAAATCACGGGAGAAAAAACCGTACTGTGCGGCAACATCAACCCGGTTACCATCCAGGAGGAGACGCCGGAAAAACTCTTCTTCTTGGCCAGGGACCTGACGGACCGGTATGGTGGGGAACGCTTTATCCTGTCGGGCGGATGTGAAATCACGGTGAACACTCCTCCTGAAAACCTTTCAGAACTAAGAAAAGCTTCCTATCTTTAAAATTCAAAACAAGGAATCCATGACCCCCGAACGAGACAGGCTGATGTCAGCCCTTGAACATCACGGAACATGCAGGATACCGGTTGACTTCGGCAGTACGGCCGTCACCGGCATTCATGTCCTGATCGTCGAAAAACTCCGGCAGCACTACGGGCTCGAAAAACATCCGGTGAAACTGACGGAACCCTACCAGATGCTCGGGGAAATCGAAGAAGATCTGATGGAGGCCATCGGGGTGGATGTTGAAGGGATCACCCCTGAGAAGAACATGTTCGGCTTCCGGAACGAGGGATGGAAACCTTTTGTCACACCGTGGAACCAGGAGGTCCTCGTTCCGGAAAAATTCAATGTGGTCCGCGCGCCCGACGGCAGCCTGCTGATGAGTCCGGAAGGCGACACCAGCCTTCCGCCCTCTGCGAAAATGCCCTCCGACGGCTACTTCTTTGACGCCGTCATCCGCCAACATCCCTTTGACGAAGCGCAGCTCAACCCTGACGACAATCTCGAAGAATTCACCCTGCTCACCGGTGCCGACATGGAATACTGGGATGCCATGGCCGCCCGTGCCCGCACTTCCCCCCGCGGCATCATTGCCACCTTCGGGGGTACGGCTCTCGGCGACATCGCCCTCGTGCCGGCCATGCAACTGCGCGATCCAAAGGGTATCCGCGACATTTCCGAATGGTACATGTCCACCCTCGCCCGGCAGGATTATATCCACCGGATCTTTGAAAAACAAACCGACATCGCCCTGGCCAACTATGAAAAACTGGGGCCGATTATGGGCGATACCATCGATGGCGTTTTTATCTGCGGTACCGATTTCGGCACACAGAATTCGCAATTCTGTTCCCCCGAAACCTTCAATGAATTGTACGCCCCCTATTATAAAAAGATCAACGACTGGATCCATGCCCATACCACATGGAAAACGTTCAAACATTCCTGCGGCGCTGTCGAACCCTTCATGAAACTCTTTATCGACGCCGGCTTTGATATCATCAACCCGGTCCAGATCAATGCCGCCGGAATGGATCCCGCACATCTCAAGAAAGAATACGGAAACAGCATTGTTTTCTGGGGCGGCGGGGTCGATACGCAACACACCCTTCCCTTCGGGAGCCCGGAGGATGTCAGACGGCAGGTCCTTGAAAACTGCACGATTTTTTCGGTTGACGGCGGATTCGTCTTCAACACCATTCACAATATCCAGGCAAATGTCCCCCTGGAAAATGTCGTGGCCATGATCGAAGCCCTGAGAGAATTCAATGGCTGAAGGGATGCCACGCCCGCATCCGCCACGAACCCCTTTTGTCACAATCATAAACGGAACATTGTATGAAGTCATTCAGATCCCTGATTATCCTGGTCCCTGTTGCCATCATGTTGTACGCCTGCAGCGGCACCCCCGGAACTTTTGTCTTTGAATACCCGGTCGATCCCTTTACCAGTGACGCGGCCCTTGACCTCAGATCCCTGAATGAAACCGTGGCCGGAGAGCACGGATTTATCGGGCTTTCGGCCGACAGCAACAGTTTTGTCAGGGGTGACGGGGTGCCGATACGTTTCTGGTCGGCCAATGAAGCCGGCAATGCCGAACATTTCACCGACGGGGAGATGGAACGCCATGCCCGTTTTCTTGCCAAGATCGGCGTCAACATGGTGCGGTTCCATGGATCCATCAATCCGGCCGGGAAAGGGACCCGTATTTACGATGTCGATACCTCTGAAGCCCGCGCCATCTGGAAAACCGTCGCCTTTATGAAAAAAGAAGGGATCTACACCACCATCTCCCCCTTTTGGGCGCATAACGGTCATATGGGAGGATGGGTCCCGCAGGAATGGGGCATCGAAGGCTATTCCGGGAAGGACGACCTCTGGGGTGTTATCTTCTTCAGCGATACCCTGAAAAATGCCTACAAGACCTGGGTGAAATACCTCTATACCACTCCCAACCCTTACACGGGGATTGCCCTCAGGGATGATCCGGCCGTCGGACTCATCCAGGTACAGAACGAAGACGGGGTATTTTTCTGGACCATGCAAAACATAAAGCCCGAACTCCGCCTGCTGATCCGGAAAAAATTCACCGCCTGGCTCATAAAAAAATATGGATCCTACGAGAACACGCTCAGGCAGTGGGATAACTTCACCCTCAAGGAAGACGATCCTGACAATTCGCTCTTCGGGATCTTCAGCACGTGGGATATGACCCGCGACCTTCCGCCGGAAGAACGGGCCAGGATGCGCGACCAGGTCATCTTCTTCACCGGGACCCAGTATGATTTCTACAAGGAAATGCATGATTACTACCGTGACGTGCTCGGCTGCCATCAGCTCGTCAATGCAGGCAACTGGAGAACGGCCGATCAGCTCCGGCTCAACGATCTTGAACGCTACACCTATACATCCTGCGAGGTGGAAGCCGTCAACCGCTATTTCGATCCCGGGCACACCGGTGAAAATTCGGGCTGGCGGATCGACACCGGTCATTATTACCAGGGGCACTCTGCGCTGAAGAACCCCGTGGATCTGCCGGTCAACATCAAGCAGGTTCAGGGATACCCGATGCTCGTCACCGAGAGCGGGTGGAACCTGCCGCATAAGTTCCAGTCGGAGGGCCCATTGCTGGTCTCCGCCTACAGCTCACTCACCGGGGTGGACTCATACTTCTGGTTCGTATTCAATGCTGTTGACCTGGACCGTGATCCTTACCTGAGCCGGATCGATCTTGGGGGAGGCCTGCATCCCATGAACCGGTGGACGTATTCAACCCCCGGGGGAGCCTGGATGTTCCCGGCCAATGCCCTGATGTTCCGGAAAAACTACATCAGGCCCGGAGAAACCGTGGTGCACGAGGAAAGGACAATGGATCAGCTCTATAACCGCGACATTCCGGTGATTGCCGAAGAAAGCAGCTATGATCCCAACAGGGATGCCGGTTATAAAAATGAACGGGGCATGAAGGAAACGGATGTGAATCCACTGGCTTATCTCACCGGCCGTGTTGAGGTGAAGTATGGCGCCGCCCGGCCCGCAGTCAGTCTCTATCCGGGTCTGGATGACCTGATCAACCTTCAGAAAAAAACGGTCGGCAGCACTACCGGCGAACTGAATCTCGATTACGGGAACGGCGTTTTCACACTGAACGCTCCCTGCGCCAGGGCGGTCTCCGGATTCCTTTCACGGCAAAAGAAGTACAAGCTCGGCACCCTGACCATCACTTCACAAAACACATACATTACCATTGAACTTGTCTCCCTCGACGCAAAGCCCCTGGAGGCTTCGTCCCGGATCCTCCTGCAGGCCGGACCGGTCTTCCGGCCCACCGGCTGGAAAGATAAACCTGCCAGGTATACCATGGGCGATGATACCCTCCAGGGTTACAAAATCCTCAATACGGGCCATATGCCCTGGCTGGGAAAATCGATCCACGCCCATATCAGTCTCACCAATCCCGAACTAAAGGAAGCCGTCCTGCTCAATACCGCCGGTTATGAGGTCCACCGCATCCCGCTGATCCGGGAAAATGAGCAGGTGGATTTCGAACTGCCTTCCGATATCATCTACGTCATCCTCCAGTAATCCATGAACACCGTAAAAAGCTCACTATGGTAACCCGCCGGCAACTTCTCAAATACACCGGAATGGCCCTGGCTGCCGGAAGTCTCCCCTGTTCAGGCTTCACTGGCCGCTGAAGAAAGGCCCACCGGAAAAACATCCTTTCGTTTCTCGCTGAATACCAGCACCATCAGCGGTCAGAATCCGGGAGTGAAAAAGTATATTGCGATCGCGGCCCGGGCCGGGTATGACGGTATCGAGCTCTGGATCCGGGATGTCAGGGCTTACCTGGCGGAAGGGCATACGGCTGCCTCCCTGGAAAAATACATCCGTGACAGCGGCATCCGGGTGGAGAACGCCATCGGCTTTGCCCCCTGGCTGGTCAGGGATGAACCGAAGCGGAAAGAGGGCCTGGCGGAGATGAAAAACGACATGGAACTGATGGCATCACTGGGGTGCACGCGGATCGCCGCACCAGCCGCCGGGGTGACGGGCGACGAGGCGCTCGACCTTTTCCGCGCGGGCGAGCTCTACCGGGAACTGATCAGCCTGGGCCGCCAGACGGGTGTTATGCCTCAACTGGAATTCTGGGGCGCCTCCCCCTATCTCTTTCACCTGGGCCAGGCCGCCATGGTCTGTGCCGTCGCCAATGACCCGGATGTCCATATCCTCGCTGACGTTTTTCATCTTTTCCGCGGCGGATCGGGGTTTGAATCCCTCAACATGTTCAGGGGCAATGTGATCGAAATCCTCCACATGAACGACTACCCGTCCGATATCCCGCGGGAACAGCAGGATGACAGCGACAGGGTGTATCCCGGCGACGGCGCTGCACCCATGAAGCAGATCCTGTCGGCCCTGGCATCGATGGGCGGGGAGAAGGTCCTCTCGGTCGAACTCTTCAACCGCGAATACTGGAAGCAGGATCCCGGGGTGGTGGCGCAAACCGCCCTGCAGAAAATGAAAGCCCTGGTGGAAAACCTGAAGGCATGAGCCGTAAATTCACCGAAACAGGCCCCGATGGTCCCCAGGATCATATGCGGCGAATACGCGTTGTGACCGGTTACCGCTTGGCCCCTGTCTCCATCTGCTCGGCAGCCATCATCATAAAAACATAGGCCGCTCCTGAAGCAATGGTGTACTCCTTCTGCACCCAGAAGAACGGGTCGTCGACGCGGAATTCCAGCAGGTCGGGATTTATCAGCAGGGGACCGGCACAGATCCCGCCGGGAATATAGGAATGGTCTGCCCTGTTGGCGCCATATGCCGACGTGATCGACTTCGCACCGACACCATTGACCAGTGAATGGTTGGATACCGGGTGATTTCCATGCATATAGCTGATCACATCGTAGATAAAACCGGTACCCACCACATCCGGAGCATATTTGTGCAGGTAATACTGTGATTGGGCCACCCCCATGTAGTTGAACCCTGTCCCGAACATACTGTGAATGGGCAGGACATGGTACGGGCTCTGCGAGAGTTCTTGCTCGAACCCCTTCTCATAATCTTTAACCGCCTGGTCGAAACGGTTTTTAAACTCGCGGTTTCCCAGTTTATCGACCACCCGGCTGAACGACCAGAGAGAATAGCTGCCAAAACGGCCGGACATCTCAAAAGGTTGGAGCAGCAGGTCCCTGAATTCCCTGTCGCCGGTGCAAAGATAAAGTTCGACGGCCAGCATGCGTTTGCGGGCTTCCTGGTAACGGGCATACCTTGGCGACGTGCCGTCTTCGGTGGCATTGGCAACAGACCTCCAGATCGTCAGGGCAGTGTCCAGGCACGCTTCCGAGAGCGCAGGTTTATACTCCTTCAGGGCTCTGGAGGCCGCTGCAAGAGCTGAGGCCGCCTCAAATTCATACGACAGCCGGTAGTTGGTAAATGCCAGCCTGTCGTCCCTTTTCCCCGAACGATCGCCGGCAACCTGGTCCGGGGCAAGTGACGGGTCATAGACTTTTCCGTCGGTCTGCGAGGCAGCGTCACCCATCTGGAGGTATTGTTCAAAACCGGGACAAATCACCCCGCGGGTGTAGTGACCGAAATTCCGGTAGCAGGCGAGGATATAGTCCACCCCGTGTTCGATCTGCTGCAGAAGATCGGGCTGGCCGTCGGGTTCATGAAGCCTGACGCTCCGTTGCGGCTCACTGATATAGGTCTGGTCCGAGTTCCGGTGAAATTCTTCCCAGGCCAGGCTAAGGGTATAAACCGTGGATGTGTTTGAAGGCGACTCAATATCATTGTCACCGGCATCATGCCATCCGCCGGTATTGTAATCGGGGATATGCTCATAAGCCTTGAATGGAGTATGGGTTTCATCGTCCATCTGGTAATTGTCGAAATGCGGCATCCCCGGGGGAGCCTGAAGGGCATCGTCGAGGTGACATGCTCCGTGCCACATCCGCATGCGGTCCCAGACAGAGACATGGCACATCTGGACCGGGATGAACGTCTCCAGGGTTGGCCGCCAGAATTCACGCTCATAAAGTCCAGGGCTGATCATAAAGCTCTCTGTCCTTTTTCCCCGGTAGCTTAAAAAGTACATCCCTTCCGCCGTCACATCTGAAAAATCAAACCGGGCATACGTTTTCCGGTAATACGGACCCCATACGACGGGTATACCGGCTTTTACACACTCGTCCCTCCCGTTAAAACCGACACGGTACAGAAACATGCTGTCGGGGACATCCGTGTTGTCCATCCCGATCACCGATACCTTAGGCTGCATCGACTCGTAGCCGATCTGGGAAACGCCCACTACCGGTTCACTCTTCCAGGTGGGATGGATCTCCGGGCGGATCACCCATTCAATGGCATTGCCGTGGTGATCCCCGGGAAGAAGACTGCGGACGATGAACCATTTATGATTGGTGCTGCCTCTGCCATCGAGAAGATCGAGATGGCCTTCCACCGCTTCGATGGTCAGATGATGAAGGCTGTCATCGGGAGCCAGGGACAATTTGCGCCCGCTGGCCATCGGGAGCGTCTCCAGACGGTGGTTGCGGAAATCGCGCTGACCGTTAAACTGATGGGGGAAGATCCCCTCCTCGCCGTCCATGAACCATGCTTTCCCCTTATAGGTTCCCGGGAAGAATTCCATCATGAAGGCCAGTTTCCCGATGAGCGAATCGGCGATCTCTCCTTCCGTGTTAACCCGGATACGCAGGTTTTCCCCCTCTCCTTTCAGGTCGATATGGTAGGTAAAGCCCAAAGCGGGATACGCCATCCGGATATGGATCGCATTGTTCACACTGTCGGTCTCTGAACCGACAAATTTGGGCATGGGGATGTTCCAGTCATCCGGGATGGGAATTGGCTCGAGGCGTATGTCGCCGTTCGAGGCGACACGGTCACCGTGAATAACGAGCTCAACGGCCCCCCGGCGTCCCTGGTAATAGGTATTGTTGAAGGCCATCACGCTGAAACAGCGTGAGTAAAGCTGCCCGCTTTTTTCGGTGTGCAGGGCGTCGCCCTTCTGCGCGTAAAAGGACATGGGGTAAAAGGTCATCAGCAGGAACGCCGTGACCATCCTGTTCATCTTCATCTTTGGATCCGTTATCGGTTCGTTGGTAAAAGGCGGTTTAAAAATAGAATTTTTTGTTGATAAAATGCAGGGAGGAACGGGAAATTCCGATCACGCGGGTTCTTTGAACGGGTGCAGGCGGTGTAAAACAATTTGAATCTGCGCATAAAACATCCGGCGATTTGTCCTAAATTGACCGTGGTATCCTGTATATTTTTTTGAATACGAAATCATTATGGAACAACAGACCATGACTCTCCGCGACCAGACGGCCAACCCGGCTCCGCTGGGCCTGCTGGCCTTCGGCATGACCACCGTTCTCCTGAACCTGCACAATGCCGGCTTTTTTGAAATGAATTCCATGATCCTCGGAATGGGTTTTTTCTTTGGAGGGCTGGCCCAGGTCGTGGCCGGCATCCTGGAGTCCAAAAAAGGGAACACCTTCGGGCTGACGGCCTTTACCTCGTACGGATTTTTCTGGCTTTCCCTGGTGGCGCTGATCCTCATGCCCTCATGGAAATGGATCCCGGCGCCCTCAGCCGTCGGAATGGCCGCCTATCTCATCCTCTGGGGCATCTTCACCGGTTTGCTTTTCATCGGAACATTAAAAATGACCCGGGCGCTCCAGGTGGTTTTCGCCTCCCTCACCCTTCTGTTTTTTCTGCTTGCCCTGGGTGAAACAGGAAATGCCGGGATCCGGATTTTCACCGGCTATGAAGGGATCTTCTGCGGCTCCTCGGCCATTTATGCCGGCGTGGCTGCCCTTCTGAACGAGGTTTATGGCCGTGAGGTCCTCAGGGTGGGGCGGCAGAAAAAATAATGTCCTGATCAGGCTTCTTTCCGGGAGATGCCGACACCGGGACTATGTGTCTCTTCCGGGTTTTCCGATGAAAAATACCCCCCATGTGTCCTATCGCTGAATCTATTTTTCTATTTTTACCCGTCCTATCCCTGATTCTGTAACAGCAGACATGATGAAAATAAAATTCCTTCTCCTGCTGGGCGTCATCCTTGCCCTTCCGGTCATGGCACAAAACAAGGCCAACCTGGCCTACCCTTACGATCCGGCAACCCGGCCCGACAGCAGCGTCCGGGCAGGTGAAATCCTGAAGCGGCAGTTTACCGGTTCCAGCATATATCCGGGGACTACGCGAACCTATTGGATCTACATTCCTGCGGCCTATGACCCGCAAAAGCCGGCCTGCCTGTACGTCAACATGGATGGCATCCAGTTCAATGCCCCCACGGTTTTCGATCATCTGATCGCGACGGGAGAAATGCCGGTGACCATCGGTGTTTTCGTGGGATCCGGAAACATCTCCGACAGCACCGGGATGGTGCTTCGCTTTAATCGCAGTAACGAATTCGACAGAACCGACGATACCTTTGTCCGCTTCCTACTCGATGAATTGCTCCCCGATGTCGAAAAGCAGAAAACAGGTGACGGGCGGGCCATCCGTTTTTCGAAAGATGGCAACGACCGGGCAATTGCCGGGGCGAGCAGCGGGGCGATCTGTGCTTTCACCGCCGCCTGGGAGCGACCCGATGCCTTCAGCCGGGTGTTCAGCGCCATCGGGACTTATGTTGCCATGCGCGGGGGTAACGACTACCCCGCACTCATCCGGAAAACAGAACCCAAACCCCTGCGGATTTACCTGGAAGACGGCATCGAAGACGCCTGGAACCCTCTTTTCGGATACTGGTTTGAAGCCAACCGGCAGATGGAAATGGCCCTGAATTTCGCCGGCTACGAAGTGACCCACACCTGGGGCCGGGGCGGCCATGACGGGATCGAGGCTACCGCCATTTTTCCCGATGCCATGCGGTGGCTGTGGAAGGGTTGGCCGGCAAAGGTGAAACGCGGTACATCCCTGAACGATATGCTCACCGCCATTCTCCCCGGCGATTCCGGCTGGGAAGAGATCAATCAGCCCTATTCCCCGGCAAGCGACCTGTTTAGCGATAAGGACGGCAATATCCTTTTCATGGAACCTTCCGGCCAGATCATCTCCATCGACACCACAAACACGATAACGCCGGTGATGAAACTCAAAGCCGGAGAGTTCCCCGCCGGAACTTCCGGCACTGAATTCTATATCGTGAATTCCAAAGGCACCATCGTCGCCCGGGGAAAGGGTCAAAACCGCACTGTCGCCACGGGACTCCCCGGCGTCAGATCCATCCTCCGGACCCCTGATCAAAATCTCTATCTCACCCAGGCCACCGGTGACCAAGGCAAAATCTGGCTGATCACTACCGGCGGCGACAAACGAATGCTCAGCCAGCGACAATACGGCGGGACATACCTCGCCCTCTACCCGAACCACCGGCTGCTGATGCAAACCGAACAGCATTCCCAGTGGATCTACAGTTACGTCATTGGCGACAAGGGAACCCTGACAGACGGGGAGCGTTTCTACTGGCTTCATAACAGCGAAAACTTCAGCTTCGACCAGAACGGGAACATGACCTTTGATAACAAAGGCAATCTTTGGGTTGCCACCGACATGGGCGTGCAGGTCTGCGATCAGAACGGCCGGGTCAGGGCAATCCTCACCCTGCCCACCGGGAAGGTGACCTCACTGGCCTTCGGAGGAAAAAATCACGATATCCTGTATAGCGTTTCAGACGGCAGGATTTTCAGGCGAAGGATGAAGGTTTCCGGTATGGAACCCTGGATGCCGGCCATGAAACCGGTTTCGCAGGGAGGGGGTTGACCGGTCAATCCGCGGAATACGGGTAAAAACGAAATGATGAAAGATCCTCAAACACAAATCATCGAAGATCTTGAGCGTCTCGGGGTAGCAAAGGGCGACGCATTGCTCGTGCATTCCTCGCTGAACGCCATCGGCCGGTTTGAAAACCGAGCCCGGATCGTTATCGATGCCCTTAGAGAAAGGATAGGCGAATCGGGCACCCTCCTCCTGCCGGCCTTGTCGTACGAAAATGTGACTCCGGAACGCCCGGAATTCAACCTAAAGGAAACACCGACCTGCGTGGGAGCGCTAACCGAATATTTCCGGTGTCTTCCGGATACACTGCGAAGCCTGCATCCCACGCATTCCATCTGTGCATCCGGGAAAAATGCCGCCGGTTACCTATCCCGGCATCATCTCGATCATACCCCCTGCGGACCCGAATCTCCTCTCAGAAAGCTCATGGAGAACAACGGCAAAATTCTTTTCCTGGGTTGCGGTCTCCGTCCCAATACCTCCATGCATGGCATTGAAGAACTGTCTCCCCCTCCCTACCTTTTCGGCGAAATGGTCAGGTACCGCCTCACCGACGCCAACGGTAACGTGACCGAAAAAGAATACATTACCCACGACTTCAGGGGGTATGAACAGCGATACGACCGGGTTGCCGGGTTACTGGACGCCGGTGATTACGCCACAGGGATGATCCTTTCCGCCTCTTGCTGGCTCCTGAAGTCTGCCCCCCTGTGGGAGAAGGCATTAAAGAAACTTAGGGACAATCCTTTATATTTTGTCGACCGGGAAAGAGGAGGTTCAGGATAACCCTCCCGGGCACAGACAGTTTGAATCCAATGGCAAATCACCACCTTCAGAACATCTCCATGAACATTACAGGGACATTCCTCGATGAAATCTCCCATGATATCCCCTCCGCAAACTGGGGGGAAAAAGAATGGGCGGACGATTTTGATGCGATGCGGTCCATCGGCATCGACACCGTCATCCTTATCCGTTGCGGCTACCGGGATAAAATGACCTTCGATTCGAAGGTCCTGAAAAAGCACGGATTCATGCGCCCGGCATACACCGATCTCGTGGATCTTTTCCTTCGCCAGGCCGAACGCTGCGGGATGGATCTCTTCTTTGGGCTTTACGATTCGGGCCGGTACTGGCATGAAGGGCAATACCGCAAAGAGCTGGAAATCAACACCGATCTGGCCGGAGAGGTGGCTGAGAGGTACGGCCAAAGGAAAGCCTTCAGGGGGTGGTATGCCAGTCATGAACTACATGGTTACGAGGAGTCTCAGGTCGGTCTTCTGGCCGGATTATGTGAAACGCTGAAGGGGAAAATCGATCTGCCGGTGCTGATGTCGCCCTATGTCAGGGGAAGGATGCAGTTCGAACAACCCGTAACACCTGAAGAACATGAAAGGCAATGGGACATGGTCTTTTCCGCCCTTTCGGGCAAAGCCGATATTGTGGCCTTCCAGGACGGACAGGTGGCTTTTTCCGAACTCGAAGAATTCACCCTCATCCATAAAAAACTGGCCGACAAGCATCACCTCACCGCCTGGGCGAATGTTGAAAGTTTTGAACGGGGGATGCCCATCCAATTCCTGCCCATCGACTGGAGAAATCTGAAACTGAAAATGGAAATCGCGGAACGGACGGGGATGGAAAAACTGATCACCTTCGAATTTTCTCATTTCATGAGCCCGCATTCCATCTACCCTTCGGCCCACAATTTATTCCGGCGGTACCGGGACTTCATCCGTCCGTGAGCACCCCCGGTTTTGTCCGTGGTATTTACTCAACCGGCACGATCCTGACAGGACCGAGCAACCCTGAAGGAAGGGGATCCCAAGCTGAAGCATCAAAAGGTTTGTACTCCAGGTTCACGAAGTTGATATCATGGTAATTGCGCCAGGTCAGGCCATGCCTGTCCATGTAGATGATGCGGTTGGCCATCAGGTTGGCCACATGGACTTCCAGGGTATTTTCACCGGGATGAAGAAAGTGCCCGATCCGGATCCGGGAGGGAATGCTCCATACAATACCGGCGTCGTGGCCATTCACCCAGACTTCAGCGCTTTCCCTGACATCTCCGAGGTCGAGGATGTAAGCATCAGCCTTGGGACCCTCGAGACATGAAACGGGTTGAATATTTTGCCGTCCCGCTAAACCATCTTGCGGCGCTGTCGGGTAAATCCGTCCAGGAAACAAGGCTGTCGAGCACCCGGTCTTTGGGCAGGGCCGGCCCACCGTCTGTAAATTCAAGTTTCCAGGGGCCTTTGATCTCAATGGGCCGAACCTCCTGATGGGGGTACTTCCAGGGTTTCATCTTCTGTACCTTCCGGTGTGAAGCATGCAGGAACACAGATTGGCCGGGCATGAGATCCATGTTCACCCGTATCTTTCGATTTTCGAGGGGTGAAGGGAAGCCATCCGGACCTACCGTCGAGCGGATCCAGCAGAATGACCGAGACGGCATTGGTATTCAGGGGCACCGGTCCTTCAACTCTCATGGGAAGTCTGATTTACAATATAATACCATGAATCACCATCGATAATGCGTCGTACAAAACGCAGCCCCGCAGAGCTCAGGGCCTCGCCTTCAATTCCGGCGGCCTGCAATGCGGCCGTCACATTGTCAGACACATAGAGGGCGCCTCCTTCCTGCCCTGGCATGACGGGGACATTTCCGTCCCGTCGGGACGACAGGCTGCCGAGAAGGGCATCCAGGGTGTCACGCCGGCTTTCGGTATCGCCAAAGCCCGGGACATCACCGGGAAGTTTTTCGAAAATGATCCTGGCACCGCTGTCGGCGAGGCGGATGAGACTCCGGAGTGTTGCAAGGGGCATGTGTCCCGTTTCCGGAACCACAATCGCCTTATAAAACGGCGCGCCGGGAGAGACCCGGATTTTCCCGTTCAGGACATCGGCGGACCGGACCATGCGATCGGAAACATAATCCATCGTGTAGCCCCGGTCAAGCAACGCACGGATGAGTTTATAAAACGGCGTCGGTTGCAACCATGTATCGATGTTATTCACCCCGAGTTGCATATCGGGTTTCCCGCCACTGTGCCAGACATCTTCAATGGGCCAGTAAACCAGGATGTCGTTGTCGGGCAGGCCCGCCTGTAATACCGACTGGCAACGGGTGATGTAGGCGTTCAGGCCTCCGATATGCGGCCAGAAACTGTTTGAAGGGGAGAAATTCACCGAGGCATAGAACAACCAGCCGGGCCATCCGGCGCCCGATGGAGAATAAGGGGTTCCATGATAGAAGATATGATTCACCCCGGCGAGAAAAGCGACGTCGGCCTGGGGTTTGCATTCGGAGAGCGGCACTTTGAAATGTTCCCCGAGCCATGTAAACGTTTCGGACGATAATAGCGGTTTCCCCATGACATCACCCGCCGAGGATGCGAATTTGAGCATCACCGGATCCGGTTCCACATTGGTCGTGTCGACAGTGTAACGATGGAGTCCCGGGATGGGAATCCGGGTATAGCCGAACGTTTCACATTCGGGAATATCGACAGCGGCATACAGGTCGAGAAGGTTTCCCGGCGAACCGTGGGCCTGGTTCCGCGTCAGGGCATCTTTCGAGTGAGCCCAGGCTGTCCAGGGCCGGGTAAAATGATCGAGCAACATTTCGCCAAGAGTCGCCCGGTAATCCGCCCGGATCCTTTTACTGAGATCTGTCGGGTCGTTGCCGGCGAGCTCTTTCAGGTAAAGACGAATGTCATATCCGTGGGCGTTCCGGAAGCAGTCGAATAGTCCGGGCGAATAGTCGGCACCATACACTTCGTAGCTGTCATTGAAATAGCTCCGGATGCCGGGTTCACGGCCGTCAAAAGCACTGTCGAACCGCTGCAGATACTGATCCAGCGCAGCTTCTGAAAAAGGATCCATGGTGTATCCCTCGCCTCCCTTGGCAGCCCGTTTTACCTTCTGCCCTGTTTTCTGGCAAAAAGCAGCGTACAATGTCCAGTTCCCCTGGCCGGCGGTCCAGTGCAGAAATCCGGCCCGGTCCACGCTGTCGGTCAGCAGAAGCCTGGTCCCCTTTTCGTTGCAGGCGGTGAGGGCAACCAGTGCGGATCCCGTTTCATCGCCGCTCTTTTCCGTGAGGGTGACCGGGTGGGGCAAGCTGGAGCCTGATTCAATATTGAAGGTTTTAATGATGAGCCGGGATGCAGCATATTCCGGTGTGATCTGAGGCCCGCCGAAAGGCCAGCCCGTACCCAGGTTCATGTCCACTTCCATATCCTCGCGATGGGCTCTACGGATGGTGTAGTGCAGCATATCCATCCATTCCGGTGAAAGGTATTCAATAGAGGCATCTTCATAACCCTTTGCCCCGTAAATGGGAGTGATCTCCACCCCGCCGAAACCGGCCCGATGGTACTTCTCCAGAAGGCGGCCCAGATCTTTCCTGTCCACCGCATCCCCCATCCACCACCACCGGGTCCAGGGCTTTGCCGTGACCGTTGACTCCGGCCAGTCTCCGCCAGAAGGACGCATCCTCTCCTGACGGCATGCCGCAAAGGTCAGGAGGAAAGCCAGGATCATGCACGCATAGCTCAGACGTCTCATACTTTTCGCTTGTGTGTCAGCAAAGATAAAAATAGGCATAAATCCAAAATGGCTGGATAATCCGGGGATTAATTCTTAAACCATTTCCCGCGGATTTTCATCTGCAAACGACAAAAAAACCCCGGATTTCAAAAAATTGACGGCTTCAATGAGTTTATGGAATAAATTTTTATGCTCACCGGATTATTTAAGTCATTGATCAACAATCCCTAAAAAATAATGGCCGTTTGAATCCTGAATCCTAAATTTCATTTTCTTTTCCCGGGATCAGGGGAAAAAAAGAATAAGCCATTTTAGGTACCGACCGGATAATCCGGATCCTCGCCGGCGGAACGTCACTTTGGATCCTCAATCGATAGCCCTATGGTATTTACTTCTTCAGCTTTCATTGTCTTTGTTGTCCTGGTTTTTTTTCTTTACTGGAAAGTCTTTCAGAAGGACCTGACCCTGCAGAACGGGCTCATCCTGTTTTCCAGTTACTTCTTCTATGGCTGGTGGGACTGGCGTTTCCTGGGTCTGATCTTTGTCAGTTCGCTTACCGATTACCTGATCGGGCTTTTCCTCGTGAAAACCCAGTCAAACCGTAAACGCCAATTCCTTCTCGCCATCAGCCTGGCGGTGAACCTGGGTCTGCTGGGATTCTTCAAATATTTCAATTTCTTCATCGATTCGGCCAATAGCCTTCTGCAGAGTCTCGGTCTGCATTCCGGCATCAGTTCGCTGTATATCATTCTGCCAGTTGGGATCAGTTTTTATACCTTTCAGACCCTGAGTTACACCATCGACATTTACCGCCGTCGACTGGAACCGGAAAAGAACATCGTGAATTTCTTCGCCTTCGTGAGTTTCTTCCCCCAGCTTGTTGCCGGACCTATTGAGAGAGCCGCCAACATGATCCCCCAGTTTTCCAGGCCGAGGGTCTTCGACCTCTCCGAAGCCAAAAACGGAATTCGCCAGATCCTCTGGGGATTCTTCAAAAAAATTGTCATCGCAGACACGTGCGGAAGCTATGTCGATCAGGTTTTCGGAAATTACTCCCACCTGCCCGGCAGTACCCTGCTCCTGGGGGTTGTCCTGTTTACCTTCCAGATCTATGCAGACTTCTCAGCCTATTCGGATATTGCCATCGGGACGGGGCGGCTTTTCGGGTTCAGGCTGATGCAAAACTTCAATTATCCAAATTTTTCCCGTGACCCGGGCGAATACTGGCGTCGATGGCATATCTCACTCTCCACCTGGTTCAGGGATTACCTGTTTATTCCTCTGGGAGGAAGCCGGACAGGCAAATTCAACCGCATAAAAAATATCATCATCACGTTTACCGTCAGCGGGCTGTGGCACGGCGCCAACTGGACATTCGTATCATGGGGATTCCTTAACGGGCTTTATTACGTGCCCCTGATCCTTTTCGACAAGGTTACCAAGTACAAAAATGTTATTGCCCACAACCGGAGGCTTCCCTCACTGAAGGAATTCTCACAAATGGGAGTCACATTTTTCCTGATCACCATGTCGAGGGTCTTTTTCCGTTCTCCCGATATCCGGACGGCTTTCGGCTATTTCCGGGGTATGTTCACCTCAACCTTATTTCAACCTGTTCCATTTAAATATACCGGGGTCATCCTTCTTGTCCTGGGCTTCGTCTCCCTGGAATGGATTAACCGTGAGAAGGCTCATCCGCTGGAAGGGAAGTTCGAAACAAGGCCATTGGCATTGCGGTGGGCTACCTACTATACACTCATCGGATGTATTTTCATCTTTTACAGACAGGTCAATTCCTTCATCTATTTTCAGTTCTAAAATTGTTTTCCGAAATGAAACGCTTTGTTTCCAGAAGCATAACCTTCACCCTCATTCCTGTCCTGGCACTGGAAGTGTTCTTCCGGATCAATCCCTACATCGAAAATTGCTACCAGGAGCGCATCAATCCGTTCTGGAAGGTGGATGATAAATTACCGGTCAGGTACGTTTTCATCGGCACTTCAAGGGTGGCTGCGGCAATCCTGGAAGATCAGCTTAAAACCGATGATACCAGTGGCTATTATGTTAATGCCGGAAGAGGATATACCACGGGGGCGATCCAGTACCTCGGGCTGAGATATCTTGCCGAGGAGAAGCACGCCAGGCTGAACGGTGCAACGATCCTGGTCGAATCGCCCATGGGAAACTGCCTGTATCCCGACCGGTGGGAAAACTCATTGTGGATTAATGGTAGCTCTCCCCAGCTTATCATTCCCTTCCTGAAATTCAGAGATCTTCGCGATCTGTGGAGATTTTCATCCAATACCTTCGCGGAAAAGCTGAATGTCTCTCTTCTCTATTCTTTGCGGTGCTACAGGTATACCGCTTTCATCCATGAAATCCTGTCGAGAAACGCGTTTCGTGATCTCCTGGTCAAAACCCGGTTGATAAAAGCAGCCCCCGAAACAATCGTCATTGCGGGCAAGGGAGGAATTAAAACCGATACTGCTTCAATCCACCAAAACAAAAACCTGATCACCGAATACTACGCCGATTTTAAAGAATCGATGCAGGTGATGGATGAAGGTGACTTTTCGTTATCAATCTTCAACGACATGGCCAGGTTATCAGCCAGATACGAGGCGAGGCTCGGCGTCTTCAGCATCCCGCTGACTTCGGTTCAAAAATCGGCCTACGAATGCGGGGTGGCACAGGAAAATGCGAATGAATTCAAAGCCTGGCTGGATTCGAAAAACATCATGTTCCTGGACCTGGAAATGAAAACTTCCGATTCAGACTTTCCGGACCTTTGGCATCTGTCATCCTTCAAGGCACTGGAATTCACGAAAGTTCTTGAAGATTCCCTGAACAGGGTTACCCATATCTGATCCATCCGGTTAAAACGGCCCGGCGAGCGATAATTTAAAGGCGAAATTGTCTTTCGGACTGGAGAAGGCATACGGACCGTACCGGTAACTGACGCCCAATCCGATCTTGAGAATTTTCAGGTTCACGAGTTTCCGGACCATCAGTCCGGATTCAATGTATCCTTTCTCCATAGTTTTAACCTGTGAAGGTTGATCCCCGAACGGAGTGTTTTCCAGTTTACCGAACCCGGCGTTGGTGATCAGCAGTATCTCCGGCTGAAAATGCGGTGTGCGGATAATCAACTTTCCGAAATGGTGAGTGCAAAACAGGTAAACATACCGGTCAGAAAGGAACTCATTCATCCGCATTGTTCCAAAACCAGGTCAGTCGGTGTTTTGGATGAGGTCAGGGTCATACCGGTGCAGGGATATGGAGCGGAACAGGATTCCCGGCATCGTTGGCCGCTGCCGGGAAATGGCAGACTGTTACCGTTCCGCAGATAAGGAAGTCAATTCTTGTCGATGGAATTCAGCTTATCCATGCCCTCGATATGCATCACGTTGGAGAGGTTGGAAATGGTTTTCAGGTCGATGTCACCCTGGATGCTGATCGCGACATTGTCGTCGCTCCCGCCAACGATAAGAAGCAACTCATCGATTTTGCCCCCTTTGCGTTGAACGAGAAACCGGACATTGCTTCCTTCATCCTTCACCACCATCAATTCTTCGTACTTGAAATTTTTCGTTGCATTCATCACTTCGTTGTAGAGGTTGAATCCCGAAGGTACCTTGGAAGGATCTTCCACCGCCAGGATCCGGATACCCGTGAGCCGGCGGATCGTCTGCTGCATCTCATCTTTGTCCTTTGGAGCCGTATCCATACTGGCAAACATATCGAACATCGCCTTGGAAATGTAAACGGTCGTAAACCCGTCGGCACCCGAATACTTATCAAAAAGCTTGTCGAGGGCCGAATTCTGTGCCTGCATTAAAACAGCTTGCAGCACAAGTGCGAATAGAATCAGAAGCTTTTTCATGGTCTGTTATTTATATCGTTTCTGTGAAATGAGAGGCATCAGTTTTTTTCTTTAGGTTCGTTGTCAAGCTGGTTCAGCAGTTTCAGCCTGGACAGACCTTTGTCGAAGGTCCGGAGACTTTTCAGCTGTTCCGCCGGCTCATTCAGTTTTGACAGGCTGCTGAGTTGGCTGGTGCCCTTGTTGAACTGACCGGAGACATAAAGAAGAACGCGTTGCGTTTCCTGGTAAGCCAGGGCGGGGTTACCGCTGAAGGTGCCGGCCAGGGCAGCATCGTTGCGGTTGGGACGGGTATGGACGTAACCGAAATAGCCCCCAAGCACGATGGCAACAGAGGCCGCCAATGCGGCGATCCTGTAAAGCCTGCGGCGAGAGGGGAGGTTTCGCACCGGCCGGATGGTCTCCAACTCCAGCTCATCGATCATCCCTTCGAGCTCTCCTTCCTCGAGATCCTCTCCCGGAGCGCCATACAACCCGAAAAGCGCCCGTTCGGCTTCATTCCCGGGAGCCGTACCGCCCCCGGAGGTAAAATAGTCCCGCAGGGCTTTTTCCTCTTCGAGCGACGTTTCGCCCCGGTAGTACTTATCCAGCAGAATGTCTGCTTCTTTCCTGTCCATATCCGTTAAGTTTTATCAGGTTTTCTCTGATTTTCGACCTGGCCCGGGAGAGATTCACCCGGATCGTGTTCACCGACATGCCGGTGATCCCGGCAATTTCAGCGAACTCATACCCTTGAACATCCCTGAGCTGCAGGATGATGCGTTGCTGTTCGGGAAGCATTCCCATGAGTTTCATCAGACACCTGACACTGTCGGAATTCTCCAGCTCCTGGTGCGGCCCCGAAGTGTCTTCCCGCATATCGTACCTGCCCTGGTAGCCTTCCACAAGGATGGGCTTCTTGGCTTTCATCCGGTCGAGACACCAGTTCCTGGTCAGCCTCATCGCAAAAGCTTCCAAATTTTGGATTTCAGCCAGCTCATCCTTCATTTTCCAGAGTTTCAGGTACGTTTCCTGAACGGCATCCTTCGCTTCGTTTTCATCTTTGAGAAGCATCCGGGCAAAATGAAACAGTTTGTTCCCCACAGGAATGACCATATGTTTGAATTCATCGGTTGTCATGTTTCACTTCTACCCGGTTACAATTCAATAAAAGTAACGAATTTCAGATGATTTCCGGCATCGGGGGCCGTCAATGGGCAGCCATTTTCAGGTTTTCCATGCCGTCGATATGCATCGAACCGGCGATACCAGCCAGATCCTTCATCGTAAAATGACCCTTCACATGCATCAGAACATCTTCGTCCCCGCTCACGATCATCAACAACTCGGAGATCGCCCCGTTATCTTCCTTCATCAGGAAATTTACATCCTGCGAGGCTTCCTTTACCGTCAACAGGTCCTTGTATAACGACTTGTCGAGCTTATCGTACACCAGCTGGTGAAAGCCCGGAAAGTTTTCGCCGCTCTTGCCTTCATGGACCAGGATCTTAAACTCGCTGACCGAGCCGGCCAGTTTGGCTGCATCCTTGTTCCCGGTGTCCATGCCGGAGAGATGCTGAAAGAGATCGCCGTTGATGTTCACCACGGTAAAGCCTTCCTGGTTGGCATAACGGTCAAAGATTTCATTGACTGGATCTGTCTGGGCGCTTGCCACCAGCATACATGCCATGGCTGCAAAACTGAGTAATAGCTTTTTCATGAGTGTTGTTTTTTTGTTTATCGAATCCCGCGCTGATTAACGGGCCTCACTTCTCAGACGAACAACCTTGAAAAAGATTACACCCCCTGCCGGCTTTTTTCATCTCCCCGTTAAATTGGCATCTTTCTTCCCTTCTTACTCCCGTAGACTGCCTCTCCGGATTCCTGCTGATCTGTGAGAAAATATTCCCGCCTTCACTTGTACATACAAGTTAATTTTGCTATTTTTGAACAAAAGTCAACACATGGAAATCCACCAGTATAAAGTACTGCAGAACGACATCAAGCGGGACATCCTGACCGGTCTTTTCCGGGAAGGTGATCTGATACCCTCGGAGAATGATCTGTGCAACAGGTACAATGTAACCCGCTCCACGGTCAGGAAAGCTCTTGACGGGTTGGTGAACGAGGGATATATCATGAAGAAGCAAGGCAAAGGCAGCATTGTCCACATTAAACGCAATGCCCTGGGTCTCCTGTCGTTCAAGGGTTTTTCCGATGTACTGGGTGAGACAAAGTATAAGATCCACACCACGATGATCCAGGATCCGATCCTGATCCGCTGGCCTGCCAATTTCTTCTATCCCCTTTCTGACGAAGAAAAAGAAGCCGGGACGATCTTTCTGAACAGGATCCGTTTTGTCGGCGAAACACCGGTGATGATCGAACATACCTACCTCCCGAACACGCATCTCGAAGGATTTCTTGATCAGCCCCTGGTCAATGAATCACTTTTTGCCACGCTGCGTTCGAGATACCAGGTGGAAGTGAACAATGTATTTCAGGACATCAGGGCCATTTCCGCCGAGCCGGAAATGGCGTCAATGCTGGGAACTTATCCCTCTGCCCCGCTTTTACATATTTACAGGCGCTATGCGACCAGCCGGGATACCCTGATGATTTACAGTTCCCTGTACTGCAACACGGACAGGTATTTTATTTCAAACGAATTTGAGTAAGCCCGCCCCGGCTCACCATAACCTCTAGCCCCACAACCCGGAAACGGGAAGAAACCGGGAGCATCGGGTTAGTGAGGGGGAATCGGGTGATGTTAAACCAAAACGATATCATATGGACAAGGTAAAAGAACTGGCAAAAATGATCGATCATTCCATCCTGCATCCCACCATGACCGACCAGGATCTCCGGAGGGAATGCGACATTGCCCGTAAATATGACGTGGCTTCGGTCTGTGTTAAACCCTATGCCGTCAAAGATGCGGTGAAATTTCTGAAAGGTTCCGAAGTGCTCGTCGGATGCGTCATTGGATTTCCCCATGGCAACAGCAGCACGGAAGTGAAAGTCTTCGAGACGGAAAAAGCCATCGCCGACGGTGCGATCGAAATCGATATGGTGGTGAATATCGGCAAAGTCCTGGGCGGGCAATGGGACTACGTTGAGGATGAAATTGCGGCCATCGCTTGCGGTCACCCGGAAAGCATGGAGCCGTTCTCAAGGTCATTTTCGAGAATGATTACCTGCCGGAAGACAGCTTTAAGATCAGGCTTTGTGAGATTTGCAGCCGCCTGAAGGTCGACTTTGTCAAGACCTCGACAGGTTTCGGATTTGTGAAGGGTGAAGATGGGAAGTATTCCTACCAGGGTGCCACGGAACATGACCTGAAGCTGATGCGCGAGCACACGGACCCGGAAGTCAGGCTGAAAGCTGCCGGCGGGGTGCGCACCCTCGACCAGTTGCTGAAGGTAAAGGAACTCGGTTGCTCCCGTTGCGGGGCCACGGCAACAGTGACCATCATGGAGGACGCCATCAGCCGCTTTGGCGGGAAATAGCCTTCTCCGGGATGCCCTTTGTCTGCAAAAACGCCGGTGAACTTCCCCTGTTCCTTCCGGCGGATTTCCTTCTTCTGCCTATTCCTTCCAAATAAAAATTAGAGCAATAGAATTATTGTTTTAACTTTGGCTGTGGAAAAGGATGTTCCCCTTATCATCCGGAAGGACTTTCATCCGGCCCCGGCCGGGTTGCCCGCTGAACGCCGTCCCCGGGGATGCACCGGTTGTGCAGGCACGAACTTGCAGCAATGACTAAACCGCTGAACATAAAAAGAAAAACTTCACCTATGAAACGCGTTCTGATCACTGGCCTGTTCATGATCGCACTGTTCTCGTCATGCACATTTCAGAATAGGAACAGTCCTTCCCGGATCGATTCGAATAAAAAGCTCCAGGAGTATCTCGTCTATGGGTGGAATACCTGGAACAATCCCAACCTGCTGAGTTTTGTGAAAATGCCCGAAGGACTCTCTCTGCAACTCTCCTTCCGCCTGACCTACCGTTCAGGGGCCCCTTATTATCTCGATCAGGCTTATATCTCAAGTCCGCACATGAACTTCCCCGAGCAGGTTACCCCCCTGACCCATGCCTACGACGGAAGTTACACCGAAATGCTCATTTCCTGGAAGGGTCTGACCGCCCGGATTCAGTCAGCAACCTATAAAGACAATATCTTTATCCTGTATACGCCGGTCGAAGTGCCGGAACATCCGCCATTGATGCTCCTGGAAACCGGGATGCTCTGGGATAAGACCGGCCTGATCGAGAAACAGTCCAATTTCATCCAGGCCGACCTCGGACCCGAAAACATTCAGCGTGGGTTGCACCCAGACCGATTCTCTCGTTCCCCTGCCGGTGATGACCCCCTACATGACCTTCAATTCGGCCGTGCAAACCGGGTTCTATACCGGCCGGAAACGCACTCTCGACCTGATCAGGCGGTTTGTCAACGGAAAAAAACAACAGGCCGCCAGAAAATCCGACCAGTACGGCGATCTGGCCGGAGCCTACGAGGCCATGCATACCCTCCTGGCCTGGAACCTCATCTACGACCCCTTCAACCAACGCGCCATCACGCCGGTAAGCCGGGTATGGAATGAAAACTGGGGCGGCTGGGTCCTGTTCGACTGGGACACCTATTTCACGGCAGCTATGTACGCCCTCGACAATAAGTACCACGCCTATTCCAATGCCATTGCGATCACCAGCGAGCTGACCGATTCGGGCTTTGTCCCCAATTATGCCGCTGCCCTGAGCAACGGCAAATCGCACGACCGGTCGCAACCCCCCATCGGCAGCCTGATCTGCAAACTGATCTACGACAAATACCAGGATAAATGGTTCCTCAACGAAGTCTACGACAATCTCCTGACCTGGAACCGCTGGTGGGAGAAGGAACGGGACAACCAGGGCTATCTTTCCTGGGGTTCGGATCCCAATCCCAATGGCGATCATGGCTAATACCAAACAGGCAGCGAAGTTTGAATCGGGCCTCGACAATTCGCCCCTCTTCGACAGTGCACAGTTTAACCCACAAACCCATAAGCTGGAACTCGCCTCGGTTGGTCTGATGAGCCTCTATGTGGCCGATTGTAAGAACCTGGCCGACATCGCCGGGATCCTCGGCAAGAACGGACGATCGTGAGGAACTTCTCGCCAGGGGTGAAAAATACAGCCTGAAACTCACCGAGCTCTGGGACGGGAAAAGCGGAATCTACCGTGATAAGGACCTGGTGACCAACCAGTTCTCGACACGCCTGGCCCCGACCAATTTCTACCCGCTCCTCGCCGGGCTTCCCACCCAGGAGCAGGCCGAACGTATGGTCAATGAACACCTCCTCAACCCCAATGGAATTTTACGGTGAGTATATGATCCCTTCGATTTCACGAAACGATCCGGCCTTCAATGATAATGATTACTGGAGAGGCCGCATCTGGGCACCCATGAATTTCCTGGTGTACCTCGGCCTCCGGAACTATGACCTCCCGGAAGCCAGGAAAATCCTTTCCGATAAATCCCTGGAGCTGATCATGAAGGACTGGAACAAGGATCATCATGTTTATGAAAATTACAACGCGGTTACCGGTGAAGGCGCCGACGTGTCGAACAGCGACGGTTTTTATTCCTGGGGCGGCCTGCTGGCGCTGATCCCCCTGATGGAAGCCGGCTACTGGGAAGCGGTGGGTGAGTAACGGAATCAACGGAACCTGTCCTCGTTTGAAGACGGTGACCCTGCAAATAAAGGAGACGGATGAACACGAAAATCATAACTTCGCTGGGACTCGGAGCCCTGATGATCTCATCTTCCTGCCGCCAGGAAGCCAAAAAAGTTCAACAACCCAATATCCTTTTTGCGATCAGTGACGATCAAACCTGGGTGCATACGTCGTTTGCCGGCTGTGAGGCCGTGAAAACACCGGCATTCGACTGGGTCGCCAGGAACGGCGTGTACTTTGAAAACGCCTTCTGTTCCGCCCCTATCCTGTTCTGCATCCCGTGCCGCCATCCTTTCAGGCAGAAATGGTTTCGAGCTCGGACCCGGAGGTGACCTGTGGGGTAAATTCCCGGCCAAATACAAAACCTATACCGACATCCTTGAACAGGCCGGTTATGATGTCGGTTATACGGGCAAAGGATGGGGACCGGGGAACTGGGAGGAAAGCGGCCGTCGAAGGAATCCCGCCGGCTATAAATACAACGACCTCCAAAACACGCCTTATAAGGAATACGGAGGTGCTACTGATATTTCCGGTATCGATTATGCCGCCAATTTCAAGAGGTTCCTTGACGAAAAGCCGAAGGGTGTACCCTTTCAGTTTCTGGTATTCGGCTTTCGAACCCCACCGCGCCTACGACAAGGGCCTTGGTAAACGGATCGGCATCGATCCGTCGAAAATCAGGGTCCCTGCATTTCTGCCCGATAACCCGGAAGTCAGAAGCGACATCGCCGATTACCTCGCCGAGATCCAGTGGTTCGACCGCCACCTGCAGTCGATGATCGATCTGCTGCGCGAACGCGGAGAACTCGATAACACCATCATCGTGGTCACCTCCGATAACGGCATGCCCTTTCCCCGGGCCAAAGCCAACCTATACGAATACGGCACCCACGAACCCCTGGCGATCTACTGGGGAAAGAACATCCCAAACGGACGCCGGGTATCCGATCTCGTCAGTTTTACCGACTTCGCGCCAACCTTCCTCGAAACAGCCGGAATTCCCGTGCCCCCCGAGATGTCGGGTAAAAGCCTCATTGCCGGTCCTGAAATCAAAAAAAGAGGGGCACGTCGACCCCTCCCGCAACGATGTCATCACGTTCCGCGAACGTCATGCCTGGGTGCAGCCGGAGGGCGAGCCAACCCCGGTCAGGGGCCTCAGAAAGGATAACTGGCTGCTGATCTGGAACATGAAACCCGACATGTGGCCGGCGGGACATCCCGACGGGAAATACAATTTCGATTTCTGGCCCTTCGGGGATGTCGATAACGGTCCATCCAAAGAGGAGGTGATGAAACTCAAACACGCCGGAGGACAGCCTGACCTTTTCGCCCTCGCCTTCGAAAAACGTCCTGAATATGAACTGTTCGACCTGCGCCATGATCCCTTCACGATGAACAACATTGCCGGTGATCCGGCCAACGGGGCGACACTGGAGAGCATGAGGAAAGAACTGCTCGATGTCATGAACGCACGTCATGATCCCCGGGTGGCCGGAGGCGCCGAAATATTCAAGAATGCCGTTTATTATGCCCAACAAGGTTTCTCCACCGGGAACATTTCCCTCCGGGAATGGGAAAAATTATCACCCTCTTCAAAGGATTCCCTCCTTCAGGTATGTCACCAGAGATACAATAAGGTAATGGATTATGTTGAAAAAGATCTCTATGGTGAAAAGTAACCGCCGGCAAGCCCGACGTCCCGTGATCCGGGATTAAAATGCCGGGTTATTGCCGGGTTAATGCCGTATCAATGCCGTAAAGGGTTAACGGATCCTAAAAACAATCCCGCCCGAAGACCTGTTATTCTATACGCCTCTATGGGACCTCCCGGCCATGGATTCAAAGGTTAACACAACGCAATATGAGCAAACACACCGATCTTATTTCAAAGCTTAAAGAAGCTGCCGGTTCCGGGATCAGGGACCGTATGTTCGTGGGATTTGACGGGTTTGAGGATAAAATCCAGCGCGTGGTCCTTACCGGCGATGAGGATCAGATGGAATATTTCAGGACCATCTCTGACTTTTCAACAGCAACGGGCAAAGCAGCAGGCAAGAGTTCACAGTTTCAGCTGGTCACAAAAGTTCAGAAGCTCGGGGGAAATGCCCCCATCATGGCGCATTCCCTGGCCACCCTCGGGGTCAGGAATACCTGCATGGGCTCCATGGGATCTCCCGATATCCGGCCCGTCTTCAAAAACCTTCATCAGGATGTCAAAAAAATCAGCGTCTGTGAGCCGGGGGAAACCAATGCCCTCGAATTCAACGACGGGAAACTGATGCTTTCCGAGATGAGCGCTTTCAAATCGTTCGACTGGGAGGCCCTGAAAAAAGATCCGGGCATCGATGTCATCGCCCGGGAAATGGATGCCTGTGGGGTGATCGCCCTGGTCGACTGGTCCAATCTCGTTCATTGCACGGAGATCTGGAAGGGCATTTATGAAGATATCCTGCCCAGGCTCAGCGGGAAAAAGAAATTTTTTTTCGACATGGCCGATCCGGCCCGTAAATCGGCTGAAGAAGCCCGGGAAGTGATCGATGTCATCAGCCGGTTCTCCGGATTTGGCGAGGTTATCCTCGGAATAAACGAGAATGAGACACATAAACTTTTCGAACTGCTCACCGGCAAAGAGGGGGAAACCGCCGGCATTGAGGAGACTGGAAAACTGGTCTTCGCGGAAACGGACATCAGCGGACTCCTCATCCATCCGGTCGATCGCGCCCTGCTCATCACCTCCGAAGGCATCATCACCGAAAAAGGAAGGAAGATAGAGGAACCGCAGATCTCCACCGGCGGCGGGGACAATTTCAACGCCGGGTTCTGCCTTGGCTGGCTGCTCGGCCTGGAAAAAAATGAATGCCTGATCACGGCGATGGCCACATCCGGCTCCTATGTCAGCGAAGGTGAGAGCCAGGACATCGAAGGCATCATCCGTTTTCTCGGTTCGTAACAGGATTATCGATACTCCGCCCTCATCGGGTTAGGGTTATCTAAACACCGGAAATCATGGAAAAAACATACAGGGCCCTGCGCGTTTATGAAACGGAATACGATCATTTTGAACGAAGGATCGAGACGCTGGATACCGGTGCTCTGCCGGAAAATGAAGTCCTCGTGCGGGTGAACTGGTCGGCCCTGAACTACAAGGACGCTCTTTCGGCTTATGGCAACAGGGGGGTCACCAAAACGTATCCCCATACGCCCGGCATCGACGCGGCCGGCGAAGTTGTCGAGAGTTCATCCTACCTGTTCAAACCAGGCGACCTTGTCATTGCCGGAGGGTATGACCTGGGGATGAATACCGACGGCGGCTTTGGCGGATATATCCGGGTGCCGGCAGAATGGCTCGTCCCCCTGCCCGATGGCATGGACCTCCGTGAAAGTATGATCATCGGGGGAACGGGATTCACCGCCGGTCTTTCGGTGATGAATCTTGTCGAACAGGGCGTCAGTCCGGCCGACGGCCCGGTGCTCGTCACCGGCGCAGCCGGCGGGGTGGGAAGCTGGTCGGTGCTCATCCTGAAAAAGCTCGGTTACCAGGTCATTGCCGGGACATCCAATATCGACGACTCCCAGGAGACAATCAAAAAACTCGGCGCCGATGTGCACGTCGATCATACTGTGATTGACGACACCTCGGGCCGCGCCCTCCTCAAATGGAAATGGGCCGGGGCGATCGAAAATGTCGGCGGAAATGTTCTTGCCACCGCCCTCCGTGCCTGCAAGCCTGGCGGAACGGTAACCTGTTGCGGGAACATCTATTCGCACGAACTCCATATGACCGTCTACCCCTTTATCCTGAATGCCGTCAGGCTGGTCGGGATCTCTTCTCAAATCGCACCGCCGGGTATCCGGTCAAAGGTCTGGAATAAATTCACCTCAGATTATAAGGTTGAACTGCCCGATATCCTTACGGAAATCACGCTCGACGAGCTACCCGGTGCGCTCGAAAGGGCCATTCATAAGAAGAACCGGGGCCAGGTCATCCTGCGCCACGATCACACTGCTTAGCGTCGCGAATCTATGGTGATCCGGCCGATCAGGTCGGCTGCCGTGGTGATTCCGGAGGTGTCGGGATGGATCTTTCCATCTTTGCCGTCCACCGATCCGTGCCCCATGATCCTGAAATCTTCAAAGACATTGTGTCCCGAAGCATCCGTGTATTCGGCCGACTCCCATACCACCGAGGGCTGCCCGTTGATCCCGCCGGTATAGAACTCATTGCTGTCGTAAGAGGCATTCACTTCAACAAAGAGATGAAGGGTGTCGACGGTGCTCACGGGCAGGACATCGAAAAGGATGACATACGGGCTGACAGCGGGTGTAGCGGTGGTGACGGCATCAATGTTGAAGAGCCCGGGTTGCATCACCTCAAGGGCATGACGGGCATCCCACACCGGCAGGGCCTCGGCCCGGGAAACGGCCCCGTCCCAGCTCTTATGCCCGGCTTTGCACGTTACATACAGGGTGCGGACAGCCCCCGCCTCTTCCGACCATACAGCAAATGACGGCGGGTAAAGGCTGTTGTGCAGGTTAAGGTACAAGGTTCATCGCCACAATGGCATCGGGCGAGGTGGAAAAGACATCGGTGGCGGGCTGGCATGTCACGGTTTTTTCATCCCGTTTGCAGCCCGAAAGTGTCATGAGCAGAAGCACGCAAAGCATTTGTGTTTTCATGGAGGAATGTTTAATGACTGATTATACTGGTGGACTTTCATTTCCGTCGTCCCTGCCCTTCCGAAGATCCATCGCCCGCACCCGGGGCAGGTCCTCCCGATTTTTCATTACCTTTACCCTCAAAGCACGAACCGATGGATAAGAAGAACACCTTCAACTGGCTCGAAGTTGCATCGAAGCTGCAGGCAATTGCACAAGCCGGGCTGGAATACGGCCATTCCGCCTTCGACCGGGAGCGATACGAACAGCTCCGGCGGATCAGCATGGATATACTGGCTCACCATACCGGCTACGAACAGGAGATCATCAGGGATCTCTTTGCCAGCGACACGGGTTATCCAACCCCCAAGGTGGATGTCAGGGCGGCCATCTTTCGTGACGACCGCATCCTGCTGGTGAAGGAACGCCTCGACGGGATGTGGTCCATGCCGGGCGGGTGGGCTGATCAGCATCTGACGATCCGCGAAAACCTGGTCAAGGAATCCATCGAAGAGGCCGGTGTGGAGGTCATCCCCCGGAAACTGCTGGCCATCTTCGACCGGAAGCTCCATAATTATCCACCGATCGCGCATGGGTGCTATAAGATTTTCGTGGAATGTGATCTGAAGGGCGGCCGGTTTACTGCAAATACCGAGACCACCGAATCGGGCTTTTTTGGTTTAGGGGAGCTTCCCCCTCTCTCCACCGGCCGGAACACCATTCGCCCAGGTTGAATATTGCTTTAAGGCCCGCTATCTGCCCAATACCATACCTTTCGATTGATTCCCGCTACCGCCGGTGAAGGTGAGGGAATGGATTTATGAAATTTCCGGATGGGTTTTGCCAACATTTTGCCCCCAAATGGACTTATACACATCATAAGCTTCTCTTTCGGAAATCCGATCACTCCAAACCGGTAATACGATCATTATGAAAACCCTCAGCACGAAAGTCATCACCGGCCTTGCAGCTACGCTGTCGCTATTTTCCTGCGCGCCTGCACCCCGCGAAACAACGCCTCCGAATATCATCATCATCCTCGCTGATGATATGGGCTTTTCAGATCTCCATTGCTACGGCTCCGAGATCAATACGCCAAACCTCGACAGCCTGGCCTCCGGCGGAATGCTCTTCACCCGATTCACCAATGCCGGAAGATGCTGTCCTTCCCGGGCTTCGATGCTCACCGGGCTTTATCCCCACCAGGCCGGGATGGCTGCCATGGCTGATGTCCATTATGATACCGATGCCTACCAGGGCTATCTGTCCAACAAGGCCGTAACCCTCGCGGAAATGCTGAAACTGAAGGGTTACAATACCTATTTCAGCGGGAAATGGCACGTGGGCGATAAGGCGCCGCAAATTCCTTCGGAAAGAGGTTTCGACCGGAGTTTCGCGTTTCTCAACGGGGCCACCAGCTACTACAACCTCGAACCTTACCGGGATTCTTCCTGGCTGGAGATCACCGGTTCCATTGCCCTGAAGATGCTGTACGACGGCAAAGACTACCTGCCCCCGCTGAGGGCTATTACTCCACCGATGCTTTCACCGACCATGCCATCGATTTCATCCAATCCGGCCGTGACAACGGCAAACCGTTTTTCCTCTTCCTTGCCTACAATGCGCCCCACTGGCCGCTTCATGCCCCCGATGAGAACATTGCAAAGTACGAAGGCGTATACGATTCCGGATGGGACCGCATCCGGGAACAACGCTTCCGGCAGCAGAAAAAACTGGGGATCATCCCAACCTCTGCCGTCCTGGCCGGAAGGCTCTCAGGTGTCACCCCCTGGGATTCCCTCACACAGAAAAAGAAAGCCCTCTACAGCCGGAAGATGACAGTCTATGCTGCCATGATCGACCGCATGGATATGGATATCGGCAGGCTGATCCGCAGACTGAAGGAATCGGGACAATACGACAACACCATGATCATTTTTCTCAGTGATAACGGGGGTGACAGGTCCGATGAGATCCCCTTTACCTCCCATCTCGACAAATCGGGTCCGGTCGGCAGTCCGCAGTCATTCACCGGTTATGGGCCGGGATGGGCCGGCGTTTCGAACACGCCCTTTCGTGAACGAAAGGCGACGATGTTTTTCGGCGGAACGGCCACGCCCTTTATCGTTCGTTATCCCGCCATGATCAGGGCAGGATCCTGTCCGGCTTTCAGGGGAATATCATCGATATCATGCCAACCCTCCTCGAACTGGCAGGTCTTCGCTACCCGGATGAATACAACGGGCATGTCCTTCCCCCGCTCCCGGGCGAAAGCCTGTTGCCGGTCTTCCGGGAGGAAAAAACCGTCAGGGAAGGGCCCCTATATTTTGAACATTTCGGGGGTCGCGCCCTGATCGACGGGGAATGGAAAATTGTCAGCCTCGCCCGTCAGCCATGGGAACTCCACAATCTCGGTGAAGATCCGACAGAGGTGAATGACCAGGTGGGGGCATTTCCCGGTATCTTCGACAGGATGACCGGCATGTACCGGCAATGGGCCGACAGCATCGGGGTTATCCCCATCGATGATCTGAAATCACATCAGTTGCCTCCTCAAAAAAGTGCAAAATGACGTTCGCAACAGTCGGGGTTTTGTTTAAATTTACCAGCTCCCTGACCAAATTTGTGATCTCATGAACATAAAATACATCCTCCCCGTCCTGGTCCTCACCTTCCTGTCGTCCTGCTCGGGATTCCATTCTTTTGATGAATCCAAATCCATCCCCTTTGTCATCGACAAACCCGGCCAGGTTGATGCCGGCCTCGACCACTGGACAGGTCCGGCCGACTGTTCGGCCAGGGCATACCTGAACAAGACCGCCTACGGACTGCTGATCACCATCGAAGTGAAGGATGACTCGATCAGGACCGGAAATCCCGAATCGTACATGAACGACGGCGTGGAACTCTATTTCGACCTGCGGCCCCCGCGACTCCGCGTCCACAACTACTATGAGAAGGGCGTCTTCCAGGCCGTCATTCTTCCTGAACCCGGTAAAAAGCATGCTGCCCCGGTAACGTGGTATCCGCAGACCTACGACAGTGAAGTCCGGTGGGCCACCGCATCGACAGAACTGCGCGACAGCGGCTACGTGGTCCAGGTGAACCTGCCCTTTTCGGGACTCAGCCACAGCCAGTACTGGCCCCGCGATAAATTTTACATGGATATCGCCATCAATGATGCCGATACCGGCCGGCGGGAGAGCCAGCTCATGTGGGCCGGCAAATCGGACGACTGGAGCAGCCCGCATAATTTCGAGACGGTGATGTTCAGGGAGGAAGAACGGAAGAAAAAGAAAAAACCCAATATCCTCTTTATTTTCACCGACCAGCAAACCCTGAAGGCGATGAGCGCCATGGGAAACCCTTACCTGAGAACCCCGGCCATGGACGGTCTGGCCAGCCAGGGCGTCCGCTTCACCCAGTCGTATTGCACCTCACCGGTCTGCTCGCCTTCGAGAAGTTCCCTGATCACCAGCCGGATGCCCCATGAAACCGGGGTGATTTACAATGATACGGCGCCCGATTCCTCCATCATGAATATGGGAGAGATCTTCCGCAAAGCCGGGTATAACACGGTCTGGGCCGGCAAATGGCATCTACCGGAAAGTTATCCCCAAAACACCCGGACTGAAGTCCGCGGATTCAGGCTTCTCCCGTTCCTCGAGCCGGGAAAAATCTCCGGCCTCGGCGATTACACCGACACCCCCCTTGCCGATGCCGTGGTCAAATATCTGAAGAGCAGCGCGCGGGAACCCTTCCTGCTGGCGGTATCCTTCCACAACCCTCACGACATCTGCGCCTTTGCCGGCAACCCCGGGGCTTTCCCCGCACCGCTCAACGTGCAGTCAACGCCTCCCCTTCCTGATAATTTCAGCATTAATCCCGATGAACCCGAATTTATCCGTGACTGCCGTGATAGAACGTATTATGGCAATGAACTGAACATGGCCCGGGATTTTTCACCCGAAATGTGGCGGCAGTACCTTTTCCAGTATGACCGGATGACCGAGCGCGTTGACCGGGAAATCGGCAAGATCATCACTGCCCTGGAGTCCAGGGGGCTGGATCAGAACACCCTCATTATCTTCACCAGCGACCACGGTGACGGCCAGGCGGCGCATCACTGGGCGGCGAAGCTCTCCTTTTACCAGGAAACCGTCAATGTCCCGCTTATCGTGACCTGGTTCGGGAAAACCCCCGTCGATGTCACCGACCGCGAGCACCTGGTGACCGGCCTCGACATCCTGCCCACGATGATGGATTATGCCGGGCTGGAAATTCCCGGAAATCTGGAGGGCCGGAGCCTGAGAACCATTATCGAACATCCCGATACAACCTGGCGCCGGTTCGTCGTGTCCGAACTGGCTCCCGACCCCAGGAACCCGTCAAGAACCGGCAGGATGATCACCGACGGCCGGTTCAAATACAATGTTTATTCCTATGGCCGGCGCAACGAGCAACTCTTCGATCTGGCAAACGACCCGGGTGAAGAGCGCAATCTGGCCTATGATCCCGTTTACAAAGAGACCAAAATGAAACTCCGGATTCAGATGGAACGTTCGATGAAACGCACCGGCGATACATTCACCCTTCATCCTTAAAAGTTCAGATGATGACCATACCCCATCCCCTCCTGACCCTTCTGTTTTTCTTCCTCTCCGTTGTCCTTATCGTTGTGGCCACGGCACGCTTCAAGGTCCATCCGTTCATCGCCCTGCTGGCGGCGGCTTACCTGATCGCCATCGGAGGGGGGATTCCCGCGGCAGGAGCGGCAGCGGTGATCGGGGAAGGATTTGGGAAGATCATGGGACAGATCGGTCTTGTCATCGTCTTCGGAACCATGATCGGCGTCTTCCTTGAACGTTCGGGAGCGGCACTTCGCATTGCCGAACTGATCCTGAAGACATTCGGAAAACGCAATCCGGCTCTGGCGATGACCCTGATCGGGTATTTCATCTCCATCCCGGTTTTCTGCGATTCAGCCTACATCATCCTCGCCTCACTCCGCGATTCGGTCAGTTACCGGACCAAAGCATCCCCGGTCACCCTGAGCATCGCCCTGGCTACCGGTCTTTATGCCACCCACACCCTGGTCCCCCCCACCCCGGGGCCCATTGCTGCAGCCGGAAACCTTGGCCTGGAAAACAGCCTGGGCCTGGTCATCCTCGCCGGGCTCGTCATTGCCGTCTTTTCTGCACTGGCCGGGTACCTCTGGGCCACGATTGCAGGCAGAAACGCCGGCGACCGGACCACAGCTGCCTCACCGTTCAACCTGGAAGAAACCCAAAAGATGCCGCCCGCCCTGCCGTCTGTTCTCCCGGTTCTGATCCCGGTGGCGCTGATTGCCGCCGGGTCGGTGATTCGCCTCCTCTTCCCCCATAACGAGGGCATCGCGGTCAATGCGTTTTTGTTTCTCGGCAGCCCCCTCACGGCGCTCTTCGCCGGGTTTATCGCCGCCCTGTTCCTGATCCCTGCCGGCGAAGGGAAAAAAGCGGCAGAATGGATCGGCGAAGGGATCAAATCATCCGCTTCCATCCTCATCATCACCGGTGCCGGCGGCGCTTTTGGCTATGTGCTCTCCCGGACGGGGATCGGCACCTGGATCGGGAACCAGCTCTCCGGCTATTCGCTCGGGTATATTCCTGCCCTTTGTTATGGCGGCCCTCATCAAGACCGCCCAGGGATCCTCAACGGTGGCCCTGGTCACCGTCTCGGCACTCGTCGCGCCCATGATGGCCTCCCTGGGTCTCGATTCCACCTGGGGCAGGGTCCTGGCGGTCATGGCTACCGGAGCCGGAGCGATGACCGTTTCCCATGCCAATGACAGCTTTTTCTGGGTGGTGACCCAGTTCAGCGGCATGGACCTGAAAAGCGGGTACCGGTACCTCACCACGGCAACCCTCATCATGGGTATTGTGACCATCGCCGCCGTGTTCATCGCTTCCCTCATCCTCCTTTAACGCCCCGGGACATTAAAAAAGACCATTCTCCGGCATTCTGCGAGAATTTCAGACGGAGGGCGCTGAAAAATCATCTTTTTACCGTACTTCTGGCCGATAAATTATTATTTTAGCAGCCATACAATGATCATAAAATCATAACAATGAACGAACTTTTCAACCGTATCGCACACTGTGTGGAGTTTGGAAAAATCAACAGGAAGTCACCATACCCGCCCGATATGCGTGATCAGGACGGGGCGGATGAACTGACCCGGCAAGCCCTCGATGAAGGCTGCACTGCTTCAGAGGTGCTGTCGCAGGCGCTCATTCCCGCAATGGAACGCGTCGGCATTAAATTCCGTGAAAATAAAATCTTCGTGCCCCAGGTCCTGATGTCGGCAAAATCCATGGACGCCGCCATGCAGCACCTCAAGCCCTTTTTCTCCTCGGGGGAAGTGAAGAAGAAGGGAACACTCATCGTCGGCACCGTCGCCGGTGACCTTCACGATATCGGGAAAAACCTCCTGGCCATGATGGTAGAAGGGAACGGCTGGGAAGTCGTGAACCTGGGCACCGATGTCAAGGCTGAACAGTTCGTGGCCGCCCTCCGTGAACATCCCGGGGCCGTGGTCGGACTTTCGGCCCTGCTGACAACGACCATGGTCAATATGGAACATATCGTCAAAGAGGTGAGAGCAAACGCGCCCGACTCGATCGTGATCATTGGCGGTGCACCTGTGAACGATGATTTCAGAAAAAAAATCGGCGCCGACTTTTATTCACCACATCCCCAGGGCGCCATCGAATATCTCAACAAACACGTTGCTCATGAAGGGTAAAGAGCTGATCGGAAAAAGCTTCCGGTGTGAAGAAGTGGAACGCATCCCCTGGGTGCCGTTCGTGGGCGTTCATGGCGCCAGGCTTACCGGGAATACGGCCACCGAATATCTCAGGTCGGAGGATCTGATCGTGGAAGGAACGACCCGGGCCGCAGAATTATACCTTGCTGATGGGATCCCTGTCCTGTTTGATCTCCAGCTCGAGGCTGAAGCCCTGGGATGCCGGCTTGCCTGGGCGGATGAAAACCCTCCCGCCGTCATCTCGCATCCCCTCGCTGAAGGGATGCAGATCTCTGATCTTCCCCGTTACACCCCCGGACTGGGGCGTCTGCCGCTGGTTGCCTCAGCCACCGCCAGGCTGCGGAAAGCCCTTCCGGATACCGCGCTTTATGGCCTGGTCACCGGTCCCTTTACCCTGGCTCTCCACCTGATGGGAACCGATATCTTCCTGAAAATGATGATGGAACCGGAAACCATCTCCGGCCTGATGGAATATACCACCGGCATTGCCCGCAAAACCGCACAGATCTATATCGACAATGGCTGTGACGTCATTGCCATGGTCGACCCGATGACCAGCCAGATCGATCCCGGGTCGTTTGAACAGTTCGTTTCACCGTACGCGCGGGAGATCTTCCGTTCCATCAGGGATCAGGACCGGCTGAGCTCCTTTTTCGTTTGCGGACAGGCGCGCCAGAATATCCGGGTCATGTGCGAATGCGGACCCGACAATATCTCCATCGATGAAAATATCCCTCTCGGTGAGGTCAGGGATATCGCCCTGCCAATGCATATCAGTTTTGGCGGCAACCTCAGGCTGACCTCCGTGCTGCTTCTCGGCGACGACGACGATTGCCGGCAGGATGCCCTTCAATGCATGGACACAGGCGGGCATCAGGGATTCATCCTGGCTCCCGGCTGCGATCTTCCCATGGATACACCGTCAGAAAACCTCCTGGCCGTGGCCACCCTGAACCAGGATCCCTATCTCCAGGATGTGGAGCGGGCACGGCAGGGCAGCGGCGACAAGATCTCCGTGCTCGATCTCGGCGATCACTGGAAAACCGACAAGGTGACCATCGATGTCATCACCCTCGACTCCTCGTCGTGTGCTCCCTGCCAGTACATGGTGGAAGCCATGAAAAAAGCCTCTGAACGCTTCGCCACACGTGGTGGTCAATGAATACCGGATCAAAAACATGGAGGGTCTTCAGATGATGAAAACCCTCGGCGTCAACGCCATACCCACTGCCTGCATCGAAGGAACCCCGGAATTTGTTTCCCGGATCCCTTCGATTGATCATATCCAGGAGCGTATCAACATTTACCTGGCCAAAAAAGACCTGGCCTGACCAACGATTATGGAAACCACGCCCCTCATTCTGGTCCTGGGATTTTTGGGAAGCGGTAAAACGTCGTTTATCAGGCATCTTGTACACTCCGGGCTGAAGGACCGCCATCCCGCCGTCATCCAGAACGAGTTCGCCGCTGCGGGAATTGATGCCGAAATCCTCCGGAACGAAAACACCTCTCTCCGTATCCTGGAAATCAACGGCGGTTCCGTATTCTGTGCCTGCCGGATGGATCAGTTCATTCCCGCCCTCTCGGCATTTATGACCACGTACCGGCCGGGGATCCTCCTCCTCGAAGCCTCAGGGATGTCCGACCCCCTGAGCCTCGTTGAGATCCTCACCGCTCCCGCGCTCAAAGAAAAAATCTTCTACTCGGGTACGGTCTGTCTCACCGACAGCCGCCACTTCATGGCCCTTCAAAAAATGAACGGACGGGTCAGCGAACAGGTCAGGATCTCAGACATCGTCCTGCTGAATAAAACCGACCTCGCCACCTCCGACCAGATCCGCTCATCCGAGCAAAAAATCAGGGAGATCAACCCCTTCTGCCGGATCATTCCTTCCGCCTTCGGACAGGTTGACCTCAACGGAGAGGAGTTCAGGAGCATAAACAATTACTATCTCATGCACCGCCAGAAAGCCTCCGGCAGTTCCGGGCTTACAACAGGCGTCATCCGTTCCTCCCTCGCCATCAGCCGGGAAGGACTCGACCGGTTTCTCAGCCAGTTCCTGCCTGCTACCCTGAGGATGAAAGGCTTCGTTAACCTCGACAACGGCGAAACCGTGATGGTGCAGGCTACCGGTGAAGAAAAACAGATCTCACCGTATCATCCCTATTCCGGCCCCACGCAGCTGATTGCCATCGGGGAAAACCTCGATGCCCGCGCTTTCAGCAAAGCCTTCAGGGAAGCCTGTAAACCGCCGCTTGAAGAACGATGATCATGACCGATAAACACATACGATGAATTTTACGCGCAAAACATACCGTTTCGACTTCGAGGATCTGAATTTTGACACCGGGCTGATCGAAATCCTGATGGGTTCGAACCCCGGCGAAACCGACCCCACATTTCTCAATATCGTCGAAGAAGTCGACCGGCAGATCGGGGAAGTCTGTGACATCAGGGCCGAAGTCCGCCTGTTCAGCGACATTGAACTTTCCGGCGATGGCGTCACCCTCAACATCGGGCCGGCGGAGTTCAAACCGGGAAAGATCGTCTGCCGGCAGCTGCGGCGATCGGAATTCGTGGCCATCAGCCTTTGCACGGCCGGTAAGGATATCAGCTCCTGGATGAAGGAGGAAAACTTCAACGGCGACTTCCTCAAGGCCTACATCATCGATCTGTTCGGATCGGAAATCGTCGAAGCGGCGCTTGATCTCGTCCAGGCCGACTTTGAAAAGGAGATGGCGGGGGAAGGGAGGAAAATCACCAACCGTTACAGCCCCGGTTATTGCGGGTGGAACACCGCCGAACAGCATACGCTTTTCAGCATCTTCCCCGGGAATTATCCGGGAATTACCCTGTCCGAGACGGCCCTGATGCATCCGGTCAAATCGGTGAGCTGCATATCCGGGGTAGGCAAAGACGTTCATTTCAATCCCTATACGTGTGGGATGTGCGAATTTGAAAACTGCATTTACCGTCAGCGAAAAACGCACGGAAAGCAGAAGGCCGGATAAGGACGCGGCCTCCGCTCAGTGACTTACCGTCGACCCGCCAGCCGGTCGTTCAGCATCACGAAGACCAGTGTTGCCACAAGCCACTGTGCGAGGCAGGTCATGACACTGAACGGATTGAACGGATCGTACCAGCTGCCGGGAGCAAGCTGGGTCACCGAAAGGAAGAACCACCATACCAGGAGGACGAGCGCACCGGCGGGCACGAACCCTGTCATGATGTGATCCCACCACCGCCCGGCATTCCAGTCGAACGTGGCTGTCGCCATTTCCTTCCGCATTTTCCGGACCCCGTAACGCGTTACATTCATTGCGATGAACGCTCCCGAGATCATCAACCCGATCCCCCAGACAAAATCCTGGTTACTGAGAAAGTCAAGGCTCATGGCCGAAGGGATGCCGAGGACGTAAACCACCGCCACGACGATCCACACGGCCCTCGTCCGCCTCACCCCCCGGTCGACCAGGACCCGGGACGACATTTCGAACATCGAGATCAACGACGAGAACCCGGCGAAAGACAGTCCGAGGAAAAACAGGATCGCCAGGGGCCGGCCAAAACTCATCCGGGCAAAAAGCTGCGGCATCCAGATGAAGGTCAGACCCGTGCTCGCCGGTCCGCTGGTCTGCATCACCTCCAGCACCTGCTTGTCGGTATACCCCATCCCGGTCTGCAAAATGGAAAACACCGTGCCGAAAATCATGATGGCCATCAGGAGGGAAATGGTGTTGTTCCCGATGCCCGTGATGAATGCATTTTTGATGGTCCCGTGCTCGGCACGCATATACGCGGCGTATGTCAGGAACAATCCCCATCCTGCACCGGTATCCCAGGCATTTTGGGTGAGGGCCTGCAGCCAGATCGACGGATCCCCGAGCTGGCTCCACTGGGGCGTGAACAGGTAAGCCAGTCCACCGGCTGCGCCGGGAAGTAGAAGGGAACGGATGACGGCGATGAAAATGATCAGGATAAGCACCGGGATCAGGATCTTGTTCACCCTTTCGATGGAACGGATGCCTTTCATGATCGCCAGGGCGCCAATGGCCACTGCGCCGAAATGCAGGATATAGGGCCAGGGCCCATGCTGGAACTGATCCCAGATCAGGGCGGAAGACGCCGAATCGACAGGGAGCCGGTGCGTCAGCATGTAAACAAAGAAATAGATCGCCCACCCGACGATGACCGCATAGAAAAAACTGATGGCCGTGGCGACAAAGGCCACGAAAGCCCCCATCCAGGCGTACCGTTTTCCCATGCCCCCAGTAAAGGCCCCGACCACACCCGACCTGAAACGGCGGCCCAGGAAATATTCGGCAATGATCAACGGGATGCTCCACGCAAAAAGGAAGACGACCCACGCAATGAGAAGGGCTCCTGCGCCATGCTCACCGCCATTCTGCGCGGCAATGCGGGGAAACCTCCAGATATTGCCCGTCCCCACTGCAATACCGAGGGTACTCAGGAGCAGCCCGAGACGGGAAGAAAAACGCTGGTTTACCGATGTATCTGTCGACATGGCTGAAAACGCATGGTGAATTCTAAAAATACAAAATTCCCCGTCAATTCATATGGAACCGCTCCCGAAAGTCTCTTCATAACAAAACCACGCACGATAAGTTACCCGGGACGGATCGCGACTGGCCCTGCCATCGTCCAACATTCACCGCTCCCGGCTGTTAATACTATGATGCCGATAAAAATGAAAATAAAACAGTGTATTTTACCATTACGTTACATAACATACTGACAGCCTGTGGATAACAAACACCATCAAAGTGCCAATACGCCGTATGCTCTCATCGATGGCGCTTCCGCATTCGGGCTTGCCATATCGTCGGAGTCGGAGGAACTGAAAAGAATGGTGACCGATAAGGACCTGGAGCTGGTTGACCGCCTCGAAGCCTACGAAGACATCTTCAACATCGAGGTGGGCGACACCAGCCTCAGCCGGGCCCGGAACATCGAAAGGGAAACAGGGATCAAGCAGCTTTACATCAAGTTTGAAGGAAACAACCCCACCGGCACACAGAAGGACCGCATTGCCTTCGCCCAGTGTATGGACGCCCTCCGCCGGGGCTATGACACGGTTACCCTCGCCACCTGTGGTAATTACGGCGTGGCCATGGCCCTCGCCGCGGGTATGGCGGGGCTGCGGTGCATCATCTGTATCCCTGAAAATTACCATACGAAACGTATTACGGAAATGATCGGCCTTGGAGCCGAAATCCTGCGGACCCAAGGTGATTACGAGGAGGCCGTTGACTTTTCACAAAAGCTGGCGATGGAGAATGAATATTACGATGCCAATCCGGGAGGCGCCAATACCCATCTCCAGCTGATCTCTTATGCGGAAATTGCCTATGAAATTTACGATGCCCTGCGGGATGCCCCCAAAGTCCTTGCTGCACCCGTATCGAACGGTACGATGCTCGCCGGGATCCACCGCGGCTTCACCACCCTCTACAAACGCGGCAAAACATCACGCATCCCCCGGATCGTGGCCGGATCATCGTTCAGGAAAAACCCCATCATCATTTCCTATAAAAAAGGGCTGGACCACTGCGAAGACCTGAAACCGGAACGCATCCGCGAAACACCGGTGAACGAGGCCCTCATCAACTGGCATTCCTACGACGGCGATGTGGCGCTCTATGCGATCCAGTCGTCGGACGGGTGGGCCGATGAGGTATCGGATCTGAAACTTACCCACTATTCAAAGATCCTGAAAGACAAAGAAGGACTCAACGTTCTCCCCGCATCCACCGCCGGGTTGATCGCCCTTCTGGAACTGCATAAAAAAGAAAATTTTAATAACGACCGGTTTGTCGCTGTACTGACCGGAAGAAAATAACCACGCTCATGACCCATGTGATCGACGGCCCGGCCCTGGTCTATTGTGAAGGGGCATTCAACACGACAAACGGAAAAACCGCCCATGGCCTCGTGCGCTTCACGGAGCGATACAATGTGGCTGCCGTGATCGACTCGCGCTATACCGGGCACGATGCCGGGGAAATCCTCGACGGGAAAAAAAACGGGATCCCCGTGTTTGCCTCCGTGGATGCCGCTTTCGAGGATGCCGCCAACCGGGATCTGAAACCCCTCTATCTTCGTGATCGGCCTGGCTCCCGACGGCGGCCGCCTGGCGCCGGGCGCCAGGAAAGACATCATCCGGGCCATTGAACTGGGCATGAACATCGATTCGGGTCTCCACGATTTTATTTCCGACGATCCCGAATTTTTCAACCTCGCCCGCGACCATATGGTGCAGATCCGCGATATCCGTAAAACCCCTACCCGCGATAAACTGCACTTTTTCACCGGCGAAATCGAAGAGGTCAACTGCCTGAAACTGGCCGTCCTCGGCACTGACTCAGCCATCGGTAAACGTACCTCGGCATGGATCATCGTCCACGGACTCAGAGCCTCAGGCTTCACCGCCGAGCTCATCGGCACCGGTCAGACAGCCTGGATGCAAGGGGCAAAATACAGCCTCATCATGGATTCACTGATCAACGATTTTGTCTCCGGTGAGATCGAACACGCCGTTCATGAAGCCTGGAAAAATGAAAACCCGGATGTGCATCATCCTCGAGGGCCAGGGCAGCCTGCTGAACCCCGCCTATCCCGGCGGATTCGAGATCCTCGCCGCAGGACGTCCCGACCTTGTCATCCTCCAGCATGCCCCAAAACGCGCCGAATATGACGGCTTCCCTGGCTTCGCCCTCCATTCCCTCGAAGAACAGATCCGGGCCATTGAGATCATCTCGGGTAAAAAAGTGATCGCCATTACCCTTAACCATGAACACATGACCGATGATGAAATCCTCAGCGAAGAAGAAAGACTTACCCGGGAATTCGGTATACCGGCCGTGGACATCCTGAAATCCGGCCCGGGGAAACTCCTGATGACCATCGGGCCACTGATCCGGAACGCTAAAACAGCATCCCGCCGTTAAAACACAAAAATCCACGTCCACATGAACCTCGCCGATTACACCGCATTTGAACGCCTGACGGTTTCCCGCCCGGTGATTGAAAAGAAGAAAACGACTTCCCGCTATATCCTCACAACGACGGGGGGAACAGAGACAGACCATGAACTGGTCTATTCCTTCGATGAAGAGGTGTTCGATCCGTCCTCCGACACCGACCTTAACCTGGCTTCGATGATGCTTGCCCAGCTGGCCCTGAATTACGGACTCTTCTGCAGGGAGATCGTCTTCGAAGGACTGTATGACGACTCCGATCGCCGGTTCATCCGCGACATGATGGAAAACACCTCCCGGGAGATCTATGTCAATAAGCTTCTGAAGCCAAATCCCTTCATCACGGAAACATTCAGTGGACTTCAGGCCGAAAAGCTGAAGAAATACACCATGGCCAACCTCATCTTCCACAACAGCTCCGTGAGCGGTTCACCCGTCTTTCGAATGGAAGCACTGGGATGCCGGGAGGGAAAAACACTGTATCCTGAGCAGCGGCGGGAAAGACAGCCTCCTCAGTTACGGCCTGATGAACGAGCTGGGAAAGGATGTCCATCCGATCTTTGTCAATGAATCGGGCCGTCATTGGTTCACCGCCCTGAATGCGTACCGGTACCTCAGGGATCATGACGGGAATACCGCCCGCGTATGGAGCAATTCCGACAGGATGTTTAACTGGATGCTGCGCAATATGCCGTTCATCCGGCCCGATTTTAGCAGCATCCGGTCCGACGAGTACCCCATCAGGCTATGGACCGTGGCTGTGTTCATCTTCGGCGTCCTGCCCCTGCTCAGAAAAAGGGGCATCGGCCGACTGCTGATCGGCGATGAATTCGATACCACCCGGAAACTCACCTATGAAGGGATCACCCATTATGACGGCCTGTATGACCAGAGCCGTTATTTTGACAATGCCCTTTCACGGTTTTTCATGAAGAAAGGATGGAATATCAGCCAGTTTTCCGTTCTCCGGAGCCTTTCCGAACTCCTGATCCTCAAGATCCTCGTCAAACGCTATCCCGAACTGCAGCGCCAGCAGGTCTCCTGCCATGCCGCCCACGAAAAGGAGGGCCGGATCTATCCCTGCGGCAACTGCGAAAAATGCCGGCGGATCATCGGGATGCTCGAAGCCCTCGATGAAGATCCCCGGCGATGCGGCTATGATACGGAGCAGATCGGGAAAGCACTGGAGAAACTGGCAACAGCCAGTGTCAAACAGATTGGCTCTGACGCCTCTCATCTCTACTCGCTTCTTCTCGGAAAAAACCGCATCGAAACCACTCCGCATACCCTCAGGCTGGCTAAAGCCCATCCTCACATCATGATGATGCGGTTCGACAGTGAAAGGTCGGTGATCAAGGATATCCCCAATGATCTGCGCATACCGCTGTTCAGGATCTATGAACAATATGCCGGGGGAGCCGTGAGGCTGATCAACAAAAAATGGCAAAAAACGGATGTTTACCGTGAACCGGATATGACCGTGCCTTATCCATTTGAACTGGGCGACAGCAAGAGTGCGGAAAACATCGCCGCCGACTTCCTCTGGGCGGAAATGAGCTGGCCCGCCATTGAGGAGAAACTGCGCGAGGTGGACCTGGCGATCCTTCCCTGCGGTTCCATCGAACAGCACGGCCCCCACCTGCCTGTCGACGTCGACGCCTTCGACGCCGAATACCTCGCCCGGCGGGTCGCCGAAGCCTGCAGCAAACCCAGGCCATTCGTTCTGCCGAGGGTATCCTACGGTGTCGCCTACCACCATGAGGATTTCAAAGGCACCGTGAGTGTTTCCAATGACGCCCTGGCAAAATTCATCTACGACATCGGCATGAGCCTGGCCCGCAACGGGATCAAAAAATTGCTCATCCTCAACGGTCATGGTGACAATACCCCGACCCTTAACTATGCCGCCCAGATGATCAACCGCGACGCCAATATCTTCGTCTGTGTTGAAACCGGCGAAACCAGTGACGAGGACCTCTACACCTTGATCGACACACCGAATGATATCCATGCCGGAGAAATCGAAACCAGTACTACCCTGGCCATCCGGCCCCATCTGGTGAACATGGACAAGGCGGTCAATAACACTCCCGATTTCGGCAGTGTCTACCTCGACTATACCTCAAAGCGCGGAGTCTCGTGGTATACCCGGACACGAAACATTTCCAGTACCGGGGTGATGGGCGACCCGACGAAGGCCAGTCCGGAGAAAGGCAGGAAAATGTGGGAAATCATGATCGCCCACCTGGTGATCTTTGTCGAACAGCTGAAAAGCACTAACCTGGAGGACCTCTACCAACGCAAATACTGACATGAAGATCCTGCATACCGAATGTTTCGCCCGGGAAATGCCGCTGAGAGAACCTTACACCATCGCCTACGAGACCATTTCCACATGTACCAACCTTTTCATCACCGCTTCGACCGATGCCGGCATCGTGGGCTTCGGCTGTGCCGCTCCCGATGAGGGAGTGACGGGTGAAACTCCGGAAATGACCATGGAGGCTTATAACCGGGTCATCGAACCCGGGCTGAAAGGCGCCGATTTCAGCCGGATCATTTATATCCTGGAGAACCTCAAACCGGGGCTGGCGCAAAATCCATCGGCCCTGGCCATGACCGACATGTTGCTATACGACCTGCTCTCCAAGCTTGCCGGGCTCCCGCTCTACCGTTTCCTGGGCGGATACAAGGAATCCATTCCCACCAGCATCACCATTGGGATCATGCCGGCGGAAGATACCCTCCGGCGGGCGAAGGACTATTTTCAGCAGGGTTTCCGGATCTTTAAGGTGAAAGGCGGGATATCGGTCGATGAAGATATCGAAAAAGTCATCCGGCTGCATGAGTTCTTCGGAAACGAGATTTCCATCAGGTTTGATGCCAACCAGGGATATTCCGTCGAACGTGCCATCCGGTTTGTCCACGAAACCCGCCATCATGGCGTTGAAATCCTTGAACAGCCGACACCCCGTGACAACAATGAAATGCTGGGCCGGGTAAGCAACAGCGTCTCCATACCCGTCATGGCCGACGAAAGCCTGATGAACCTGCTCGATGTATTCAGCCTCACCCGCGACAATCTCACCGATATGATCAACATCAAGCTGATGAAGGTCGGCGGGATCACCGAAGCCTTGCATATCAATTCCGTGGCCCGCGCTGCCGGCGTGGAAACCATGGTGGGCTGCATGGATGAATCCGCCCTGTCGATCTCTGCCGGTCTGCATTTTGCCCTGGCCCGCCCGAACATCTTTTACGCCGACCTGGATGGTCACCTGGACCTGATCAATGATCCGGCCGCCGGAGCGGTGATCCTCCGCGACGGGGTGCTTTATCCAAGTGAATTGCCCGGCCTGGGCGTGATGAGGATCGGATGAAGGGAGCGAGTAACCCGGATTTCCGGGTCCCGCATTTGAACCCGATGTATGTTGACCGGATCAGGCCAACCGGTTCCCCGGCTCGTCACAAACCGGTCAGGTACTAGAAAACATTCAAGTTTATGCAAACCACCCTGAAATGGAACCTTCATTCCCTATTCAAACAGGTACGATAATCCAATATATCCCGCATAGGTATTCAGATGTGTCTTCCTAAGCACATAATAGGAATCGGTTTGTCGGGTGCCGCTATTATCGCTGATATCGATCAAGCCATATACGCCCCGGAAACCAAGGGCCAGGCGTAAAGTCTTATCCTGATTTAGTCCGAAATCCAAACCGGCCCCGTAAGCCAGTCCCAAATCGCTCTTCCTGACTGAAAAGAGTGCCTGGTAAGTATCATTGCCGACACGATTGAATTTACTTCCGACATTAAGGCCGATCTGCGGACCGGCGACAATATTCAGGTTGACAGGATTTCTTCACTCCCGTATTGTAGGAAAGAAGCAAGGGGATGTTAATATAATTCAGCTTAACCTTCCCTCCAAAATCGGCCCTGCTGTATTTTTGCGTCAGGGTACTGTACATGACCTCACCCTGAAATCCGAAATGATCGGAAAAATAAAGACCGATCAATCCATCATAACCATAACCCAATGTGAATTCTCCCTTAATCGTTTCATCATTGGGAGTATAGATCTTGAATGACGTAAATGTCGGCATAAAGCGCAAGCCTAATTTTCGCTCCCTGGGCATATGTTTCATTGACATTTCCTAATAAAAACATCACAATGCCCACCACCACAACAATGTCTCTTATTTTTCATATCGTGATAATTTATAGATTATACGTCCCATCAAACAATCCTCGTACCTTTTTTATTAAAAGCACTGTATGTCAATACTTTATGGTGTTTAACCGATTCTTCCAGGGAATGAAAAACATCTACATCGTGGGGAGTTTTATTCTCAACCCGTCAGGAAGGGGATTGATCACTTCGATGACATTGACGAAGACCGTGCGCCACCGCTGCCGGCCTTGTAGCAGCATCCGAAAGTTCTCGCAATTCGTGCTGGCGCAAAGGCCACCAGTGCAGTTCAATTTTTAACGGTGCCCTGTGCGCCGCAAACAAAGTCGTTTTAGTGGTCATGAGCGGGTCGAAGAAACTGAAAAGTTTTTTCAATTTCCTGATTAATCTGTCGAAGAAGAACGATGTAGCGGATTGTATCTGGCATACCTCATCATTGTGGTTTTTTAACCGGAAACGAATGCTTATCAATGTTAATTCTGAAAAATGCGGTAAATTTAATCAACCAAAATGCTCAAGGTGGCACGAAGCTTACGGACAAACATCATTTGACATGTCAAAAATGTGCCATATCAAATAAACGGTATAAATTGAAAAACAATGAACTTGAAAGTGCTTGTGGGTAATGGCAGAAAAATCGGATTACTGACTTTACCGTTCTTAGTCATCGGTTTGACTCTGAACATCATGTACCCGTTATATTTTAGTATGGGCGGTCCTCCGATAACTTTAGCTTTGATTTCAATCATCATTTTAATTCCAGGTATTACAATCTGGATTTGGTCGGTTACTTTGATCTTAACAAAAATACCCCGCAAAGAACTGATAACAGCCGGCCCTTATTCTTTGGTAAAGCATCCTTTGTATACGGGTGTGGCCTTGCTCGTCATTCCATGGATCGGGATTTTATGTAATACATGGTTAGGCATTGTGATTGGCATAATCGTTTACACTGGCTCCAGGATGTATTCACCGGAAGAGGAGAAAATCCTGTCGAAGATTTTTGGAGATTCGTGGTATGCCTACTGCAATAAGGTGAAAATGCCCTGGTTATGATGCATTTGAAACAGGGTTACGTTAATGCAATGCGGTCTGCCTGAACGGGCCCATATCGGTACGAATGCTTTTTATTCTAAAATCATACAAATGAATCCGTTTTATCCACAACTCATCACCTCGCTTCCCGAAGCCAATACCCCTTTCGAAGGGGTCAAAGGATGGCTGATGCAGGGAGCGGCGCAGCAGATCGTCTTTTTTGAGATGGAACCCATCGGCGAAGTGCCGGAACATTCCCACGGTGCGCAATGGGGCACCGTTTTCGAAGGCGAAATGGAACTGACCATCGGCGGTGAAAAGAAAACCTACCGGAAAGGGGACTCCTATTACATCCCTGCCGGCGTCGTACATAAAGCTGCCTTTAAAAAGAAAACCTGGCTGATGGATTTCTTCGCCGATAAAGACCGGTACAAGCCCGGTAAGTGAGCCGGAGCCCGGCAGGTCAAAGCCTGTCCTGTCAGAAAAGCACTCCGACACTGATCATGCTCATGTTGCCCCGGCTGTCGAAGGCATAGTCGTGCCCGCCAACGGTAAATTTATCACCCCATTTGCTCAAACTGCCCTCAAACCGGTAATCCAGCGTGATGACCTTAAACAGGTCAAATCCGAAACCGACCTGGTAGCCGATGGTGGCCGTCTTTGAGAGCGTGTTCAGTTCGGGGATGATCTCGTTCAGGCCCGATTGGGTGGAAAGGATCACCGATGCCACCGGACCCGCATCGACGCGCACCGGCCCGATCTTCAGGCCCGTCATGATCGGCAGGTCAATCTTGTTGAATTTAACATCCCTGGTGTAGGTGGTATAATTGGTGCCGGAATTCTGTAATTCCTGGACGACAACTTTGCCGCCTGCCGTATTGAAATATAATTCAGGCTGAATAAACAGGCTGAAGAGTTTGATCCTTGACATCACCCCGATTTGAAAACCGGTCAGTGCATTGCTTTCCATGAGGTTATACTCCGTTCCGTTGGCGGTGACATTCTTGACATCGTCAAATTTCAGCTTGGAAAAATTCACCCCGCCCTTGACCCCGAACTGGATAAGCTGAGCGGAGGCGATGCCGGCCGTGAACATCAGGAGCATGATTATACCTGCAGTCTTTTTCATAATGGTAAAGTTTTATTTGTCTAAAATACGGCTTTTTCATTCCGGTTCTTCCGGAGACCCGGGGGATTCATCAACAATTTCAATGCATACTGAAATGGAACTGAAAAATCGTTTTCACTGAACCGGGAACTTTCTAAAACCACTTTGACTTCTTACGAATATTGTGCCAAAGGGTTACTTTCACGACGGGACATGTCCTTTCGGTACTTTCATGCTGTATCCTGCCGAGTCGGTGCCGAGTTCACCGCTGAGCTGCTCCCAGTCGGCCCTTGCCGGAATATGCCAGCCATCGGGACAGATGCCCTGGGCTCCTTCCTCTGCATTCCATTGCATAGCCTCATCCCAGGTATACAGGCCGCCGAAGATCCGGCAGTTTTCAGGATCATTCGCATAACATGTCTTTTCGATGATGCCGTTGTCCTTCTGGTCATGGTCCTTCACCATCGTGCCGGCGTTCATGTTTTCCTTCATCCAGCACTGCCCGCCAATCTTCACCGTATGATAAACCGTGCCGTCGCGCCGATCGGTGATGATGTCGCCGCAGCGGAAGGTCCGTTGTGCGGAAAGACTGAAAAGGGGCATGGTCAGGACAGACAGGATCAGGATTGTTTTCATGGGACAGATTTTAGCGTTGGAACGGGCTCCGGGTAAATTTAAAGAATTAACCTGAACCCTGAAACGAATGGGCCGGAAGAATGGGTTAACTGCAGCGACTCCCGCTTAGCCTCGTCCCGTAAGGTCCCTGATGATCACCGATGCCATGACCATTCCGAATACCGCGGGCATATAGGAGATGGTGCCGACTGCCGAGCGTTTGTGCCATTCCCCGTCGACCTTGCGCACCGCCCTCCTGTCGACCTCTTCCGGAGAAAAGACCGTTTTGAACCCTGTGCTGATTCCCTGCCGCCGGAGTTGTTTGCGGAGGTAATGCGCCAAACGGCAATTATAGGTTTCCGAAATGTCGCAGACCCGAACCAGTGTGGGATCGAATTTTCCCCCGCTGCCCATCGAACTGACCAACGGGTATCCGCGTTGAAGGCTCTCAGCGATCAGGCGGATTTTGGGGGAAAGGGTGTCGATGGCATCGGCAACGTAACTGAATGGGGTGCTCAGCAACGGCTGCGGTTCTCTCGTCTTTGAGAAATTCGGTGATCTTGTGAAGCTTCAGCCCGGGGTGGATATCGTTCAGCCGCTTTTCGAAGAGGTCGGTTTTATAACGGTCCTCCGTTGTGGAGAGCGCGATGAGCTGCCGGTTCCTGTTGCTGGCCTGCACCCGGTCCCCGTCGACAATAGTCATCTCTCCCACTCCGGCCCGGCAAAGCATTTCGGCAACGTAGCCGCCGACACCTCCCAGTCCGACCACAAGCACATGTGCCGAAGCCAGCTTCGCGACAAACGCCTGGCCTCCCAGGAGCTCCGTCCGGCTCTGCCATTCCTGCGATGCCACCGTCATGGGCCAAATACTGTTTTGAAATTGTTCCATATACCCTCTTTCACCGCCTTCAGATCCCAACCCGCCATTTCCGCCAACTGCCGGTAGACTTCTTCAATGGGAAGGTCATCGTCATCGGTCTCGGCAAAGATCGCCGAAAGGCCAACCTGTTCGAGAATCGCCTGGCACTTGCCCCGGTTCCGCAACAGCCTTTCTCCCACAGAGATATAGAAGCCATGGGAGACCAGCTCCCCGGCCATTTCCGGGCTGCTGTTGAAGCCATGGAGGATCCAGGGTTGTGAGACCGAATTCCTTGTCCTTATCCTCACTATTTCCTGGAATGCCCTGACGCAATGAATGATCAGGGGTATCCCTGATTCTTCCGAAATATCCACATGGGTGAGGAAAACATCTTCCTGGAGAGCCATCGATGTATGGATCACCTTGTCAAGCCCGGTCTCTCCGAGAGCGACCACAGCTGGATCCGCTGCCGCGCGGGCCAGGAGCGGTCTCAATTCCGCAAGCTTATCGTCGTGATGAATGTGCCATGGATGAAGGCCCACACTCACGGGTCCGGCCGGCGCGCCACTCTTCATAACCATCGGGACTCATATTGTAAATTCTGACAAGACCTTCCTGTCTTCCGGGATTGTGGGAATGAATGTCAACGAATTCGATATGTCCAGGCACGAAGCGCATCTCAGCCAAGCTCGTTAACGGCCCGTTTCATGCGGGAGAGGGTCTCTTGCTTTCCGAGAACAGCGGCAATATCAAAGAGGCCGGGACCGCTGGATGTCCCCACAAGGGCGAGGCGCCAGGCATTCATCACTGCCCCTGTGGACAGGTTTTGCCTTTCAATCCAGGTCTTCACCTGTTCTTCCAGGTTTTCCGGCGTAAAGGGATCGCAACCGGCGAGTTTTTCCGCCAGTCCGGTGAGGATTTGCCCGGAATCTGCCATCCAGCGCTTCTTCACCACCTTCTCATCGTAGGCAGTGGGAGCCCGGAAGAAGAAGTCGGCATGATCCCACAGGTCGTGCACAAAATCAGCACGTTCTTTCACCAGACCGATCACATCGGCGATCCAGGGCATTTCGATATGAACCCCATGATCCTTCAGAATATTCTGGAAAGCAGGCATCAGTTCAAGGTTATCCTTCCGCTGCAGGTATTGATGATTGTACCATCGTGCCTTTTCGGGATCGAATTTCGAACCCGATTTTCCCACCTTGGAAAGGTCGAAGTCGCGGATGAGTTCATCCATCGAGTACAGTTCCTTCTCTGTCCCGGGGTTCCAGCCCAGGAAGGCGAGGATATTCACACAGGCTTCAGGGAAATACCCCGACTCACGGTACCCGGGCGAAACTTCCCCGGAGAGCGGATCTTTCCAGTCGAGAGGAAAGACGGGGAAACCGCCTTTATCGCCGTCACGTTTGCTGAGCTTTCCCTTACCGTCGGGTTTGAGGATGAGGGGAAGATGCGCAAAGGCCGGCATCTTTTCGTCCCACCCAAAGGCTTTGTAGAGAGAGACATGCAGGGGAAGGGACGGGAGCCATTCCTCGCCCCGGATCACATGGCTGATCTTCATGAGGTAATCATCGACTACATTGGCCAGGTGATAGGTGGGCATACCGTCCGACTTGAACAGGATCTTGTCGTCAAGGGTCGAGGTATTGACCCTGACCTCGCCACGGATGAGGTCGGTCATGAATATATCTTCGTCAACGGGGAATTTGAAGCGGATAACATAAGGCGTTCCCTCGTGCATGAGGCGGTGTACTTCTGCGTCATCCAGCCGTGTCGAATTCCGCAGTGTTTCTCTCACCTTGTAATCATAGACGAACGTCTCTTTACGGGCTTCGGCCTGTTTGCGCAGGTCCTCCAGTTCCCCGGTAGTGTCGAAGGCGTAGTAGGCAAATCCGTTTGTGACCAGCTCTTCGGCGTAGGCTTTATAGATCTCGCGGCGTTCCGACTGACGGTACGGTGCATGTTCCCCGCCCTTCCCGACCCCTTCATCAGGCACGATGCCGCACCATTCCAGCGATTCAATGATGTAATCCTCGGCCCCGGGAACATATCGGGCCTGATCGGTGTCTTCTATACGAAGAATAAAATCACCACCATGGTTCCTCGCAAACAAAAAATTAAACAAAGCGGTTCTCAGACCTCCGATATGCAGGGGCCCGGTCGGACTGGGGGCGAACCTTACCCTGACGTGATCATGTGCCATAATGCGAATTTTTTGCAAAGATAGGCAAATTCAGGGGCATTAAAACCCCGGGACTTTCGCCCGTCATGTTATTAATCATTTTTTACGCCCAAAGTTCTTCCTATTTTCGTTCCCTGAAAACTAACTGATAAACACCTTATCCTCTATGGACAGAATCATGGTTATTGGCGCCGCCGGACAGATCGGGTCGGAGCTGGTTGTGGAACTCCGGAAAATTTATGGCGATGCCAACGTTTTTGCCACCGACATCAAGCCGGGCCCTAAAGATATCGTCGAAGGCGGCCCATTCCAGGTTCTGGACGTGATGGATGATAAACAGCTCATCCATTTCATCATCAGAAACCGCATAAACCAGATCTATCACCTTGCTGCCGTCCTTTCGGGCAACGCCGAAAAACTGCCCATCCAGGCCTGGCATATCAACATGGAGAGCCTGATGAATGTTCTCGAGATCGCGAAAATGGTGGAAGACGTAAAAAAGGTCTTCTGGCCCAGCTCCATCGCTGTTTTCGGTCCCACAACACCACGAATACAGACTCCCCAACTCACCATCATGGAGCCGGTAACCGTCTACGGTATTTCAAAACTCGCCGGAGAACGGTGGTGCGATTACTATTACAACAAATTCAACGTCGATGTTCGAAGCATCCGCTACCCGGGACTGATCAGCTATAAAACGGAAGCCGGAGGGGGAACGACCGATTACGCCGTAGAAATCTATTATGAAGCGATCCGCCAGGGGTGTTATGAATGTTTCCTCACCGCCGATACGGCCCTTCCGATGCTCTTCATGCCCGACGCCATCAGGGCAACCATTGAGCTGATGGAAGCTGACCAGTCCAGACTGTCGACCCATAGCAGCTATAACCTCGGTGGTTTCAGCATGACACCCGATGATGCCTGCCGGGAGATCCAGAAGCATCTTCCCGGATTTACCATTAGTTATAAACCTGATTTCAGGCAGGACATTGCCAACACCTGGCCGAAATACCTCGATGATACCGTCGCCAGGCAGGATTGGGGTTTTCACTATGACTATGATCTTTCCGCCGTGACAAGTGTCATGCTCCGGGAGATCAAAGCGAAACTCAGTGCGAATTCATAAAAAACATAAAACCATGTACGGGAAAATAAAAGAACATCTGCAGAACGAACTGCAACAGATTCGCGATAACGGGCTTTACAAGGACGAACGGATCATCATTTCACCGCAGGATGCCGGCATCAGGCTCAAATCCGGACAGGAAGTCCTGAATTTCTGCGCCAACAATTACCTCGGGCTTTCCAACCACCCCGAACTGGTGAAGGCCGCCAGGGAGGCGCTCGATTCCCATGGCTACGGAATGTCGTCGGTGCGTTTCATCTGCGGAACCACCGATCTGCATAAAAAACTCGAAGAGAAGATCGCCGGCTTCTTCGGTACCGAAGATACCATTCTGTATGCCGCATGTTTCGATGCCAACGGGGGAGTTTTCGAACCCCTCCTCGGTCCCGAAGATGCCATTATCTCCGATGAGTTGAACCATGCTTCCATCATCGACGGCGTAAGACTCTGCAAGGCAAAACGTTACCGCTATAAAACAGCCGATATGAACGACCTCGAGGAGCGGCTGAAGGAAGCTTCCGGCGACCGGTTCAGGGTCATTGTCTCCGACGCCGTTTTCTCCATGGACGGACATATCGCCCCGGTGGATAAAATGGTCGAACTGGCCAGAAAATACGATGCCATGGTGATGGTCGACGAATGCCATTCAGCCGGCGTGGTGGGTAAGACCGGAAGGGGAGTCACCGAACATTTCGGGATCCGCGGCCAGGTCGATATCATCACCGGTACCCTCGGTAAAGCTTTCGGCGGAGCCATTGGCGGGTTTACAACCGGCCACCGGGAGATCATCGAAATGCTCCGGCAGAGATCCAGGCCCTACCTCTTCTCCAATTCACTGCCCCCTGCCGTGGTGAACGCCGGGATCCGGATGATCGACATGATGAGCGAGACTACTGAACTGCAGGACCGCCTGCATGAAAATACCAGCTATTTCACAGGAAAGATGCAGGAAGCCGGGTTTCGACCTCAAGCCCTCCGGTTCGGCCATTTGCGCCGTGATGCTTTACGATGCCAGACTGTCGCAGGAATTCGCCGCCCGCCTGCTCGAAGAAGGCATCTACGTGATCGGGTTCTATTATCCCGTCGTCCCACAGGGCCAGGCCAGGATCCGGGTGCAGCTCTCCGCGGCCCATACCCGGGAACACCTGGATAAAGCCCTGAATGCCTTCCGGAAAATCGGAAAGGAACTTAAGGTGATCTCCTGATCCCGGAAATGATCCCGGCCCGGACAGGCTGAAGGAAGCATCCCCGGGGGGAAAGCCTGCAGAAGGAACGTTGATGACCGTTTTGGATCCGGGCAGTCCCGTTATATGGAATTACATTATCTTTGTATGTCACGATAAGAAAACATGAGACTCCTCGGTAACCTGGTATGGTTGATTTTCGGCGGTTTGGTGATCGCTGTAGAATACGTTGTGGCCAGCCTCTTTCTTATGGTCACCATCATCGGCATCCCCTTCGCTTTCCAGACGCTCAAGCTGGCCAACCTGGCCCTCTGGCCCTTTGGCAGGGACTCCGTGCATGTCAGCCAGCCCACCGGATGCCTCACGACCCTGCTCAACATTTTCTGGCTGCTTTTCGGCGGACTGTGGATCGCGATTTCCCATCTGGCCTTTGGCATCCTCCTCTGCATCACGATCATCGGGGTACCTTTTGGCATCCAGCATTTCAAAATGGCCAGCCTCGCCCTCACCCCCTTCGGCCGCACCGTCACCTACAGTCACCGGTTTTCGGGATTGTAGATGTTTATCCACACCGGAAGCGAAGCTGAATTCCGGCTGCCCGGCCATGAGGACTCGTGGCATGTAAATTGCCTGTGGACGGAGGGGTCATGGAAGACATCGTGATCGACAACATCGTGATTGACAGCATCGAAACGCCGATCTTCATCCGGCTCGGCAAAAGGAATGCCCGGGCTTTTGCCCATGAAGCCGGTTTCGGCGAGGGCCGCACCCGGAATATCCAGATCAGCCACATCAGCGGTTCGGCTGCCGGAACGATCAGTTGTGCCGTCACGGCTTATGCCGGCAATGCAATCCGGGACCTCTCACTTTCCGATATCACCCTGTCCTTTCCAGGGGGCGGCACGGAAGCGGATGTTGCCGGCGAGGTGCCCGAAGTTGCGGAGAGCTATCCCATAAACCGGATGTTCGGTACCAACCTCCCGTCGTATGGTTTCTATATCCGGCATGTCAGCGGCCTGCACATGGAAAACATCCTTCTCCGTCTCCGCGACGCCGATGCCCGGCCGGCAATCGTCCTCGATGATGTGCACCACATGACCCTGAGGGATCTCGATGCAGCCAAAGCCGGCCCTGCCATCCCGGTTGTTCCCGGCAATGGCATCACCTCGTAGCCATGATCCGGAACGACACAACATTCTTTTACATCGACGGACGGCAGGCTGGCGAGGATCCCCTGATCGCCCTTCCCTTTCCCAACCAGACCGACATTTTCGTGGGATCCACCCCGCTCGGTCAGGATCATTTTGATGGTTGCCTCAGCGACCTCTTCATCTTCAGCCGGTCACTCAGTGAAGAAGAAATCGGTCGCCTCTACCGGCAGGAATACCATGACCTCACGCCTAAGGGCTCCACTGTTCCGGCTGGCGGCAAACCTGAAAATACCGGTCCTGATGTCCTGTACCCGTGATCATGACGCTGTTATTTTTTACAGGATGATTCATTTTAGCCATAATTGATTATTTTTACCCCCTCCTAAACCCGTGCAGATGATCATGCGGCGTGTCGCACTCACCATACTGATATCTTTATTCCTTCTGGCCTGCAAGGATGCTGGTCTGATGGCCCAAACCTCCGGTCCCAAAACACTTTTGTGGGAGATCAGCGGTAACGGACTGCCCTCCCCGTCGTATCTCTTTGGCACCATTCACGTCATCCCCAGGGATCAGTTTGAGAAATTCCGTATCGTGGATGAAAAGCTGAAGAAAAGCCGGCAGATGGTCCTGGAGATGGTCATAGACGTTCCCCTCAAGGTACAGATGGAATGGGCAAAGAAAATGCTCCTGCCAGAGGGGAAAACCCTCCGGGATTACATGCCTGAAGGGAAGTTTGAAGAACTGGAACACTATGTCACCGACAGCCTGGGGGTGAAGGAAATGCTGTTCAATGCGTACACCCGGTTCAAGCCGTTCGCCTTTTACAGTGCGTTGATCCCTTCGGTCATCGGTGAGAAAATCGAAGGGTATGAAGTTTACTTCACGCAGAATAGCCCGGAAAAAAAATATCCCGGTCCGGGAACTTGAGAGTTTCGACTTTCAGATGAGTCTTTTCGACACCATCCCGAATGAAAAACAGATGGACCTGTTCTTCAGTGACAAACAGGATCTCAAAAAAGACTTTTTCGAGACGCTCGAAATCTATAAAGAACAGGATATTTACCGGATGACGGACCATGTCGCTGGCGAAGAGTCCATGGCCGGATTTGAAAACCGGCTGATCCGGATGCGGAATGAGGACTGGATCCCCAAACTTATCGCTTTCATGCAGGAGGAACCGGCGTTCATTGCCGTTGGTGCGGGCCATCTTGCCGGGGAACACGGGATTATCCGGCAATTCCGCGAGAAAGGTTATCAGGTTGAACCCATCATGCTGATCAGGGAGAACGAGGGAGAATGAAGACAGGGAAGAGGACAATGAGCGAAATACCTGACCGGCATCCACCTGTACGGGGGCCTCTATTGCGCGGCTTATCTTCTTTTCATGGGCTTCACCGGGTTGTTGTTCAGCCATGAAAAAATACTCCCGACGAAGTGGGACTCGATAACATGGTCGCGACCGGTCACGATCGGAGAAATCCCCGGCACCGACTCCCTGATCACAGCGGTGTCGGATGAACTCGGGATATTCGGTCACCGGCCGTTCTGGCTTCAGTGGACCGATTCGACCGGCAGCTTCCATTTCCAGATCCTGAACCCGGCCGCCCGGTACGACATCGCGCTCACCCCGGCCCGGGATACCGCCGTGGTGAAGGAAACGAGGGTCGACCTGATCAATGTGATGGCCCGGCTGCACGTGGCCACCACTGGCGGACCCCGGTCGTGGATCACGACCATCTGGCATGTCTACGCCCTGTCGGCTGCCGTAACCGCCATGTCGGTGCTGCTGATCAGCGTTTTTTTCTGGTTCACCCGATCGGTGAAAAGACGGGGCGAATGGCTGTTGATTACTGCGGTAGCCTTATTTTCCATCTCTTATATTTTCTTCATATGGCTGGTTGGATAAAAAGGGCAAAAGTGTGGCGGAAGATCCATCTTTTCAGCAGCATGCTGATCATCGTCTTCACCTTTTTCTTCCTGGCGTCGGGATTCGTGATGATCAGCCGTCTTTTCAAACCGCAAAAACCCGTTGTTCATGAAAAAACCCTGCCATTGACCCGGCATTACAGCCAGGATCCTGAGGCGTTCGGCAAGGAGCTGAAAAAAACCTTCGACCTGAACGGCCGGATGGATAAAGCCAACCATCTGAAAGACGGCCGGTGGAATTTCGTGTATTACCGTCCGGGCATTACCGAAAAGGCCATGGTGCATGCCGCACAGGACAGTGTGACCATCACGCGGACGGAACTGCTGTATTTCTCAAGGGTGATGGAACGGATCCATCACCTCCGCGGGTACAGAGGCGGATGGAAATATGCGGTCTGGGGCGTACTGATGGACCTCGCCGCGATTTCCCTGATCGTTTTCGCCTTCACTGGTATTCTCATGTGGTTCAGGATGCGAAAAAAGTACAGGTACGGATGGTGGTTCCTGGCGGCAGGTTTCGGCGTGACCCTCCTGGTGTTGGTTTCCATGTATTTCCTCGGCTAGGGCCGTTCGGGCATTCCCCTAAAAAAAATCCCGCGGCCTGGCAGCGGCAGCGGGACTTTTCCTTGGTTTAACAACTTATGCAAAGGGCGGATCATCCGCATTTGGAATTACCGCAGGAATTACACTTCAGGCAGCCTTCCTCGTACACCAGGTCGCCGGAGCCGCATTCGCTGCACACTTCATGGCCCCTGGCCTTCGTTCCGTTGGGAACATACCTTTTCAGGGCCCTTGATACACCAGCTGTCCAGGTATTGATGGTGTCACTGTCGAGGCGCAGCGAATTGACCAGGTCGAGCACATCTTCAATGGGCATGCCATACCGGAGAACCCCGGAGATGAGCTTGGCATAGTTCCAGTATTCCTTGTTGAACTGGTGGGAGAGTCCGCCAAGCGTATTTTTATACCCGTATTTATCGGTGTACTGGAAGTCATAACGCGTGCCCGCTTCGTCCTTATTCTTGATGATTTTCCCCCGGGTGATTGTTTTCGGGATGGGGAACATGTCATCATCCTGCCGGCCGGTGAATATTTCATAGGGACGGTTATCCAGAAGCCCGATAAAGGCGATCCATTTTTCATTATTGTGCATAAAGCGGAGGATCTCGGCATCGAGGGTTTTCGGCCGTTCGGGTCTTGGTCCGGTCCTCGATGGAAATCGCCGATTTTTTCTTTTTCTCATCACTGGTGACCAGGACGCCGGTGCGGGAGCCATCCCGGTAGACGGTGACGCCTTTGCATCCGTTTTGCCAGGCTTTGACGTAGAGCTCACCCACGAGGTCCTCCTTCGCATCGGAAGGCAGGTTGATGGTCACACTGATGGAATGGTCGACCCATTTCTGGATCTGCCCCTGCATCTTGACCTTGGCTACCCAGTCGACATCGTTGGAGGTCGCTTTGAAATAGGGAGATTTTTCAATGACTCCCTTGATTTCATCGTCGGAATATTCCATCACCTCCTCGACATCGTAACCGTTGACTTCCAGCCAGGTCATGAATTTATGGTGAAACACATTGTATTCTTCCCAGCTGTCGCCGACTTCGTCGATAAAGGTGATGTGGGCATCTTTATCGTTGGGATTCACTTTCCGCCGGCGTTTATAGACGGGCAGGAAAACAGGCTCGATCCCGGAGGTGGTCTGTGTCATCAGGCTCGTCGTCCCGGTGGGGGCAATGGTGAGAAGGGAAATATTCCGTCGGCCGTGAAGCATCATGTCGTTATAAAGATTCTCGTCTTCATTTTTCAGCCTGAGGATGAAAGGGTTATTCTTTTCGCGTTGGGCATCGAAAATGGCGAAAGGTCCACGTTCAGCCGCCAGTGTGGTGGAAGAGCGGTAGGCTTCGAGGGTGATGGTTTTATGAATTTCGGTGGAGAAATCGATGGCATTGTCGCTGCCATAGCGAAGACCGAGGGCGGCGAGCATATCGCCTTCGGCGGTGATTCCCACGCCGGTGCGCCGGCCCTGCGTGGCCTTGATCCGGATCTTTTCCCAAAGGCGTCGTTCCACCCCTTTCATCTCTTCATCTTCCGGATCATTATCGATCTTCTTGATGATGGCTTCGATCTTTTCGATCTCCAGGTCGATGATATCATCCATCATGCGCTGGGCTTTTCTGACATGATCGCGGAAAAGGGTGAAATTGAACCGGGCATTTCCGGTGAAGGGTTCTTCGACATAACTGTACAGGTTGATCGCGATCAGCCGGCAGCTGTCGTAAGGACAAAGCGGGATCTCTCCGCATGGGTTGGTCGACACGGTGCGGTAGCCGAGATCGGCGTAACAGTCGGCCACCGATTCCCTGGAAATGGTATCCCAGAACAGGATGCCTGGCTCGGCCGATTTCCAGGCATTGAAAACGATTTTCTTCCAGAGTTTTCCGGCATCGATTTCCTGGGTGTAGGTGGGATTTTCCGAATCGATGGGGTACTGCTGAACATAGGGTTTATTGTTGATCACCGCATCCATGAACTCATCATTGATCCTGACAGAGACATTGGCGCCGGTTACCTTGCCCGATTCGAGCTTGGCGTCGATAAACCGTTCGGCATCCGGGTGCTTGATGGAAATGGACAGCATCAGTGCCCCGCGGCGTCCATCCTGGGCCACCTCGCGCGTTGAGTTGGAATACCGCTCCATGAAAGGGACCACGCCCGTGGAGGTGAGCGCGCTGTTTAACACCGGGCTGCCGGTGGGCCGGATATGGGAAAGGTCATGACCAACACCTCCCCGTCGTTTCATCAGCTGTACCTGCTCCTGGTCGATCTTCATGATCCCGCCATAGGAATCGGAAGGGCCATCATGACCGATGACAAAGCAGTTCGACAGCGATGCGATCTGAAAGTGATTCCCAATCCCGGTCATTGGGGATCCTTGCGGGACAATATACCTGAAATCCTTCAGGAGCCCGTAGATCTCCTCCTCCGACATCGGATTCGGGTAGTTTTTCTCGATACGTGCAATCTCCCCGGCAATCCGGTGATGCATCATATCCGGGTTCTTTTCGTAAAGGTTTCCGAAGGAATCTTTCAGTGCATACTTATTGATCCATACCCGTGCTGCCAGCTCATCACCTTTAAAATACTTCAGAGAATCCTGATAGGCTTCGTCATGGGTGAAAATGTTCTTGTTTTCACCATGATTTTTCTTCAGCGCCTGTTCTTTCAACGCCTTTTCGTCAACTGACAAAACTGTTTTCTTTGTAGCTGCCATGTCTTCCATATCCTTCTTTACTATTAAGGGTTATCAACCAGGTACTTTGGTCTGTTTTCTGCGGGGAAATCGGATATCGCAATTTAGATATCCATGGCCCGCTCACCAAAATTTACCCGACAGGTTTATTAACATTCTCAGAAACTTTTCAACCCAGACCTCTAATGAACTGATAATGTACACATTTAAATTAACAATCTCTCAAACCTTTGGAATTTTTTAAGAGATTCAAGTCTTATTCTCTGTATTTATCGGCATTTCCCTGGGCAAAAAGGCCTGAAAAACAGACCTTGCAAACGGGGAACCTCTGCCATTCAATTTAGGAAGATTTGAATCCCCGGGCCGGTTTTTGCCGGTTGTTTTTATCAACAAAATTTGAAGGGATGATGTGCATAAAAAATGTTAAAAAAACTTGATTTAAAGGCATGCCCCGGACCTGCCCGTCATTCCGTGGCCGGGAACGAGGAAACCGCAAAAAAAGACCCTTCCTTTGTTAGACGGGTTGCCGGTATTGGACACATCGAAGGTGAACCGGATGTTATGCGTATTTTCGCGGGTTTGCCAAGAGATCCCGGCAAGGTAGAGGCTCCGGATGTTCGCCCTTCGAAGTCCCTTTCCGGAACTGGTTGTATTCTTAGAATACGGGGCGTGAAATTTTTTTCAACGATTCATTCACAATTTTCCCCGTGGCACCGAGGCGGGAGATCACATAATTTCTGGCCCGGCCGGAGCAGGACTGAAGATATTCTTCATTCTCAAGCAGGCGTGTGAAACGTTCGGAGAGTGAGGCGTAATCTGAAATGTGAAAAGCCGCCTCGAGCTCAAGCATCTCTTTCGCTTCGAGAAACTTATGGTAGTTGGGTCCGAAAACGACCGGCAATCCGTAGGTGGCTGCCTCGAGAATGTTGTGGATCCCTCTTCCGAAGCCACCCCCGATATAGGCGATATTGCCATATTTATAGACGGAGGAAAGATGGCCGATGGTGTCGATCAGCAGGACCTTTGCCCCGTGTGAACCCGTTTTTCTCCTCCTCGGTGAAGCGGACGACGGGGAACTCGATCATTTCCACCAGACGGTAGATTTTCTTTGAGCTGATCTCATGGGGAGCAAGGATGAAGCGGACGTCATCACCGGAACGGTTGATGAATTCCACCAGGATCTCTTCATCGCGGTCCCAGGTGCTTCCTGCCACGATGATCTTCTTATCCTGCTTGAAACGCTCGATCTTCGGATAATCGAACGACCGGGACGAAATGGCATGCACCCGGTCGAAGCGGGTGTCACCCGAAACATCGACGCAGGTGATCCCGGCCGAAGCCAGTAACTCCGCCGAGGAGCTGTCCTGCACAAAAAAATGGGTGAAGTAGTTCAGAAACTTCCGGTACCAGCTCCCGTACCATTTGAAGAACGCCTGGTCGGCCCTGAATTTCGCCGAGACAAGGAACACGGGAACCTTCTTCTTGTAGAGGGTCCGAAGGAAGTAATACCAGAATTCATATTTGATAAAGTAGACCGCCGTGGGCTTGACGAGGTTAATGAACCGCCAGGCATTGAAGCGCGTATCGAGCGGAAGGTACGAGACCAGGTCGGCACCGGGATAATTTTTCCGGAGCTCATATCCCGAAGGGGAAAAGAACGTGAGCAGGATGAAGCATCCGGGAACCCGCTGGCGGATCTCTTCGATGACGGGCCGACCCTGTTCGAACTCACCCAGCGACGAGCAGTGAAACCAAAAAACCTGGCCATGGTCGGGGATATTTTTTCTTATCTTTTTCCACATTCCCCGGCGGCCTTTGAGCCATCGCCTGGCTTTCACATTGAAAGGAGAGGCAAGGAGGAGAAGGAAGAAATAGACGCGAATCCCGATTTTATAGATAAATCTCATAACATTCCGATTCGGGCACAAAAATAGAATTTAATCCCCGACCGCCATTAAAAAATTCCGGGAATCCCTGTGCGAAGGTGAAAAAAAAGCCGGAGCTCTTCGGGCTACTCGCTGAAAACATTCGATCCGTCACGCTGGATGAAATATTTCAGGTCGATGTCCACGTAGCTGTCCTGCGGCGTTGCACCGTCGATGATATTCACGCCGGTGATCATGATCTTCACGTAATTTTCCTTGTACGTTTTGAAGGCGTAAACCTGGAACGGAGCAAGGGTGTCGGACAGGCTTTCGAAGGACGTGTCATCCACGCTCTGGAAAGAATTATAAAAATCGGTGGCCTCCTGGAGGGTTCCAAAACTGGCTTCCTTGTGGAACCCGAATGGATTGTTCCCCCCGGCCGACAACTGGGCGCCGAGGACACTTCCGTCGGGCCGCTGGACCCGGGTGGGTACCACATCGGGCACCAGTTTCGTGTCGAGGACACTCACCGGCTTCCCCAGTTCGAAGGAATAGCCCAGGACGTCGTAAACCGTACTACCCAGGAACTGGGTGCTCAGCGTGATCTCATCGCTGTTCACAACGGGGGTTGAAGGTTTCTTTGTGCACCCGGCGATGAAGAAGGACGAAAATGGCGATAAATGGTATATTTTTTCATGATTGTTCAAATTTAGAATGCGGCCATCAACAAATCGAGATCTTTCGAGGGGAGGTCAAAAAGATTGCCGATATAATCACTGGTCAGGATCCCGTTATAGATGTAAACGCCATGCCGCAGACCCTGGTCGCCTTTGAGCGCCTGGATGAGCCCGCCTGAGTTACCGATATCGAGGAGAATGGGCAGAAAGACATTGCTGATGGCGATGGAGGCGGTCCGGGCAACGCGGGAAGGAATGTTGGGAAGACAGAAATGGATGATGTCGTGCTTGAGAAAGGCCGGGTTCACCTGGTTGCGGCATTCCGATGTCTCGACGCATCCTCCCTGGTCGATACTGATGTCGACGATCACCGATCCCTTTTTCATTTCCCTGACCATCTCTTCGGTCACAAAAAACCGCGGACCTTTTTCCACCATGTAAATGGCGCCGATCAGCACATCGGCCGATTGCAGGGCCTTCTGGATGACGCGGGGATGAAAAACCGAGGTATGCAGCCGGAAACCGACGTTGTTTTGCAATCGCCTCAACCGGTGGACCGACTGGTCGAAGACCTTGACAAAGGCACCGAGGCCCATGGCCGCCCTTACGGCATATTCAGCCGCCGTGCCGGCTCCGAGGATCACCACTTCCGTGGGAGTGATCCCGGTGATCCCGCCCAGCATGACCCCTTTACCTCCGCGGGTGTTGCTCAGGTATTCGGCGGCGATGAGCACAGCCGTATTCCCGGCGATGGCGCTCATCGAGCGGGTGACCGGGTAGGTATTGTTCTCGTCCTTGATCTTTTCAAAGGCCAGGGCCGTGACCTTCTTGTGGATGAGCGATTCAATGAATTCCTTGCTCTGGCTGTTCAGATGAAGGGAGGAAATCAGGATCTGCTGCGACCGGAGCATGGCGCTTTCTTTCCGTGTCGGCGGTGCAATCTTCAGGATGATATCGGCCTTGTACACTTCCGAGGCTTCATCCCTGATCTGTGCCCCCCGTTCACTGTAATCGTTATCGGTGTAATTGGCAGCCTTGCCGGCATTTGACTGGAGAATGACCTCATGTCCGTTCCCGGTCAGGATCTCCACGGCCTCAGGGGTGAGCGGAACCCGGCTTTCCAGCTTATGGTCCTCCTTCGGGATTCCAACGATCAGTTTCTTTTGCTTTTTTCCCACCTCGAGCATTTCCTCCCTTGGCATCATCCCTGTTTGTGGAAATGAGAAGCGGATACCAGAAGATCCCGGTCTGTCCATTGTCGCGTGTCTTTTATTGAAAGGTCAACTAAAATACTACAATTCCCCCGGATTGTCAAGAAAGAGGGTCAGGCATCCGTTTTAACGGATCTCGAGCCGTCAGGGTTCACCGTTATAAATACTTTTAGGGCATCCGACGGCAGGAGATGTTCTGCTTTTTCAGGCCATTCGATGAAACAGAGGTTGCCGCTGTAGAAATAATCTTCATAGCCCAGGTCATAGAGCTCCTCGATCTTCCTGATCCGGTAAAGATCGAAGTGGTAAACCGCCCCGGCGACTTCCGAATTGTACTCGTAAACCAGGGCAAAGGTCGGACTGCTAACGACGTCCCTGACCTTCAGCACCTCACATAATGCCTTGATAAAGGTCGTTTTTCCCGCCCCCATCTCCCCATAAAAGGCAAAGACCCTGTGATCGCCCATGATCCCGGAAAAGGCACGGGCAGCCTGTGGAACGTCTTTTTCTGCCGGAATGTTGAAGACCTTCATACTAGGTGCTTAAATAGATGAGCGGAATCAGCATCTCTTCCATGGATATGCCGCCATGCTGGAAGGTGTTCCGGTAGAAATTCACAAACTGGTTGTAATTATTGGGATAGATCAGGAAATCATTCTCCCGGGCAAAAATAAAGGATGAGGAAATATTGGGTTTCGGAAGCCTGATTTCCTCAGGGTTCCTGATCTCATAGACATCTCCGGCATCATAATTCAGGTTCCTTCCGAGTTTATAGCGGAGGTTGCTCGAGGTCTTCTTGTCGCCGATGACCCTGACCGGGTTCTGTACCCGGATCGATCCATGATCGGTGGTCAGAATGATCTTGACGTTTTTCCCGGAGAGCAGTTTGAGGAGTTCCAGGAGGTGTGAATGATGGAACCATGAAGCCGTGAGCGAACGGTAAGAGGCTTCGTTGTCGGCCAGCTCCCGGATCATCTCCATATCCGTACGGGCATGGGAGAGCATATCCACAAAATTGTAGATGATGACATTCAAGTCGTAATTCATCAGGTCCTGAAAACTTTCCACCAGCTTCTTACCCGTCCGTTGGTTGCTCACCTTTTCATACCGGAACCGCACATTCTTTCCCACGCGGGATAAAAGCTTCTCGAAGAGTTCCTTCTCATGAAGGTTCTTCCCGGCTTCATCTTCGTCGAACACCCATAAATCGGGATAGTGGTTAAAGATCTCGAAGGGCATCAGGCCGGCGAACATGGCGTTCCGTGAGTATTGGGTTGCTGTGGGAAGGATGCTGCAAAAAAGTTCTTCCCGGTCGAGATGGCAAAACTCCGTGATCTCACCTTCCAGTGTTTTCCACTGGTCGAAACGAAGATTGTCGATCAGGATGAAAAAAACCTTCTCTCCTTTTTCAAGCAGGGGGAACACGCTGCTGGTGATGACCGATGGCGAGAGCAGCGGTTTGTCGGGATCATCCCCGCTGAACCAGCGCCTGTAATGACGCGAGATATAGCGGGAAAATTCCTTATTGGCTTCGGTCTTCTGCATCAAAAGGATCTCATCCATGTTGGAATCGGAAGAGTTCTGCAGTTCGATTTCCCAGTAGACGATCCGCCGGTAGATCTCAATCCAGTCGTTAAAACGGGAAGCCGAGTTGATCTGCATGCTGATCTGCCCGAACTGGCTCTGGTAGTTCGATGTGGTCCTCTGGCTGATCAGTTTCTTGGTCTCCGTGTTCTTTTTGATGGTGAGAAGAATCTGGTTTGGATTCACCGGCTTGATGAGGTAGTCGGCGATCTTGGATCCGATGGCATCCTCCATGATATTTTCCTCTTCACTTTTCGTGATCATGACCACGGGGGTGAAGGGTGTGATCGATTTGATGCGGCTCAGTGTTTCAATCCCGCTCAGGCCGGGCATGTTCTCATCAAGGAAAATCAGGTCGTATTCATCCTTCTCCACGAGGCCGATCGCATCCTCCCCGTTTGTGGCGGTGGAGATAAGGTATCCTTTTTCCTCGAGGAAAAGAACATAAGGTTTCAGAAGATCTATCTCGTCGTCAACCCATAATATTCTGATTTTCTTTTCCATGCTTATTGCTGGTAGTATTTCTGGTAGAACAGGTAGTACTTATCGAAATCCTTGTCGGCCATCAGGGTCCCGTAATTGGGAATGGAAATGACGAAAGTCTTGAAATTTTTGGGGTCGAGGCTTCGATACACCGCGGGGTTTTTGTTGAAGGCATCGAGGTAGCGCTTTGCACTTTCCAGATCGGTAAACGACTTGATGAACAGGACATTCAATGGACCAACTGTCTGTGTTTGAATACCCAGGTTGAGTTTATTGTAATTGTCGAGGTTAAAGTTGATGACGTTGAAATTCATCTGGTTAATGTCGGCCACATTCCCTACCGCGATACCGGCCATATAGCTTCCCTTTCGGGTTGTAGGTATAGATCTGCTCGGCTTTCTCGCGGGTGTCGGCCTGTTTCAGCTCCGGCGCCATGGTGTAGATCTCGGCGATCAGTTCTTTGGCATAGGCGCTGACTTCATGGTCGGGGTAATCGGCGATCACTTTCTGAAGTTCGTTTTTCAGGACTTCCTTACCCTGCAAACCGCCTTCAGCGAGAGCCCGCAGCAGCCGGAATCGCGGAATCGTCCGGTTGCCGGCGTAATTTTGCAGGGCGAAATCGGCATTTTTGACCACATCACCATACTGGTTATCCTGGAATGCCTGGTAGGTCTTTTCGTAGAAATCCAGAATTTCCTTCTGCCGGGCTTCCAGTTCCTGGACATAGGTCGGGTTGGCCAGGATCTTCGCCCGTGGATCGTCGGGGTATTTCCGAATGATCAGGTTCTTATACGCGTTCGATTTTGCGGTGTTCCCGGCCTGGTCATAGATTTCGTAAAGATTATAATACCCCATGAGGCTGTGGGAACCATCGGGATAACGACTAACCTGTTCTTCGAAGGTCGCTGTGGCTACCTTCAAATCCTTGAGTTCATTGCGATAAACGAGGCCCATATTGTAAAGTGCGTTTTCGAGCCGCTCATCGGAGGTCTGCATGGCGGAATCACTCAGCGGAATATCCTTCAGGTAAAATTCCCGGCTTTTATTGCTGAAAAGGGTCGTTTTGGCCTTCGAGGAGGTGCTATCGGTGGAAGCCGTTTCCTCGGCCTGTTCCCCCATGTCGAGGGTCTGCTTGTTCGTCCTCCTCCAGTTGTCCTCCAGCTTCCGGTTTCCCCATTTCATCCTGAATTCAGGTTGTCCGAAACCTTTGGCCGTGAGATTGTAAAAATACCACTTCCCTCCCGACTGACTTGCCGCTGATGTTGACCGGTTCATTGTCATACCGAACTGATTGTCCTGCATCTCTTCCTGTTTGGCCAGTCTCTCTTCCTCTTCCTTCTTTGTGACATCGGAGATGATCCTGTCGATTTTTGCCAGCCGTTCATTTTCCGGCATCCGGGCAAGGACCTGCAGACTGTCTTCAAGTGTATAAACACGCAGATGCTGAACGAGGTTCGTCAGGCTCCTGGTTTTTACCGTGAGGTTTTGGTAATCCTCATAATCCCGGTCGATGTTCTGAAGCGTGCTGTCGTAGTAGGCCTGAGCAAGAGCGTAATCGGGTTTCCCGTAATAGATGTTCCCGAGTTCGAGGTAGGACATCCCTTTCTGGTTGTTGTTACTGACCGAATTTGCGGTACTCAGCTTAAAGTTCCCGACAGCCCGGGCCGTATCACCCTCTTTGAGTGCGATCTTACCCAGGGCATAGTAGATCTGGTCCTGGAAATCCTTGTTTTTATCATCTTTGAGCATCTTCTGCAGCAAGGCATTGATCTCGCGCTCCTTACCCGAGCCGGCTTCGTATGATCCAGCCATATTGATCTTGGCACTGAAGGTCATTTCATACGGCGGGTTCATGTGGATGACCTGGTGATAATTCTCGACCGCCTTTTCCGAATTTCCGGTTTGCTGGTACAGTTGGGCCAGAATATAGGTATACCGTTCGCGGATCAGTTTTGACTTCGTGAATCCGAGGGCTTTTTCAAGCTGCGGTATCGCCTTGTCAAGCTTATCTTCCTTAATGAGGAGATCGGCAGAGGTGGAATGATATTCTCCTTTGTATTCTTCAGGCATGTTCTCGTCGGAACCGATCATCTGGAGAATGTTCTCCGAATCGCGGTATTCTCCTTCTTCATTGTAGGCCCGGGCCATCCAGATCAGGGCCTCGTAATGTACCGGCTCGTCAGGGAAGTCGGTAACCACCTTTTTGAAGGTTTCCTCGGCGAGCTTGAACTTGTTTTCATAAACATAGGCTTTGCCCATCAGGACGTAATTATCGTCCACCCATTTGTTGAATTCTTTCTTATTGTAAAATTCCTTTTGTTTCTCGGTGAGATTGCCCCGTTTGATCTCGGGTTTGGCGGTGATGGAATGCAGGGTGATCACCTTGGTGGCCTTTTCAATGGCGCGGTTCATGGCCGGTGAAACCGACTGGGCGATTTGCGGGTTGGAGTAATAAAACAGCGGCAGAATCTTCGTATAGTTGTCCTGGAAATTTTTCTCAGCCTGGCTCACCCCTTTTTTAAAACTCTCATTTCCATTAAAATAAATATTGTAATGTGAAACAAGGTTATGGTAATTGCGCGACATGGTCGTATTCTTCTCCGTTGAACACGACGCTGACATCACCAGGATAAGCAGAAGTATTATTCTGATTGCTTTGCTCAAATTATTCCTTATTAGCAGTAATCTAAATAACTGCAAAAATGCAAGGTTATTTTATATGGAATGTATTTTTCAGGCACAAATGAGGCTCTCGGCTCCACGCGGATGAATGGGGGAACGGCCATACGATGGTCATGTCAAATCGCCCGGATCATTGCATGTTATTGATTGCCACCACCTCCCTGAGTTCGGGGAGGATTTTGCGAATGGATTCTTCGACGCCGGCTTTGAGGGTGTACGCGCTGAAAGGACAGCGGTCGCACGCGCCGGTGAGTTCAACGGTTACAACCATGTCGTCGGAGACCCCACGGAGGACGATATCTCCGCCGTCAGCCTGCAGGTAGGGCCTGATCTTTTCCAGCGCGCGGTTTACTTTTTCCAGGACTTCAGCTTTGTCCATGTGTTGTGAGGATTAATGTTTACCCGTCGTGATCTCCACTTTTTTGGTCGGTTCCATCTCCCGGTTCCGCTTCCCGACGACGCGGATCACCGCCTGGGCAAGTTGTTCGAACGGTTTGCCCGCAGGGTGGTTTTCATCGAGTGCGGAAGGTCTCCCGGTGTCGCCGTCTTCGCGGATCCCCTGCACCAGCGGAATCTGGCCGAGGAGTTCGATATTCATCCGGGTGGCAAGATTTTTCACGCCATCCTTCCCGAAAATATAGTACCGGTTATCGGGAAGTTCTTCGGGGGTGAACCAGGCCATATTTTCGACAAGCCCCAGGACCGGGACATTGATCTTCTCGCCGGTGAACATGGCAATCCCTTTCACCGCGTCGGCCAGGGCGACTTCCTGGGGCGTTGAGACGATCACCACGCCGGTGACGGCCGTTTCCTGAACGAGCGTCAGGTGGATGTCGCCTGTTCCGGGAGGCATGTCAATGAACAGGTAGTCGAGATCGCCCCATTCGGTCTGCGTCATGATCTGTTTCAGTGCACTGGTAGCCATCGGGCCTCTCCAGACCAGCGCTTCCGCGGGGTCAACGAAAAAACCGATGGAGACAACCTTCACCCCGTGTTTTTCGATGGGCACGATGATCTCTTTTTCACCCTCGCGCTTAATCTCCGGACGTTCGCCCTCGAGATTGAACATCTTCGGCAGGGAAGGACCATAAACATCGGCATCGAGCAGCCCGACGCTGGCACCAGTCTTCGCCACAGCCACGGCGAGGTTAACGGCAATGGTGGATTTCCCCACGCCGCCTTTGCCCGAAGCCACAGCAATGATATTCCGGATCCCGGAAAGCGGATCGTCCTTCATGACCTTAACCGCCGGGGGGGTGAAGATCTCAACGATGACCTCGGCCTCCGGGGCTTTCATTTTGATGGCCGATTCAACCGTTTTTTTGAGCGAAGCGGCAAAAGGCTCTTTCGGCTTCTGAAACTTCAATAACATACTGACCCGGTTGCCATCGACCTCGAGGTCGCTGACAATTCCCATTTCAACAATGTCCTTCCGTGTTTCCGGATGGCGGACACGGCTCAGGATCTCCATCACCTTATCGATATTCAATGACATACAAAGAAGAGATTTGATTCAAGGGTACAAAGATAATAAATATCTTTAATTTAGACTAGTTCTTTATTAGGATCCCAGAAAAGGCGTTCAAAATCCACCACCTTGTCGTTTTCGACTCGGATCCCTTCATTCTGAAGAAGTTCTTCCATAAGGTGTTCACCAGGGAAATGATGTTTCCCGGTAAGGAGCCCGGTGCGGTTGACCACACGGTGGGCGGGGATGAACGGGGAGCCGGCATGGGAGCTGTTCAGGGCCCAGCCCACCATCCGGGCAGAGCTGCGGCTGCCGAGGTAGGCGGCGATGGCCCCGTAGCTGGTCACCCGGCCGTACGGGATTTTCATGGTCACTTCATAAACCCTGGTAAAGAAGCCGTCATCCCTCGCTGAGGAATGGTGGCTCCCGGATGATTTTTTCATGAGGCAGTCTGAATTTCAGATAATGAATGGGCATCCCTCGGGCAAGATATTGCTTTTCGTAATAGGTCCGGATATCGAGAATGTCGTCGGCGAGGCCGGAATGGTACAGGTCGTCGGTGCTGATCTCAATGTCTAAGCCATTGTAACTGGCCAGGGCATGCGTGTATTCCCAAAGGACCCTGTTGTCGGTCTTAAGGTGGATGACCCCGTTCGGCATAAGGAATTGCTGGTATTTACCCAGGAAGAGCGGACCGGAAAGCCGTTTTTTATTGCGGCGTTTTTTCAGCTGTGGATCGGGAAAGGTGAGCCAGATCTCCTCCACTTCGCCGGGCCCGAAGAATGCCGTGATGGATTCGATACGTGTTCTCAGAAAGGCCGAATTGGTGATGTTTTCGGTGTTGGAGATTTTCGCCCCCGTCCACATCCTGGCTCCCTTGATATCGACGCCAATGAAATTCTTTTCCCGGAACGACCGGGCGAGTCCCACGGTGTATTCACCCTTACCGCAGCCCAGCTCAAGCACCAGGGCATGGGAATTATGAAAAACTTCCCTGTTCCATTTTCCCCTGAGGGGATATTCCTTCCCGAAAAACTCATCGAATGCCGGCTGAAAAACCCGTTCAAGGGTTCCCAGCTCCACGAATTTTTTAAGCTTATTCTTGCCCAAAACGCCGCTGATTTTTTAATGCTGGTATTTCTCGATCCGGATGCCGACGTCGGTCACCGGGACCTCCTTAAGACGCATGGCCTGCTCGAGCCTGAAGATATAGATCCCGGAAGAGGCGAAACGGACATCTTTCCGGTAGAGTCTTCGCACCAGCTTGATGTTTCCGAAGCCGCTTCCCAGCCACCGTCCCCGGTCGTCGGCAATGCCAATGCTGACGGTGTCGCGGATCTCTCCGCCATTGGGCGATTCGATGGACAGGAAGACGTAGAGGTTACTCTTCGGGTATTCCTTGGTATGCCTGATATCGATGTAAATGTTGTAGGACCGGATGGTATCGGTCATCTCCACTTTGAAGGTTTTGACATCATCCCATGACCACATGCCATTTGCCGTTTTGTCGAAATGATCATAGACCATATCCGGATCGCAGGATACGACAGCGAAGGTCAGGGCAACAAAGACAGCGACTTTCAGGATCTTCATCTGAACAGGTGAATTAATGTTTGACAAGGGTTTTGTCCCGGAAATCAGGGTTTCCGTCTCTTCTTCCTTCTTTTTTTCTTGCCCGGATTCAGGCTTTCGAACCTCGTCAGGCTGTCCTGTCCGATCACGTCATTGAAATCCATTGATTTTACAGGTTCGACGTCGGAGAGCTCGAGCAGCCTTTCCGGGGCCTGGCCTTTTTTATTGATCTCAATAATTTCCCTGACCCGTTCCACAGGCACAGGAATCAGGTTCGCGGCGGTTTCCCGGTCAAAGGAATACCAGTAAATTCCGCGGTAGATATCCGTTTTCTGGTGGAAGGCATTGCCGTCTTTGGTCCGGAGCACGATGTCGCGGTCGGGAAATTCCCGCTGCGCATCGACATAGCACGACACCTCGTAATTGAGACAGCATTTGAGCTTCCCGCACTGACCGGCGAGTTTCTGTGGGTTCAGGGAGATCTCCTGGAAGCGGGCTGCCGTGGTGGTGACGGAAACGAAGTTGGTCAGCCAGGTGGCGCAGCACAGTTCGCGTCCGCATGAACCGATCCCTCCGATGCGCCCGGCTTCCTGGCGTGCGCCAATCTGTTTCATCTCGACGCGGATGCGGAAGGCTTCCGCAAGATCCTTGATCAGCTGACGGAAATCAACGCGTTCATCGGCGATATAGTAAAAAATGGCCTTGGTTTTGTCGCCCTGGTACTCCACGTCACCAATCTTCATATTGAGGTTCAGCATCGCGGCGATCTGTCGCGATCTGAGCATCGTGGAAGGTTCCAGACCGATGGCTTCCTTCCATTTATCGAGGTCCACCTGCTTGGCTTTGCGATAGATCTTCCTTATGTCCTCTGATTCGGGTGAGATGCCGTATTTGGCGAGCTGCCGGTGAACGAGATCGCCGGTCATGCTGACGATCCCGATATCGTGACCGGGTGAGGCTTCGACCGCGATGATATCGCCCCGTTTGAGCCGAAGCTCGTTAACATTGCGGTAGAATGCCTTGCGGGTATTTTTAAACCGGACCTCCACGAGATCCGTTTCTGTCGTTGTTGTTGGTAAATCCCTCAGCCAGTTGTAATCATCTAGTTTGGAACAAGAACTGAAATAACTGGTTGATTTCTCAGTATTATCGTTAAGATCTTCGTTGCATGAACCGGAACAACAACCGCGGTGAATCATTTCATCCATAACACATCTTCTGTTGGTTGTATGTTACAAAAGTAACGTAAAAAAATCACATATGCAGCAACCGGATGATTTTCAGGGAAAGATCAAGCAGAACGATCCGTGCGTAAGCGTTGGCCGAAATGTGGTTGTAGGCCAGGTTCAGTTCTTCATAGATGGGGAGGACGTTTTCCGCGTGGATGAAGGCTGAGAATTTCATGGAAAAGTCCGATTCGTAACCGGCCATATGGGTGATGTCATTCTCTCCGAGGTTCAGCATAAAGTTTTCCCTGACCAGGCGCATCGCATTAGCCAGGAACAATTTCTGTCTTTCCCTTCCGATCCCGGAAACCTCTTCGGCCCATCCGATCAGTTCGGCAACGCGTTTGGCGTAGCACAGGCGCATGAGCGAAACGAACCGGGTGAAGTTCTCGCGGTTCTGCTCATCGGTTCGGACCGCCGCCAGGGCCTTGTTAAAATTCCCGTTGGCCAGCCTCACCGCATCGCGGATAAGGTCCTCACCCAGCTGGAATGTCGCGCGGAGTCCCTCCTCAATGGCCTCATCGCTCATCCGGGGGATCCGGACCATCTGTGTCCGGCTCCGCACCGTCGGCAGGACTTCTTCGGGTGTTTCGGACACGAGCAGGAAAACGGTTCCCGGGGGCGGTTCCTCGATCAGCTTCAGCAGCTTGTTGGCGGCGGTGGCGTTCATCCTCTCCGGGAGCCACATGACCAGAACCTTGTATTCCGATTCGTAGGCCTTGAGACTCAGCTTGCGCATGATCTCGGAGCTTTCCTTCGTCCCGATCATCCCCTGCTTGTTTTCCATGCCGATCCTCTCGTACCATTGGTACTGATTCATGTAGGGATTTTCCATGAGCGCCCCGCGCCATTTCTCCAGGAGATTGTCGGATGCGGACTCACTCCCAGAGGCTGCCGAGGGTGCAGGAAAGACGAAATGAAGATCGGGATGCACAAACTTATTAAATTTGATGCACGACAGGCACTTCCCGCAGGCATCATCCTCCTGCCTGTCTGTGCAGCATATATAGCGGGCATAAGCCAGGGCGAGGGCCAGCTTCCCGCAGCCCTCCGGGCCGCTGAACATCTGGGCATGACTGACTCTCCCGTCTCTGGCCGAATGGATCAAACGCTGCTTTATGCCCTGGTGGCCCGGTATATCCCTGAAATACATTCTTCCGTCCCGAATTAATTTTTATGAAGCGATGAGAGAAAACAAAGGTAATTAAAAATACTTTTTTTTACCTTTGAGGTTAATTTGAAAAGGAACTAATTTGTAACCTGTAAAATCAGCCGATATGCTTACCGTTGACCAGTACAATTTTAAAGGTAAAAAAGCGATCATGAGAGTGGATTTCAATGTCCCCCTCAATGCTCAGTTTGAAGTGACCGACGACACCCGCATCAGGGCCGCCCTTCCCACAATAAAAAAGATTCTCGCTGACGGTGGTTCTGCCATCCTGATGTCGCACCTCGGACGGCCCAAGGAAGGCCCAGAAGAAAAATTCTCTCTGAAGCATGTCATCGCGAATCTCTCCGGACACCTCGGCATGCCGGTCAAATTTGCCAATGACTGCATCGGTGAGACCACCCTGGAACAAAAAAAAGCGCTCAAACCCGGTGAGGTCCTCCTCCTCGAAAACCTCCGTTTCTATAAGGAAGAAACCAAAGGCGACGAGGCTTTTGCCAAAAAACTGGCCGAAGGCGCCGATGTGTACGTCAATGATGCCTTCGGAACGGCGCACCGCGCTCATGCCTCAACCACCATCGTGGCGCAGTTCTTCCCGGATGACAAGGTCTTCGGCTACCTGATCGACAACGAGCTCATGGCCATGGACAAGGTGCTTAAAAATCCCGACAGGCCCTTTACGGCCATCATGGGCGGCGCCAAGGTTTCCGACAAAATCCTCGTCATTGAAAACCTCCTCGACAAGGTCGACAACCTCATCATCGGGGGCGGAATGACCTATACCTTTATCAAAGCCCGGGGCGGTGAAATCGGCAACTCGCTCTGCGAGGAAGACAAGCTCGACATGGCCACCAGCCTGGTGAAAAAAGCCAGGGAAAAAGGCGTAAACCTCATCCTTCCCGTCGATCACGTGATGGCCGATAAATTCGACAACGCCGCCAACACCAAAAAAGGAAAAATCGATCAGGGCCAGCAAGGCTGGATGGGCCTCGATATCGGCGAAGAAAGTGTGAAGCTCTTCACCGATGTGATCATGAAATCCAAAACGATCCTCTGGAACGGCCCGATGGGCGTTTTCGAAATGGAAAATTTCCGGAAGGGAACGGTGGCCATTGCTGAAGCCATCGCCAAAGCCACCAGCCAGGGCGCCTTCAGCCTCGTCGGCGGTGGCGATTCGGTCGCTGCCGTGAACAAGTTCGGCCTGGCCGACAAGATCAGCTACGTCTCTACCGGCGGCGGCGCCATGCTCGAATACATCGAAGGAAAAGAACTTCCGGGCATCAAGGCCATCCGAGGATAACGACTCCGAAAATGCCGGGGAGGGACCGCTTTTTCCCCGGCATTTTTCTCTTTTCATCTTGATCATACCTGAGTTTTCTTCCCCCGGATGAACCTCATTGCAAACCATACGGAAGAACAATTCACCCGGCACGCTCTCGGCGTGTTCAGGTATCAGTGCGAAAACATCAGGGTTTACGGTGATTTTGTCCGGGCCCTCAACATCGATCCCCGGTCGGTCGGGTCGGTGGAAGCGATCCCCTTTCTCCCGGTTGAACTTTTCAAATCCCACCGCATCATCGACGGGAGCCGTGAACCCGAGATGGTCTTCGAGTCGAGCGGCACCACGGGCATAGCACCCAGCCGCCATTATGTGGCCGATGCATCGCTGTACCGGGAGAGTTTCACCCGGGGTTTTGAACTTTTTTATGGCCCTGTCACCGACTGGTGCATCCTGGCCCTTTTGCCCGCTTACCTCGAACGGCAGGGATCGTCGCTGGTCTACATGGCCGAACACCTCATCCGAGCTACCGGTCACCCGGGGAGCGGATTCTATCTCTACGACCACGCAAAGTTGATGGAGAACCTGCGTCAGCTTCGCGACAACGGCCGGAAAACGCTTCTCCTCGGCGTCAGTTTTGCCCTGACCGACCTGGCGGAAGCCTTCCACGAAAAGCTGCCCAATGTGGTGATCATGGAAACCGGCGGAATGAAAGGCCGTCGAAAAGAAATGGTCAGGGAAGAGGTCCATACGCTCCTCCGCTCGGCCTTCGGCGTCCAAAAGGTGCATTCCGAATACGGGATGACCGAACTGCTTTCACAGGCCTACTCACAAGGTAACGGCCTGTTTAAAACGCCCCCGTGGATGAAGGTCCTGATCCGCGACAGCCACGATCCGTTTTCCATCCTGCCCCCCGGCAGTAGCGGACTCATCAGCGTCATCGACCTGGCCAACTTCCATTCATGCGCTTTCATCGCCACCTCCGACCTCGGGCGGTCCCATGCCGACGGGTCCTTCGAAGTGCTCGGCAGGATGGACAATGCCGACATCCGCGGCTGCAATCTCCTGATCGCCTGACAAGCCCCCTCAGTATTTCGCCACACCCCCCGAGACAATGAACTTCATGGCTTCCGTGGGACTCATGTTAAAAGGCTTGACATGCTCCGCAGGCACGATGAAAAGCTCGCCGGAGAAATTATAGGAATGGGGGAAATAAACGGCCACCTTGTCCTTGATGCCGAGATCGGTGAGATCTTCCTGGGTCAGAAACCCGACCTTCTCAAGTTCTGAAATGGTGTTGACCTTTACCAGGACAGGCTGGTTGAATTTTTTTTCCTTCCCGACAAAAGCATTGAGAAGATCCTTGATTGAGCTGTAAATCAGGCTGAGCACAGGGGTCCGCTTAATGAGCCGATCGACAAGCTCCCGGATCGGGTTGAATATGAACGAATGCCCGACGATCCCCAGCAGGGTGATGATCAGGAACAGGATCAGCAAACCCAGCCCGGGGATATGAAATCCCAGTAATTCATAGATGTAGGTGCTGAAGACTCCGTCGATCAGGGTGAAAAGGAAATAAATGATGTAGAACGTCAGTCCCAGCGGAGCCACATAAAGCAATCCCTGCAAAAAATAGTTGAATACGCGTTTCATGGTATATGGTATTAACCTTTCATATCATTCAGCCTTCCCCTTCAGCCTTTTCCTGTCCCGCAAAGGCAGCTTTTCCACGACCTGCCGGAAAGAATGCCCGATCCACTCCTTCAGTTCCTCCGCACTGACCTGGTCCACGAGAATGGTGTTCCAGTACTTCTTATTCATGTGGTAACCGGGCAGGACAGCATCATAGTGCTCCCTGAGCTGAATCGCCAGTTCCGGGTTGCACTTGACGTTGATGGTCAGTTCTCCCTCCAGGTTCAGCAGGACGAAAATTTTGCCGGCCACCTTGAACACCAGCGTCGTATCATCAAACGGAAAACTTTCCGTTGTTTCGGGAAAGGACAGGCAATATTCCCTGATTTCTTCTGCATTCATCGTTTACCAGTTTACACCCGGGATGAAGGCCGACTCGATGTGCTCGATCCTCGGCCCTTCCCGCGAAAAAATGACCGCGATGAGATCGAACCGGACCTCCATGTTCATATTGTACTTAAAAATATAAGCCTCCGCCGCATCCACAATATTCCGCATCTTACGCTCGAAAGCAGGTCCGAGGGATTACTGTAGTTGCTCTCGATGGTGCTCTTCACTTCCACGATCACCAGCCGGTTTCCCTGCCGGGCAACAATATCCAGCTCTTTATGGTAATGCCGCCAGTTGACCGCGAGGATGGTGTATCCCTTCTCCGACAGGAATACACGGGCCAGGTCCTCTGCTGCCTGCCCCGTTTCAGATTTCTTTGACATATGGCATACGTTTAAGGGTTAAAAATGAGGGAACAGGATCCCTTTTTTACCCTTAATCGTGTTTGACGTCCAAATATCAGCGTTTTATTCTTCAACTGGTGACCAGCCGGGAAACTGAAGCATACCGGGATCCTGAATTTGGCGGTGATTTCGCTGATCAGTTCTTCGGCACTTTTCCCAAAGGGGATCTCATTGTCGTGCATCTTAGTCAGCCCTCCGGCCACCAGACCCCTGATGCGGTTCAGGGCACCGCTGTGTAACAGGTTAAGCATCATCCGGTCGATATGGTAAAGATATTCGTCCACCTCTTCGATGAATAAAATCTTATTCCGCAATTCCGGGAACACGGTGGTGCCGTTCAGACTGACCAGGATGGACAGGTTACCCCCGGCCAGTTCACCCTCGGCTGTGCCGGCCGAATTAAGCGGATGGGCCGGGAATGTGTATTCCAGCGGTTCGCCGAACAGGGCTTTCCGGAGCGATTCGGCACTTTCCGCGTCGTTGTCCTGCCCGAAATTCAACGGCATGACCGAATGGAGGGTTTCGATGCCCAGGTAGGTGTTGATGTAGGCATGAAACACCGTGATATCCGAAAAACCGGCAAACCATTTCGGTGATTTGGCGAAGTTGGAAAAATCGGTATGCTCCAGGGTTCGCAGTGAACCGTAACCGCCACGCGCGCAGATCACGGCCTTCACCGACGGGTCATCGATCATCGCCTGGAGATCGGCCGCCCTTTCCTCATCAGTGCCCGAAAACTGGTTGAAGCTGCCGAAGAGATGCTTCCCGGTACGGCAGTTTAACCCCCATTCCTTGCATTTTCCGATGAATGCGGAAATCTCCGGCTCGCTGATCTTCCTGGCCGGGGCAACGATCCCGATGGTATCGCCGGTCTTGAGTGGTTCAGGTCTAATCATGATGTAAAGATACAAATATCCCGAAGTGAAAGGATGGCGCTGCGGTAATTTCACAGGTTCCCGGCCCGGTAACATCAATCGGCCCCCGCAGCCTCTGTCTGTCAGAGGGCCCGGGAGCCGGAGTCCGGCCAAATTCTTCACGGGGTCAATCGTGTTCAAGGATTAATTCCTTATCTTTGCAGTTCGTAAAAAAAGCATTATTCCCTGATTTATGAACGATTATAAAAGATTCCTGCTCACTGCCGCGCTTCCTTACGCCAACGGTCCCATTCACCTCGGTCACCTCGCCGGGGTTTATGTCCCCGCCGATATTTATGCCCGTTACCTCCGGATGAAAGGGGAAGATATCCTTTTTGTCTGCGGGTCCGATGAACACGGTGTGCCCATCACGATAAAAGCCCGGCAGGAAGGGGTATCTCCGCAGGTCATCGTGGATAAGTTCCACCAGATGAACAAGGAATCGTTCGAAAAATTCGGGATCACTTTTGATATCTATTCCAGGACGACCTCTCCCACGCATTACGCGACGGCTTCGGAATTTTTCCGGACTCTTTACGACAAGGGGGAGTTCATTGAGAAGACCACCGAGCAGTACTATGACCCGGAAGTGTCACAGTTCCTGGCCGACCGCTATATTACGGGCACCTGCCCCCACTGCGGGAACGAGAATGCCTACGGAGATCAGTGTGAGAAATGCGGATCCTCGCTGAACCCCACCGACCTGATCAATCCACGGTCAACCATCTCCGGTGCCGAACCCGTCCTCAGGGAGACCAGGCACTGGTTCCTTCCCCTCGATAAATATGAAGGCTTCCTGAGGAAGTGGATCCTCGAGGAAAACAAACACTGGAAACCCAACGTTTACGGGCAATGCAAATCCTGGCTCGACAATGGCCTTCAGCCCAGGGCCGTCAGCCGTGACCTCGACTGGGGAATCCCGGTGCCGGTGGAAGGCGCCGAAGGGAAAGTGCTCTACGTATGGTTCGATGCCCCCATCGGCTATATCTCCGCCACCAAGGAGCTTACCCCCGACTGGGAAAAATACTGGAAAGACAAAGAAACACGGTTGATCCATTTTATCGGGAAAGACAATATCGTTTTCCATTGCATCGTCTTCCCGGTGATGCTGAAAGCCGAAGGGTCCTATATCCTCCCCGAGAATGTCCCGGCCAATGAATTCCTCAACCTGGAAGGGGATAAACTCTCCACGTCCAGGAACTGGGCCGTATGGCTTCATGAATATCTCGAGGATTTCCCCGGTCAGCAGGACGTGCTGCGTTACGTCCTGTGTGCCAATGCTCCCGAAGCCAAGGATAACGATTTCACCTGGAAGGACTTCCAGGCCAGGAATAACAATGAACTGGTGGCCATCCTCGGAAACTTCGTTAACCGGACCCTCGTGCTCACGCATAACTATTTCGGCGGAAAAGTGCCTGAAGCCGGTCCGCTGAATGACTACGACCGTGAAGTGCTGGCCGGTTTCGCCGACGTCAGGCAAAAAGTGGAAAATAACCTCGACCAGTTCCGGTTCAGGGAAAGCCTGAAAGAAGCCATGAACCTGGCCAGGATCGGGAATAAGTACCTTGCCGATACCGAGCCCTGGAAGCTCATCAAAACCGATGAAGAACGCGTGCGGACGATCCTGAACGTCTCCCTGCAGCTGACGGCCAACCTGACCATCATCCTCCGGCCGTTCCTGCCCTTCACCACGGCAAAACTCAGTACCTTCCTCCGGACCGGGACAATGGAATGGAACCGGGCCGGGGAAACGGCCTTGCTTCAGCCGGGACACCAGATCGGGAAAGCCGGACTTCTTTTTTCCAAGATCGAAGATGACCAGATCGAACGCCAGCTGGCCAGGCTGACTGTCAACAGCAAAACGACGGAACCGGCAATCCGGCGCCGTCGAACCCGAAAAGGAAACCATCACTTTTGAGGATTTCACCCGGATGGATATCCGCGTGGCCACGGTGCTCGAAGCGGAGAAAGTGCCGAAGACCAAAAAACTGCTGAAGCTGACGGTGGACACGGGAGCCGATGTCAGGACGGTCGTCTCAGGGATCGCCGAATATTTTGAGCCGGAAAAGCTGAAGGGACGGAAAGTCTGTATCCTTCTCAACCTGGCTCCCAGAACCATCAAGGGTATTGAATCCAGGGGAATGATCCTGCTTTCCGAAAATGCCGACGGTTCACTGCAGTTTGTCGTCCCCGATCCTGAGGCGGCCAACGGCGCCCCGGTGAGGTAATCAGTGAAGGTCCATGACCCAGGAGTGGTTCATGCCTTTTATCTTCCGGAAAGACTGCAGGCTGTCGAGGGCTCTCTGTTTGTCGCTGAAGCTGCCGGCACTCACCCGGAAATACCCGTCACCCCTTTCGATGATCTTGCACTGAAAGCCTTTCATCGTCAGTTCCTGCTGTAGCTGGGCGGCATTTTCCCTGTCCTTGAAGCTGCCGGCAATGATGTGGTACTCGCTGAACCCCTTTGTGGGGGCGGCGGCTTCCGGTTTTGTATTTCCCTTCTCGGGCGGGTTCAAGGCGTTTTTGATGGATGTGGAAGAATCGATCTCCGTCTCGAGTTCATTTTTCATGTGATCGAATTCAAAATCCTGGTCCGAAAGATTGGAAAAATCGTCATTGATCTCCAGCGTGCTGTCTGATGATTTGAAGAGTGAACCCAGGTCAAATGTCCCGTCGAGCAGGTCTGTTTTCAGGGTCATGATGACGAGAGCACAGAGGACGACGACGATCGCGCCGGACAGGATCCAGATGGTGCTCCGGTTTCCGGACCCGCCACCATCGGCATGATATTCGGCTGGTTCATTTTCCAGGGGCGGAATTCCGGCACCGTCCGGAACATAACTTCCCCCAGCCGGTCCTGATGGGATCTCCTGCTCCGCTTCTTCAGGGGGAAACTCTTTGCCGGCTTCTTCCTCAGCCAAAGCTTCAGCTTCAACATCCACGGGTGCCGCCTCCGGGGCTTCTTCAACCGGTCCGGGTGCTTCTTCCTCTTCCCCGGCAAACGGGTCGAGTTCGAGGGTCTCCAGACCGAATGAATCAAATTCAAGGTTAAGCGACGGGTCCTTCTCCACCCGGATCACATTGTCCTCATCCTGGAAGAGGGTGCAGACGCCCTCCATGACGAACTGCTCACCCTTGTTAAAGGCAAAGACCATGCTGTCGATATATTCCAGGACTTTTTCACGGGCCTCCTCCTCATCGATATCCTCTGCCTGTGACACCTTGGCCGTGAGCACCCCGTCGTCGCGTTTCAGCTCTGAATTAAACCGTAATTCAGAAGAGGGCGGGGCCATTTTGGCTCCGCTGATAACGGCCGGCTTCTTGATGATCTCCAGGGCGCCGAAGCCCGGGAAAATGACCCGTTCCTCAAAAAGCAGCAAATCCCTGATGTATTCGTTAATCGCCAATTTGGTGGATTTTTGGTAAATATATTCAAAATTAGCCCTGATAATGTTCTGCTCCAAACAAAATTACGAACCAACTTCGGGCCTCCGGAGCAAAACATCTATTACTACCTGATTTACTGTTTGTTAGACAAGCATGAGCGCCGTTGAAAAATTCATACCATTCATCGGACCCCGCAACGGGCCGCCCGCCGCGGCACATGGGAGCAAGCCCTTCAGATGTTCAGGAATTCGTCATTTTTCATCTCATATCTTGAACCTATTTTTTCAGGATTGGTTATCTTCGTAGTCAAATTTTCCCCTAAAATGCGTGACCTGGATATCAGAATGGTAGATTTGTCGCGGCAGTATCAGGCAATCCGCCATGAGATCGATACTGCCATACAGGAAGTGATTGATGAAACAGCCTTTATCAAAGGCCCGCAGGTGAAGGCCTTTCAGGATGAACTGTCGGCATACCTTGGCTGCAGGCACGTGATCACCTGCGGCAACGGCACCGATGCCCTGCAGGTTGCCATGATGGCCCTGGACCTTCGTCCGGGCGATGAGGTGATCACCACCCCTTTTACCTTTATCGCCACCGTCGAGGTGATCAAACTTCTCGGGCTGAAGCCCGTGCTCGCCGATGTCGAACCCGGGACCTTCAACATCGATCCCGGCGAAATCCGGAAAAAAATCACGCCCGCCACCAGGGCCATTGTTCCGGTGCATCTTTTCGGGCAGTGTGCCGATATGGAAAAGATCCTTGGCATGGCTGAAGAACACGGGCTTTATGTCATTGAGGACACCGCGCAGGCCCTCGGCACCGTGTATCATACAGCCGGTATGGCGGGGGGAAAGCCGCGGAAAGCGGGCACGATGGGCACGATGGGCTGCACCTCCTTTTTCCCGTCGAAAAATCTGGGCGCTTTTGGCGACGGCGGCGCCATTTTCACCGATGACGATAACCTCGGGGAAAAGCTCGCCGCCATGGTCAATCACGGGATGAAACGGCGGTACCATTATGACTACGTGGGCGTGAACTCGAGGCTCGACACCCTCCAGGCTGCGATCCTGAGGGTGAAACTCAGCCACCTCGAAGAATACAACGCCGCCCGTCAGAAAGCCGCCGCTTATTACGACAGGGCTTTCAGCGATGACGACCGGCCTGGTCACCCCGGCCAAAAATCCCGATTCGAGCCACATTTACCACCAGTATACCCTCCGGGTGAAAAACGGAAAACGGGACGGCCTGCAGGAACATCTCAGGAAATATCATATCCCGTCGATGGTGTACTACCCGGTGGGCCTTCACACTGCAAAAGGCATACAGTGACCTGGGCTACACTGAAGGCGATTTCCCGGTAACCGAAGAACTGTGCCGGAGCGTTCTGTCACTCCCCATGCATACCGAACTCGAGGATGAACAACTTCATTATATCACCCAAACAATCCTTGACTATTTAAACTGACCTTTATGCCGGAAAAAATGTATTTTGCCCATGAAACTGCGGTCATCGATGAGGGTTGCTCCATCGGAAAAGGAACGAAGATCTGGCATTTCACTCATATTATGACAGGCTGCACCATCGGTGAACACTGTAACCTTGGGCAAAACGTGGTCATCTCCCCCCAGGTCGTCCTCGGGAATAATGTCAAGGTTCAGAACAACGTTTCGGTATACACCGGTGTTATTTGTGAAGATGATGTTTTCCTGGGTCCTTCCATGGTTTTCACCAATGTGATCAATCCCCGCAGTGCGATCGCCAGGAAAGACCAGTATTTGCAGACGCTGGTCAGGAAAGGGGCCTCCATCGGTGCCAACGCCACGGTGGTCTGTGGAAATACCATCGGGAAGTATGCCTTCATCGGCGCCGGAGCAGTGGTCACCCGGGAGGTGAAAGACTATGCCCTCGTCGTGGGAAATCCCGCCCGACAGACCGGCTGGATGAGCGAATATGGGCACAGGCTCACTTTCAACAGCGACGGTATCGCCATCTGCCCGGAAAGCGGGGAAACATACGAGTTGAAAAATAATAATGTCACCAGGATCAATACAACGAAATAACGGAAATGAGTGAGGTTAAGAATTTTGCGATTATCGGAATAGCCGGGTACATTGCCATCAGGCATCTGAAAGCCATCAGGGAAACGGGAAACCACCTGCTGGCCGCCCTCGACAAATTTGACAGCGTGGGCTTTATCGACAGCTATTTCCCGGATGCTGATTTTTTTGTTGAATTCGAGCGTTTCGACAGGCACATCGACAAGCTGCACCGGCAAGGGACAAATGTCGACTATGTGAGCATCTGTTCTCCCAATTACCTTCACGACTCGCACATCCGCTTTGCCCTCAGGAGCGGGGCCGATGCGATCTGTGAAAAGCCCATCGTCCTGAATCCCTGGAACATTGACGCTCTGCAGGAATTCGAGCAACAGACCGGCCGCCGGGTTTTCAATATTCTCCAGCTCCGCTACCATCCCTCCATTATCGCCCTCAGGGAAAAGATCAAAAACGGCCCGGCGGATAAAATTTACGATGTTGATCTTTCCTACATCACGAGCCGCGGAAACTGGTATCATTTCTCCTGGAAAGGCGATGTTCATAAGTCAGGGGGGATCGCCACGAATATCGGCGTTCATTTCTTCGATATGCTGGCCTGGATCTTTGGAAATGTGAAGGAAAATGTTGTTCAGGTGCTGCAGGAGGATAAGGCCGCCGGTTACCTGGTGCTCGAAAGGGCCAGGGTCCGTTGGTTCCTCAGTATCGACTACAACGACATCCCGCAGGATGTCAAGGAAAAAGGACAGCGCACCTACCGCTCGATCACCGTCGACGGCGAAGAGCTCGAATTCAGCGGTGGATTCACCGATCTGCACACGACCACCTATGAACAGATCCTGAAAGGCAACGGTTTCGGCCTCGAAGATGCCCGGACCTCCATCGAAATGGTCTATACCATCCGGAACTCTGTGCCGGCCGGCCTCAAAGGTGAGTACCACCCATTTGCTAAACCCTACTCAAAATAAACAGTATGTACCAGGAAATCCTTGATAAAAAGAACAAGATCGCCGTCATCGGCCTGGGTTACGTCGGCCTTCCCATAGCCCTTGAATTTGCCCGAAAAATTTCCGTCATCGGGTTCGACATCCGCCAGGACAGGATCGATCAGATGAAAAAGCATATCGATCCGAGCAATGAACTCGAACCCGAAGCCTTTGACAACTGCGACATCATCTTCACTGCAAACCCTGATGATCTCAAGGAAGCCCGGTTTTTTATCGTGGCCGTGCCAACACCCATCGATGCCTATAAAAACCCGGACCTCAATCCCCTCCTGAGCGCGACCGAAACTGTTGGCAAAGCCCTCAAAGAAGGCGATTACGTGGTTTATGAATCAACCGTTTACCCGGGTTGCACCGAGGAAGACTGTATCCCGCTGCTGGAAAAAACGTCCGGGCTGAAATTCATCGAACAGTTCAAGGTCGGCTTTTCCCCGGAACGCATCAATCCCGGCGACAAAAAACATACCCTCACGAAGATCACGAAGGTCACTTCCGGTTGCGACAGTGAATCGGCCGAGGAAATTGCCCGGCTCTATGAACTGATCATTGAAGCCGGAGTTCACCGGGCCAGCTCCATAAAAGTGGCCGAATCGGCAAAGATCATCGAAAACACCCAGCGGGATATCAATATCGCTTTCATGAATGAACTGTCGATGATCTTCAATAAAATGAACATCAATACGTTCGAAGTCCTCGAAGCTGCCGGGACAAAGTGGAATTTCCTGAACTTCTTTCCCGGGCCTGGTCGGAGGTCACTGCATCGGGGTCGATCCGTATTACCTGACCTACAAATCGGCCAGGTTCGGACATCATGCCCAGATCATCACCGCCGGACGGGCCATAAATGACAATATGGGCGCTTACGTGGCCAAACAGCTGGTCCAGAAGCTCATCTCCCTCAATAAAAATCCCAAGCAGGCCAGGGTGCTCGTCATGGGAATCACCTTCAAGGAGAATGTCAGCGATATCCGGAATTCCAAAGTTGTCGATGTGGTGAATGAACTCAAGGACTTCGGTCTGAATGTCGATGTCATTGATCCGCATGCATCACCCTCCGAAGTGAAGAAAGAATACGGCCTGGACCTCTCCCCGGAAGTCCGACCCAGGTACGATGCCGTTGTGGTTGCCGTGGGACATGATGAATACAGGGACCTCGATGAGAAATACTTCAGGGAGATCACCGGTGAAAATGCCGTTCTCGTCGACCTGAAAGGCATTTACCGGAACAGGATCCATGAATTGATCTACTGGAGCCTGTAGCAGCAGTCCGGCTTATTGCGTCATCCCGTTTTGACCAAAACGGGGGGCCACAAAATTGACATGATGAAAAAACAATCCACGAAAAAACTGATTCTCGTCACCGGAGGTACCGGTTACATCGGGTCGCATACGGTGGTGGAACTGATGGCTGCCGGCTTCGATGTCCTGATTGCCGACAATCTTTCCAATTCCAGGGTTGAAGTGCTCGACAGCATTGAGAAAATTTCCGGAAGACGTCCCTTGTTCGAGGAAATCGACCTGACCGAAACAACCCGGGTCAATGCCCTCTTCGACACCTACCCGGAAATTGCCGCCGTCATCCATTTTGCCGCCTACAAGGCGGTGGGTGAATCGGTGAATTTTCCCCTGAAATACTACTTCAACAACATCAACTCGCTGATCAACCTCCTGGAGAATATGGTGAGACGCTCACGTCGCGCCCATGGTGTTCAGTTCTTCCTGCACGGTATACGGCGAACCCGATGAGCTCCCGGTGACGGAGAATGCACCGGTCAAGACAGGCCAATTCACCCTATGGAAACACCAAACAGATCTCCGAGGAGATCCTGCGCGATACAGGGCACGTCCATGATTTCCTGAAGATCATCTCCCTCAGGTATTTCAATCCTATCGGCGCTCATCCTTCGGCCATGATCGGGGAACTGCCGCTGGGCACGCCCAACAACCTGGTGCCATTCATCACCCAGACCGCCTGGGGATTACGAAACGAACTCCGGGTTTTCGGCGGCGATTACAATACTCCGGACGGTTCAGCCGTCAGGGATTATATCAATGTCGTCGACCTGGCCAGGGCGCATGTCATCGCCATCAAAAGGCTCCTGGAAAACAGGAACAAAGCCGGTTTTGAAGTATTCAACCTGGGGACGGGAAAGGGAAATTCCGTGTTCGAAGTGATCCGGACTTTTGAACAGGTTACCGGCGTGAAGCTGAACTATACCGTGGCACCGCGCCGGCCGGGCGATGTGGAACAGGTCTATGCCGACACGTCCCTGGCCAATGCAGAACTGGGATGGAAAGCCGAAAAAGAGCTCGGCGAAACGCTCCTTTCAGCCTGGAACTGGGAAAAAAACTACCGGTCGGTGCTCGAAAAGGAATGGAACCAACCCGGTTCATGATCACCATAAACCATTTAAAGATTACAGGATGAAGAAGACGATACTTATTACAGGAGGCGCAGGATTTATCGGTTCACATGTCACACGGCTTTTTGTCAGGAAATACCCGGAGTATAAAATAATCAACCTCGACAAGCTGACTTATGCAGGCAACCTGGAGAACCTCCGGGATATTGAAAATGAGCCGAATTACGCTTTTATCCGCGGTGACATCGTCGACACAGGGTTCGTTAACCAGCTTTTTGAAAATCAGCATTTCGACGGCGTGATCCACCTGGCGGCCGAATCTCACGTCGACAGGTCGATCTCCAGCCCCATGGAATTCATTTACACCAACCTCGTGGGAACGGCGAATCTTCTGAATGCAGCACGGAATGCCTGGAACGACGGCAGGGAAGGAACAACGATTTTACCATATTTCAACCGATGAGGTCTTCGGCAGCCTCGAGCATGAAGGCTTCTTCACGGAAAAGACGCCCTATGATCCCCGGAGTCCCTATTCGGCTTCCAAGGCCGGCTCCGACCACCTGGTCAGGGCCTATTACAATACCTTCGGCCTGCCGGTTGTGATCACCAACTGCAGCAACAACTACGGTCCCAACCAGTTCCCGGAAAAACTCATTCCCCTGTCCATCAACAACATCAAGAACAACCGGAACATCCCGGTTTACGGTAAGGGAGAAAACATCCGCGACTGGCTTTACGTTGAAGACCATGCCCGGGCGATCGATATGGTCTTCCACCGGGGCAGGGTCGGGGAGACCTATAATATCGGGGGAAATAACGAATGGAAAAACATCGACCTCATCCGTAAACTCTGCGAGATCATGGACCGCAAGCTCTCCCGCTCTCCCGGCACCTCAGCCGGCCTGATCACCTTCGTCCGCGACCGCGCAGGCCATGATGCACGGTATGCCATCGACTCCACAAAAATCCGTGATGAACTCGGCTGGACACCCTCGCTGAATTTCGAGGAAGGCCTTGAAAAAACCGTCGACTGGTACCTGGCCAACGAGGAGTGGATGGATCATATCATCACGGGGGATTATGAAAAGTACTATGAGGGGATGTATGGGGGGGAGTGAGGAGGTGAGAGGTGAGAGGTGAAAGGTGAGAGGTGAGTAGGTGAGAGGTGAGAGGTGAGAGGTGTAGGAAGTGAGGAAGGGCGTGAGAACGTTGTTCAGGGGCATACCGATATTCGCATAAGGTCCGTTCAGGGGCACCCGTAGTGGCAGGTCGCGACATGCCATCGATGAACTTTGGGAAGAGCACAAATTGGGGGAAGACCGCGAAGAGATGTAAACACAAAGGCGCGAAGGCACGAAGGAAGAGGGGAATTTTCCATCAGTTCCGTTCAAGGCCACCCGTAGTGGCGCGTCGCGACGGGCCATCGATGAACGTTGGGAAGAGCACAACGTTGTGTGTAGATCGCGAAGGAATGTTAAACACAAAGGCGCGAAGCCACAAAGGAATAGGGGGAGGAACACCGTCACCTCTCACCTTCATTCACCTATCACCTTTTTCCTTACTTCCCCCTTCCCCTCACTCCACCGTCACCGACTTCGCCAGGTTCCTGGGCTGATCAACATTACAACCTCTGAGAACAGCCATATGATACGCAATGAGCTGAAGGGGGATCACGGCCAGCAGGGACATCAGCTTTTCATTGGCCTCGGGGATCTCGAGGGTGTAATCGGCCATGCTGCCAATGGTTTCATCGCCCGGGTTGACGATGGCAATCACCACGCCGTTTCGGGCTTTCACCTCCTGGATGTTGGAAACGATCTTTTCGTACGATTTGTCGCGGGTGGCAATGACCACCACGGGCATGTTCTTGTCGATGAGGGCGATGGGTCCGTGTTTCATCTCGGCAGCCGGATAACCTTCTGCATGGATATAGGAGATTTCCTTCAGCTTCAGGGCACCTTCGAGGGCCACAGGGAAAGAGTATCCCCTTCCGAGATAAAGAAAATTGGTGACATTCTGGAACTTCCGGGCAATCTCCTTGAATTTGTCGTTGTACTGGAGGATCATCTCGATCTTCCCGGGGATGAGCGAAAGTTCCCTGATCAGTTCATGGTACCGTGCGGCTTGCATAAGCCCCTTTTGTACCCGAGCATTAAGGCCATCATGGTGAGGACGGTCACCTGGGCAGTGAAGGCTTTGGTTGAAGCCACCCCGATCTCCGGACCGGCATGGGTATAAACGCCGGCATGGGTTTCCCTTGAGATGCTTGAACCGACCACATTGCAGATGCCGATGACCGTGGCGCCCTTTTCCCTGGCCAGCTGGATGGCGGCCAGGGTATCGGCGGTCTCACCGCTCTGGCTGATGGCAATGATGATATCGTCACTTGGTGATCAGCGGGTTTCTGTACCTGAACTCGGAGGCATATTCCACTTCAACGGGAATGCGGGCCACATCTTCAAACAGGTATTCTCCCACCATCCCGGCATGCCATGATGTGCCGCAGCCGATGATGATGATGCGTTTGGCATTGATCAGCTTGTCCTCCACCGAAAAAAGGCCGCCGAGGCGGATTCCGGAAAAATCGTGGGTGATCCTTCCCCTGAAGGTATCCTGGATGGACCGGGGTTGTTCGAAGATCTCTTTCAGCATGAAATGATCGTACCCGTTTTTCTCGATCTCACTGATTCCCAGGTCGAGTTTCTCGATTTTCGGCTCCAGCTTATCGTTCTGGAGGGTCTTCAGGATCAAGTTCATCCCGTTTGATGATGGCCACATCCTCATTGTTCAGGTAGATGACCCTGTCGGTGTACTCCACGATGGGCGTGGCATCGGAGGCAATGAAATATTCGCCGTCGCCGATACCCAGCACGAGCGGACTGCTCTTCCTGGCAGCGAACAGGGTATCGGGCTCATCGGCACAGAGGACGACCAGGCCGTAGGCGCCGATCACTTTCGTCAGGGCAAGCCGGATGGCGATTTCGGCAGCGACGGTTCCTTTCTGGTAGATGTATTCGATGAGGTTGGCCAGGACTTCCGTATCGGTGTCACTGCAAAAGGTATAGCCCCGGTCAATGAGCCTGGCTTTCAGGGTCGAATAATTCTCGATGATGCCATTGTGGATGATGGTAAAATGCCCGTTCATGGAAGTATGCGGATGGGCATTTATATCGTTGGGTTCCCCGTGGGTGGCCCAGCGGGTATGTCCGATCCCAATGGTCCCGGCAACATTCTTGCCTCAGGACATAGGTTTCAAGCTCGCAGACTTTGCCCTTTCTCTTATAGGTTCTGACCTGATCATCGATCATGGCGACACCTGCGGAATCATACCCGCGGTATTCGAGTCTTTTCAAGCCATTGATGAGGATCTGGTAAGCGTTCTTTTCACCAATGTAACCGACAATACCGCACATAATTGTTATAAATCAGTATAAATGATCCTTAACCGTATCCCGGAAGCACCCGGTCCTTTCAGAATCGTCCTTGCGGCCGATTGTGAGTTCTGTGTCGGAAGCAGAACGAAATCCATCAGATCGGTATCACCGTTAATATACGACTGAACCTGGAGACTGATATTGAAAACATAGGCATGGTCGATGATACCATTGTAATAACCATTGAAAATGATTTTGGTTTGCGTGCTTGTCCCGCTGGCCTGATCAATGAGGTCATCATACACATAATTGTAGGCCCCGTTTTTCTCCACGGTCCACATGACGAGTTTGGGAGGAAAATCTGGATGAGCTGAGTAGCGTGGTATCGGCAGGGATGATGAGTTCAGCTTTGTTGATGGCGACATTGGTACTGTCGCGCCACTTTTTGATCTCCGGAAAATTCATCCGGACATTCAGGCCGGCCATCCCGGAAATGAAGAGGCAGTGAATCGGTCGAGGTTGTGTCGTTGATGCTCTGGCTGACACGGGAGCCGGTATAATCATGGGTGAAGAAATTCGCCCTTGGGTGGTGCCCGGAGAAAATCATCGGATACACGGCGTCGAGTGAATCGGAGATGGCGCGGGTGGTGTCGTTATTAAAATACAGGTCCATTCCCGAAAGGCTTGCGGCATCCTGAGGATTGACGATAGGCGATGGACCCGCCGTTCCCGATCACTGGCTCGGAGCTGACAAAAATCCCTTTGAAGACGTCCTGGAAGGCATTCGGATCGGTGAAAGTGCCATCGGGGGCATTCAGGAACTTATTCAGATAATCCTGATCGGTGATATGGATCCTGATGACCGTGTCGGTGGCCGGGTGAAAGATGGCACTGCCGAGTCTCCACCGGATTGTAATAGGGAGTGGGATCCTGGTCGGAATAATACGTTGTATCGGTCAGGTAGTAGACCGAATCGGAAATAAGATCCTGGGTCACTTCATAGACCCGGATGGTTTGAGGGGTAGCGTCACCGTAGATGGTATCGACGGCCATTGTGAGCACGAGAGAATCGATTTCCACACCGCTGTCCAGGCCGCGGTTATAAACATTGATCAGCCTGGCCATGAACTGGGCCCGGGAGTAACCCGAAGACATCATCGTGCATGCTGCCCACAAGGAGCTCGGTGTTGCCCTTCGCCGTAACCGGCTTGCTGATTGATGGTCCAGGCGGTAATACATGTGGTCGTGTCGTATCTGATAGAGATATTATCCGAGGAGGGAAGAAGATCCCGGCCAAGAAAGCTCGGGTTTTCAGTACATCCCGTGAAAGAACATGACGGTCTGCCGTTATCAGTCCGAAAATGGCTTTTCCCACGGAAAAGCGAAGTGATCTTACGCTCATTCTTTAATTTTCGGTTAAGATTTTATCATAGAAAACGGAATAGGCATCAATATATTCTTCGGAAGACTGATAATCTAAGACGGGAATGTTGAGTTGCGGTGATCATCTCATCGATGTCCGGGGGGAGGTTCTCGCTTCCCCTGATCACTCCGTCCGAATACTGAAAGGCGAGCCTGGCAATGTTGTGAAAGGTCGGTTCATGGACAATGTCTGAGATCTTCTTCCGTGATACCCTCAAAATTGACCTTTCTGGCGAAATCCGGTTTCAGCGTGCTGGATTGAACGTATCATTGTAGGCCGAAAAAACAACCCTGGAATTGGTGAAAAGCGGTTCTTCGTTATAGGATTTCTTGATATACAAGGGTACCAGACTGGTAAACCACCCATGGCAATGGATGACATCGGGCGACCAGCGTAATTTCTTCACCGTCTCGATAACACCGCTGGCGAAAAAGATCATCCTTTCATCATTATCGGCATAAAAACGGCCCCGGGAATCTTTCAGAACCGATTTTCGGTTAAAATAGTCTTCATTATCGATGAAATACACCTGCATCCGTGCTGACTGGATTGACGCCACTTTGATAATGAGCGGGTGATCGGTGTCGTCGATGATCAGGTTCATCCCCGAAAGCCTGATCACCTCATGCAACTGATTTCTCCTCTCATTGATGTTTCCAAAACGCGGCATAAATGTCCTGATCTCCCTGCCCTTCTCCTGTATCCCCTGTGGGAGGTACCGTCCTATCCTTGACATTTCTGTTTCGGGCAAGTAAGGGGTAATTTCCTGGGAGATGAAAAGAATTTTTGTGTTTTCCATTTGAAGCCGATTGTTTCAACAACATGCAAAGATATGAAAAAAAACTGGAAATGTTATTTTTAGCAAAAACCTGAAGGGAATGTCAGGACCCGGAATATCGCCCTGTAAAGCCCTGCCCGGATATAACGATCCGCTCAACCCGGGGTCGCTGGCAGGCGGATTTCACCTCCCCAATAATATTCGCAATCCCGGTGTCGAATCACAACTTTTTATATTTTTGTACATAATTTTTTACCGATGAAAGTTTTCGAAACCGTTGAAGCCCTTTCTTCTTTCAGGAAAACGCTCGCCAGGGACAGGCTGAGAACAGGTTTTGTTCCCACCATGGGAGCGCTTCATGAAGGTCATCTTTCCCTGGTCGACATGGCCTCCAAAGAGACCGGGCATGTGATCGTGAGTATCTTTGTCAACCCCACGCAGTTCAACGATCCCAACGATCTGAAGAATTATCCGCGTAACATCCGGAAAGACCTGGAACTCCTCTCTGGTCACGGCGTTGATGCCGTATTCGTCCCCGACCTCCATGAGATCTATCCTTCACCCGATACCCGCCAGTTCGATTTCGGAAAACTGGATAAGGTTCTGGAAGGAGAGCACCGGCCCGGTCATTTTAACGGTGTGGCCCAGGTGGTCAGCCGGCTCTTTGAGATCGTTCATCCCGACGTGGCGTTTTTTGGCCAAAAAGACTATCAGCAGCTCCTCATCATTAAAAAACTGGTGGAGATGCTGGAAATGGACGTGGAAATCGTCGCCTGCCCCATCGTCCGGGAACCGGACGGACTGGCGATGAGCTCCCGGAACCAGCTGCTCACCCCCGAAGAACGGAAACATGCACCGAAAATCGCGGAAACACTGCTGAGGGCAAGGGAAATGGCCCGGCAACGAACCGTTGGGAAAGGTGCAGGAATGGGCCGCAGCCCATTTGAACAAGGACCCCCTGATGACTGTTGATTATTTTGAGATCGTGAATGCCGAAAACCTTGAAAGCATCAACGAACGAAACGATGCCGCTAAAATCATCGCCTGTGTTGCCGTGAAAATTGGAAAGGTAAGACTGATTGATAATCTTATTTTTGATTAACTTTGCAGGGTCATGAACATTGAAGTCGTCAAATCGAAAATTCACAGGATAACCATTACGGAAGCAAACCTTCAGTACGTGGGGAGCATCACCATTGATGAGGACCTGATGGACGCGGCCAATATCATCGAAGGCGAGAAGGTTCAGATCGTGAATATCAACAATGGAGAGCGGCTGGAAACCTATGTCATCAAGGGGGAAAGAGGGAGCGGCGAAATCTGCCTGAACGGACCGGCTGCCAGGAAGGTGGCCGTCGGGGATATCATCATCATCATCTCCTACGCTTCCATGGATTTTGAAGAAGCCAAAAAATTTAAACCCTCTATCATCTTCCCTGATACCGAAACCAATAAAATCGTTTAGTTCAAGGGCTTTTGAAAACAAATCTCATCAAAATAGTCAAGTTCGCGGGATTCCTGTCTATAGGAGTCCTTTTACTTTTTTTGGCTTTCCGCGGGATGAGCCTGGATGCGCTTACCAATGATCTCAGGCACGCCCGGTATTCCTGGGTCCTGCTCTCCCTGGTTTTCGCCTTTCTTGCCTATGTCTCCAGGGCCATCCGGTGGCGGCTGATCATCGAACCGCTTTCATACCGGCCCGGGCTCCGCAATACCTTTTTTGCCCTCATGGTGGGATACCTGGCGAATTTCGCCTTCCCGAGGATCGGCGAGATCACCCGCTGCGCCACCCTCGCCCGGAAAGAAAAAATACCGGTCGACCGGCTCATCGGGACGGTCATCATCGAGCGCGCCGTCGACCTGATCTCCTTGCTGATCATCCTCCTTGTCCTGGTGGTCATGCGCTTCGACACCTTCGGGACCTTCTTCAGGGAAAACGTCTTCATCCCCCTTGGTAACAAGATCTCGTCCACCCTCAATTTCACCTGGCTGGTCTGGACCATCGCCGCCCTGACCCTTTCGGTCTTCCTCACCCTGTACCTGTTCTTCCGGAGCCGGATCTCCCACCTCCGTTTCGTCACAAAAACAAAGGAAATGATCAGAGGCATCTCCGAGGGCCTGAAGACCATCTATAAAATGAAAAAACGCGGGCAGTTTATCTTCCACACCGTCTTCATCTGGCTGATGTACTGGATGATGACCTGGGTGGTCGTTTTCGCCCTCCCCACGACCTCACATCTCGGCATCATCGACGGCCTGTTTATCCTCGTGATCGGCGGACTCGGGATGTCGGCGCCCGTCCAGAGCGGCATCGGCGCCTTCCACTGGATCGTTTCACGCGGACTGTATATCGTTTATGGCATCTCCATCGAGAAGGGCCTCGTATTTGCCACCATCTCCCACGAGTCGCAGTCCCTGTTCGCCATCTCCCTCGGCATTCTTTCTTTCATCCTCCTCTTCAGGAAACGCAGCATTCTCAGCCTGCCTGTCGAGATCGCCAGGGAACTGGAAGAAAAAAAAACCAAAACAGCATGAGCCATGACCCGGGACCGAACGGCAAAATCATCCCTGCTTCCGAACTTCCCGGTCTCAGGAAGGAATGGAAAAAGAGAGGACTCACCGTGGTCTTCACCAACGGGTGTTTCGATATCCTCCATCTCGGCCATGTCGACTATCTCTCGAAAGCCGCGAACCTCGGCGATATCCTGGTGGTCGGCCTGAACACCGACGCTTCGGTGAGCCGCATTAAAGGTCCGTCCAGGCCTGTCCAGGATCAGAAATCCAGGGCCGCAGTGATGGCTGCCCTCCGCTTCGTCGATTATGTCATCCTCTTCGACGAGGATACGCCCTACCAGTCTCATCGCCGAAGTCCAACCGGATATCCTCGTGAAAGGCAGTGATTACAAGGCGGAAGACATCGTCGGCTATGATATCGTGACCGGGAAAGGCGGGAAGGTGGTCACCCTTGATTTCCTGCCGGGTTACTCAACTTCGGCCATCATCGACAGGCTACGCCGGGAAGAGAAGTGATCCCGGCCAACGAGGGCGGAACAGAAAGGATGACATTTCACCGGCGATGCGCTCTTCACCGACAGTCCACACGATGACGGCTCCGGAACAGGGCGTCAATTTTCACCGTGCGGATTTCCTTTTTCCAAAACCTTTAGTACCTTTAAATATGCCAAAGACAAAAAGCGTTTACGTCTGCCAGAATTGCGGCGCCGATTCGCCCAAATGGATCGGGCATTGTCCGTCATGCGGACAGTGGAACACCTACGTGGAGGAGATCATTTCGACCGGAAAGAAGGAGGCCGTTTTCGGGCACCAAGGCGAACGGGTCAAACCCGAACTTTTACGCAATATCGATGTCCGGCAGGCCCAACAGGGTTGACACCCTTAACGGTGAATTTAACCGGGTCCTGGGCGGCGGCATCGTGCCCGGTTCACTCGTGCTCATCGGCGGAGAGCCCGGCATCGGCAAGTCGACCCTGGCACTGCAGATCGCACTGAAGATGAACCAGGTCAGGACGCTCTACGTCTCAGGTGAAGAAAGCGCCCAGCAAATCAGGCTGAGGGCGGAGCGTCTGGGTCATCTCGGCCGAAAGCGAATGCCTGATCTATACCGAGACCAGCCTGGAGAGCATCCTCAACACCGCCCATAGCGAAAAACCCGGCCTGATGGTCATCGATTCCATTCAGACCCTGCATTCCGAAGGCATCGAATCATCGCCGGGAAGCGTCTCCCAGGTCAGGGAAAGTGCCGCCCGGCTGCTTAAATTTGCCAAACAGAGCCATATTCCCGTGGTCATCATCGGGCACATCACCAAGGACGGCTCGCTCGCCGGACCGAAGATCCTGGAACATATCGTCGATACGGTGCTGCAGTTTGAAGGCGACCAGAACCACATGTACCGGATCCTCCGTGCCGTGAAAAACCGTTTCGGGTCCACCTCCGAGATCGGCGTCTATGAAATGCAGGGGGACGGGTTACGGGAAATCACCAACCCTTCGGAAATCCTGATCAGCCAGAATCCCGATAAACTCAGCGGCATTGCCGTGGCGGCCACCCTCGAAGGGATCCGGCCCCTGCTGATTGAAGTCCAGGCCCTCGTGGGCAACTCCGCCTATGCCACGCCCCAGCGCTCCGCAACAGGTTTCGACCTGCGGCGCCTCGGCATGCTCCTGGCGGTCCTGGAAAAAAGGGCCGGCTTCAAGCTGGTCGCCAAGGATGTCTTCCTCAATATCGCCGGAGGCCTGCGCGTCGATGATCCGGCAATCGACCTCGGTGTCATCTCGGCCATCCTCTCCTCGGCCACCGATATCCCTGTCGGGGAAGGGATCTGTTTTGCCGGCGAACTCGGCCTCTCCGGCGAGATCCGGCCGGTCAACCGGCTTGAGCAGCGCCTCTCGGAAGCTGAAAAACTGGGATTTAACAAAATGATCATTTCAAAATACAGTAAAAAAAGCATCGATTTCAAACGGTTCAGCATTGAGCTCACGTTTGTCTCCAAAGTACAGGAAATTCCCCGCCTGCTCTTCGGATAACCCTTGATAACACTGAATATGCAAGGCACCCCCTTTTCCGGAGCGAATATCAGCCGGCCACCGGCATCTACCCGATTCAGCGGCCCGATATCGCTTCGGGTGAAACCTACTATTTTGAGACCGGAAGCGGCCTGATCTACCAGGTGACCTTTGGAAGAAAGAAGAACAATTATCTGGGAAATATTCTTAATTTCAGCGTGCTGTCCGATGATTACGAGGATGAATATTCGGAGACCAACCGCGGTGAAGTCTTCCGGATCATCAGCACCATCATCGAGGTCGTCCGGATTTACCATGAGCATCATCCGTATTCAAACAGCTATGAATTTTCGGGTGAGTTCAAGGAAAAAAATGATCCGCCGCCCGTCAGCATCCGGACCAGGCTGTATCTCAGAACGGCAAGGAGAATCATCGAGACCTCGCTGTGGGAAGTCAACCTGGAGGAAAACAAAGTCCTTGTCAGAAGGAGGGTCAGGCATGAATGAACCGTTGTTGAGCGTTGAACATCTGTCCGTCAGGAGCCATTCCGGCAGGAACCATATCCTTGACGACATCAGTTTTGAGCTATACCGGGGAACGGTCACCGGCATCGTCGGTGAATCGGGTTCGGGAAAGTCGGTCACGGCACTTTCGATCATGCAGCTCCTTCCTCCGGCCCTCTTCCCGGTGAACGGACAGATCTTTTTCCATGGCTCCGGCAAACCATCGGAGATCCTCGCCATGAAATCCTCCGATATGAATCTTCTCCGGGGCCGGCGCATCGCCATGATCTTCCAGGAACCGATGACCTCCCTCAATCCGTCGATGCGTTGCGGCAGGCAGATCGACGAAGCCCTCCGCGTCCATACCCCTCTCGACGAGGCCGGGCGGAAGGAGCGGATCCTCGACCTGTTCAACCGGGTCAAACTCCCGCGTATCCATGAAATGTACAGTGCCTATCCCCACCAGCTCTCGGGCGGGCAACGGCAGCGGATCATGATCGCCATGGCCCTGGCCGCCGGACCCGACATCCTGATCGCCGACGAGCCCACCACGGCGCTGGACGTGACGGTCCAGAAAAAGATCGTGGAACTGATCCGGGAACTTCAGGAAGATACCGGCATCACAGTGCTTTTTATCTCGCATGATCTGCGGCTCATCGGGGAAATCGCCTCCGGGATCATCGTCATGCGAAATGGCCGGATCGTGGAGAAAAACACCCGGGAAATCCTGCTGAAAAACCCGTCCAACGCCTACACCCGAGGTCTCCTCGCCTGCCAGCCCCCGCTCGACCACCGGCCCTCACGGCTACTGACCGTGCAGGACTTCGAGCAGGGGATCCGTGTGATCGCAGAGGAAGAACAACCTGCCGCCACCGCCGGCCGAACAGGAAACCCTCCTGTCGGTCCGCCATCTCAGCGTGCATTACCGCCGTTCCCTCAACCTGTTTGGTTCATCGCGCGAAATCATCACTGCCGTCGATGACGTCAGCCTTGAGGTGCGAAAAGGCGAGACCCTTGGCCTGGTCGGCGAATCGGGCTGTGGAAAGACAACCCTCGGAATGACCATCCTGCAGCTCATCCGGCACCGGCATGGCGATATCCTCTATCGCGGGAAACCCATCGCTTCATTGCATGGCAGAGAACTGAAAGACTTCCGGCAGAAGGTCCAGGTTGTCTTCCAGGACCCCTATTCATCGCTGAACCCGAAAATGACCGTGGGGGGAATGATCGGGGAAGTCATGAAGGTCCATTTCCCTTCAATGTCCCGGCAGGAACGGCTCGACCGCACCCGCGATCTGCTCACAAAGACCGGATTACCGGAATCGGCCGCCTCGAGGTACCCACACGAGTTCTCCGGCGGACAACGCCAGCGTATCGGCATCGCCCGCGCCCTGGCCACCAGCCCCGAATTCCTGATTCTCGATGAATCGGTATCGGCGCTTGACGTGTCGGTTCAGGCCCAGATCCTGAACCTGCTGAACGATTTGAAAAGGGATTTCGGACTCAGTTACATCTTTATTTCTCACGACCTGGCAGTGGTCCGGTACATGTCGGACCGGATCGTGGTCATGAAGGATGGACATATCGAGGAAGCCGGGGACGCCGACAAGATCTACCGCGATCCCGCTTCACCCTATACCCGGAGCCTGATCCGCGCCGTTCCGGGAAGCCACTAAAATTCTTCAGGTTCGTCAAAGAGATTGTCGGGCTGTCTCACGCCGGCCTCTTTTTCCACGTCGGGACAATTGAGGTTGATGTTGAATCCCTGCGGCTTGTCAAAGACATCATCCTGGGTGATATTCAGGGAGGAGTCGGCATAAACCATCTGCATGAAGTACCCGAAAATGGGCAGGGCCATGTGGGCACCCTGGCCTTTGGAAATTCCGGCAAAGTGGACCGAACGGTCCTCGGCGCCAACCCAGACGCCGGCGGTCAGCCTAGGAACGATCCCGATGTACCATCCATCCGACTGGTTCTGGGTTGTCCCCGTCTTTCCGCCCATCTCGGCGGTCAGGTTATACCGGGTACGCAGGGCGTGGGCTGTTCCATGCCCGTAGTCCACAACACGGTCGAGCAATCTGACCATGAGGTAGGCGGTCTTCTCACTGATCGCCTCTTCCTCCCTGGGCTGGAACTCCGAGATCACGTTCCCGAACCGGTCGGTGATCCGGGTGACATAGAGCGGCTCGATGTAAACCCCTTTGTTGGCAAAGGTGTTGAAGGCGCCCACCATCTCGCGCAGGGAAAGATCGGATGTCCCGTATATCACGGAGGGTACGGCGTCGATATGGCTGGTGACGCCCATTTTCCGGATCACGTCGACCACGGCCTGCGGATTGAATTGCTTGACGAGCCAGGCCGCAATATAGTTGGCCGATGTGGCCAGGCCCCATTCGAGGGTGACCTGGTGCCCCTCCATCTCGATAGTGTCCCGAATTACGGGGCGTCCACAACGAATCATGATCCATGAAGGAAACCGGAACATTGGCCACCAGATCGCAGGGCTTATAATTTTCCTGCATCGCCAGGGTGTAAAGGAAGGGTTTGATGGTTGAGCCGACCTGCCTCTTCCCCTGGGTCACATGATCGTATTTGAAATACCGGATATGATGGTCGCCGACATAAGCTTTGACATGGCCCGTGGCCGGTTCCATGGCCATGAACCCGGTTCTCAGGAAATATTTGTAATACCGGATGGAATCGTAGGGGGTCATCACCGTGTCGATGTCGCCGTTCCAGGAGAAAACCCGCATTTTCCTGGGCGTTTTGAAATCCTTCATGATCGAATCCATCGGCATATTGGCCGCACGAAGGAACCGGTATCTGTCGGTACGACGCATCGCTTCCATCATCAGGTTGTTGATATCCTTCTGGGTCAGGTCCCTGGAAAATGGGGCATTGGGCTGACCTTTCTTTTCATCAAAAAATTCCTTCTGCAACTGGCCTCCCAGGTGCTTCCGCACTGCTTCCTCGGCGTACTCCTGTATCCGGGAGTCGATGGTGGTATAAATTTTCAGTCCGTCGGTGAATATATTATAAGGTGTGCCATCGGGTTTGAAATTTTTGTTGGCCCAGCCGTAAAGGGGATCATTCTCCCACCGTGCCGAATCTTCCCTGTAAACGCTATACGAATAATATTCCCCCCTGACCGGCTTGGCGGCTTTCAGTGTTTCCCGCAGGAAGGTCCTGAAATGGGTGGCCAAACCCGTGGTATGGCTTTGGACATTATAATCGGTCACCAGTGGCAGAAGCATCACGGAGTCGCGCAACTCACTGTCGATGAATCCGTATTTCTCCATCTGGCTGAGGACAATGTTGCGCCGCCTGACAGAATTTTCGGGGTTGACCACAGGGCTGTAATAGGTCGGAGCCTTCAGCAGCCCGACAAGGTCGGCGCTCTGCTGCAGGTTCAGCGAATCGGGGGTCGTATTGAAGAACATCCTGGCGGCCGACTTGATCCCGTAAGCTTCGTGGCCGAAAGGAACCGTATTGAGGTACATCACCAGGATCTCTTTTTTGGTGTAGTAACGCTCCAGTCTGACGGCCGTATTCCATTCCTTGAATTTGACGATCACCAGGTCGATGATCCGACGGAGCTTGCTCCTGTCCTGGATGTCACGCGTGTTGAAGAGATTCTTCGCCAGCTGCTGGGTAAGGGTGCTCCCGCCGCCGGTGTTCTGCCCACCGAGAATGGTCTTCAGCCCGACCCGGAAAAGACCGCGGACATCGATGCCCGAATGCTTCTCAAAACGGATGTCTTCCGTGGCAATCAGAGCGTGGACAACATCGGGCGACAGATCTTCGTAATTCACAAACGACCGGTTTTCAAAATAATATTTACCCAGGAGCTGCCCGTCCTCGGTGTAAATTTCCGAAGCCAGATTGTTTTCCGGGTTTTCCAGTCGCTTGAAAGTGGGAAGTTCACCGAGTTTTCCTTCCGAAATCAGAACAAATATCAGGACAATGCACAGGACCGGAGTGATGACGAGAGCCCAGAAAATCCTGAGATATAATTTTTTACGATCCTTTTCAGAAGCCATATTAATTCCTGGTTTGCAGCAAAAATAACAATAATTTTTTACCAAAATTTGAACTATGCGGATGTTTTAATTTACTTTGCAGGTTTTAAATCATCTCGTGAAGGAGTCTGATATATGAAGGAAGAAAACCTCGTTATTGTAGAATCGCCGGCAAAGGCGAAGACCATAGAAAAATTCCTTGGTAAGGATTTCCTCGTCAAATCCAGTTTTGGACATATCCGTGACCTGTCAAAGAAAAATCTCGGCATTGACCTTAAAAACAACTACAAGCCTGAATATATTGTACCGCCAGACAAGAAAAAAGTTGTGGATGAGCTCAAAAAGCTGTCGAAGGATGCCCGGACAGTCTGGCTGGCCTCCGATGAGGACCGGGAGGGGGAAGCGATCGCCTGGCACCTGTATGAAGTCCTGAATCTCAACCCGGAAAATACCCGCCGCATTGTCTTTCATGAGATCACCAAGGACGCCATTCTCAATGCCATCAAGAATCCGCGTTTCATCGACAACCATCTGGTCGATGCCCAGCAGGCACGAAGGATCCTCGACCGGATTGTCGGTTTCGAGATTTCCCCCATCCTTTGGAAGAAGATCAAACCGGCCTTGTCGGCCGGCCGCGTCCAGTCGGTGGCCGTCAAGCTGATCGTTGAACGCGAACGGGAGATCAAGGCCTTTGAAAGCACTTCGGCTTTCCGGGTCATTGCCACTTTCACGGTCAGTGAGACGAATGGAAAGACCGTGACGGCAGAGCTCGACAAACGCCTCCCCGATGCGCCTTCAACCGAGCGTTTTCTCCAAAACATCAGGGGCGCCGGCTTTAACGTCCTCGATATCACGCGGAAACCCACAAAAAAATCACCATCACCGCCTTTCACCACCTCGACCCTGCAGCAGGAGGCTTCCCGGAAGCTCGGCTTTTCCGTATCGCAGACAATGGCTGTCGCCCAGCGCCTGTACGAAGGCGGGAAGATCACCTATATGCGTACCGATTCGGTCAATCTCTCGAATGCGGCCATTACCGCCGCGGCTTCCGTGATCCGGAAGGATTTCGGTGAAGAGTACCTGAAAACACGGCAGTTTACCACCAAAAGCAAGGGAGCGCAGGAAGCCCACGAAGCCATCCGCCCCACCTACATGGAAAACAGCAGCATTTCGGGTACCAACCAGGAAAAACGCCTTTATGAACTGATCTGGAAAAGAACCGTGGCCTCACAGATGAGTGAAGCAAGCCTTGAAAAAACAACCATCCGGATCAAAAATGACAAGACACCCGATCTCTTCATCGCCACCGGCGAAGTGCTGAAATTCGACGGTTTCCTTAAAGTATACATCGAATCCAACGATGATGAATCGGAAGATGAAACCCGCGGACTTCTCCCTCCCCTCAAAGCGCATGACGCGCTCGGCCTCGACCGGATCGAAGCCACCGAGAAATTTACCCTCCATCCCCCGAGATATACCGAAGCCAGCCTGGTCAAAAAGCTGGAAGAACTTGGTATCGGCCGTCCTTCAACCTACGCGCCCACGATCTCGACGATCCAGCAGAGGGGCTATGTGGTGAAAGAGGACCGGCCCGGGAACACCCGCGACTTCGACCAGATCATCCTCCGGAACGACACCATCGAAAAAACCACCAGGAAGGAAAATTACGGCTTCGAAAAAGCCAAACTCTTCCCCACCGACATCGGGACCATCGTCAATGATTTCCTCGAACAGTATTTTGGAAATATCATGGACTACAATTTCACCGCCTCGGTTGAAGAAGAATTCGACCGGATCGCTGAAGGCGACCTGGAATGGACGGCCATGATCGATCACTTCTACAAACCCTTCCACGTTATCGTCGACCGGACCGAGGAAACGGGAGAAAAGGCGAAAGGGGAAAAGGTGCTGGGAACCGACCCCGCCTCGGGGAAAAATGTCATCGTCAAGATCGGGCGCTACGGACCGGTTGTCCAGATCGGGGAAGCCACCGACGAGGAAAAACCCCGTTTCGCCAGCCTTCTTAAAGGACAAAGCATTGAAACGATTAGCCTGGACGAAGCCCTCGAACTGTTCAAACTGCCCCGGTCGATCGGGGAATATGAAGATGACGAGGTCGTGGTGGGCGTCGGACGCTTCGGGCCTTACGTCAGGCATAAATCGAAATTCTATTCCCTTAAAAAAGGCGTCGACGACCCGCTGAAGATCGGGATGCCCCGGGCCATCGAACTGATCGAAGAGAAACGGCTGCAGGAAAAGAACAGCCAGATCCTGAAATTTGACGACCTTGAAGTCCTCAACGGGCGTTATGGACCTTATATCGCCAGTAAAGGGAAAAACTACAAGATCCCGAAGGGCGCTGAAACCGGAGGAGCTGACGCATGAACAGTGCCTGGAAATCATCGAAAAAGCAGACAAAAAGAAAAAATAGATGGACCTGAACGACTATTTTGATCCTGTGAGCCTAGAGAAACCGGAGTTCAGCCTGTTCAGGGAAACGTATAATTTCAGCCATTCCATCATCATCAACACCCCCGATACACCGATCGCCGATATCGGGCGATTCGACATTGCCATCATGGGGGTGAAGGAGGACCGCCAGGCTTTCCGGAAAGGCGCGGCAGAGGCACCCGATTTCATCCGTGAGAAGCTGTACACCCTCGGCTACGTCAATAAAAAGATCAAAATCATCGACCTGGGAAACCTGAAAATGACCGCCAATATCCGGGACACCTATTATGCCTTGCGCGATATCCTGGGTGAGCTGACGGCCCGGGGGGTGGTGCCCGTGATCTTCGGGGGAAGCCAGGACCTCACCTATGGGCTCACGCTGGATTTCAACACCGCCGGCAAATTCTGGAACCTGACCACCCTCGACAGCAAGCTCGATTTCGATGCCGGGAAAAAGCCGGTCAGTTCCGAGAACTACCTGGATGTCATCTTCCGGGAGAATACCGAATACGCTGAATTACATCAATATCGGGCACCAGCTTTATTTCACGCCGCTGCGCATGCTCGACCGGCTGGAGAATGCCGGCCACGAAAGCATCCGGCTGGGCACGGCCCGGGCAACCCTCAGTGAGACTGAACCGGTGTTGCGCGATACCGATATTCTCAGCATCGATATGAGCTGCGTCAGGCAGTCGGATGCCCCCGGTGCCAGCATTCCCACACCCAACGGTTTCTTCGGTCATGAGCTCTGCCAGATGACCCGTTATGCCGGGGCATCCGACCGGCTCAAAGCCATCGGGTTTTTCGAGATCAGCCCGTCGCAGGACCTTAATCAGCATACCTCCCACCTCGCCGCCCAGGCTGCCTGGTATTTCATCGAAGGGTTCTCCCTCAGGATCGATGAAAGTCCCCAGTCCGGCGGAAGCAAGAAATTCATCATCGATATGAACTCTCCGGCCGACCAGCTTGTCTTTTACAAGAGCAATCAAACCGACCGCTGGTGGATCGAGCTTCCGGTCCCCGATCCCCGGACGGGCAGAAACCTTCTCCTGGCCTGTTCATATGAAGACTACCAGCGGGCCTGCAATCATGAAATCCCCGACCGGTGGTGGAAAAGAATGAGAAAATACAGTTGACAAACCGGAAGGCCAACCCAAAAAGACAGGGCCCGAGAAGGATTGGCACTTGATTTTACCCAGGTACGGGGACAATAAATCCTCCTGTTTTTCGGTTTAATCTGAACCCTGAAATGCGGGAATGACCGATGAAAGGGCTGATATTGAAACCTTACGGAGAGCTCTGCGTTATTAACAATATTGTGTTGATAAAATTTGTTACATCATCAGAATTTTACTTATTTTAGCCTGTCCTTGAAAAAGTGAGGAAACGCAGGCAGAATGCCAACTAACCCGATATTCTTTTGAGAATAACACTGATCATATCATTCCTTTTTGTCGTCGCTCTCGGCTACAGCCAGGAGGATCCGGATTTCAGCCAGACCGGGTCATGGCTTTCCATGATCAACCCCGGATCGGCAGGGAGTGCCGATAAAATATGCCTGAACGCCGCCCACCGCGAACAATGGGTGGGACTGAAGGGCGCTCCTTCCACATCCTTTTTCAGCGCCAATGCTCCCTTCTCTTTCTTCGGAGCCGACCACGGGGTAGCGCTCAACATCCTCAACGATGCCCTGGGGAAAGAAAAAAATCTCGGTTTAAGCCTGTCGTATGCTTACCGCATCGACCTGGGCAAAGGAAAGCTCGGCCTTGGCATCAATGCCGGCATGCTCAACAAAGCCCTTGACCTGGGCAGCGACGGGTGGATCATCCCCGACGGACTGGGAGATGTCGCGGGTGACCCGGCCATCCCTCAATCAAATGAATCCCGCGTTGCTTTTGATATGGGGCTGGGGTTTTTTACCGTACTGAAAATCTTTTTTTGGGAATTTCCACAACCCATTTGAACCAGGCCCGTATAAGGTACGAAAACGCAACTCCATATCTCGTCAGGCATTATTATGTTACAGCGGGATATGATCATGCAGCTGGCAAACCCTCTTTTTGAGGTCATGCCGATCGTTCGTCCTGAGTTCCGACGGCAGGGTCAATCAATTGTATGTTAATACAAATGTCAGATACAATAAAAGATTTTGGGGCGGCGTTTCTTATAGAACCGGAGAGGAAGCTGTCGTAGGGATCGTCGGCGTTGAGTTGTTCAACGGCGTGAGGATCGGGTACTCCTACGATTTCGATCTTTCAAAACTGGGAAGGTACAATAACGGGACACATGAACTGACGCTGGGATATTGCTTTGACCTCAGCACGGAAAAATCCCCGCAAAAATATAAGAGCATCCGTCTCCTGTAAACATGCTCTCCACGGAAATATTTTGGGAATGAATTTTTAACTTTGGTTTAGATTGACTTTTGCAAATAACACACTCAGAAAGCTATGAAAAAGTTACTTTCCTTGCTGATTTTGTTGGCAATACTTGGCAGCTGCACCAACTACAACAACGGGGAACTCGTCGGTGTTCAGGGTCGTAAAGCCTATGTTGAACCCGATCCATACGGGATGGTCTTCATACCCGCCGGTAGTTTCGTAATGGGTCCCAGTGACCAGGATCTGACCTTCGCTCAGAACTGCAATGTCCAAAACCGTCTCCATCGACGCTTTCTGGATGGATGAGACCGAAATCACAAACAACGAATACCGCCAGTTTGTTTACTGGGTCAAGGATTCGCTCCTCCGCCAGGCCCTGGTTGATGATCAGATCGACGATTATATCCTGAAAGACAAAGAAGGGAATCCCCTGACGATGAGCAAAAACGGTACAGGAATCCCCCCTGATCGACTGGGATACAAAAATCGACTACCAAGACAAAAATGGCGACGTTCAGGCTGCAATCGACCGCATCGGCCTCTATTATACCGGTGATGCCCAGTTCTGGGGACAAAAACAGCTGGCCGTTGAAAAACTCATCTATAATTATTACTGGATTGATCTGCAACAGGCTGCCAAACGCAGTAACCGGTATAATTACAAAACCCAGCAATACGAAGGAACCGTCACAAACCCCGATGGTACGGTCTCTCCCATCCAGGGACGGCAGTCATTCGTGATCAAGGACCAGGTACCGGTTTATCCCGACACCCTGGTCTGGATCGCCGACTTTACCTATTCCTTCAATGAACCTTATGCCAACCTCTATTTCTGGCATCCTTCATACGATAATTACCCCGTGGTGGGTGTGAACTGGAAACAGGCCTCTGCTTTCTGTATCTGGAGAACCCAATACCTGAACTCGGCCCTTGCCCGTGACGACCAGCCCTTTGTCCAGGATTACAGGCTGCCCGTCGAGGCTGAATGGGAATATGCTGCCCGCGGTAACCTCGACCTCAGCATGTACCCCTGGGGCGGACCTTATACCCGTAACGCAGCAGGCTGCTTCCTGGCTAACTTCAAACCGCTCAGGGGCAATTATATCGACGACGGAGCGTTAATCACCCAACGGGTTGGCGCATATTCCCCCAACGAATACGGCTTGTACGATATGGCCGGAAACGTGTCGGAATGGACCGCTAACGCTTACGACGAATCGGCTTACGTATTCTCTCATAACATGAATCCGGACTATAAATATAACGCCAAACCCGACGATCCTCCCGTGATGAAAAGAAAGGTCATCCGCGGCGGTTCCTGGAAAGATGTGGCTCACTTCCTGCAGGTCAGCGTCAGGGACTACGAATACCAGGATACGGCAAAATCATACATCGGATTCAGATGTGTACGTTCATACTTAGGCACAAAATAAACTTCTAATTACTGTATTATGAACATTACCGAAATAGTTCAGAGTTCCGGTTGGAAAAATTTTATGGCCAAACTTTATGGCCTCGGTGCTTCCGTCGTGATCATCGGAGCGATGTTCAAACTGATGCACTGGCCGGGAGCAAGTCTGATGATCGTCGTGGGACTTTCCACCGAAGCGGTCATCTTCTTCTTCTCCGCCTTCGAGCCCCTGCATGAGGAATTGGACTGGACACTGGTTTACCCCGAACTGGCCGGCATGACCGATCCCGATGAAATGGAAGACCTCCGCGAAGATTCCCTGGCCGGACGTGGCGTTGGATTGCAGAAGTTTGATGAATTATTCAAAGATGCCAATATCAGGCCTGAAACCGTGCAAAGCCTGAGCAAGGGAATTAACAGCCTTTCGGAAACCACCTCCAACCTTGCCGATATCACGGCTGCCTCACTGGCAACCAAGGAATACCTGAACAGTATGAAAAGCGCCGCACAGGCCGTTCAAAGCATATCATCATCCTACTCCGACAATTCCGGTTCTCTCAATGAATCGGTCAATACCCTGGCTTCCTCCTATAAGCAAACCGCTGAAATCGTGCAACAAGTCGGGAGAAGAAATCGCCAAAAAATTTGCCCAGCAATCGGCCGAACTTTCTTCTTCCTACAACGAACTGACCAATACCGTGAAATCGGATTATTCCAGCATATCGGCCGGTCATAAACAGTTCAGCGACCAGCTTACTTCTCTGAATAAAAACCTGTCCGAACTGAATTCCGCCTATGAAGCTCAGGTCAAAGGAACTCATCAGCATCTCAAGGGAAGCGAAACCGTTTACAAGGGCATCGAGGATATGATTAAAGATCTGAAGACCTCCGTAGACGAAACACAAAAATACCGGGATGAAATTACGAAGTTGAGTCAGAACCTTTCAGAATTAAACAACATTTACGGTAATATGCTCTCCGCAATGAGCGTTGTTACCAGAAAATAAATCCTTTAACCAGCTATGGCTCACGGTAAGGAAACTCCGCGTCAAAAAATGATCGGCATGATGTACCTCGTACTTACATCATTGCTGGCACTCAACGTGTCAAGATCAGTTCTTGATGCCTTTACTTTGGTTGATGAAGGTCTGACCCAAACAACGGAAAACTTCTCCAAGAAAAACCAGGGCCTCTACAGTGAATTTGACAAGGCCTACCAGCTCAATAAAAAGAAAGTGGGGGAATGGAAGGACAAGGCCGATGAAGTGCAGAAAAAAACCCTTGAACTCTACAATTTCCTGCAGGAATGCAAAAAGGATATCGTCATCAAATCGGAAGGACCGGAAACGGAAGCGGTCCGCGACGGCGAGGTTCATCTCCAGTTTGTGAACGGAAAGGATAACGCCGAAATTCCGGCGGAGGTCATGATCCTGGATAAAAAGGGGGCCGAACTTAAAGAGAAAATAAACGACCTACCGGGATTTATTGCTTGGCATGATCGATGACAAAGACACCTATCATTCCATCGTGACGTCCATCGAGAACTCCCTCGTGACCAAGGATCCCGAAGCAACCGGACATTCAAAGGGTGAGCATCTCACCTGGGAAAGCGAACACTTTGAACATCTGCCCCTTGCCTCTGTGATCACCCTGCTTTCCAAGATGCAGAGCGACGTCCGGAACTCGGAAGCTGAAATCCTGGCCTACCTGCTCAGCCAGATCAACGCCGGATCATTCAAGTTTAACAAAATCGAACCCGTGGTGCTGGCCAACTCGGATTACGTTTTCAGGGGGCAGGAATACAAGGCCCAGGTCTTTCTTGCAGCTTACGACTCAACCAAGGCCCCGGTGGTGAAACTCAACGGTGGTGAAGAACTGCCGGTGAAAGAAGGGAAAGGGATCTATTCCCCGTCAACAACGTCTCTCGGCACCCATACCTGGGGCGGAACCATCATCCTCGAAGGCGACGATGGAACAACCATTAAGCGCCCATTCCAGGCGCAATACCAGGTTGCTGAAGCCAGTGCTGTTGTCTCGCCCACCAAAATGAACGTCTTTTACCGGGGTGTCGATAACCCCGTCGCCATCTCTGTCTCCGGAGTGCCGAAAGAAAATATCCGGGCCGAGATCTCCAAGGGTAAAATTGCTTCTACCGGAAACGGGTGGGTCGTCAAACCGTCATCAGGACCCGAAGGGGAAGTGGTGACCGTAAAAGTTTATGCCAATATCGAAAACAATTCCCGTTTCATGGGAAGTATGGACTTCAGGGTAAAGGATGTTCCCGACCCGATCGCCGAAATCCGCGGCAGGTCCCAGGGAGCCATCTCCCTCACCGACCTCACAAGAGCCTCGGGAGTGGATGCCGAACTGAAGAACTTTGATTTCGACCTGGACTTCACCGTGACTGAATTTACCGTTTCAGCCGTGCTTTCGGGCGGATTCACCAAAAGCGAAAAATCGACAACCAATAAATTCACACCGGGCCAGCTCGGCATTATTACCCAGCTGACACCCGGTAAGAGCCTGACGGTTACTGATATTAAAGCGATCGGCCCCGACGGGAAATCCCGGACAGCTAAACTCCATTGTACTGAAAATTTTATAAACAACAACGATAATGAAAAGGACTGCTCTGTTTTTAGTTGCATTATTCATTCTGCAGGGAACATGGGTTGCTGTGAATGCCCAGCAGGTCACAACAACACCCGCTACAGCCAATCCGCATGATGGCCCCCGATTCACAGGCCATTATCAATGTCTATGAAAAGATCCATATCCCGGAGAAAAAACCGATCCCCTATGTTCCCATCAGAGAGGCTGACGTGATGTGGTCAAAGGATATCTGGCGGATCATCGATCTCCGTGAAAAGATGAACCTGCCGCTGTATTATCCCACAAAACCCCTGGGACAGCGGATGAGCCTCTTTTCACTGATCATGCACGGTATTCATGAAAATAACCTTCATGCCTACAAGGAAGATAAATACAACCTGTTCTCCACCGAAACCCAGATCGGTGAAAAAGAGATCATCCAGGCCCTCGGCGCCGATACCCTTTTCCCGGGCACGCCCAATGAACAGGTCAACCTGAGGACAGACTACGTCCTGCAGTATCTCGTGAAGGAAAAATGGTTCTTCGACAAACAGACCTCCACCATGCGCGTGAGGATCGTCGGAATGGCTCCCATCAAGGTCTGGCACCGCCAGCTGAAAGACGCTAACGGGAACATCACCATCTCCCCCGAAGTAACCCGCGAGATCCTGTTCTGGATCTACTTCCCCGAGTACCGTGATCTCTTCGCACGATACGAAGTTTTCAACCCGAACAATGATTCCCAAAATATCTCTTATGACGATTTGTTCATGCAGAGGCGTTTCGCTTCTTTCATCTATGGTGAGTCCAATGAATACGACAACCGGCTGATCCCCGATTACCTGACCGGTGACGACATCCTCTACGAAGCTGATAAAATCAAGCAAAAACTCTTTGATTTCGAACACGATCTCTGGGAGTATTAACAGATGTAACTTCCCTATAACCTGATACGAAAAATCCGCACCGGTTAGTCCGATGCGGATTTTTTTTGTTTGAGGCAGGTCATCATGCCGTGCAAGGTCATGAATCTCTCATACGAAAGCCGCTCGCAAACGGAGCGACCATTTCACCAATCGGGATGACCTCTCACTAGATAGGGAAGCAGGTCAACGTATTTTACCGGACTGATTATGCCGTCACGATGGATGGTTCCCTCATCCGACGATGCCAGGTTTCTATATGTATTTCTCCCAGCCGCTCAGCTTCACATCATTGACAAAGGTCTTTATCCGCTGTTCCTGGTCCATCTTGCAGATCAGCAACACATCCTTGCTGTCGACTACCACATAATCCTCGAGGCCCTGGATCACAACAAGCTTCTCACCCTGAACATTGATCAGCGACCGGCTGGTGTCGTAGGTAAAAACATTCTTCCCCAGGACGGCATTCTGTTCGGCATCCGGTCCAACCTGGTCGTACAGCGATCCCCAGGTCCCCAGGTCACTCCATCCGATATCGGTGGCCAGAACGTACACATTGTCGGCTTTCTCCATGATGCCGTAATCGATGGAAATGTTTTTGCATCCGGCATAGGTCTCCTCGATGAAGGCCGCTTCCCGTTCCGTCCCGTAAACATCGAGACCATCCTCAAAGGCCGTGCAGACATCGGGGAGATACCGTCTGAATGCATCCAGATACCGTTCTTAACGACCAGAAAAAGATCCCGGCATTCCAGTAAAATTCGCCGCTTTCAAAAAAGACGCGGGCCAGTTTCTGATCGGGCTTTTCCGTAAAGGTCTTGACCTTTTGCAGCCTGCAGTTCTCGGTTTCTTCGAGTGAACCCGAATCGGCCTGGATATATCCGTAGCCGGTTTCCGGCCTGCTGGGCTGAATGCCCAGGGTGAGCAGGGCTTCATGGCTGCCGACGAAATCAAGTCCTTTTTGCAGTACCTTGCGGAAAACCTCTTCCTTCATGATCAGATGATCGGAGGGGGCAACGACAATCCGGGCATCCGGATCTTTCATGCTGATGCTGAAGGAGGCATAGGCCACACATGGCGCCGTGTTCCTCCGGAAAGGCTCCAGCAGGATATTTTCTTCTTTCATCGACGGGAGTTGCTTCCGGATCAAATCCCGGTACTCCGAATTACTGACAATGTAGATGTTTTCCGTTGGGATGACCGATGCGAAGCGGTCGAATGTCTGCTGAAGGAGCGTGGTGCCCACTCCGAGAATGTCGAGGAACTGTTTCGGCTGTGAAGTGCGGCTGAGAGGCCAGAAACGGCTTCCCACTCCACCAGCCATGATGACACAATAGTCGTGTTTATTCATAACCTTTTCCTTGTTTTTAAGCGGTTAATCTAATTCTTAATCTCGAATTATCATCATGTAAAACTGATCTTTTCCATTAATCCGTTGTTTCTAATGATTAAAACACCCGGCAGACCGGCTTCCATGACTTCAACCTGAACCCAACCGGGTTTACCGGACAAAATCACGTAAGGGGCAAAAATAAAGGATATTTCAGAGACAATCAGATTATCGGGAATGTTTTAAAAGGGAATCTGGTCAATACCGAGAATATTAGTACTTTTGCAGCAAATAGATACACTATGAAGTTTTTCGAACAGGCGGGAAAATATTTCATGTTGACTGTGGAAGGTCTTTGGCAAACCGGAAAAATTCCGGATTTATTATAACCAGACCATCGGTGAGATTGAGAACCTCGGAATCAATTCATTCGGCATCGTCGTGATCATCTCCCTGTTTGTCGGTGCCGTCATCACCATCCAAACCAACTTCAACATCGAAAATCCCCTTCTGCCCCGGTACCTTGTCGGGGTTACCGTCCGTGATTCCCTGCTGCTCGAGTTTTCCTCCACCATGGTCGCCCTGATCCTGGCCGGAAAGGTGGGATCCAATATCGCCTCCGAAATCGGTACGATGCGGGTTTCGGAACAAATCGACGCCCTGGAGATCATGGGGGTAAACTCCGCCAGCTACCTGATCTTCCCCAAGATCATCGCCGCCGTGTTCTTCTTCCCCATCCTCTCGCTGCTGAGCATGTTCGTGGGAATTTTCGGCGGTTACCTGGTCTGCGCCCTCACCGAGATCCTTTCACCGGCCGATTACATCTACGGGATCCAGTATGCCTTCTATCCGTATTATATCAGCTATGCGCTCACCAAAACCGTATTTTACGCCTTTATCATCGTTACCATCTCGGCCTTCCAGGGTTATTACGCCGAGGGCGGCGCCCTGGAAGTCGGCCGCTCCAGCACCCGGGCCGTCGTTTACAGCAGCATCCTGATCCTGCTCACCAACCTCGTCCTGACTAAACTCATCCTGTCATGATCAAAGTTATCAATGTCACCAAGACCTTCGATGGCACACCGGTGCTCGAGAATGTGACGATAACTTTCGAACAGGGGAAGACAAACCTGATCATCGGCCAGAGCGGCTCGGGGAAAACCGTGCTTCTCAAATCCATCGTCGGCCTCCATGAGATCGACAACGGGGAGATCTGGTTCGACGACCGCCTGTACAATGCCCTGTCTTTCAAGGAACGGAAAAAAATCCGGAAGGAGATCGGGATGCTCTTCCAGGGAGCCGCGCTGTTCGACTCCTCAACGGTGGAACAGAACATCCGGTTCCCCCTCGATATGTTCACCGAAATGACCGAGGCTGAGAAACTCGACAGGGTCAATTTTTGCCTGAACCGGGTGAATATCGTCAATGCCAATAAACTCTACCCTGCCGAACTCAGCGGCGGGATGAAAAAACGTGTGGCCATCGCCCGCGCCATCGCCCTGAACCCGAAATACCTCTTCTGCGATGAGCCCAACTCCGGCCTCGACCCGAAAACCGCTATCGTCATCGATAACCTGATCAAGGAGATCACCGAGGAATTCAACATCACCACCATCGTCAACACCCATGACATGAATTCCGTGCTCGAAATCGGCGATAAGGTGGTCTTTATCTACCAGGGAAAGAAACTCTGGGAAGGCACCAACAAGGACATCCTGCACACCAGCAATGAAACCCTGAATGATTTCGTGTTTGCCACGACCCTGGCCCAGCAGCTGAAAAAAAGATAGTCCCTTCCGCCCCCGTCCATCCTGGCGAAAGGTCCAAATCCCGGAAGAACTGACCATGAACAGAACAACCGCATCCCCTCATAACATCTCAGGAATATTGCTCGCCGGAGGCAGAAGCAAACGGATGGGGCAAAATAAAGCCCGGATGACCTTCCGCGGCCGCGAACTCTATACCTATCCCCTTGAAGTCCTCGAACGTCTCTGCAGCGAAGTGCTGGTCAGCGCTCCTCAGGGCATTTTCCCGGACAATTTTCCGTTCCCCATCATACCGGATATCCACCCCGGCCTTGGCCCCCTGGCCGGGATACACAGCTGCCTCAGATCGGTCACCGGCGACCGGGCCATCGTCCTGAGCTGCGATACCCCGTTCATCACCACCGGATTCCTGGAAGCCCTCTATTCCGCCATGAACGACGCCCCGGCCATCGCCGGAACCGATGAAACAGGCCGGCCGCAGCCCCTGGCCGCCATCTACCGCTCCTCACTGTGGCCCCTGGCAGAAGAACTTCTTGAAACCGGGAACTACCGCATGAACCTTTTCCTGGACCGCGCGGGGGCCAAATTTGCGGATGTGGCTGAAATGGGCTTCGATCCCGTCAGGCTGTTCTTTAACGTCAATGACAGCCGTGATTTCCGGCGGCTCGATCATCTTGCCCCGCCCGCCGCAGGATGATACCGTGGACCGCCCGCTTGCAGGCAACAAGAAAGAAATTGCCTAAAAAGGATAAACTTCCGAAGAATGGGAAGTTCCTTCTGGATAGGTTCAGGAGAGGTCTCTTCTATTTTTTTTGTGGGAATGTCATGTTTCAGGCCTCGCTCAAAGATCTGCAGGCAAGACCTCCGGGTCGCTCAGGACCCTGTTGAGAAGAAAAGCCGGAGGGACGGGGATTCACTTTCAAATCTAACCTGGCGGAGTTGCCGTTCTCCTTTTGGCACGATACCTTGTGATGAGTGTCCGGATCATCCTCAACATGATCGCCAATAAATCCGTTTCCTGTCCGGTCAGTCCACCTCCTCGTAATCCACGTATTCACCGACACCAGGCTTCAAATGCTTTTTCCGGCCGGTCACATTGTTCTCGAGCCTGACCTCACCCTCCTTCGGCTTCTTCTCCTCCTTGAAGCGCTCTCCTTCCGACCGGCCCGTCCCGGGAAAGAGTATCTGCCCGATCGTCCGTATGACCAGGTATATCAGAACAAAAAGTAAGATTAAACGAATCATCCCTCTCGATTATTAATTCGTGCAAATGTACGCTTTTTTGAGAGGGATTTAAAATGATCCGGAGGGATTAACATTTTTTCACAAAGACGACACTCAATCAACCAGCGGTTTATCGAAGGTTTTATGCTGTTTCCGGCATCCGAACATGAGATTCAGCCCCACTTTCAGATTCATGTAACGGCTGTCGACGGGCCAGAAATAAATGGAAGGGCCCGTGTCGCTGATAACATAGATATTGAGCGGTCCGGCTTTCAGGGCGAGACCGAGGCCAAGGTTCCGGTAGGTGCCGTTAATCAGCGAATAGCTCAGGGTGGTGCTGACCAGCCGGATGGGATAGAGGTTGGCCGACACCGTGAACTGCTGCCTGATATCCCCGTTTTGGAAAGCGGTCCGGGAAAGAATGGCGAAGCTGATTTTGGGATGCACGTAAAAAGCCGCCCCGGCATAGAGTTTCATCGGTAGCCAGGTGCGGTAATCCTGTTCGGTTGTCGAAATAGTGTTGAAAGTCACGTCGAGTGTATCAAGGAAAGACTGCATGATATCGTCGTCGGAACCGTTAACAGGTATTCCACGGAATTCATAATCTGCCTGGCTGTGAAGGTCTAATACCCCGTCTTTCCATTTGATCATTCCGAAATCGACAACGCTGGCCGAAAGCTCAAGCCAGTCGGTCATCCTGAAATCGGCACCCAGGTCCATGGCAAGACCAAAATTCCCGGAATTAAAAAAGTATCGCGGAATATCGTGGGGGGAGATATCCCTGGCACGCGTCGAATCGAAATCAATCATCCCCTTCTCGTCATAGACGACATCCAGAAAGGGGGCAGAAGCATCGAGGCGGATATCGGAATGGACCGGCCATACTTCCTCGTTTGAACTGAAGGTAAAATCGAACTTCCGTGTTCTCAGGTCAGCCTGGCCAAAGAGGAGCTTCCCGCGCCATCCCACCGTCAGACGGTCGCCGAACTTCTGGGAAATCCCCATTGAAACCTGGCTGTAGGCACTCATGTGGATGCCCAGCCCGTTGAAATCGAACGACATTCCCGAATCAGGGCCGAAAAAGGACAACTTCACCAGATCGGCAGGATAGGAGGCCTGCACAGATACGTTCTCACTCACATCGAAGGTGAAATAGGTCTCCGTTTGCGTCCGGAAGCCGAAAGAGAGCAGGCTGGAACTGACATCGGTGTCCATGAAATTCCGGTCCTTCAGCAGGCTGAGGAACGCGCCTTTATCACCCAGCCGGTGCCAGGGGGTGATCATGCGAGTCGATCTCCGCATTATAGTAGAGAATATCACCCATGCCGAAGGCACTGTTCCCGGCATGTACCTGAAGGGGCGCCAGGCCGGGTATCCCGAAAAAGAAATTACAGTCGGGCTGCAATCGCCGGATTGACCTGGTAAATCTGTGGCACCCCTTTCATGAAATACAGTGTATTGACCTGTGCCGACAGGCTGCCAAAGGCAGAGAGGATGACCATGATCAAAAGGCCGTATGTTTGAATTTTCCGCATGAACATCTCTTTTCCGGTTATGGATTACGGGAATCTCCCGAATTTATCGTCAGGTCCGCTTTCACCTTCAACTTGAAATCGACCGTGTAATACGAATAAAATTTGACATATTTTCCTGAGGCGGCATCCTTGGTATTGACAGAAGCCTTCACCAGCAGATGTTTTGAAGGCCTGATCGCCGTCAACCGCGCGTTGGTGAATTCAATGGCCTTCGACTGTGAAGCTGCCTCTGCCACCTTGTCCTGGCTATCGGTAACGGCGCCGGGAAGCAGCAGGTTGTCGTCGTGGAACAGGGAATCGATCACCTGGAAGGTTGAATCGGTGAAATACACCTGCATGTTCACCCGCATGGGAATGCCATTGGTTGCATCGAGGGTGAGCCTCAGGTAGTTGTATGTCGACATTCGACCCAAACTGATCCTCAAAATCAAAATCGAGGGTGTCCTGGAGTGAAAAGCCGTCGGCACTGATCCAGATCGGGAGCACCACTTCGAAACCGACCTTCAGGTCGCTCGAATCGGTGACGAAATTCTGGTTGGCGGTGGGTCCCCCGGGATTGGTAACAGCCCGCACCGCGTAGAGGAAACGGCTCGGCTGGGTGGCCATGGCGTCGACGATGTTGCAGTTATCCTTGTTGATCCGATCTTCGTATTGACAGTATCGCCGATATGCGAAATATCAGGCGCCCCGATGAGGAACGGGTTGACCCCGTTGAAGGCGATATCCGTAGTGACATCTTTTATTTTGGAATAGGCCGACACATTCGAGAGTTCCACCTGCATCGGCATTCCGTACGAATTGTCCACGTCGAGGGTGATTCGCGGATCGGCAAAGAGCAGGGTGCCTCCCCGGAGGGAATCACTGAAAATGTCGATCGGAACCTCACCGCTGCTGACCAGGACGTCGTAATCGCCGAGGTAACCGTAAACGCTGCTGAACGAGATATTGCTCAGCGACATGGTGATGTCGCAGCTCTCCGTGGCCAGAACCGGGTTCCCGGAATTGATGAGTTGCAGGTCAAAGACCAGCGGGAGTAAAGGTCGTGTCGGGATTGGTATTATCGAGATAGAAAAGACCCCCGTCAAGGGGAATGTTTTCATTGAAACTGAAATGGCCGGATGTCATCGCTGATCTGGATCACCTCCCGGAAGGGTTTGCCGTCAACCAGAATGTGATCGGAGTGAATGGTCAGGATCCCGGTCTGCCTGAAGGATGAAGAGACATTGATATTCAGGGTGGCCGTTTTGACATGGATGCTGTCGATGCGTTCATTGTGGGTGAAAATGAATTCACTGTTCTTCTCCTTCGTAAAATTTACCGTATCGCCCATAGAACTGAAAAGCCATGCGGGGATATTGATATCGGGGCTGATGAACAGCTGGAGGAATTGCTGGTCCGGAATGTCGATCACTTCCGATGCGGGATAGGACATGAGATTTTCGACATATGTCAGGTAGAGCAGGCTGTCATCGAACTGTCTGACGTAGGAATTCGTATCCACCCGGTTCAGAATATCTTCAATCGAGAGGGTGCCATAGGCCAGGGGTGCGGCTATGCCCGGGGTGAGCCCGACGTCGCCGGAAATACGATGAAGGTCGTAATGATCCGGAAAGCAGGAATACAGGAAGAAAAGTGATATGAGAATGCTTGCCGTGATGGACCTTCGTGAGGAATGATCTGCCATACCCAGGTGTGATTTTTCCCTATTTTACGGAATAGTTGTACAAAAAGTTGTCATTATTCCCCACTATCAGATTAAACCGGTCCCTGAGCCCGGGAAAGCTGCTAATGCTGAAGGGTGACGCGCCCCGAAGCGGAAATCCCTGGTAGAGCGATCCGTCATTGTTGAAGAGGTAAATCCGTCCCGATCCCTGAATAACGACGCCGATCTTCCTGTCCCTGGGTGAAAATTCATAAATGACAGGCGCCCAGCTGACCGGCCCGGGCAGTTCTTCCTTGAACAGCGTCTTTCCCTGTTCATTGTACACGAGGAGTTTGTTCGCGTCGGCGAAGACGAATTCGGTCTTCCCGTCGCCATCCAGATCAGCCGGGATGAAGAAGTGGCGGCCGCTGAGACCCGGATCGAACTGCCGGGATACCTTCCCGTCATAGTAAAAATACCAGACCGTACCCGGTGGTGTCGGTGCCGATGATCCGCGGAGGCAGACCTCCCGACGCCGGTACAGGATATACCGGATTCCGGACCGAATGCATGATGTCTTTCGTCGGTCTGACCCGTTGCTTTCCCTGGCGGTCGAGGAGGTACAACCGGACGTCATCACAGGCAATGATGAAATCCCTGTCGCCGATCCTCACGTGTTCGACCGGATGGGTGATGACACCGTCAGAACCCCGGAACCGCCAGCCGGAAATGACCTTTCCCTCCCTGTCGTACATCGAGATGTCCTTTTTTTCCGTCGGAATACAGATCCGGATGGTCCCGTCGTGATCATAATCAAAAAGGGAAAGGCCCGCCGAAGCGGTTTGCCTCAGCGACACCGGGTAACGCTCCACGGGATTCCCGTTACGGTCGATCAGGTACAGGTGATCCGCGGTATTGAAGAGATATTGCAGTTTCCCGTTCCGATAGTAATCTATCTGGTAAATGTCACTGAGAATCGGTCCCTCAATTTTTTGCTTCCACAGGATCGTCCCGGAATTGCTGATCAGGTAAATGGTGTTCCCGAGATCCTGGGTGAAGATCTCCTTCTGACGGTTGGTATGGTTGATCACCACCGCCGGCTTGAAAAGTGCCGAAGTGTCGAGCTTGCTCTGCCAGACCGTGTTCACGGGCTCTGTGACCTGGCTGTTGTAATGGGTGAACAGCCGGAAATAGTTGAGATCATCCGTGCTCGTGCTTTGAAAGGCTATGGCATCGATCTTTCTCCACACGTTCTTCTGACGGTTCATCATCTCCGCCGTCCGGGGAGCCAGGATTTCAGACAACCTGTCGAGATACAGCGACGGACTGATGTAGACAAACAGGTTGGACATGCTGGAAATATTGTCCCTAAGAGCTGAAAAGCTTTCGTCATTGGCCAGTGTTTTGCCCAAAATGTCGGCATAAAGGACGTTTTTCAGGGAAGAGGGCGAGGCGCCGAAGATGAGATAATTCCCTGAATAACAATAATATTTGTAATCTCCCTTCCGGAAGAACTGACCAAACAGCAGGCGTGGGAAATTCGGCAAAAGGTGATTTGTAAATGGTGACCTGGTGGTGAGGGTCGATGTCCGTTTCGATGGTATAATCCGAAACCTTTGTCCCTTTTTCTTTCGCCGCGAGCGCGGTCCATTTGCCCATCAGGTTCTCGGCCATTCCCCGGCCTTTCACCTTCACCATGAAATATTTTTCGTATTCCCCGGGGTTGTTCATGAGAACCACCGGACCGGCTTCCCCGTCGAGGATGGGAGCGAACCCGGAGAGAAAGTCCTCACGGTGATTTTTCAGGATGTAGGCGAGCATCCGGTCTCTCGCCGGATTCGAAGCGTAGGTTTGAACATGGTCCAGCAGCAGGCCGGGATCGCTGAAGCCGATGAAGCTGAAGAATACGGCACCGGAAGGGACAACCGATGCAAAATCAAACGACACAGGTTGCTGTCCCTGGAGCATCCGGATACTTTGGTGCAACGAATCGCCTGCGGTGGTGAACCCGTTCAGGGTGAAAAATCCGGGCCGGATATCCAGGTCAAGGGCCGACCAGCCGGCGAACTTCGAGACGAGCTCTGCCGCTCCATCCCGGAAGAGGGTCCTGACAAAAGCGCCGAGTTCCGGATAATTGACATAGATGTTGGCAATGGCATCACTGCCCGTTGTCCCCTGCAGGAGCGCAAACTGGTGGTTATCCCGCAGGCTCTGTCCGGAATTCAGCCGTGCTGCAGCCACTTTGAGCACCGCTTCGGAAGGGCTCATCACGAGGAGCCCTTTGCTTTCAAAAAAAGAAAAACCGGGGATCAGTGAGTCCTGGGGAAAACGGATTTGATAAACGGTAACATTTTCCTCGTGATGCTTGTCGATGCCGGCATCGGCCGGGATCAGCTTCAGTACCTGTTCGGTGGACTTATGATGAGGCGCACTCACGATGAACAACGCATGAAACCCGCTGTCGGCCCTGCTTAGCGATACGATCACATTTCCTGCGACGAGGTCGTTGAAGTCCGGGTATTTCCGGCCCACGCTGTCGATCATGGCCAGATCCCGGTTCAGACGGTCTATGCCTTTATAGGCCATAAATGTCGTCCAGATGTCGTTATGATTCCGGAGTGTCGACGACAACTGCCTGAAATCGTGCGTCTCCAGGAACAATACCGTGCCAGGAGGAACGGCTCTTTCCGGGTCCAGGACCTTCAGCGAACCTGCCCTTAGCCAGATCAGTCCGTAGACAATTCCCGCCAGAATCAGCACCAGAAGAAAAATGGAAATAATACGCCGTATCAGAATCATTGTTGCAAACCCCTTTAAAAACCACCATCGTTACTTCACGCCGAAACGTTCACGTCCCTTCATCCAAAACCCGGTTCCGGATTTCACCAATGCGGACGCTAAAACAAATATCCGCAATTTCAAAAACAATGACAGGTTTTTTTTTCAACACCCCGGTGGGTGAATGTGGCCAGAAGGGGGCCGCTGTTCCTGAAATTTCAATCCCCGCAAAACGCCGCCTTCCACCGTTTTTAACGGCCGGCCCCGCCGTGCCGACGCTTACCCCGCCGGTGGCCCTCCCGTTGAAAAAATCGGCGGGCATTGATCCGGAATCCGGGAGGATAATTTTATCTTAGTGACAAATTCCGCTTTGCCCGATGCCCAAAAAAAAGATCCTCTTTTTCCTTGCCCTTTCCGTTCTCATGCTCCAGGCAACCCTGGCAGGACAACCCGCGGGACTTGTCCTTCAGAAACCGCAGCAGGGAACAACGTCTTTTTCAGGAGATAACCAGCAGCAAAAAGCCGGGACCCGGCTCGATCGACCCGTCAGGGTCATGGTCACCGATTCGGCCGGCCATCCGGAACCGGGGGTGAAGGTCATCTTCAGGGCTCTCGATGCCCCGGCAAATGCGACCGGTTTCAGTATTGCGCCGGAAACCGCGGTGACCGACAGCACTGGATTCGCCTCGGCCATGGTCCGTCTCGGCGACAAGCCCGGAGAATACACCCTCATCGCCGGAACGGCCGGTTCCCCTTCCGGGGAATTGCTGGTATACCGTTTCACGGCGCAGCGGAATAACTGGATCTTCATGCTGGTGATCGGGCTTCTCGGCGGACTGGGGCTTTTCCTCCTTGGAATGAACATGATGAGTACCGGCATGGAAAAGTCGGCCGGGGCAAAGATGAGGACCATCCTGGGAAACCTGACCCGCAACCGGATCCTGGCGCTCATGGTCGGGACCTTCGTCACCATGATCATCCAAAGCAGCAGCGCCACCACGGTGATGATGGTCAGTTTCGTTAATTCAGGCCTCATGACCTTCAGCCGCACCCTCGGGGTGATTCTCGGGGCAGCCATCGGCACCACCATCACGGCCCAGCTCATCGCTTTCAGCCTGACCGACTATGCCCTGCTGATCGTGGCCGTGGGCTTTGCCCTCTATGCCTTCGTCAGGAACGAAAAGACACGCTTTGCCGGCGAGGCCATCCTGGGCTTCGGGATCCTTTTCTACGGAATGCACATCATGTCCGACGCCATGGTGCCATTGCGAACACTTCCCACGTTTCTCGATTTCATCCTTAAACTGGAAAACCCCCTCACCGGCATCCTCGTGGGCACGGTGTTCACTGCCCTCATTCAAAGCAGCAGCGCCTTCATCGGCATCATGATCGTCCTGGCTTCGCAGGGCCTGATCAGTCTGGAAGCCGGCATCCCCCTGCTCCTGGGAGCAAATATCGGCACCTGCGTCACCGCCATCCTCGCTGCCCTGAAAACGAACCGGGAAGCCAAACGCGTCGCCCTGGCCCATACCCTGTTCAAAGTGTTCGGGGTGCTCATCATCGTATGGTGGATCCCTCAATTTGCCAGGCTGGTTGAATACATCTCTCCCTCACGGCCCGGACCCGACACCTTCAGTGCGGCCACCGCCGTGCTTCCCCGTCAGATCGCCAATGCCCACACCCTGTTTAACGTTTTTGTCACCCTCATCCTCCTGCCCTTCCTGAACAGCATCGCCCGCTTCATCACCTTCATCCTTCCCGACAAGGCCACGATGGAGAACGGCAGGATGAAAACCAAATACATCGGCGATCCGCACGGGATCCCGACCACACTGGCCCTCAATCTGGCCAAAGAAGAAACCATCCACATGGCCCATATCACCCTTGATATGGTGAATACCTACATCACCCCCTTTATCCTGCATGAAAAACCCGATATCACCTGGATGAACGCCCGGGAAGAGGAAGTCGACTTCCTGCGCGACAGGATCAATGCCTATCTCCTCGAGGTGATCTCCGCCAACATCGAGAAAAACCGGTCGAACGAAGCGTTCGAGATCATGTATACCGTGAAGGAATTTGAAGAAATCGCCGATCTGATCCAAAAAAGTTACCTCGACAAAGCCCTGGAATGGGCACAAAACGGGCAGGATTTTTCGGATGAAGGGAAAAAGGAACTGACCGATTATCACCTCCAGGTCATCAAACAGATCTCCCGGGCAATAGAGGTGTTCAGGGAATTCAACCTCGAAAAGGCCTTGCATATGAAGGAAAAACACCACAAATACCGGCTTTATGCCATGGAGCTGGAGAAAAGCCATTACCGGCGCCTGATGAACGCTGTCGACAAATCGGTGAATACCAGTAAGATCCATCTTGAACTGATGACCATTCTGACCACCGTCTACTCACATGCCACCAACATTGGCAGGATCATCCTTCAATGGTCCGAGGATTATGAATTTAATGGAGAAGAATCATGGAGCGCATAGACCCCAAAATTGACCAAAGCTGGAAAGAACGCTTACGGGATGAATTTAACAAGCCGTATTTTTCTTCGCTCAGGGATTTTCTCGTGGAAGAGAAGAAGCGGTACGACGTTTACCCCCCGGGACCGCTGATCTTCAATGCGTTCAACCAGACGCCCTGGGATTACGTCAGGGTGGTGATCCTCGGCCAGGACCCGTATCACGGGAAAGGCCAGGCGCACGGTCTCTGTTTCTCGGTGCCCAAAGGGGATCAAACCTCCGCCCTCGCTGGTGAACATCTTCAAGGAGATCAACGATGACCTCGGCACAGGGATCCCGTCGCACGGCAATCTTGAATACTGGGCCATGCAGGGGGTGTTCCTCCTCAATGCCACCCTCACCGTCAGGGCAAACCAACCCGGATCACACCAGGGGAAGGGATGGGAGACCTTCACCGATACCGTCATCAGCACACTTTCGGCGGAGAAGGAAAACCTCGTCTTCCTGCTTTGGGGACGATATGCCCGCGACAAGCGCGGCCTGATCGATGGAAGCCGGCATCTCATCCTTGAAGCCGCACATCCTTCACCGTTTTCAGCCAGGAATGGTTTTTTCGGATGCCGGCATTTCTCAAAAACGAATACTTACCTGAAGGAACACGATGTCGATCCGGTCGACTGGCGAATTCCCGATCTGCTGTGACGCCCTTCTTCTTTCATCGCGATCCGTCCCCGGCGGTGACGGATGATTAATTTAGAACTTATTTAGTCTGATCAGGGGCAACATTCCGCCCCGAAATGGCTTTCTATATTAGCATCTGAAATAGCGTCACCATGAGAAATCCTGTTGCCACCGTCCTGTTGTTATCCATCGTCCTTCTGGCTCCGTCCGCCTGCCGCCGGAATCCGAAAACCATCCCGAAGGCTCCGGAAGGCATGGTTTACATTGAAGGCGGCATGGCCACCATCGGCTCCGACCATGGTCCGCTGAACGAACAGCCTGAATTCCATTTCAGGATCCACTCCTATTTTATGGATGTTCATCCCGTCACCGTGGCACAGTTCAGGACGTTTGTCGAAGCGACCGGCTATAAGACCTATGCTGAAAAGTTCGGGAATTCCGAGGTGTACAATTTTGAAACCAACCGGTGGGAACTCGTTGACGGTGCGAACTGGAGATACCCCATGGGTCCCGGTCAACCGCCGGCGCTTGATGATCATCCCGTTACCCATGTGAGCTGGTACGATGCCAATGCCTATGCCAAATGGGCCGGGAAGAGGCTTCCCACCGAATTCGAATGGGAATATGCCGCCCGCCGTGGGATCCCGGAAAATCAACGCTACACCTGGGGTAATTTCCTGGTCGATAAGGACGGTTACCATGCCAACGTCTGGGAAGGGAAATTTCCCGGCAAAAACCTTGGGCTCGACGGGTACATCCTCACCTCGCCGGTGGGGAAGTTCGGGAAAAACAAATCCGGCCTGGAAGATATCGGCGGCAATGTCTGGGAATGGTGTAAAGACACCTATGCCGCCTATGAGCATTCCCCGGCCGTCATCCCCGTCAACCAGGAAAACAAGGTCCTTCGCGGCGGATCGTTCATGTGCGATTCGACCTTCTGTCACGGCTACCTGGTCACCCACCGGAATTTCACCACCGCCGAATCCAGCTTCTTTCATACCGGCTTCCGATGCGTGGAGGATCTTTGAGTTGGGGGTGGTTTGAGGGTTGTTTGAGGGTTGTTTGAGAGTGGTTTGAGAGTGGTTTGAGGGTTGTTTGAGAGTGGTTTGAGAGTGGTTTGAGGAGAGTGTTTATCCACGTACTTTCCGGGTAGAGCGGTTCGTTACCTCCCCGCTCCCCCACAGACCCGTACGAGCGGCTTTCCCGCATACGGTTCTTCCAAAATCGGATTCGCTAAGTATACGTGTGATAGATCCTGGGCTTAAGAAGAGGTGTCCATTCCTTAATCAACATGTTGAATTTAACCCACGTCCAGGATGGTTTACCCCCTCTGCGATTTATCCATTTGTGCAATATCCGGCTGACTACATAGTAAAATCGCCCTATAGCATTGCTATTGTGCGTAATGCCATAGTAATTGTAGTGTCCCCTTAGTTTTACATTTAATTTGGATATCAGCTCATTGATGTTCATTTGTCTGTTCGCCCTGATCCATTCTTCGATCTGATTGACCGATTTGTTGAACTTCTTCTTACTGGTCTTTCTCTTTAAAATGGTTTTGCCTTTTCGGCTCTTCCCTAGATAATGTGTAAATCCCAGAAAGTCAAAGCTCCGGTCTCCTCTTTCCCCTTCTTTCATATCTACCAGTTTGGTCTTCTCTGGATGCAACCTCAGATGATACTTCTCAAAACGTTTGGGTAGTACCTGCATCACCCGCATCGCATCTTCCTTCTTCTCAAATCCAAGTATAAAATCATCGGCATAACGTACAATAAAGCTGCGCCCTTTCATCAATGGTTGTATCTGTTCGGCAAACCATACATCCAGCACATAGTGCAGATATATATTGGCCAGCAGTGGCGATATTATGCCTCCCTGTGGCGTCCCTTCCGTGGGATAACTGATCTGTCCCTCTTCCAGTATGCCTGCCTTCAACCATTTGTCAATCATCTTTCTTATCACTCCGTCACTTACCCTTAGCCCTAGAAGTTCTCTCAGTACCTGATAACTCATACTCCCAAAAAAGTTGGTCACATCTGCATCTATGATATAATTCATCCCACCAAAAACTATTTGTTTGTATGCATATTCTTCGGCCTGATGTTGGGATTTCTCCGGTCTGAACCCGTATGAGAAGTCTTTAAATTCCTCCTCGTAGATCGATTCCAGCACCGTTTTCACGCCCGCCTGCAATACCTTGTCCTCTATGGTAGGTATCCCTAACGGCCTTCGCTGCCCTTCTCCCTTCGGTATATACACCCGCCGTATCGCCGGGGCTCTATACTTCCCTGATTTGAACCCCTGGAGTAACTCCGGTATTCGCTCATGGGCATTTATTCCGTAGTCTTTCCACCTCTCTCCGTCAACTCCACTACTACTTTTCTTGTTTAGAGTAAAATAACTCTCCATCAGTAGTTGCTCGTCAATCAGGTGGTAAAGACTATACAGCGATTCTCCCTTGTGCTTCCTGGCTCGCTCTGCTATCTGTAATCTTACTGTTGACATTCTTTCATGATTCCGGCTCATTTTAATGTTTCTATATTACAGTCCCGATTTCAGGCATCTCTCTTCCCTACTCGCCGGCTTTCTTGGGACCGATTTCCCAGCTTTCTGTCGGTACTATAAAGATGCTAAGACTGCCTTCGTCCTTGGTCCTTCCTTCGGTTTCCCTCGTCCGGACTACCGCTCTCCTTAACGCTCTTTTCTTTGCTCTCCTCCGGTGGCGTTATCTCCCCGTAGGTGACTGGGGACTCTTTTTGCGCGGCGTACCCTTGACCGCTTCCGGGGCGGAGACGTTAGGCTCTCCCGTGTTTCCGTACTTCCCTCCTGCCTTTGACCTGCTCTCAGACCCCGGCCGAACTTCCCCTGCTTGTCTTTAGCGCAGGTTCCGTGTTGTCCCAATCGTGAGAATAATTAAGACTTCAGCTTTTAGAGTGTTTCGAGGCTCTATCACAGACCTTTAGCAATCGCTGTTTACGCTTCATGCTACCATCTCTGGTAACGATGCAAAACTCGCTTCCGGTGGCTGACCAGACCTTGCCGGACAGGATTGGTTACCTGCGGGGAAGTTGCGAGGAATTTCATTATATATGTTGATACGCCTATATAAATCCCTTCCTCACGGACTTGCACGGCGCGATCTCACTTTCTCACTTTCTTCATCACCCGAAGACTCCAGTAAAATAAAGTCCCCTCTTCCCTTTTTCCTTTATCTATATGGTGATTTGGCGATTTGGTGGTTTGGCGTCATTCCAGCCATCGGAGCCCGCTCTTACACTTTTGCCTTTTTCCTTTTTCCTTCTATCTTCCCCTTACTTTCCCTGACGGCCGGGCATGGGAAGGGCCTTAATTTTTTAAAGAGCTTTTTGCAGGGTGGGGTCCTCCCCCGCCATCCTGCGCACCTGCCCCTTAATCGCTTCAGCCCCCTAAATCTCAGCGTCCGTTTCCGGACATTTTGATGAAAAGTTTTCAACAGGCTGTTTTTATGCGGGTTTCAGAGGGGATGAGGTTTTGGCTCTATCACCTGTTTCGGTGGGGAAAATGCCTAAAAATCAGACGTTCCTTCCCGGACTTTTCACCGCTAAATCCCCTTGAGAACGTTGAAGACATCCCGGGCGATAACCGGGCAGTTCGGTTTCATCGCTATCATCCTAAAACATTGTTCTCACGACCTTCATCACCCCATAACCTCATAACTCACCACCCCATCACCCATCACCCCATCACTTCCCGACGACGCTCAGTGGTGATTTGGTGGTTTGGCGTCATTCCAGCCATCGGAGCCCGCTCTACACTTTTGCATTTTTCCTTTTTCATAATTTTCAAGGAGGACAGGTCGCGACCTGTCCGTACGGGTGGATCTTATGGAGATTCTGGTGATTTCTTTGCCTTTTGCCTTTTCCCTTTATCTATTTGGTGATTTGGCGATTTGGTGATTTGGTGATTTGGTGGTTTGGTGATTTGGTGGTTTGGCGTCATTTCAGCCGTCGGAGTATTTTCTTCCTTTTTTCCTTTTTCCTTTTCCTTTCCTTTTTCCTTCTATCTTCCCCTTTTTCCTTCTATCTTCCCTCTTCCCCATTCACCCCCAAAACGATTTCCTTTATCTCCATATCTTTTCCTGCTGCTTTGGCCGCCAGCCGGACCATCTGCACCAGGCCCCCGCAACATGGGACTTCCATCCGTAAAACCGTGACCGACCTGACACCGGCCTCCCCGATCAGCCTTCTAAACTTTTCGATGTAAATATCCCTGCCCTGGTCCAGCTTGGGACAGGCAATCACCAGCTTCCGGTTTTTCAGGTACCGGGAATGGAAATTCCCGGAGGCAAATGCAGTGCAATCGGCCGCGACTAGCAGGTCGGCACCGTGAAAATACCCTGCAGCCGGATTCACCAGGTGAAGCTGAATGGGCCAGTGCGTCAGTTCCGATGGCTGATCGCCGGCCACTCCGCCCGGCTGACGGATCTCCGCTTCCCGTGACCCCGGACAGCCGGCCCCCACATGATGCGAAACTGCAGCCATCCGTAAGGACAAAGCCACCGGGGCAAGCTGATGAACGTCTTCGATCACTTCCGACGGGTGAAACGCGAGCTCATCCCGATGGGCCCATAAATAGTCAACCCCCTGCCGCACCAACCCGGTTTCGCCATGCTCCTTCAAATGCCGCAGGTGCGCTACAACGACATTCTTTCCCTTCCCGGCCATTTCAGCCATCACCAGGCGCTCATCATAAGGTTCGGCCTCACGGATCCCAATGCTCAAGGCCCCTTCGGGACAATGCCCCACACAGGCACCCAGGCCGTCACACATCAGGTCACTGACCAGTACAGCCCGGCCGTCAATGATCTGCAGGGCGCCTTCATGACAATTGGGAATGCAGTTCCCGCAACCGTTGCACTTTTCTTCATCGATCAGGATCATTTCTCTTTTCATGGATCTATCTGTTTATTATGTTGTATTTCGGTAATTGATTACTTGTTTATATGCCCAAAAAAGCGAGCGCGTTCTCACGCGATCCCTTCCTAAATGTAATCGGAAACTTTCTGCTTGCTGAGATAGTCGTGGAACTCGGACGACAAGCGGTTCATCACGTTGTTCATGATGCATTTGTCGAAGGGACAAACCGGCTTATCCATCGGGCAATCCGGCATATCCAGTTTCCCCTCGATGGCCTCGAAAATGTTCAGGAACGTGATTTCGCCGGGATCCCGGCTCATGGTGAACCCCCCGTTTGGTCCCCGCTGGGAGGTGATGAAGCGTTCCTTTGCCAGGCGCTGCATGATCTTTGCCACATGATGCTTCGATGTTCCCGTCAGATCCGAGATCCGGATCACATTAACAGGCTCTCCCGCCTTCGCAATCAGGATGATCCCGTGAATGCCGATGGACGCGGCTTCCGATAAGGAGACGACTCTTGACATCGCTGTTCAGATTATTGTGGTAATGAATTACCCAAATATAGATATTATTTTTATACCGGAAAGACTTAAACCTCCAACGCTGCAATCGGAAATCTTCCACTGAACCACTCTCAAACCACTCTCAAACCATCCTCAAACTATTCTCAAACTATTCTCAAACTATTCTCAAATTCAACCCCTTCAAGGTGCCGATTATTCCTTCAAATCGTTCGTCTTTTCAGGGTAAAAGTGCTTCAGGGCCGGGGATAATACCTGGAATAAATAACCCACTCGTTCATATGCTAGATTTCAATCTGATTCGCATGATGCAGAACCGACAACGATGCTTGTTCCTATGCCTTCCAGTACCCACTTACCTCTGTGCCCGCGTATCTACGTAACTCCCGCCCTTCGGCTGCGCTCAGGGACCGGAAAAAATGAACTTACCTTGTGTTTGAGCAGGAGGGATCAGCAGGCGGGTGAGGAGCCGCGAGCGGCTCCTCACCCGCCTGCTGATCCCTCCTGCTCAAACACCCTCAAAAAATGCGGATACGTTTCCGGTCCCTGAGCGATTTCTATGATTTGAGCAAATATTTTTTGTTTTTTTTAGTTAAGTTTACTCGTGGACACATAAATTCCACTGATTGTTAATTGTTTATTATTTAGTTCTTTGACATCTTTGTAATCGCATTAAGTATCTATTTTATAAGACGTTTTATCGAGTAGAGAGATGCTGAGGATTTGTAGAATTTCATAGATTTTGCGGTCAACTTTTAGTTTGTCACCAACTTTTGCAACTAAGCCATGATCGCACAATACATTTGGATTTTCACAGCATTTAAGGTTGTGCCCCAGAAGGATTTTATCCTCAGATGTTGCTTCATCCATTTGGGAAAATAATTCTGTTTCCCAGCGTTTTTTGTACAACATGACGATACCGGGAGCAGCCAGGCTCGTATTGTTGGTCAGGAAAATAAATTCCTGATCTTTCTCCTGATTACTTTAGGTTTCCAACTTGCCCGTCTGATCATACCGAACGCCCTTTTCTTTATCTACTGGGGCAGAGTACATGCGTTTAAACCGCATGTTATTTTTTGCTCTGGTAACGAAGAAAGCTCCTTGATTATGCAGACGATACAACCGACGGTAATCGACATATGCCTTGTCACTAATGGGTTAAGCTAATTGATAATTTAATTGATAAGGAGTGCCTCTTTGGATCACCGCGCAAACTCGATGAAGAATTTTATTTCTGATTGCGTTGATAACAACCATCTTATTTTTTCCTTCGGCAACTTTTCGCTTATAATACATAGAGAGCTCCGGATCTCTCTTAAGCGTAGACATGGCAACAAGATGAAGCAGTTTTTTAAGCTTCTTATTTGCAAACGGACTGACTCTATCTTTACCCCTTATCGACGTACCAGATCGGTGCTCAAATGGAGCAACTCCGCAATAGCATGCCAGCTGTTTGGCATTAATGAAAAGCTTGAATTCATTGGTATAATAAAGTAAGTACATTGCGGTTATTTTACCTATTCCGACAACACTGACCGCTAACCCAAATAATCTCTTTAGGTTCGAGTCATTGTTGATCATATCGTCAAGTTCTTTCTCAATTTGTTTGATCTCTTTTCCGATGGCCTCAAGGGTCATTTTGCATTTTTTCGCGATCTCCATGGCAGCCTCCTTGAATCCTGCATCTTTAAGCTCCTTTATGGGCTGCTTTAAAGATTTACGGGATTCAACAAGACGGTCACGTAATGTTAATAAATCATTCATTCGAAGTACAACCTCACGTGGTGGTTCCCAAAGTACAGCCTTATCCTTCTTTAAGCAGGCATATTCTGCTATACGTTTGGCATCTATGCGATCATTTTTACCTCTTTGAAGTCCCAACGAACGGATGATCTGAACCGGCATCTCCAACCAAACATGATATTTTCTTTCTGTAAGGTAATGCGATAAAAGACGACAATAAATCCCTGTATGCTCCATACAAAACAAAGTCTCTTGCATATTTAAGCCTTGTTTTTTAAGAAATTCTTCCAGGTTTACCAAACCTTTGCCGCTATTGGAAAAGCTTGACGAACTAATCGCCGAAATATCGTTATCCTTAATAAGGGCAACGTCAAATGTTTTTTTGGAAATGTCTATTCCAAGAAAATTTTTAAAGCTCATAATATGTAATTATTAAAAGTTAAAAAAACAACCAGGTTTTAGGCACGCTCAAGCCATTAATAATAGGTCTTTACCTTAATTTCTATTCGAGACTGTCCTAAAACACCATAACGGGTATTTAATCGCTCAATAGGTCTTTAAACCTGCAAGCCGAACTAATGCAGCCCGCATGGTGGTTGTAGTATTAACAAAAATAAATAATTAACAAAAAAAGAAAAAGTAGCAAAAAGTAAAGAAAATCAGCATGTTACATAATTACGTCAAAGAACTGTTAACAAAAAATGTTAATATCAATACAAATCTAAATGCAGCCGAAGGGCCGTCCATGTATAAGATTTTCCTTATCATTTTTAAAAATATTTAGGCGTTTTCATATGAATCAGTCAAAGTAGGATTACATGATTTTGGTGGAGGAGGGCGACGGGAAAATCGCATTTATGATTTCAATCTGATTTGCCTGGCAAGGGACTAACAACATTCTCACGCCCTTCCTAACTCCATAACTCCCTCACTCCCCCCCCCCTCAAACCGTCAATTCCACGTTATATCCTTCATCGCGGATGACTGCCGCAAGGCTTTCCAGCTCCCCGGGAGGGATCCTGACGATGTCGCCGGCCGCAGTGTCCCGTTCGAAGGTGTAAACCATGATACTGTCGGGACGGATCAGGCGGTAGGCGCGGAGGAGAGCTTCCATCTCCTCACCGGTCGTGTTATCGAGGTCCGCATAGCTGTTCTTCCCCCGGATGAAAAGGGTCTGCAGCGTCTTTTGACCATAATAACCGGTCAGATTCCGGATCACCCGCTCCAGCGTGATCCCCGGCGAAGGCTTGTTGAGCCGTAGGAAGGTCCGTTCAACGGCCGTATCGAGTTTGAGGATGTTGACGTCGAGAAGGCTGATGGCACGCCGGATCTTTTCGGTGTGAAGCAGGGTGGCATTCGTCAGAAGCGTGATGCGGCATCCCGGGAACCATTCGTCGCGAATGCTGACCGTGTCTTCAGCGATCCCCGCAAAATCCGGATGCATAGTGGGTTCTCCGTTCCCGGCAAAGGTGATCACATCCGGCGTCCTTCCGTCCATTTTCATCTCTGCCAGGGTCTCCCGCAGCGCTTGTGCTACGTCCTTCCTCCGCGGAATATCACCTGGCTTCACCGGCATCAGATGACTCCAGCCGCATTCGCAGTACAGACAGTCGTAGTTGCAGTACTTCTTCGACAGGGGAAGGAGGTTGATCCCCAGCGAAACCCCAAGTCGCCTGGACTGAACCGGGCCAAATACGATTTTATCGAAGAGAAATGTCGCCATGATCTTACGTTATAAAAAACGGATCAGCAGGCAGTACGGGGCGACCCTTCCGCACCCCGGCCTGTGAAAAGTCACCTGCGCACAAAAGTACGCTAACGGGTTACGGAATAATGTTTTTCCATGAGGTTTTGTGTGGCCGTCCGGACCCGAAGGTCATGAACACTGCCTGTTCTCCGCATCACTATAACCCCGCTTTCCGCAGTTCATCCATCTGCTGCCGGTCCGTTCCAATGATATGGGTATAAAACCAGCCCGTCAGAAACGCGAGCAGATTCCGGCAGACGCCTTCCTCTCCCCGCGTAAATTCATCCTTAAACCGGACAATGCCGGCCACAAATTCCTGGTGCGATTTCTTATGCTCTTCCAGCTTCTTCATCTTCAGGTCCTTATAATAGATCTCTTCCTGAAGCCGATAATGCTCAACGTAATGGACCAGGGAAAAGAATATGTCGGCTACCTGCTCCCTGCAGCGATCTTCCTTCACAACGGTCTCGAGCCTCTTCACCACATTGAAAAAGTACCTGTGCTGCTCATCGATGATGTCGACCCCCGTATCGTAACTGCTGTCCCATTTCGCCGGTAATGCCTGTGTCGTCATAATTTCACATTTCTGATTTCGCCATGAAAGACATAAAAAGGTAACAATTTACCTGTTTCAAAGTTTTTCATCAACCGCCGGCTAAATTATGGAGTATGGCCGCCAAAGTCCATGATTTATATCATGATTCCGCAAATCTTCCTGAGCCTCAGCGCCCCCCCAGAACTTTCACCACGGCCCGGCCGCTGAGCTTCATCCTGACGAGATCTGCTTTTTGGATCAGGTTGACTCCCGGCCTTTTCCCCTTTTCGAAACTTCCCAATGAACCGTCCATGCCCAGGGCCTCCGCACCATTGTGGCAGGCTGCTCGCAACAGAACCCTGAGATCAATATCCGGAAACGCCGATTGCAGGATTTTCAGTTCTTCAAGCACCGAGAGCCTGTCGTTCGATGCCAGGCTGTCGGTACCGATACAGATTCTCTCCGGGAACCGACGGATGAGAAATTCGTTCGGCCCGGTTCCGGAAATGTAGGCATTCGAGGCAGGACAAAGGGCCCACCACAGTCTCGATGTATCCGGGCCCGAACCGTCCAGGTCGTCAAGGGTGGTGAAACTGTTGTGCACGAGCAGGAGACTGGCTTCCCCGGTCATCATCGCCAGCCAGGGCAACGACCGCATATGGCGGGGCCGGACATCCGTCAGATCCATTCCCGCCCGGGAATAGAGCTGGTAAAGCTTCCCCGCTGCGGAACGGATGAACGTGTTTTCCTCATCCGATTCCTGGTTGTGAATGGAAAGGGGAACAGCGCTGCCCCGGTGATTTTCAACGATCATCGCTAGCAGCTTCTCCGACAGGCCATAAGCGGAATGCGGGGTGAGTGAAGCCGGGATGCCAAACCGATCCCGGGCCACGGCCAGAAGCGCCGTTCCGTCACGGAAGATCCTCCCGGCAGCCGCATTTCCGTGCCCGAAGAGCTCGATGAACGTGTGATACCGGATGGGACTCCCGGCCTTGACGCGAAAACTGTCTGGCGTGTTGGATATGTCACCGGCACCGACAATGCCGGCCCGCTGCATGGCCTCATCGGCCCGTGCGATCGCTTCCTCCTGGGTATCCGCATCCGCCTGCCTCCCTTGTACCACTGTTGAAATAAAGGATTCGAGTCCCGATCCACGCTCAGTCAGTCCCTTCATGTGCGAGAGTTCGAGATGGCCATGGACATTGATGAACCCCGGTGTGATAATGCCATTGTAAAACTCGACGCCGGCCTCCTCCCTGGCCCCGTCGCCGGGATCCTTCAGGCCGGTCACCTGTCCCGCGCTGTCGAGGGTAAGGATCCCCTGGCGGATCATCCGGTCCTTCCCGTCAAAAATAAAGTTGGCTGAAAGTTTCCTGGCTGCCATGGGATCAGGTTATTCGCGTGTTCTCTCCTTGGGGTTTTCCTCCTTTTTGAAGGAAGGCTTGTTGTCTTTCAGTGAGTCCATTTTCAGGTTCAGCTTCAGGATCACATCGTCATAGACCTTGATATAGGCTTCAGGATGGCGGGTGTAGGCAACGAAGGTGCTATCGAACTCGGCCCTGGTGACGTCGTATTTTTTAAAGATCTCCGTATGGACATCCACGGAATCTTTGGGATCGAACTTCCGGTAAAACTCAGGGCTGTTCGTGATGGCATCCATCATGTGAATGTCAACGAGAATATTCACAAATTTGCTGCGGGGAATTATCCCTTTGCCGCTGACCCCGGTCTTTTCCCTGCTGCAGGCGAGAAGCGCCAGTGCCACCAGAATGCCGATGAAAAGTCGTTTTTTCATGCTGCAAAGGTACAAAATATATCAAACCCTGCGACGTGTCGCCAGGGAACAGCGGCTGGTTCCCGGGAGGATGATGGAAGGCTGGTTTCTTAGGTTTGAAGGTCTGCATATCCGCATCGGGCTGATGGCGGAAGATCCTTCCGGCTTGAACGCCAGGGCTATTTTATATCATTGAAGCGATAGCCGAACATGATCTCGTGGGTGCCGGAATTATAGCTCCGGATGTCGGAAAGCCCGATATCATAAGAATACCCGAAAAAGATTTTGGCATTGAACTCGTATCCGATGAGGATGGACAGGGCATCCTGGAACCGGTAAGAGAGACCGCCCCAGACCATGTCCTGGTAAACGCAGACAGATGAGATGTCGAACTGCAAGATCCGGGGAGCTGTCCCGGCGATAAGAGCGGCAGACCTGACCTTGAAGTCCCGGTCAATCTCATAGGTGTACCCGCCGGTGAGATAATAATGGCTTTTCAGCTTATTCAGCCCGGTTTTCTGGTCGTAGATCCGCAGTTTATTGTTGAAGAGTTGTCCGACTGAAAATCCGGCATACCAGACATCACCGTAAGCATAAACGCCGACCCTGGCATCCGGCACATAGGTGTTGTAAACGATGGGCTGGATCACCTGGTCGTCCGGGTTCTTGATGATCATCTGGGTACCATCGAGTTTGTATTGCATCAGGCCCATCGACAGGCCCATGGAGACCCTGATGTCCTGGTTGACATCCACATGGTAGGCATAGGCGCCCGAAATCTCCGTCCGGCTCGTGGGCCCCGTGGCATCGTTGAACAGGGTGCCGCCGAACCCCATGGGCAGCTTGCGGTGAGGGCCGTTGATGCTCAGCGTATTGGTCATCGGCGGGTCGGTGATACCGATCCACTGGAACCGGTGATTTGAAGTCACCTGGTATTGATTGTTCGTGCCTGCCACTGCCGGGTTAAACAAAAAATCATTGAACATGTACTGGGTAAAATGCGGCAGTTGCTGTCCGGAAACGACGGTTCCGGTGAGCAGGAGGAAGAGCGCTATGTGAAGGAGGCGTTTCATTTTACCTGATGATGGTTAAAGGTCCGGTAATAGCCTGGGCGCCGTTATAGGGAACGATAACAAAGTAATAGGTGCCGACAGGTGCGGGTTTGCCGTTGTATGTCCCGTCCCACCGCTTATCGTCGGAATACCCTTTCGAAGCTGAATAGTTTTTCTGCCCCACCGGCTGTAGACCGCCACGATGATCCCGGGATATTCACTGGCATTGATCGATATCCCAGTAATCGTTCACCCCGTCGCCATTGGGTGAGAAAGCGCTGTACACAAAAAGACGGCCGGGTTTCGCTACGGTCACGGTGTCGAGCTCTGTGCACCCGTCTTCCGTGATGGCTCTCACCACGTACATGGTGGTGATCTGCGGGCTGGCGACAGGCGAAGCGCTGGTCGAATCATCCAGGCTGACGGACGGCGTCCAGTTATAACTAAGGAAGGGGCCGCCTGTGGCATTGAGGGTAACCTCCGTTCCCGACAGCAGGGTGTCGCGACCGGCATCAAGCCCTCCCGACGGGAAGACGGATATCGTGATGGTATCGGTGTCGGTGCATTCGTTCATCCCTTTGACGGTGAGAATGTAGCTGACCGTTGAATTGATCGTGACAACCGGGTTGGGCAGAGCGGGATTGCTCAGTTCGCCGGCCGGTGTCCAGTTGATTTCCGTTCCGCCGCTCCCGTCAAGGGTCAGCGTCGTACCGGGACAAACCGTGGTGTCCGCACCGGCGTAGGCGGTGACCGTGGTCATGGCAGGAACTTCGATGGAGTCTCCGGCGCTGCACCCGTTCGCATCGCTGGTCGACACGGTGTAGATGCCTGCCGGGATGCCTCTCAGGTCTTTTGTCGTTGCCCCATTCGACCACGAATAGGTCACCGGTGCAACAGCGCCGTTCACGCTCACCATGATGGCGCCGTCGGTGCTCCCTGAACTGCAGGAAGCCGGTGTGATATTGCTGAAAATGCTCATGGCCGCGGGTTCGGTTATACTGACGGTTTCGGTGTAATAACGGCCGTCTTCATCCCTGGCCACCACGCTGTAATCTCCGGCCTGCAAACCCGTGAACGTCCCGCTATTTTGCCAGGAAACACTGTCGTCGATCGAATATTCCGGCTGTCCGGTGGTATTGGTGGCTTCCACGGTGATGCTTCCGTCGCCGGCGCCATGACAGTCGATATTTTCAACGGTGACCGTCACCGCGAGCGGCGGAACAGCGCTGACTGTCACCGTCCGGGCATAGGTGCATCCGTTATCGTCTTTGATGATGACCTCATAATCGCCCGCATCCAGGTCATTGAATACCGTATCGGTCACAAACGGACCGCCGGCCCCGCCGATGGAGAAGGTCAGGGTCCCGGTCCCGCCCGAAGCATCACTGATGGTCAGCGATCCCTTATTGGTCTCGTCGAGCGCCGGGGTGGTGGAAATCGTGGCGACAATGGGATCCGGGCTGGCGACGGTGATCACCTGGCTGTTTTTCGAACAGCCCTCGGCATCCCGGGTCAGAATGGTATAATCACCTCCCGGGAGGTTGTCGAAAAGGCCGGTGGATTGCCACCCGGTGCCATCGAGGCTGTACTCCACAGCTCCGGTTCCGCCGGTCAGTTCATAGGTGATACTGCCCGCGGAGTCGCCCGAACAGGTGTTCACATCCGTAACCGCCTGTGAAGCGATGGTGAGCGGTGCCGGTTCGTCGAAAGTGATGGTGTCGATGTATTTCTTGCAGCCATTGCCATCCTCCAGACTGAGGTAATAGGTTCCCGGGATCAGCCCCGCGAAATCGTTCGAAGCGTTGTAGGTCGCTTCATCATCGATCGAATACTGGTAGGGTGAAGTCCCGCCCTTTGCGAAGATCCGGATGCGGGCATCATTATCGCCGGCGCACAGGATCTGATCCGTCAGGACGGAATCGATGCCGACAGCAGCAGGTTCCGTGATCTCGACAGCTTCCGAAACCACCGGGCCGCAACCCTGGCTGTCATCCACTTCGACGCTGTATGTTCCCGGGACAAGGCCGGTGAACACGCCGGAATTATTGGTCGTACTTCCCGGGCTGAGGGTGAAACTGTATGGCGCCGTGCCGCCGGAAGCAGCGAGCGTCACCGAGCCGTCGTCATACCCCGAACAGGTTATGTTGGCCGGGGTGAAGGATGAAATGGTGATGGCTTGTGGTTCACTGAGATGCACAGTGGTATCCTTCTGGCAGTTGGCGGCGTCCTTCACCGAGAGGATATGGTCGCCGGCAGCGAGAGCGCTGAATAACGTTGTTGCGCCGAAGGCCCCGCCGTCGATCGCATACCGGAGTGCACCGGTCCCGCCCGCTGCGGCCAATTCGACTGCGCCGTTTGTTCCGCCATTGCACCCGGTGACGTCCGTCAGCGTGACCGACGTCAGGATGATGGGATCAGGACGGTCAAGGATCACCACGGTGTCTCTCACGCAACTGTTGGCATCGGTGATGGCGATGACATGATCACCCCCCGAGACGTTATTGAAGATTCCGGTGAGGTTGGAGCCTCCCCCGTCAAGACTGTATTTCTTCACACCTGTGCCGCCCGTGGCCTCAAGGGCGATCTTCCCGTTCGCACTTTCATAGCACCCGGTGATATCGACCTGGGCATAATTGGTGATGCGGATCCTGGATGGCTGGTTGATCAGGTTGTTATTCCCCATGGCGAGGCAACCCGATGCATCCTTAACCACCGTCTGGAAACTGCCGGCACCCAGGTTCTGGAAAATGGCGGTATTGAAATACGTATTCCCATTGTCGATGGAATAGGTATAAGGACTCACCCCACCGACGACCGACAGGATACGGATCTCCCCGAGGCTGTCGCCGAAACATTTGTTATTGTCGATCCGCAGCTCGCTGGCAACCTGCAGCTCGTTGGGCTCCGTTACCGAGATGGTGTCGCTGACCTTGCATAATCCGGCATCACGGACGAAAATGGTATAGGTGTTTTTGATCAGGCCCGTGAAAACGTCCGCCCCCTGGTAGGTGATCCCGTTTCGGGAATATTCATAGGGCATGGTTCCGCCCGATGCGGTGACGGTGATCGTGCCGTTGGCATCGCCGTTACAGGTCACTCCCGTGGCAGTCAGCGATAAATCGAGCTCCGGCGGTTCGGTCACCTCGGCCAGCGGGGCGAAGACGGCGCTGCAGCCTTTGGCATCGGTGACGGTCAGGCTGTATTCGCCGGCTGCCAGTCCGGTAAGATCTTCATTGGAGGAGGTAAACCCGTCAGGGCTTGTCCAAGCAAATGCCAATGGCGGAGTCCCTCCCGTAATGGTGATGTCGACAGAGCCGGAAACATCGCCGAAACAGTTCACATTCAGCACCGAAGAACCGTCTACCGTGGCATTGATCGGCGCAGGCTCGTTGATGACGGCCGGTGCCGTAGTCAACGGTCCGCAGGAATTGTCGTCGGTAATGTCGACCGTATAACTTCCCCCGGAAAGACCCGTGAAAAGCCCGGTTGTGTTTGTCGTGGCCGTGGGTGTCAGTGTGTAGTGAAGCGTGCCGGCGCCTCCTGAAGCCACCACGGTGATGCTTCCGTTGTTGTCACCATTGCAGCTGATATCGGTACTGCTCATCGATGTGACAGACAGGGCCGGCGGTTCGTTGATGGTGACGGGTGATGTCGTTGCCGGGCCGCAGGCATCGACATCGGTGATGCTGACGGTATATGCTCCGCCGGACAGGTTGGTGAAATCACCGGTTCCATTGGTTACCGCTCCCGGGTTCAGGGTGAAGCTCAGCGGGGCTGTGCCGCCTGAAGCGGTTACATGGATCTCACCGTTGCCACTTCCATGGCAGGCGATATCGGAAGAGTTGACTGAATTCACCGTGATGGGAAGCGGTTCGTTGACCGTCAATGGCGAACTGGTGACTGTCGTGCAGCCCTTAGTGTCGGCCAGGGAAACGGTGTAATTTCCTGCCTGGAGGTTCGTGAACAAACCGGTGGCATTGGTCACGTTCCCGGGTGTCAGGGTGAACTGGTAGGGAGCCGTGCCGCCGGCCGCGGTGACCGTTACCGTGCCGTTCCCGTCACCTGCACAGGTGATCGCAGTGGCATTTGCGGAGGTGAAGCTGAGGGCTGCAGGCTCCGTGACGTTCAGCGGTGAGCTGACCACCGAGGCGCAGGCATTGTCGTCGGTCACCGAAACGGTATAAACTGCCGGTGCCAGGCTGGTGAACTGTCCCGTCGTATTGGTGACGTTACCCGGCATCAGGGTGTAATGCAAGGTTCCGGTGCCGCCTGTGGCGACGATGGTGACCGTCCCGTTGGCGGATCCGTTGCAGGTGACATTCGTTTTGGTTGCCGAGGTGATGGCCAGGGCCGGGGGATCGGTGATCACGATGGCCGGTGTGGTTGCCGGTGAACAGGCATTGGCATCCTGGATGGCGACGGTGTATGATCCGCCGGAAAGATTGGTGAAATCACCGGTGGCATTGGTCACCGCTCCCGGGTTCAGGGTATAGCTCAGCGGTGCCGTGCCGCCTGAAGCGGTCACATGGATCTCGCCGTTGTCGCTTCCATGGCAGGCGATATCGGAGGAGTTGACCGAATTCACCGTGATGGGAAGCGGTTCGTTGACCGTCAATGGCGAACTGGTGACTGTCGTGCAGCCCTTAGTGTCGGCCAGGGAAACCGTGTAATTTCCGGCCTGGAGGTTCGTGAACAGACCGGTGGCATTGGTCACGTTTCCGGGTGTCAGGGTGAACTGGTAGGGAGCCGTGCCGCCGGCCGCGGTGACTGTTACCGTGCCGTTCCCGTCACCTGCACAGGTGATCGCCGTGGCATTTGCGGAGGTGAAGCTGAGGGCTGCAGGCTCCGTGACGTTCAGCGGTGAGCTGACCACCGAGGTGCAGGCATTGTCGTCGGTCACCGAAACGGTGTAAACCGCCGGTGCCAGGCCGGTGAACTGTCCCGTAGTGTTGGTGACATTACCCGGCATCAGGGTGTAATGCAAGGTTCCGGTGCCGCCTGTGGCCACAATGGTGACCTTCCCGTTGGCGGATCCGTTGCAGGTGACATTCGTTTTGGTGGCCGAGGTGATCGCGATGCCCGCCGGATTGCTGATGGTGACCGGGTTCGACGTGACCGGCAGGCATCCGCCGGTGCCGGATGCTTCAACGGTGTATGTCCCCGCGGGAAGACTGGAGAAGATGCCCGTCTGGTTGGAGATGCCTCCCGGGTTAAGTGTATAGGTAATGGGCGCCGTACCTCCGCTGGAAGTCACCGTGACGGTCCCGTTGTTCAGATCGTGGCAGGTGATGTCTGTTGCGCTGATGGAGGTGATGAGGAGAGCCGGAGGCTCACTGATGACCAGATTATTGCTGACCACAGGTCCGCACGCGTTGGCATCGGTGACCTCCACATGATAGGTTCCCGGGGCCAGGCCGGTGAAAAGACCCGTGGCGTTGCTCACCGATCCCGGGCTCAGGGTGAAAAGCCAGGGTCCCGTGCCGCCCGATGCCGTAATGCTAATCGTCCCGTCACTGGCGCCGTGACAGGCAATGTTTGTTTTGTTTTCGGCCGTGATCAGGATGGCGGCCGGTTCATTGATCGTCAGGGGATTGCTGTTTGCCGACGGACAGGCATTGACATCGGTCACTTCCACCGAATAGGTCCCCGGACCGAGGCTGTTGAAGTTGCCGGTTCCGTTTGTGGCAAGGGCCCCGGGATTCAGGGTGTAGGTATAAGCTCCCGTACCCCCCGTGGCTTTAACATTGATCTTTCCGTCGTCACTGCCGTTACAGCTCAGATCGGTGGCGCTTCCGGAAAGAATGGATATCACGGATGGATCATTCAAAACGAGGTTGTTCGAAACGGCGAACGACGGGCATCCCATGGCATCGGTGACCGTCACCGTGTACGTATTGGGATCAAGGCCTTCAAAATGACCGGTGGAGTTGGTCACACCTCCCGGATTGAGTGCGAAATTGAATGATCCGGATTCGCCAATGGCCGAAATGTCGATCTGCCCGTCGTCAAAACCGTTACAGGTGATGGGGACGGCCACCGCTGCGGTGATGGTCACCGCTCCGGGCTGACCGACATGAGCGTAGTCCAGGTCGGCATCGCCGTTATCATCCTCGACGAGGGCGATCCAGTTGGTGGATTTGACATTGGTGAAGGTGTAAACGGTATCGTTCAGCGGAGGAGAATAATGAAATTCGATACCGCCTTTCTGAATGGTGTAAACATATGGGGCCTTCCCACCGGTAACGGTGATCGTCACGCTTCCGTCGCTTCCCCCGTTACAGGTGACATCGGTCGTGCTGATTCCGGCAATGGATACCTGGGCGTGTGCGCCCGCCATATACCACAGAAAGGCTGATAATAACAGAAAGGCTCTTTTCATGCAGGTTTACGAAAGCTTTCGGATTCAGGTGATACAGAATTCATACGGCGGGAGGGATTTTTAGTTACATTATCCCGGTTGAATTCCCCCCGGCATGGGACTGAAAAAGAGCAGACTCCCTATTTTCCGGCCCGGTGTGGTGAACATGACTTGTCAATGCCGGAAAGGCCGGATTCGGTGATATGAAACTGATTTTCTGATGATTATGCCCGGACTGCCATTCCGGTCATTTCGCCGGTCTGCCTACATTTCCCGCACCGCGGTACTCAGGTAACTGACCGAAATTTTCCGGGCGGGAAACCAGGCGGCGAGGAACCCGATGAACAGGACCGTCACCCAGACGAGAAAGATGTCGAAGGGCTGGAAATGGACGGGGTAGGCATCGATGACAAAGGTGCCCGCTCCGCCGATCTTCACAAGCTTGAAATATTCCTGGGCCAGGCTGATGCCCGTGCCGAGGATAATGCCCACCACACTCCCGATGATCGAGATCAGCCATCCTTCCGAGAGGAAGATCTTCCGGATCAGCTTGTTGTCGGCCCCGAGATCCCGGAGGGTGGTGATGTCGCTCTTCTTGTCGATGATCAGCATGGTGAGCGATCCGATGATGTTGAACGAGGCAATGACGAGGATGAGCGTGAGGATCAGGAACGTGGCCCATTTTTCCGATTTCATGATGCGGTAGAACACCTCGTTCTGCTGGTACCTGTTCAGGACCTGGAAACGGTCGCCCGCGATGGCCGCGACTTGTTTCTGAACATCGGCCAGGACCGCTCCCTTGTTGATCCTGATTTCCAGCGAGGTGACTTCATCATGATGATATTCCAGCAGCGCCCGCACCACCTCAACAGGCAGGATGATGTATTTCGAATCGTACTCCTGCTGGATGGAAAAAACGCCGGAGGGAAAAACCACCGCCCTGTTGAAGGATGCCGATGGATTGGCGATGTTGACCTGCTCCGTCCTTTTGGGAACGTAAAACACCAGCGGCTGGATGAAATTGAGTCCCACATGCAGCGAATACGCCACGCCCTGCCCGACGACGGCGTACGGCCTGTTTTTCTCATGGAGGGTAAATCTGCCGTCGATGATCATCGAATCCACACCGGTGACATCCACGAAGGCCGAGTCGACTCCCTTCATCGTGGCGATGAACTGACGCTCGTCATAACGCACCAGGGCATTCTCCTCCATCACCTCCGAAACTGCCGCCACGCCGGTAAGATCCCGTATCTTGTCGATGCTGGCCTCCGAGGGCAGAAAGGTCTTCCCTTCCACAAGGGTGATCTTCAGATCGGGATCGAAGGCATTGATCAGCGACTGGATCACCTCGTCAAAGCCGTTAAAGACGGAAAGGACCACGACCAGGGCCATCGTGCCCACCGCCACACCCATAACAGAAATGAACGAGATGATGTTGATGGCATTCCGGCTCTTTTTCGCGAAAAGATACCTTTTGGCTATGTAGAAGGAGACGTTCACGGTTTATTTAAATGCTTTGACAATCAGGCCGGTGCCTGACCGGTGGCGGAACCGCACATCAAAGGCGTTGAGCACCAGGGCAAAGGGGAAGGTCACCAGGTACCAGAACGGCAGCACGATGAAAAACAGGCGGCTGGTATTCAACATGATGATGGGATATTTCATGGAGAGACGCCAGGAGATCTTTCCCGGTGTGCCGTAGGAATACCGGGCATCCACCCGTGTGAAGCCGGCCGAAAGGAGCTTTTCCCGGATCTCGTCGATGTTGTAGCCATCACGCACATGCTCGTCGATAAAAGATGACTCCTCTTCGTCATGAACATCGGAACCGCCCTGGTCGGAAGGGGTGGAAATGAGAAGCACGCCGCCCCTGGCCAGCGATCGCTGGAAATGTTTGAAAACAGTAACATCCTCTTCGATATGTTCCATCACGTCGACCGAGAGGATCAGGTCGTAACTGCCGGGGTTTTCGAAGACGGTTAGGTCGGCCACTTCAAACTTCACCCTCCCGCCTAACCCGATGCGCTGAAAAAACCGGTTGCAGTCGGCGATCTGTTCCTCCTTGACATCCACACCCAGGATGGTGCAGCCACTGAATTTCCGCGACAGAAAATGCGAATACTGGCCGAAGCCTGAACCGGCGTCAAGGATGGCCGGAGCCCCGGGTAATTTCTTCCCCAGCTGCCTGACTTCCTTTTTGATATGCCAGGCCCGTAATAACAGGATGTCGAGTAATTTGTAAAACAGGATCCGCAAAAAGGGGGTCTTGTTGAAAACATTCCCCAGGCTTCGCTTTAATCGGGTCGTATTGCATCTGTGTCTTCAGGTCTTTAACAGGTTTTCGATGTTGTCGATATAATCCAGGCTGTCGTCGATGAAAAAGGTCAATTCGGGAATGATGCGCAACTGGTTTTTCACTTTCTGGGCCAGTTCATACCGGATGTGCGTGTTGTGCTCCCGGACCGGTTCCAGGGGGTCCTTGTCTTTTTCCCTGGGGAAAATGCTCAGGTATACCCTGGCCACACTCAGGTCGGGGCTGATCCTGACGACCGTCACCGTGTAAAGCTTCCCGCCAAGGGTATTGCCGAGCCTCTGGAAGATTTGCCCGAGCTCTTTCTGAAGCAGCCTGGCCACTTTATTTTGTCGTGTCGTATCCATTGATTTCCTCCCTAAGCCGCCATGTCACTTAACCGGCTGTTTGTGAATGTAAAATGCAAAGGTGCAAAATAGTTCTGTAAAAACATGAAGGGGAAGGAAGAAAGCCGGGCGGTAGGGGGCTGTCCTTCAATTCCTCTCCGGGGCGCTTCACCGAAAAAGCCTCCCCGCTCTTTGCGGTTGTCCCAACATTTTATAGTTTTGTACTCCTTTTAAAAAGAGAACGTAACAGACTGAAATGGAAACAGTATTAAGCGGGATCCGGTCGACCGGAAATCTTCACCTCGGCAACTACTTCGGGGCCGTACGGAACTTTGTGAAAATGCAGCATGAATACCACTGCTATTTTTTCGTAGCTGATTTTCACTCCCTGACCACCCATCCCCATCCCGATAACCTGCACAGCAATGTCAGGCAGGTCCTGGCCGAGTACCTTGCCGCCGGCATCGACCCGGAAGTCGCGACGCTGTACATTCAGAGCGACATCCCGGAGATCCCCGAACTGTACCTCCTGCTGAACATGAACGCCTATGTCGGCGAACTGGAACGGACCACCACCTTCAAGGAAAAAGTCAGGTCCCAGCCCGAAAATGTCAACGCCGGCCTGCTGACCTACCCGGTATTAATGGCCGCAGATATCCTCATCCACAATTCCCACAAGGTGCCGGTGGGCAAGGACCAGGAGCAAAACCTGGAAATGGCCCGCAAATTCGCCAAGCGGTTTAACTTCATGTACGGCGTGGAGTTTTTCAATATGCCCGAACCCTTCAATTTCGGCCGGGAACTCGTTAAGGTGCCCGGTCTGGACGGAACGGGAAAAATGGGGAAATCCGAAGGCAACGGCATCTACCTCATCGACAGCCCGAAAGAAATCCGCAAAAAAGTCATGAGCGCCGTCACCGATATGGGACCGGAAAAGCCCAACCAGGAGATGAGCGAGCCGGTGAAAAACCTGTTCTACCTGATGGACCTGATGTCCGACCCTTCAGCCGTTGCCCATTTCCGCGAGCAATACAACAACTGCTCCATCCGCTACGGCGACATGAAAAAGCAACTCGCCGAAGACATCATCGCCTTCAATACCCCCCTGCGCGAACGGATCATCGAGATTCTCAACGACGACGCCTACCTCTCCAAAGTGGTCAGGATGGGTGCTGAAAAAGCCAGGGAAAGCGCCGCCAAAACCCTTGCCGGGGTGAGGGAAATCATCGGATTCAAACGCTTCTAGACGGCCCCCAACTAAAAAACCGGGTTTTTGACCCGGTTTGCCCTGATTTCCTCAGGTATATCTTTAGTTGAACTGATGCTACGGATATAACAAATACAGTGCCAGAATTCCGGTAAGCGGATAAAGTCACGTGTGTAAAGGGTTTATCGGGATGCCAGGTTTTCAAAAAAGCGGACTGTTTGTCAAATCGGAAAAAAAATTCCTGTACTGACCAATTGCCCCGTGGCTGTCAGACACCGCCGCCCGATCACGGCCCCGGTTATGCTCCCCCGTACATGAACTGCCCCATCTTCGAGAACGTGGCCTTGGGATTGACCACCATGATGGGTATGCGGGAAATATTGGCCATGATGTACTGCTCCGGAGCGCCGAACAGATAATCGAGGAAGGTGATGTGCTTGGTGGTGGTGATCAGGATCATGTCGGCCTTGATCTCCTTCGAAAAGGCGAGCATTTCCTTGATAAAACTGCCTGTCTTGCCGGCGGTATGGATCTCATAGTCGAGATTGTTCTGGATCAGGAAACGGATGGCGAAATTCAAATTGACGTTCACCTTTTTGGCCAGCGACTTATCGGTCACCGGCGATTTGAAAAGGTGGACCTTCGAATTGAAATATTTCCCCAGGAAAATGGCCCACTGGAGTTTTTCCTTGTTCTCGGATTTGAAATCGATGGGAAAAACGATATTGGCAAATCGTTCCATGTTGAGGGGCTTTTCCTGAACCACGATGAACGGGACGGGCGACCCGACGATGACCCGCAAGGCGTAACTCCCGAAATATTTCTGTTTGCCTTTGATGCCGTGGGTTCCCATGATGACCATGGTGATGTCGTCTTTCCCGGTGGTGTATTTCGAAATTTCACTGAAGATCGTTCCTTCGAGGACCACCGATTCCACCGGCACCCCGTGCTCCTCGCTGAGCCGTTTGGCGTCCTTCGCGAGCACTTCCCCGGCTTCCCGGATCTTCAGGGGATTGTCGGGTCTCACCACATGAAGGAGACGCAGGCTATTATCCACGGTCTTGGCGATTTTCAGAGCATGCAGGAACGCATTTTCCGAGATGGGGGTAAAATCCCACGTGACAATGATGGTCTTCTTTTCCTTCATTTGTGATGAGCGTTTATTTAAGGTCCTAATTTAACCAAGATAATTGATTTTTTAACACTGCTGTCCGGTTAAAATATGGATCATGCCGGTACAGGCAACATTCACCAGGCGATATCAATAACCCTTCGTTTTTTTTCCGGACACCGGTGAATTTTAAAAGAACGTTTTACCGTTGGAAATATTACATGCCGCGGCATTCAACATGCCGGGAAGCTTTGCCCGCCGCGCCGCATTTCAGCCCGCAGTGGCGCCCTCCGGAAGCCTCGCCGGGGGAAGAGCCGGGGCGGTGACATGGCCGGAACGTTGTACGTCGGGACAGCGAAAGCCGGGGCGCCGGGATGGATTATCTTCCCCGGGCGGGCATAATTCCGGTTCAAAGTATTATTTTTGTGGAGAAACAAAAGAAGCAGTTACGAATGGAAAAACTGAAAAGAGCGACGATCAGGGAATTACTGGTGTCGGATAAGACCGGGGGCACCGTTCACGTCAAAGGATGGGTCAGGACCAAGCGCGGCAGCAAAGCCATTGCCTTCATTGCCCTCAACGACGGTTCCATCATCCATAACATCCAGGTCGTGGTGGATGTGACCGGTTTCGACGAGGAACTTCTGAAGAAGATCACCACCGGGGCGAGCATCGGCGTGACCGGGACACTGGTTGAATCGACCGGCTCGGGCCAGCGCGTGGAGATCCAGGCTTCAGAGATCGAACTGTACGGGGAAGCGGATCCGGAGACCTACCCGCTTCAGAAGAAGGGCCATTCGATGGAATTCCTCCGGGAGATCGCCCATCTCCGGTTCCGCACCAACACCTTCGGCGCCGTCTTCCGTATCCGGCATGCCCTGGCATTCGCCATTCATAAATATTTCAACGACATCGGCTTTTACTACCTGCATTCCCCCATCATCACCGCCAGTGATGCCGAGGGTGCGGGAGAGATGTTCCGCGTCTCCACCCTCGATATGATGCACCCCCCGCTGAAGGACGGAGGCCAGGAGGTGGATTTCAGCGAAGATTTCTTCGGCCGGCCCACCAACCTCACCGTCTCGGGTCAGCTCGAAGCCGAACTCGGGGCCCTGGCGCTGGGCGGCGTCTATACTTTCGGACCCACCTTCCGGGCTGAAAATTCCAATACGCCACGGCATCTGGCCGAGTTCTGGATGATCGAACCCGAAGTCGCCTTTAACGACATTCACGATAATATGAATCTCGCGGAGGATTTTCTGAAATATTTAATAAATTATGCGCTGGAAAACTGCCCTGACGACCTCGATTTCCTGAACCAGATGATCGATAAGGAACTCATTGAACGGCTGAAATTTGTGGTCGGAAACGAGTTCGTGAGGATGGGCTATACCGAGGCGATCGGGATCCTGGAAAAGTCGGGTCAGACGTTTGAATACCCGGTGAGCTGGGGCCTCGACCTGCAGGCCGAGCATGAGCGGTACCTGGTGGAGAAGCATTTCAAAAAGCCGGTGATCCTCACCGATTACCCCGCCGAGATCAAGGCTTTTTACATGAAGCAGAACGACGACGGAAAAACGGTGCGGGCCATGGACGTGCTCTTCCCGCGTATCGGCGAGATCATCGGCGGTTCGCAGCGTGAAGAGGACTACGACAGGCTGGTCAAAAGGATGCGCGAGATGAACATCCCCGAGAAAGAACTCTGGTGGTATCTCGACACCCGCCGGTTCGGAACGGTCACCCACGCCGGCTTCGGCCTCGGCTTCGAACGGCTGGTGCAGTTTGTCACGGGAATGAGCAATATTCGCGACGTGATCCCCTTCCCCCGCACTCCACGAAACGCGGAGTTTTAACAGGGTCAGGGACCGGCGATAAACAATATTTCAGGTTTTTGAGTTATATTTACGAACACGGAACATCCCGCCGGCATGGATAAATGCCTGGAAAATAACGGGTGACCGGCAGGGTTCCGGAGAAAAAGTTGACATGACGAACCGATTAATGGTAGCTGACCTATGTTAAAGCAAAGGCTACAACAAAAATTACTTCAGAAACTGTCTCCGCAGCAGATCCAGATGATCAAGCTGCTGGAGATCCCTACGCTTCAGCTGGAGCAGCGGATCAAGAAAGAACTGGAGGAAAATCCCATCCTCGAGGAAGGCGACGAAGCCGATGTGGATGAACAGGTCCAGGATGAACAGGGAGAGCCGGAGACAGACATGGAGGGCGGAGAAGTAAACGACGAGGAAGCCTCCAGGGAACAGAATGAGTTTTCCCTTGAAGATTATATCGAGGATGATGAGATCCCCAACTATAAACTCAGCTCCAGCAACTATTCCAAGGACGACAAGTACGAGGAGATCCCCTTCTCGGTCGGCTCCTCCTTCCAGGAACACCTCGAATCGCAGCTCGGCCTGCGGAGCCTGACGGAACGCGAACAGATGCTCGCCCAGTACCTGATCGGGAATATCGATGAAGACGGCTACCTGCGCCGCCGCCTCGATGCCATCGTCGACGACCTCGCCTTTTCCATGGGCATCGAAACCACCGAAACAGAGCTCAGGGAAGCCCTCGATATCATCCACGATTTCGACCCGGCCGGCGTCGGCGCCCGCGACCTGCAGGAATGCCTGCTGCTGCAGATCAAACGCAAAAACCCCGAGAACCCGGATATCAAAATTGCCCACGACATCCTGAAATACCATTTCGACGAATTTTCAAGACGTCATTACGATAAGGTCATCAACCGCCTCAACATCACCGATGAGGAGATGAAGCGGGCCATCGACGAGATCATCAAGCTGAACCCCAAACCCGGCGGAGCATACAGCGACCCGATGAACAAGACCAGCGAGCACATCGTGCCCGATTTCATCCTCGATAACAACGACGGCGAGCTGCAACTCAGCCTGAACGCCCGAAACGTCCCCGAACTGCACATCAGCCGGACCTACAGCGACATGATCCGCTCCTACGCCGCCAACAGGGACAAGCCGACGCGGGCCGACAAGGACGCCATGAGCTTCGTGAAACAGAAACTCGACAGCGCCCGCTGGTTCATCGATGCCATCAAACAGCGGCAGAACACCCTGCTGCTGACCATGAACGCCATCCTCAATTACCAGCACGAGTATTTTTATGAGGGTGATGAAAAGAAACTGCGGCCGATGATCCTCAAAGACATTGCCGACATCACCGGACTCGATATTTCCACCGTCTCGAGGGTGGCCAACAGCAAGTACATCCAGACGCATTTCGGGATCTACCCCCTGAAATACTTCTTCTCCGAAGGCATGCAGACCGATACCGGCGAGGAAGTGTCGACGCGGGAGATCAAGAAGATCCTCGAGGAATGCATCGAGGGGGAAAACAAACGCAAACCGCTCACCGATGAGAAACTGGCCGAGATCCTGAAAGACAAGGGATACCTCATCGCCCGGCGCACCGTGGCCAAATACCGCGAACAGCTTAACATCCCGGTGGCCAGACTGAGAAAGGAACTCTGAGTGTGCGCCAAATCCACCATAATTCCCCGACCGACATGCTGAAAAAAGCCGCCACACTCTTTTCATTCCTCTTCCATCCCCTTCTCATGCCCACCCTCGGCATTGTCATCCTGCTGTTTACAGGCAACTACGCCGATTTCATCCCCGTAGAGGCCCGGCGGATGCTCATCATCCTGGCCGCTATCGGCACCTTCGCCCTGCCGGCGCTGATGATCCCCGTCTTCATCCTCCGCGGCTCCGTGAACTCCGTCTACATGAGCGAGCGCCGTGAAAGGCTTTTCCCCCTGGCCGTGACCTTCGTTTTCTATCTCCTGACCTTCCTCCTCTTCCTGCGCATTCCCGTCTACCGCTTCATCCATGCCTTCATGCTCGGATCGCTCCTCACCGTGACCGTTTCGCTGGCCGTGACCCCCTGGTGGAAGATCAGCACCCACATGATCGGCCTGGGCGGAATGACGGCACTGATCCTTTACACCTCTTTCTTCATGGAAATCAATCTCCTCCCGGCATTTACCGCCGCGATCCTCGCCGCCGGCATCACGGCAGCCTCCCGGGTCTATCTCGACGCCCACGACCAGGCCCAGGTGTATGGGGGGTATTTCGCGGGGTTTGTGGTGATCATGGGGACCATGATCCTCTACTGATTTTAAGAGCACAACGTTTTAGAAGAGCACAAAGGGGAATAAACACGAAGGAAAGGCATGGCATGGGAAGAAAATTAAACACGAAGGCACAAAGGCGCTAAGGAAGAGGGGAGCGTCATTGGAAGAGAAACACTAAGGGGCAAAGGCGCGAAGGAATGGCAGACAGGGAAGAGCACGAAGGGAAATTAAACACCAGGCTGCAAAGGCGCAAAGGAAAAGGGGTGCTTTTCAATAATAATTTTATTCAAGGCCACCCGTAGGGGCGGGTCAAGACCCGCCCGTCTATGTGGATACGTGGTACGTGGCTAAGTGATCTATTCGACCTTCTACATTCGTTGTCCGGCATTTTGTGGGACAAAGACGAATGTCGGATGACGATGGGATAATTAAGCGGGTTAAGACACCAGCCTTTGATGAATTCCCGGGATTGGCATCAATGATGGTTCGTTAGGCCTAAATTTCGTTGTGTATTCGCTTTTCCAGATTTCTCGGTCGCTTCGCTTCCTCGAAATGACAGACACACGGTTAAAGGGGGTGTAGCGGGGCGGGAAGTTTTTTTAATGAAGAGGCGCGCCGCCTGGCGCGTCTCTTCATCAAAAAAACTTCCCGCCCCGCTACACGAAAAGACCAACTATTTTGTCATTTCGAGGAAGCGAAGCGACCGAGAAATCTCCTTGTATCTACTCTTATTTTCCAAAAGCAAATCGGTAAAAATGATAAGAACCCTGAAAGGGTTCAACAAACAGTAGCCCGGGGTGAAACCCCGGGTAAACAGACGAAATGCAGGACAACCCTGAAGGGGTTGAATAGGGTAATTAAAAAAATCCTTGTCCATTTGGTGATTTTTTTTCATCCGTTTCACAGTAATGAATCGGGGAGAATGAAAATATTTTCATTTCAGTAGATCCTCTTCAACCCCTTCAGGGTTGCGGTGTAACGCGACATTCATACCCCGGGGTTGTCACCCGGGGCTACTGTTTGTTGCACCCCTTCAAGGTGCCCTTCAGGGTGCCGGGTGCCTCTCCATTCCTTAGTGCCTTTGCGACACTTTGTGTTTAATTTCTCTTCGTGCTCTTCTTTCTTATTTCATTCTGTATCCACCTGGACGGGCGGGTCGCGACCCGCCCCTACGGTAACCTTGAATGGAATTCTTGGAAAGCACCCTTTTTCCTTTGCCCTTGTGTTAAATTTCCCTTCGTGCCCTTCCCTCGCCTGCTGTTCCTTAGCGTCTTCGTGCCTTTGTGTTTAAAAACTCTTCGCGCTCTTCTAAAACTTAGTGCTCTTCGTCCATTCACTGACCAGATCCATCTCCCCTTCCCCGACCAGTCCCATCGAGATGAGAAGTTCGTAACACCGGATGAGGTTACCCGTGATGTTTTCCGTTCCCTGCGGCAGGTCCAGGGCAGCGAGCTTCTGGGCAATAAGGCCGTTGTTCAGGTAACCGGGCACCTCATCGGCAAAATCGTTCATCAGATTATGGACGTTGCGCTCCTGGTATACCGTGGGACCGTGAAAAAGGATCTCCCAGCCGCATGTCCAGGCGATGCGCTGGGCCACGAAGCTTCTCCAGATATCCGTCATCCGGAAGCTGCAGTACGACGGCAGGTACATCAGCGGAAAGGCTTCCCTGAACCAGGTCGTATTCTGACTGTTGAACGGGCACCAGGTGCCGCTTTCAAGGGCGATCTTCCCGTTGTCGAAACGGATGTCGGGGCCGGGAAGCACCATCCTGAAGATCGCATCCACATCCGGGTTGCCATCAGCCAGGCCCTGTTGAATGGGGAAGTGGCCTTTCCTTGTCCCGCTGGTATCAGGCACCGGTGAGGCGGCCAGGTCGACCGGGAACCCCCGGGGCCAGACATGCGTTTGGGTGAAATACCTGTACACGTTCACCCACCCACCACCGGCGGCCCGTAGCGCTTCCTGTTCCGCCTCGCGGGGGAGCCAGAAACCTTCTGTCGGGATATTATCATCATCGGTTTCAATGATCACCTCTGCACCTTCCCTGCATCGCCGCAAGATACCCCAGGTTCTTCCGCGAATAATGCCTCACGGGGATGTGCTTCGAAAAGCTGTCGTCGATCTCCCCCTGCCGTTCCACCGGGTAATACTCACACCCCTCCAGACGGAACGCCGGCGGGCTTTTCGTATCCCCGATCAGTATAAACCGAACCCCGTGTTCCATCGCCCCCCGGGCAAGCGTTTGCAATACAGGGTGATCATCCCCCGCAATGGATGTAATGACTAAAAACGGATCTTTCATCTGACCGTAATTTTTCAGTTTGAATCGTTGTGTTTATATTCATGTACCCACGTATCCTCGTACCCCGTCTTCCCGTACCCGCGTATCCACGTACCCACTATCCACGACAGCGGGTCGCGGCCCGCCCCTACGGGTGGCCTTGAATGGAATTGCTGGAAAGCACCCTTTTACTTTGCGCCTTTGCGTCCTGGTGTTTACCTTCCCTTCGCGCTCTTCAGGAGGGACGATCCCGAGACGCGCCTTTAGGCAGCGTCTCTACGATAAACCCTCATTTCTTCCTTCGTGTTCTCTTCTCCCGGTTGTATTTCCTTACTGTCTTTGAGCCTTAGTGTTTAAAACGCTTCGCGCTCTTCAAAAACTTTGTGCTCTTCATCCTATTCTCCTCGCCCGCCGAAACTCCTTATCCCTATCAAAAAGATATCTGTACGTAATATGTGTCTTAATCACATGTCCGCCGATCTCCTCAGCGAGGTGCATCATGCTGGGGTTGAAATCGCCGATCCAGTTGAGTTCGAGTTCCCGGTACTGGAACCCGGGCCTGAGGGCCACATCGCCGAAGGCCATGACGATGGCCCCTTCCAGTCCTTTTCCCCGTTGTTCGGGAACGACGCCGAAGATGATCCCGAACGCCTTATCGACCGACCGGGTCGTCTTGTACCACAGGAACTTAAGTTTCCCGATCCAATTCATCTTCCCGTTAACATGGCGGATGATCTGGTTCATCTCGGGAAGCATCAGGAAAAACGCCACCGGTTCATTCTCATAATAGGCGAACCACATCAGTTTTTCATCCAGTATGGGCTTCAGGTTTTTGATCAGCAGCTCCGCGTGGACCTTTGTAATGGGCTTCACCCCGGAATGGTTGACCCAGGCCTTGTTGTAGATCACCCGGAAATCCTCGGCGAACTTATGGATCTCCTTTTTCCGGATCGTTTTGAAGGAATACCCCGGATTTTTAAAGATCCGCCGCGCCTTCTCTTCGATGGCGGGGTTGAGGTCCTGCCGGTTGATCATCCGGTGATAGGTGTATTGCTCGTAGTAATTCCGGAAACCGTAGTGTTCGAACAGGTCGCGGTAATAGGGGAAATTATAGTTGTTCCCGTAGTTAGCCGGGTAGAAGCCGTCGACCAGCAGGCCCCACCACCGGTCGCGGTCCCCGAAATTAATCGGTCCGTCCATGGCCTCCATTCCCTTTTCGGTCAGCCAGTCGCGGCAGGCGTCGAAAAGCACAGCCGCGGCGCGGTGGTCGTTGATGCATTCAAAAAAGCCCATGCCGCCGGTGCGCTGTTCATTGTTGGTTGCCGTCTTGCTGTCGTAGAATGCAGCGACGCGCCCGACAGTCCTTCCGGTGCCGTCTTTGAGGATCCACCTGGCCAGGTCGCCATGCCGGAAGAACTTATTGCTCTTGCGGTCGAACACCTGGTTGATGTCGCTGTCGAGAGGTCTGATCCAGTTAGGATCGTTTTTATAAAGGTGAACGGGAAGTTTCAGAAATTCATCGGCTGAGGCGCCGTCCTGTACAGGCAATAGAGTATATCCGGATGTCATGCAAAGCGCTTTTTATCTGTTGCAAAAATGCAATATTTACCGGCAATTTCAAATTCCTTCGTGACTTTGGGGAGTGTAAGAGGAGATGGAGCTATGAAGTGAGGAGGTGAGTGGGGTGATGGGGTGATGGGGTGATGAGGTGATGGGGTGATGGGGTGATGAGGTGATGGGGTGATGAGGTGATGGGGTTAGGAGGTTAGGAAGTTAGGAAGTTAGGAGGTTATGGAGCTTCGTGCACATCCATGTTTGCCTAGCGTTTCCTGGTCCTTAGTGCCTTCGCGCCTTTGTGTTTAAATTCTCTTCGTGTTCTTCTTTTTTCTTATTTCATCCAGATTTGCCTTGAATGGGTCTGACGACTATCTTCCTCGCCGCACCATAACGTACCCACCTTGACGGGCGGGTCGCGACCCGCCCCTACGGGTGGCCTTGAACGGAATTCTTGGAAAGCAACCCCTTTTCCTTTAAACCTTTGTCTTGGTGTTTACCTTCCCTTTGTGCTCTTCCACGTATGCCGATCCTTCGTGTCTTCGCGCCTTTGTGTTTAATTTCCCTTCGTGCTCTTCACTCGCCTGCCGTTCCTTAGCGTCTTTGTGTCTTAGTGTTTATATCCCCTTCGTGCTCTTCGACAACTTTGTGCTCTTAACCCGGGTTTTTCGTACATTTGCCCCCACAACATCAAAAAAACCATGTCACATCCTGATTTTGCCCTGGTCATCCCCATGGCCAACGAGGGCCCTGACTTCGAGCCCTTCATCACTGAACTGAAGAAGAACATGACCCGGATCGGCGGGGGGAAGGCCTACCTGGTGGTCGACCGGGTCTCGAAAGATAACACCCTCGAGCTCTGCCAGGAATTGTCACGGCATGACGAACGGTTCGTTGCGGTATGGGCGCCGGAGAACCGGAATATCGTGCATGCCTATATGCGGGGGTACCGCGAAGCCCTGAAGGGTGGCCATGAGATCATCATCGAGATGGATGCCGGCTTGTCACACGATCCGCGGGCCCTGCCGATGTTCCTGCGGGTACTCAATGAGGGCAACGAATGTGCTTTTGGGAGCCGGTTTATCAATGGCGGCTCGATCTGGCATTCGACCTGGAAACGGACCTTCCTGTCAAGGGTAGGGACGTTGCTTTCGAACGTGCTTCTCGGCACGCGGATGTACGATATGACCTCCGGATACCAGGGTTTTCACCGGGAAGTGGTGGAGAAGTTCGTGGATTACCCCTTTTTGTCGACGGGCCATTTTTACCAGACGGAACTGAGGTATCTGCTGCGGCGTTCGCGCTTTGCCGAGGTGCCGATCCATTACCGGGCGCCCTCACCCGGCGTATCGGGATCGTCGGTGAAAAATTCATTGTCCAGTTTGTTACGGTATTTTGTGAAGAGGATTGGGGGGAAGGGGGCGGTCCTGGTAGGATGAAGAGCGCGAAGGGATGGAAGTACGCGAAGAGGCGTAAACACAAAGGCACTGAGGCACGGGGGAGAGAGGTAAACACAAAGACGCGAAGGCACGAAGGATGAGGGGAGCGGCAGAGGAAGAGAAACACAAAGGCGCAAAGGCACGAAGGAAGAGGGGGAGTGCATTGGAGGAGAAACACGAACGGAGGTGAAGTTTTTGAGAAGCTATGCGGAACGCGGAACGTGGAGAAATCACGAGCCCCAACGGGGCGAAATCACTAGCACAGGGTGAAGCCCTGTGTAAAGGAACGACGGTAATTCCAAGCCCCAAAGGGGCGCAATCTAAGAGGATCAATTCCAAATCCTTAAGAACATTTCCACAGAAAGAATATGGTCATAACGTAAATTGATCGTTGGTAATTGATTTCGCCCCTTTGGGCTTGGATTCTCATTCCCACTAATACACTGGGCTTCACCCTGTGCTAATGATTGCGCCCCTTGGGGCTTGAAAATGCATTACCGAATTTTAAGACACCAGGATTTCGAACCAGGTTTGCTTTCAGCCAGGATTTGCTGAAGCTATGCGGAACGCGCAACGTGGAGAAATCACGAGCCCCAACGGGGCGAAATCACTAGCACAGGGTGAAGCCCTGTGTAAAGGAACGACGGTAATTCCAAGCCCCAAAGGGGCGCAATCTAAGAGGATCAATTCCAAATCCTTAAGAACATTTCCACAGAAAGAATAGTGGTCATAACGTAAATTGATCGTTGGTAATTGATTTCGCCCCTTTGGGGCTTGGATTCTCATTCCCACTAATACACAGGGCTTCACCCTGTGCTAATGATTGCGCCCCTTTGGGGCTTGAAAATGCATTACCGAATTTTAAGACACCAGGATTTCGAACCAGGTTTGCTTTCAGCCAGGATTTGTTGAAGCTATGCGGAACGCGGAACGTGGAGAAATCACGAGCCCCAACGGGGCGAAATCACTAGCACAGGGTGAAGCCCTGTGTAAAGGAACGACGGTAATTCCAAGCCCCAAAGGGGCGCAATCTAAGAGGATCAATTCCAAATCCTTAAGAACATTTCCACAGAAAGAATAGTGGTCATAACGTAAATTGATCGTTGGTAATTGATTTCGCCCCTTTGGGGCTTGGATTCTCATTCCCACTAATACACTGGGCTTCACCCTGTGCTAATGATTGCGCCCCTTTGGGGCTTGAAAATGCATTACCGAATTTTAAGACACCAGGATTTCGAACCAGGTTTGCTTTCAGCCAGGATTTGCTGAAGCTATGCGGAACGCGCAACGTGGAGAAATCACGAGCCCCAACGGGGCGAAATCACTAGCACAGGGTGAAGCCCTGTGTAAAGGGACGACGGTAATTCCAAGCCCCAAAGGGGCGCAATCTAAGAGGATCAATTCCAAATCCTTAAGAACATTTCCACAGAAAGAATAGTGGTCATAACGTAAATTGATCGTTGGTAATTGATTTCGCCCCTTTGGGGCTTGGATTCTCATTCCCACTAATACACAGGGCTTCACCCTGTGCTAATGATTGCGCCCCTTTGGGGCTTGAAAATGCATTACCGAATTTTAAGACACCAGGATTTCGAACCAGGTTTGCTTTCAGCCAGGATTTGCCTTACCTTCCCTATTCCTTTGTGTCTTTGAGACTTAGTGTTTAAAAACCCTTCGTGCTCTTCATTTTTCATATTTCATTCCGTACCCACGTATCTACGTACCCCGTATCCATGTAGACGGGCGGGTCGCGACCCGCCCCTACGGTTGGCTTTGAACGGAATTGTTGGAAAGCGCCCTTTGCGTCTTCGCCTTTGTGTTTAAAAACCCTTCGTGCTCTTCCACGTTTACCGATCCTTAGTGTCTTTGCGTCTTTGTGTTTAACCTTCCCTTAGTGCTCTTCCTCGTATCCCCTTCTTCCTTAGCGTTTTAGTGCCTTTGAGTTTAACCTCCCCTTCGTGCTTTGGTGCCCTGGTGTTTACCTCTCCTTCGCGCTCTTCAAAAACTTTGTGCTCTTATCACCACCAGCCCTTCCAACATAGTATCCAAACAACAGCAGCGCCGTGATGGTGAACAAATCGTAATGCCGGATAAAGGTGTAAACGCCGCGCCCCGTTGTGTCGCTTCCCTCAATGGCCAGGAAGAATACCAGTCCGATGAGGACAAGGTGGAAGATCCTCACCGGCATTTTCAGCCGGCGGAAATCGATGAGGAACAGCGGAAGGTAATAGAACATCGACGTCACGAAGTGAGCTGTCCATGTGATGCCTGAAAACAGGTGGGTGAACAGCAGAAGGGCGGCAACGGCCTCCAGGGAAATGTGTTCACCCCGCAGCCTGACCTGGCGCCAGACGGCAAGGACCATCATCCCAAAAAGCACCAGGAGGACAAGGCCGCTGATCCGGAAAATTCCCGGGTAATCCGCCGGGTAAACATCCCTGTCCCGCGATGCGGGCACGAAAGCTTTCAGCACGAAGGCGCGGAAGGTGTGGTTCGTTCCCATGGTGATGACATGTCCTTCACTGAAATCTCTCAGGAACGTGTGGTAATAACTCACATGATCTTCAACATCCTGTCTGAAACCCCGTTCGACAGCCGGTGCGGCCATGCAGAACAGGCCCGTCAGCGCCGCCGCGACGAACACGGCCCGCGTCCGCTTCACCGCGAGGGCATAGAGGATGAAAAACACGGGGTAGACCTTAATGAAGGTGGCCAGGGTGAACAACACCACCGCATGGACAGGCTTCCGACGGGTCATGTACCATACGCCGCCAAGGATCATCGTGAAAATCACGAAGTTCATCTGGAACATCGTCAGGTTATTCCAGAAAAACTTCAGCGAGGCCACCACGGCGAGAATGACCGGCACACGGACCTTCCGGCCGTCATACCCCAGGTTTTTCAGGATCCCGAAGATCAGCCATATGGCCAGCGGTAAAAGGACCAGGGCATTGAGGAGGAAAAAGATGTTCGCGGAAAGCTTCAACGGAACGATCGTCATCCCCTGGAAAAGAAACGCAGCAAACGGCGGATAATAGAAATTCCTGACGTTCTCCGTCTCGCCATAAAGGGGCTGGCCCTGGATGAAATGCCGCCCGGCGGTGTAGTAGACATTGTAGTCCGATCGTTCTTTCAGTTTTGATGACCGGTTAACGGATACGGCCACCAGGGCGGCGACCAGCACAACGAGGGGAATGATGAGAAGCCTCTTGTTCATGGGATGAAAAATACATTTAAAACGAAAGATCAAGATAACAAAAAAACGGCGATCACATCATCCATGATCCCGTTCATTTGGTCACCGGCCACCGTAATGGCCGGTCAAATTCCTTTTCGCCGCCGGACCGGCCTACCAGAATCCTCCCTCCTCTTCCTTCTCCGCTTCACCGGTGATCTCCAGGCTCCCCATGGGAATCCGGACAAATATCGTATGACGGATGGCATCGATTTCAACCTTCACCCGTTGCTTCCCAAGGATCTGCACCAGTCTGCCCTCCAACCCTTTCAGGTCTCCGCGTATCACCCTCACCTTCTTGCCGACGGTGTATTCCTGTTCATTGAGCAGAAGTTCCTCGCCCGTTTCACAAAATTTCCGTATGGCCTCGATCTGGATCTCAGGCAGCGGCACCTTCTTCCCCTCGAACATCACGAACCTGACCACCCCCGGCGTTCTGAGCACCGGCAGGTGTTCCTTCTCCTCAATATACACGAAAACATAAGAACTGAACAGCGGCTCATCGACCATCTTCTTCCGGTCGCTCCATTTCTTCTCCCTCCGGAACAGCGGCAGGTAATGTTGAATACCGTCCCGTCCCAGCAGTTCGGCCACCTTCTTTTCGTTTCTCGGCTTTGTATATATGGCGTACCACTTCATTGTCATGACTGTTGTAGAGAAGTCGGAAGTCGGAAGTCGGAAGTGAGGAGTCAATTCATTATTACCTTACCCTTCGCGGTCTTCCCACGTCTGTCTATCGTTTCCTCTTCCTTAGCGTCTTTGCGGTGTTTAAAGACTCTTCGTTCTCTTCATTTATCTTATTTCATTCCGTACCTCGTATCCACGTACCACCTCGTATCCCCAGCGTGGTTGCCCGTACCTACGGTACCTCGTGAATCCACCAAGACGGGCGGGTCGCGACCCGCCCCTACGGGTTGCCCTTGAATGGAATTGATGGAAAGCTACCTTCCTTAGCGTCTTCGTGTCTTTGTGTTTAAAACTCTTCGTGCTCTTCATTTTGCACGTAGACGGGCGGGTCGCGACCCGCCCCTACGGGTTGCCTCGAATGGAATTTTAGGAAAGCACCTTTAGCGCCTTTGCACCCTGGTGTTTATCTTCCCTTCGTGCTCTTCCCTCGTCTGCCTATCGTTTTCTCTTCCTTAGCGTCTTTGTGTCTTTGTGTTTAAAAACTCTTCGCCCTCGCCCTCCTTTGTGCCTTCAAACCCGAAGGCGTCCTTAATCCTCCCCACATAATCCAGTTTCTCCCACGTAAAAAGTTCGACTTTCATCTCCACTTTTCCCGAGTAAGGGGATTCGAAATGCTTGGTGACAAACTCCGGCGTACGTCCCATATGCCCGTAAGCCGCCGTCTCGGTGTAGATCGGTTTCCTGAGTTTCAGCCGTTGCTCGATGGCTGCCGGGCGCAGGTCGAAGATGTGTTTGATCTTCTCGGCGATCTCCCCGTCGGTCATGTCCACGTTGGCTTTTCCGTAAGTCTCGACATAGACTCCCAGGGGTTCGGCCACGCCGATGGCGTAGGAAAGCTGCACCAGCACCTCCTCGCAAATGCCCGCGGCCACGAGGTTCTTGGCGATGTGCCGTGCGGCATAGGCTGCCGAACGGTCGACCTTCGACGGGTCCTTCCCTGAAAAAGCGCCGCCGCCATGGGCTCCTTTGCCGCCGTAGGTGTCGACGATGATCTTGCGTCCCGTCAGGCCCGTGTCGCCGTGAGGACCGCCGATCACGAATTTGCCCGTGGGATTGACATGGTAAATGATCTCGCCGTCAAACAATTCCCTGACCCGCTCGGGCAGTTTGCTCTTCACCCGGGGAACGAGAAGGGTGATGACATCTTCCCGGATCCTGGCGAGCATGGAATCGTCGTTGTCGAACTCATCATGCTGGGTCGACACCACGATGGTATGGATGCGCTTCGGCGTATCGTCGTCGTTGTATTCAATGGTGACCTGCGATTTGGAATCGGGACGCAGATAGGTCATCATCTGTCCTTCGCGGCGGATCGCTGCCAGCTCCTTCAGCAGGAGGTGGGCGATCTCGAGCGACAGCGGCATGTAGTTGTCCGTCTCCCTGCAGGCGTAGCCGAACATCATGCCCTGGTCGCCGGCGCCCTGCTGCATCGGATCCCCCCGTTCCACGCCGCGGTTGATGTCGTCGCTCTGCTCATGGATGGCGGTGAGAATGCCGCATGAATCCCCGTCGAACATATATTCGTTTCGTGTATACCCGATGCGGTTGATCACATCGCGGGCAACTTTTTGCACATCGACGTATGTCGTTGTCCGCACTTCCCCGGCCAGGATGACCTGACCCGTCGTGACCAGCGTTTCACAAGCCACCTTCGATTCCGGGTCGAATGCCAGGAACGAATCCAGCAATGCATCAGAAATCTGGTCGGCTACCTTATCCGGATGTCCTTCAGAAACGGACTCCGAAGTAAATAAATATCCCATTTTTTTTAGTGTTTTATGAATAATCAATCCCTCTGTCACCGGCTTCCCGGTCACTTCTTCAAAAAAAACGCTGCCGCAAACCGTTCACCGGCAAAGCGAATAACCACGAAATAAACAGGGGTGAAAATGAAAGACTGTAAACCGGAGGTTACTGCTTTAGCATTTTTTAACGTGGTTGCAATCAGTCAAATCATTCCACCACAGATTTGAACTCCACAAAGGTAGGAAAAAAAAAGTTTAGCGGGAAAATCCTCCGGACAGATTTTTCATCGCGCATGGTTGAACTTTTTTGGCAGGATATTTGTCTGCACAAGCGGTAAGCCCCGAAATTCATTAGTGTAAATGACAATTTTTTTTATATTTGAGGCTGAAAATGACATGCAAACCCAAAAAGAACACGTATGAAAAAGTTAAAGTTATCCCTGGTGATGTTTCTGGTGGTTGTCACCGGATCCCTTTACGGTCAGACACTGAGCGACCTGGTCTCGACCTTTAACAAGGGCGCTGATGAAATCAACAAAGGCGATTACATGTCTGCCATCACCGACCTCGACCAGGTTCTGACCATGTCGGAAAAAGTGAGCGGAAAAGAAGCCGCTGATCTTGCTGCCAAGGCAAAGCAACAGATCCCGCTGCTTCACTACCAGGTGGCCATTGCGTATATCAAACAGCGCAACTTATGAGGCTGCCGTTCCCTACCTGAAACAAACCATCGAACTTGCCGATAAATACAACAACAACCAGGAGTACAAGCAGAAGGCCGAAAAATACCTTCCCCAGCTGCTCGTGGCCGTCGGCACCCAGAAATACAAGGAGCAAAAACTCGACTCCGCCCTGGACATGTTTGAGTTGTCGCTCAAGTACATGCCCAATTACGACAAGGCTTACCTCGGGGAAGGACTGATCTATTACGACAAGAAAAACGAGGACAAGATGACCTCCACCCTCACCAAGGCCATGGAACTCGGGAAAGCGGATAATGACGAGGAGACGGTCAAACTCGCCAAAGAGACCCTCACCCGTTATTACAACGAGATGGGCGACAACGAACTGCAGTCGGTCGATCCCGAAAATGAAGACTTCACCTATGCCATCCAGGCCTACGACAAGGCCCTTCAGTACGATTCCACCAACACCGACGCCAATTACAAGCTGGCCATCATCGCCAACCGCCAGGTGGAATACGAAAAAGCCGCCAAATACGGTGAGCGGGCGCTGAAGAATGCCGAGGGCGAAGACAAGATCGCCGCCATCAACTATGAACTCGGCAACGCCTATATGGGCGAGGCAGAGTACGATAAGGCATGCAAGGCCTATACGGCGGCCATGAAGAGCAGCGCTTTCGCCGACAAGGCGGCCGCGAAGAAAGATAAGGTGCCGGGCTGTCAGTGAGGAAGTATGATGAGGTGATGAGGTGATGAGGTGATGAGGTGATGGGGTGATGGGGTGATGAAGTTATGAAGGGCGTGAGAACGTCGTTCAGGATCATAGTGATATTCTCATAAGATCTGTTCAAAGCCACCTGTAGTGGCGCGTCGGGACGCGCCACTACAGGTGGCTTTGAACTGAACCTCATCACCTCATCACCTCATCACTCCCTTTTTTTCTTTACTTTCTTTTCAAGGGCAAAAGAAAGTAACAAAGAAACCCTCCGCGATTGACAACCCTCTCTCGCCCTTGTCGCACGGGCCCTCAACACTGGGGCCGGGCTCGTTCAGGTTCGCACCAATCGAGGGTGGCCATCGCGCTCTGCTTGGATTATCTTTGAAACTTCGAGGTTAACTGTTTTACCGGCGTTGGTAGATGACCCGTCACGGTGCTTCCAGATGACCCGTCGCGACCTGCCACTACGGGTGGCCCTGAACGGACCTTACGAGAATTTCGGCATGATCCTGAAAGACGTTCTTACGTCCTTCTTACCTCATCACCTTATCACCTCATCACCTTCATCACCCCATCACTTCCTCCCGTTTTTTACCGAATGCGTTTCATTACGGATCAAAATATCTACCTTTGTGGTATGTCGATCACGATCCGCCATATCACCAAGATGTACGGCCGGCAAAAGGCGCTGGACGATGTGTCGCTGGAGGTGCATTCAGGAAGCATCACCGGCTTTATCGGTCCCAATGGTGCCGGGAAGTCGACCATGATGAAGATCATCACCGGCTATATCCCCCCGACGTCAGGCCAGGTTGAGGTCGACGGGCTCGATGTCCTGGAGAGTCCCATGGAGGTGCGGGAGCGGACGGGGTATCTTCCGGAGCAAAATCCACTGTATCCGGAGATGTATGTGAGGGAATACCTGGAATACGTGGCAGGCCACTATAAGATGGGCAACCTGGCCGGTGAGCGCATCGGATCGGTGATCACCGAGACAGGACTCTCGGTGGAGCAGCACAAGCAGATCGGCGCCCTTTCCAAGGGGTACCGGCAGCGGGTGGGACTGGCGCAGGCGTTGTTGCATGATCCGTCGGTGCTGATCCTCGATGAGCCGACTTCGGGGCTGGATCCCAACCAGATCGTGGAGATCCGCGAACTGATCCACCGGCTCGGGCGGGAGAAGACGGTCCTTCTTTCAACGCATATCATGCAGGAGGTAGAAGCCATCTGCGACAGGGTGGTGATCATCGATCACGGGAAGATCGTGGCCGACGGCAGGCCCGGGGAGATCAGTACAGGCCGGTCGGCGGAGTCCGTCACCATCCTGGTGGAGTTTGACAAAATTCCGGATGCCGCACTGCTTAAAGGCCTGGGGAACGTCCTTCGCATCCGCACCGCCGGTGAACACAAATACCTCATCGAGACTTCTGCCGGTTCCGATCTCCGGCCCGTCCTGTTCCGGTTCGCCGTCGATCAGGGACTCACCGTACTTTCGATGCAGCTGAAAGAGAAAAGCCTGGAAGAGGTTTTTCGGGAAGTCACGGGGAAGAACACGAAGGAATAAACACAACGGCACGAAGGAAAAGCATACGGGTGAAGGGCACGAAGAAAATTAAACACAAAGGCGCAAAGACGCTAAGGAAGAAAGGCAAACGTGGAAGTGCACGAAGCTTCATAAACTCCATAGCTCCATAGCCTCATAACTTCATCACTCCATCACCCCATCACCTCACCCCCAATTTATACCCAATCTAAATAACCCACATTCTAAACCAAATTCCATTGTCCTTCGTAAAGAACGGGTAGTTTTGTTACTCAAAATTTCCCTCTGTGCTGGACGCGTTAATTACATCAAAGACAAGGATGAAATTGCTTTTGAAGTTCTTCCTCAACGGCAATTCCTCGTCGTACCTGCGCCACCTGGAGAGCGAGTTCGGAGAGTCCTCGAACGCCATCCGGGTGGAACTCAACAGGTTCGAGGATGCCGGTCTTCTGAAGTCCTTCATGCAGGGCAACAAAAAGTACTACCAGGCCAACCAGGGCCATCCCCTTTTTCCCGACATCAACAACATCATCTTCAAGTACATCGGCATCGACCAGGTCATCGAAAAGATCGCCACAAGCTCGGCGAACTCGACCGCGTCTATCTCTGCGGCGATTTCGCCCGGGGCATCGACAGCGACATCATCGACCTGATCTTCATCGGCGACGACATCAACCGCCAGTACCTCGTGCACCTTGCCGACAAATGCGAGATCTTGATCAAGCGGCGATTGCGGTACATCGTCTACGGTCCGGAGGAATGGCAGGCAAATAAGATGAAAATGAGCGGGGAGGAAGTGCTGTTGCTGTGGAAGGAAGGAGGTGAGGAGGCGAGGAGGTGAGGAGGTCGGGAAGTGAGGAAGTGAGAGGAAGAGAGGGAATGACGAGAATTAAGAGGCTGATCTGGAAAAATTGACAGCGGAAGACCATTTACTTTGAAATCGTTCAAAGGACAACACCCCGGATGGAAATCCGAGGCAATTTGAACGATCGTTAACCCAGAACCCTGAAGAGGTTGAATAGACATTAGCCCCAGATGAAACCGGGGCATTTGAAAATGGAGGTTGATCCGTAACGTTGAAAGAGTTCAACAGACAATGCCCCGGATGCAAATCCGCGGCAATGTGGATGATCCTTGACTCACAACCCTGAAGAGGTTGAATAGACATGAGCCCCAAATGAAACCGGGGTAGTTGAAAATGACGCTTGATCCGTAACGTTGAAAGAGTTCAACAGACAATGCCCCGGATGCAAATCCGCGGCAATGTGGATGATCATTATCCCACAACCCTGAAGAGGTTGGATAGACACGAGCCCCAAATGAAACCGGGGCATTTGAAAACGGAGGTTGATCCGTAACGTTGAAAGAGTTCAACAGACAATGCCCCGGATGCAAATCCGCGGCAATGTGGATGGTCCTTGACTCACAACCCTGAAGAGGTTGGATAGACACGAGCCCCAAATGGAACCGGGGCAGTTGAAAATGACGGTTGATCCGTAACGTTGAAAGAGTTCAACATGCAATGCCCGGATGCAAATTCATGGCAATTTGAACGATCGTTAACGTACAACCCTGAAGGGGTTGAACAAACAGTAGCCCCGGGTGAAACCCGGGGTACAAGACGGCAGTTGATCCGCAACCCTGAAGGGGTTGAATTCACAGAATTAGCCTTGCCAGGCCCGGAAAAATAAGAATCCGCAGCAGGCAAAGAGCGATAGAAAAAAACAGCCGGGAAATTCAAAACCGGCGATAAAATAAACGAGGCCTAAAAACCTCATAACAGACATATTTTTCAGGCCCTTGTTGGTGCGATCCGGAGATAACGGATGTGACCGACGGGGCGGAGCCGCGGGAGGAGAATGTTGAATGTCGAATAGCGAATGTTGAATGTTGAATGTTGGAGGAGGAAGAGGGAATGTCGAATGATGAATGATGAATGGCGAATTTTGAAGGGGGGAGGAAGAGTGAATGCCGAATGATGAATGTTGAATGTCGAATGTCGAAGGAGGGGGAAAAAGAGGGATTTTTTAGTGAGACTGTTAGCGTTAGCGGTTTTGAGGCTTTTTACGAAGATGGAAATGAGTTCGTTGTTTTCCTTCATCGCCGAAATGACAAGATCAGATTCCCGGCTTAATTTCAAACGATCGATCAGTTGAAGGCAAATATGAGTTTCCCGGAGTTCTTTAAGTCCAATCTTCATTTTGTGGATAAAATCATTACGGGATTCACTGCTTTGAGCTTCGCCATAATTCAATGCCGGAGAGGTTCCCGATCTGATAAGCTGGCTTGCCAGATGGCGACCGGCAAGGGATTTTGACATAGATTCAACGATTTTTACAATACTTACAGCAAATTCAATTAATCGATTCTCCAAATCAAATTTGTTTTTCCTGGCTTCTTCCATCGTTTTAAATTTTCTTTTATTCAACTTCATGATTTATCATTCGATGTTTGATCTTTCTTCCTCCCCCATTCGACATTCATCATTCGACATTCATCATTCTATCCTTCCTCCCCCATTCGACATTCACATTCGACATTCATCATTCTATCTCCTCCCCCATTCGACATTCGACATTCATCATTCGACATTCCCTTTATCTCTTAATGTCGAAAACCAGAAAATATCAGCGTCTCTAGTTTGAAATTCTAATACAATCATAAAATGAGATCCCGGCTCCTTTTCCTATCATCCCTCCTTATTATTTTATTCTCAGCATGCACGAGCCAAAAACAGCTCACCTACCTCCAGGATATCGACCAGGCGGGGACACAAAATTTCTTTCCCCGTGAAGAGCCGCATTATAAACTTCAGGAGCAGGACATTCTCTATGTCAAATTTTACACCCTGAACCAGGACATTAACGATCAGCTGAACGGCGGGACGCAGCAATATTCGACCCAGATGTATTCCAATGAAACCAGCCTTTATGTCAATGGCTACAATGTGAACGATTCAGGAAACATCGTCATTCCCATACTGGGACCGGTTAATGTGCTGGGTCAGACGGTGGATGAAGCGCAGCGGACCATTCAGAAAAAATCGCAGCAGTACCTGAAAGATGCCACGGTTATCGTGAAACTCCTGAGCTTTAAATTTTCCGTCATCGGGGAAGTGACCCGTCCGGGAACCTACCGGAATTACAATAACCAACTCACCGTTCTTGAGGCCATCAGCATGGCCGGTGACATCACCGATTACGGCGACCGTTCAAAAGTCCTCGTCGTCCGCCCCACCGGACAAGGCACAAAAACCTACCGCATCAACCTGAAACAAAAGGATCTTTTGAGTTCAGAAGCCTATTTCCTCCTACCCAATGACCTGGTCATCGTCGAACCCATAAAGAGCAAGATCTTTCATCTGAATATCCCGACGATATCGTTGCTGGCCAGTACGTTTTTGTCGACGATTACGACGACGATTTTGATATTGAATTTTATTAAGTGAGGGAGAAAGTGAGGAGTGAGAAAGTGAGAAGTGAGTGAGTGAAAGTGAGTGAGTGAGAAAGTGAGAGAGTGAGAAAGTGAGTGAGATGTCCGAAAGGAAAGAATAGAGGATTTACAAGATATTTGAATTTTTGACGATGACACACTTAATTTTCCAGAATTTATTTTAGCTAGTGATCATCGGAATATTCAACCATTCGTTTTTTGCAGGATCATCACGCCCTGCACGTTCTCACGCTCTGCACATCATTAACCTGTCCTCACTCAGAAAATTTTCCTCCTAAGCGAAATCAACATAAACCTGATAACCTTGATTTCTTCAAGAACGTCATCAATAGCATTTCAAATATCCCAATTCCCTGCAAATAATGAATTGCGTTTCCAGTTCGGTAGCAGATCCAAGAGCAATATTCAGAAAATTGCCGAATCCTTTGAGGACCTCCTTGCGGCACCCTCAGCAATATTGGTGGGCACTGAGATCGCAGCCCGTCGCATTTGCGATACCAGTACAAATTTCTCATCCGAAGGTAGCTTTTTAGTAAACAGATATACTTTTTTTACCAGCTCAATGGCCTTTTTCCAAACCTCGAGACCATGATGGGATTCAATTTTTTTCATAGAATAATTATTTGTTTATAACCCTTAATAGAATTAGAGTTGAAAAATCAGCGTGTGAATTGAAAAGTAAGTGAGTAAGTGAG